>QZKN01000016.1 GCA_003598175.1 Candidatus Omnitrophota bacterium
TTTATGGTTATAGCTGGCCGGGAGAGTCTTGTAAAGGGGGAAATTACACTTTCTGTTATTTTCTTTCTTTTTTTTCACTTCCGGAGGCTGACCTGTTACAATTATTTGAGGAAAATGGATGGAATAGAAACGAGAAGGGCCGCTTAGTCGATCAGGAAGGAAATAAGTTTCATTTTGTCATTCTAAGTGAAAAAAATAACTCATTAGTGGAAATTCCTGCTTTATTGTTAAGAAATCAACTCAATGAAATTGGTATTGATATGGAGATCGAATGGAAGCCTTTTGAAGAAATATTCAAAAGAATGAATAACGGGGAATATGAAGCGATTTTTATGTATATGTCGGCAGAATCTTCACCTGATCGTATATATTCTTTCTGGCACTCACCCACATCAGATACGAGTCTTAATTATTGGAATTACAAAAATGAACGGATAGATCGATTGATCGAGGAGTTGCGCGCCAATTTCGATATGCAGGATCGCTATCCCATTTATTCCCAAATCCTCCGGGAATTTGCCGCAGATCCCCCCGGCGTGTTTTTATTCTATCAATATTTATATCTGTTACATTCGAAACAATTCAACATAAAAATTCCCAACCCCTACGCCATGTACGAGACCATCCATCAATGGGAAATCTCTGAAAATTGATCATGAAATCCGAATCGTTCATCCCCTTACAACGCTTATTACTGCGAAAAACCCTTTTATTGGTATTGCTATCCGTGCTTCTGGTCGGCGTGACGATCGGTTATATCGCATGGCGCACGCAAATCGATACGATTTCGAGCGGTCTCATCAATATCGGCGAACAGGCTTCCAATTCCATTGAAGCGTATTTAAACCAGACGCTCGATATCTTGCGCACCGTATCCGAATATACTCGATCAAAACAGGTGCCGCCTGACCAGATCGATTATTACCTCGAAACCCTGGTTCGCAACAATCCCAAACAATTTGAAGAAATCACCCTAATTGGAAATGATGGTATGGAAATTGCTTCTTCTAGACCGGACAGCAAAATTTTGGATCGTTCCGAGGAAATCCGTGCGTTTCTGCTTGCCGGTTCCGCGGAAATCATATCCGCCGTCTCGGTCGAAGAAGGAAGGCAAATTCCGGTGATGAAAATCATATTGCCGATTGATCAGCATGGTGAATGGAATGCGATCCTTTTTGCCAAGGTATCGTTGCGGGGTTTTTGGCACTTGTTCGATCCTTTCATGCCGGGCGGCATTTCGTTTGGAAAGACGGGACATGGCGTGTTAATCGATCAGCAGCGGACCATTATCGGGCATGCGAATTTGAAAAAAGTATTCAACCGGGAGACGCTTCCGGTCGATTGGAGTTCGGACCACCCAAGAGACTATCGGTTTACACAAATTGGCCCCTCTTTTGCGAGTGCGTCATATATCGAAACGACGCGGTGGTGGTTGGTTGTCATGATGGAAAAAAGGGAAGCCTATACGGGCGCGACAAAATCCTTGATCATGTCCCTGGGGATCACGATTCTTTTGGCTTTTTTGCTATGGTATTCCAGTAAACCCATCTCCGCCCGTATTTCGACGCCGATCAAGGATTTAAGCCAGGGGACGCGCCGGATTGCCGATGGCGATTTCTCCGTTCGGCTTGAAAGAAATTCAAATATTCGCGAAGTGACGGATTTAACCGATCACTTCAACAAAATGGCAGGGCAATTGCAGGATACGTTGGATAAATTGCGCCGCGCCGACCGTTTGGCGGCGTTGGGTGCGATGGCGTCGGTCGTGGCTCATGAGATTCGCAATCCTCTTACCAGCATCGTCGCTTTATCCAATCACTTGAAAAAGCAGATCACGCAAGGAAATCTGGAATTTCTGGACGAATTCGACGATGTCGTGCCTAACGAATTAAAAAGGCTGAATGGAATCCTGGAGGACTTTCTTGATTTCGCCAGACCCCGGCCGCCGGAATTGGATTGGCGCAATCTCAACGATGTGATCACCGACACGGTCAATTTCTTTAAAGCCGGAATTCCCGCAGAGGATGTACATGTCGTTATGGATTTACAGCCGCACATCCCATCTCTGCAATTGGATTCCCAAAAAATGCGTCAGGTGTTTCTCAATCTCGGCAAAAACGCGCTCGAAGCCTTGCCGGAGAAGAAAGGAAACATCATTTTTTCATCCGAACTGGAGACTTCCTGCTCTCCCCCTTGTGTGAACGTTCGGATTTGTGACACCGGTTCGGGGATTCCGGAAAAGGTGGCAGATCGGCTTTTTGAACCCTTTGCCACAACCAAAAGTCGGGGATCGGGATTGGGACTGGCGATTTGCCGACGCATTGTCGAAGAACATGGCGCAACGATTGTGGTGGAATCCTCACGGGAAACAGGAACGGTGTTCAAAATTTCATTTCCCGTTCAAGCAACAGTATAATTAAAAAAAGGAAAGGGTATTCAAATAATGACGATTCCGGAAATAGCCGTTATAGAAGACAGCGAATCCACTTACCGTTCCTTGCGGGCGCTATTGGCAAGTCAGTATGAGGTGAAATGGATTCAATTGGAAAATGAGGACGTCAAACTATCATCCGAATCCCATCCGAACCTGTATGTATTGGATCTCGGACTCCCGGATTGTGAAATCGGTTTTCGGATTTTGGAACATCTTCGAAAAAAGTCGCCGACGACGCCCATTATTATCCTGACAGGCTATTGCGACGCTCGCACCGCCGTGCGGGCGATGAAATTGGGCGCCAATGATTATATTCAGAAACCGTTGGATCCGGACACGTTTTTGACAACGATTAACGAGATGATTATGACGCCGAATCGGCACTGATGGAATCGGAATCCTCGCGCTTGACGGATGGATAGCGTTCATAGAGTTCACTCAGGATTTTGTAATTTTCGCAGGTAACGACGAGAATTTTCAATTTTTCAGCGTTCGTAAGGTTGCTCCGGATGATCTCTTCCATGCGGCAAAGCACCTCCAGGTCGAGTTGCTCTTTCGATAAGGTATGATATGCTATATTGAGTTGCATGAGTTTTGTGAATATGTAAGGTGTTGAGCATGTCGAATAAATCGATTCTACTCATTGAAGATGATATCGCAACCCAGCGCGCTTATAAAGCCGTGTGCAAAGGCGATTATGTGATTCATACGGGTTCGACCGTAAAAGAGGCGAAGGCCATCCTCGAAACCGAGCATATTGATCTGCTTTTGTTGGATCATCTTCTGCCCGACGGAACCGGACTCGATTTTATCGATAGCCTTTGCCAAAACGGATTTTCGAAACCCATCATCGTGATTACCGCGTATCCAAGCCGCGAGCTCGTCAATCGCTATTTGGGATTGGACGTGGTCCAACAATTGTTGGTCAAACCGGTCGATCCCTCGCTGCTGCAATTTGCGATTCAACACATTCTCAATCCGGACAACGATTATACCCGAGATCTGTATAATTACCAAAAAATGGTGATTACTGCGGATTTTGCCCTGCCGCTCATTCACGAAATCAACAACTTCCTGACCTCCACGATCGGATATCTGAATCTCTGGTGCAGCCGTAATAAGAAAGACGACGATAACTACCGTTTGATCAAGAATTCACTTAAATCGGCCAACGCCATCTCCAACCTGACGTCTCGTTTTTTATCTGCCACCAAACCATACAAACTGGAGTGGAAACTCACCGACGTCAATGATGTTCTTTTTTCCGCCTACGAACTGGCTTGCGCCCGCATGAAAGTTCTCTGTGAATTTCAATTGAATTTGAGCGACTCCCTGCCGAAATGTGAAACCGTGGGGGATTTGCTCATGCAAATCGTATTGAATTTAATCCTGAATGCATTGCAGGCCATGCAGATCACGGGCGGCATTCTTACGGTCGCTTCCCGTCTCGTTTCCCCCACGCAAATCTGTATCATCGTGTCGGATACGGGAGAAGGAATCGCCGAAGATCTCATGCCCAAAATTTTTGATCCGTTTTTTACGACAAAACAAAACGGCGTCGGGCTCGGCCTTTTCGTCGTCAAACGGATTATCACGCAGTTGGGGGGAGAACTTTTATTTGAAAGTGAACGGATGGTCGGCACCACCGCCACCATCTATTTGCCGATCCGAAGAAAATATAGCGGGTAGATTTTTTTTTGTTGTTATTATGAACAAGGGACAAAGTTTTACACTGATCGAGCTACTGATTGTCGTGGCGATTATCGGTATTCTTGCCGCCATTGCCGTTCCGAATTTTCGCAACGCGCATATGCGCGCCTTGGTTGCGCGTGTACAAGCCGACTTTCGTTCTCTTGCAAACGCCGTGGAATCGTACAAAGTCGACCAGGGGATTTTCCCGTTCGACGGAAACGATTATCCGGAACTGACGTTGGAAAAATTCAATCAACGCGCGGTCCAGCAGGTTCTAACAACGCCAATATCTTATATTGATCATATACCCCTGGATCCGTTCCACGTGGAAATGGAAGAGCCCGATGCCACGATGACGATCCTGTTTCCGCATCCGCCGTTTCCCTATCTTTATTTTACCTATTACGGATACGACACCCATCGCGGCAATCCCTCCATTTTTTATTTTTTTAGTTTCGGGCCGGATGCGGACATCGACATGTTGTCCGGAAACGAAATCATCCCCTATGATCCGAGCAACGGATTAAATAGCAACGGCGATTTGTATCGCATGGGACCGTAACGGCAGCCGCAGAACATTGCGGTTCGAATGGTTGTTGATTCTCATTTCAATTTTGATAATACTGTTCATAAACCGAATCGATTTGATGCGCGTCCACCCCCACTTCGAGCATACGGCGAATATCCGCTTCGGCATTGTAAGGCGAGCCTACGGGATAATGAAAGGTGTTGATGGAAGGGATGACCAGTCCGCCGGCGGCCTGGATTTTTTTCACCATTTCGTTACTGATCCGGCGCGGCCAGCCGAACCAGAACTTCCCCTTCAATGAAACCGTGTTGTCCGCCTCGAATTTTTTCATTTCTTCCTGACCAAGGCAGGGCATGGCTTTGCCTTGCAGATAACGCAAGGCTTTGGGAAACGTACAGATGGAGACGGTTGCGTTTGTCAGATGATAGGTTTCCAGCGAATCGGCAATGGTTTGATAAAATAAATCACTTCCATCGAATTTAATATCAAGCATCACGCCCAAATGAAGTTTTTCACAGAGCGCCAGCGCGGCATCGAGAGTCGAAATGAATTGGTCGCTGTTCTTGAATTTGATTTTCGTCACCTCGTCGGCGGTGAAATCCGCAATGACTTTGTCCATGCCGCAGGCTTTTTGCATCGTATCATCATGGAAAAGAATAGGAACGTGATCTTTGCTTTCCTGGACGTCCAACTCCACCATTTCGTAGCCCCGCTCGGCGGCCAATTCGATGGCGCGCAGAGAGCATTCCGGCGATTCGGGCGTAATGAAACCGCCGCGGTGCAGGATGAGGATGGGCGCGCGGTGTTTGTATGAACTCGGATCGTAAATATTGATGAGTGGAGATTTCACAGCATCGACGCCGCTGCGAAACGCCGGTTCGTCGGCGAATGATCCACACAAATGAATAGAGAACAAAAAAGTGAAAGCGGAAGCATTGAAAAGACACGGAAAGCGTTTCATATCATAAACTCCTCCATCAGAGAAATTGAACGTGGAAGAAATCATAATAGGTTTGGGAAAAGAAGTATAGAGAATGTTTTGTGATTCATGAATTTTGAACAATCCGGCGGTTTATGCCTGCCTTTCGCGCTGGTTTGCGATTATGATGGACAAAAAATTGTATGGGAGTTGTATGGATGATTCGGATACGGAAAAGCATAGCGTGGCGCGGCATCTTGGTGTTGATTTTTTGTATTGTTATAGGACCTGTTCTTTTCGCAGAACACGGCGACGAAAACGAATCGCTGAAAGACATCACTCTCGATTATCTCTACAAAAAGAATGAATTGGGAATCAAACCTGTCGATCCCGATTTGCCGCGTTCGTTGCAATGGTCGGAAGAAGGGCATATTCTGGCCTATTTGGTTTCGTTTGCCACCGAAGCGCCGCATCTGGTGTTGTACAACCCCGCGAAAGACGCCACTGCGTTTCTGGTAACCCCGTTTGCCTTGCACGACGCGTTAATCGAACTGGCGTCGCAACCGCAAGGCGTCGCCATTGCGCCTTCATCGCAACCACGGCGTATCCCCGAGGATGCCACCACATGGAAAAAAATCGATGGGTATGACTGGACAAAAAAAGAAAACAGGATTCGTTTGCACGTGGAAGGGAAAAAATACCTCTGGCAACCGGAGGAAAATGTATTGCAGGAAGAAACGCGTCCCCAGCTCCCCGGCGGCGAAAAGAACGACGTGGAGTTCTCGCCGAACGAGCGCTATGCCGCTTACACGCGCGCGAACGATATTTATGTGTATGATTTGCAACAGAAAAAAGAGTTCCGGGTAACGTTTGACGGCGGCGATGCCGTACTCAACGGTCGCATGACGTGGGTGTATTGGGAGGAACTCCATTACCGCCGCAGTTGGCGCGCGTTTTACTGGTCGCCGAACAGCGATGCCTTGGCCTATCTGCAATTCAACGAAACCGGCGTGTCGGTGTATCCGGTCACTGACTTTTCTTCCCCGGTTCCGACGACGCGAAACATGTATTATCCCAAAGCCGGCACGAAAAATCCGGACGTGCGGTTGGGCGTGGTTTCGCTTTCAACGCGCGATACGCGTTGGATCGATTTGGGCGAGCCGTACGAATACATCAACGACGTCAGCTGGCGACCGGACGGGAAAACGCTGGCCGTGCAGGTCCTGAACCGCGCGCAAACTCAGCTGCGCGTCCTGTTCGCCAATCCGATTGACGGATCCAGCCGCATCGTTCTCGAAGAAAACGACGCGGTGTGGATCAACGTCATGGGCGGACCGTTTTTTCTGGAACGCCAGGATGATTTCTTATGGCTTTCGGAGCGCGACGGCTATCGCCATCTCTATCGTTATTCCGGCGACGGGAAAAAAGTCAAACAACTGACGAACGGCGAATGGGAAGTGAATCCCAGTCTTTGGCGCATCGCCGTCGATCTCGATGAGAACCACCATCGCGTCTATTTCAACGCGACGGAGAAATCGCCGCTGGAAACGCACGTCTATTCGGTTTCCCTCAACGGCGGGAAACTACAACGATTGACGCAGGAAGAGGGCTCGCACAACATCGATCTTTCCGCGGATCGAAAATTTGCATTGGATAGTCTTACCAGCCTGACGGTCCCACGCAAAATTCAGGTTCTGGACCATCGCGGGCGAGTGATCCGGATTTTGGGAGAAACGACAATTGACGAGTATGCTCCTTATCGCATCAAAAGCGCCGAATTGCTGGAATTGCAGGGGCCGAACCATCTAACATTTTATGCCAGGATGCTGAAACCGTTCAATTTTAATCCGAATCAAACATATCCGGTGATTTTACACGTATACGGCGGTCCGGCGGGGCAGGTGGCGGAGCACACGTTTACCAGTGAGCAGGACATGGCGTTCGTCAATCGCGGATTCATTTTATTTTCGTTCGATACGCGCGGAACGCCGGGCCGAGGAAAGAAATGGCTCAATGCGATTCATCGCAATACGTGTGACAAGCCGCTCGAGGATTTGCATTTCGCCGTCGATTATTTGAAATCGCTGCCCTACGTCGACGGAGATCGCATCGGCGTGTGGGGATGGAGCAACGGCGGATACATGACCTGCGCCGCCATGCTGAAAGCGGCGGGTTTGTTCCGCGCCGGCGCAGCAGTCGCGCCGGTCACGGACTGGCGGTTGTACGACACGGTTTACACGGAACGTTATATGGGCGATCCCGACGAAAACCAGGAAGGATATAAAGAAAGCGCGCCGATCCATTATGCGGAAAAATTACAAGGCAAACTGCTTATCGCGCACGGCGTGAGCGACGACAACGTCCACATTCAAAATGTGTACAGCCTCGTGGATAAACTGCTGGAAGCGGAGAAACCGTATGAGTTGTACGTCTATCCCCAACGCGACCACGGAATCGGTGGAGATAAACGGCGGTATCATTTGTTTGATCGGATTTTGGATTTTTTTGAGCGGGAACTTGCTGCTAAATAGTATGTTTTTACGACCATTCCCATGTAGGATTATACCAACCACGTTCATCCTTTAATAATGACTTTCTTAACTCACATTGCGCAGAATCTTCAAAACCGGCCGGTATTTCCCCTCCCCACCCCCCGTCAACGGGGAAGACGTGTTTATCCCCCTATTGACGGGGGGATCATAGGGGGGGTGCGTAAGGTGAGTAACTTAATCAATTCCACCAAACAAATAATAGGGAACCACGTACCGTAAGTCCAAATTAAAAGGATGGTTTATCAATGACTTGATGATAGAATAAAAATGTGGAGAGAACAAATTCCGGAGAGCGCATAGTCTTCGTGCAGGGTGCGTTGTTTCTGCCGGAAGGCAGTATCTGGCCAAATAATATAATTGTAAATAGGGTCGGCATTCATGAAACTCCTCCCCCCTCTACTATGCGTCATTCAGCTGAATCTCCTCGTTTGGGCGGATTTCAACGTCAACGCAAACGAGAAGGACGTCAGTCCATGGTACCGTATCGCTTCCCCCGCCCCTCGTTTGGATTCCGAATGGATGGTTTTCGACTATCTCGGCGATACCAAATTATACTTCACACATCTTTTACATATTGACTTTGAAACGAATGGCGTCGCCTGGCTGGCATCGTCGGAAGGATTATTTCGTTACAATGGCTATGTCTGGGACAAATTCACGGAAGAACATGGTTTGCCGAGCCGATTCATCCGTTGTGTGTTGGTAACTCGCGATCAAACATTATGGGTTGGCACCGATAAGGGCGCGGGGACATTCGATGGAATCCATTTCCGGAGACACGATTCCGAATACGGTCTCGCAGGCCCCAGCGTTCGACGTATGGTGGAAGATACTGACGGAACCATCTGGTTTTGTTGCGACCCCTGGCCGGATTCGACCGTAACCGGCGGTCTGTCCGCGTATCGCGAGGGACGTTGGATCACCTATCGTACGGACGAGGGATTACCGAGCAATCACGTGATGGATTATTTCCGCGATTCGCAAAATCGGCAATTTGTATTGACTGACGCCGGTTTTGCCGTTCTTTCCGATCAGCGTTGGCTGAATCCGCTGGAAAATACTGACATCCCCGGCGGCCGCGAATGCATGTGGGATATTACCGAAATCGCGGAAACCGGAGTGATGATCAGCTCGAAAGAAGCGATTTATCTTCTGCATGATCATCAATGGGCGCGGATTCCCATCAACAAAATACAAGCGCCACGCTTGTGCTCCACGCGAGACGGGAAAATCATCACGTGTCTCACCAATTCAACATCGCAACGGAATTTTCAAGTTTGGAAAGGACAGGAATTTCTTTCCTTGTCAACTGCTTTTAGCGGACTTCCCGGGGATATCGAATGCGTGCGAGAAGCCCCCGACGGCTCGATTTGGGCGGTTGGATTTAATTGTCTTTCCCGGTGGGAGCGCTTCAATCAAAGATGGGTGGAATTTGACGCCTTGCCCCTTCCTCGTTTGATCGATCAGCAAAATCGAATCTGGTTTGTGGGGGAGACGACTGTCGTCAAGGACGGCGAGAATTGGTTTCAAGTCGATTCTCCCGCAAGATCGTATATTGTGGATGCAAGCGGCGAAGTATGGGGATGGTCCGATGCGCATGTGATTCACTGCATCGATCGCGACATGCGGCTGTTTGAAAGGGACGACGTCGGCCTTCGTAAAATCCAAGGTCTGGTAAGCGATCCGACCGGTTTCATATGGGCCTATGGGAAGGACAGCGAAGAAAATGATCGCATCGTTTGTTTTAACGGAGAAGAATGGGAGGAACATATACCCGCGGATTGGATTGGAAACGAAATCCTAAAAAGTTGTTCGGATCCCCACAACGGCGTTTGGTTTCTTTCACGAAACCAAAAAAATCATGTAATCGTTGTGTTTCTAAGCAGAGACGAGAGCAGGAAAATCCCATTTGATCCGACGACTCCCGCCGAAGCCGTCGCAAATTTCACCGTCGATGGCAATGGAAACATTTGGATTTATGGACAAAAACTTCTAAGCATTTTCAAGCGGGAAAATAATCCAACTCAGGTTTGGGACCATTTTCACGGAATACAGGATCAAACCGTGTTTTCCGTGATGGTTCGTGGCCGTGAAGAATGGATCGGATTACGGGGAAACATTCTATTTCCCGGTGGAGCCGCCCTATTGGATCCGTTCCGGGACGGATGGCAATTTTATGTTTTGGATACCCGTGAATTCGGCGGCAAAATGGTGGACGAAACCATTTATCTCGCGGGATATGAAGCGGTTTTCCTGATTCCGCCGCACTGGAATCACACTCCTCTTCAATTATCTTTGCCCAAACAGGTTGCGGTCCAATGGATTTTGAAAGAATCCGATGGAACCTTGTGGATCGAAACCGAGGACGCAGTGCTCCGTTACCGCCCGAATGAAATCCCGCCGGAAACAATCGTAAAAACTCAAATTCAGCGAATCGTGGAGGGAGATACGATACGAGTGGAATGTATCGGGCGAAGCCGTTTTGTACCGCAGTCCTTTCACCGGCAATTTCTCTTTTCATGGCAGATCAACAATGGCGCATGGAATGAATTTCAAATTCTCCCGCCCGACGGCCTGCCGATAGCCGGATTGCGTCCCGGCCGCCATGTGGTCCGCATCTGCGCCCGGGACGAGGACTTTAAAGTGGATCCGACGCCGGCGCTCCTGGATTTTTATGTGGTTCCACTTTCCATGCTGGATACGTGGTGGATGAAAACAATCGGCGTCAGTATGGTTGGCCTCGTTTTCGCATTTGCCACAATCGCCGTAGTCGCGCGGCGAAAACTCGCCCTGTACGCCAACAATCTCGAAACCATCGTGAAAGAACGTACGCAGGCATTGCGGGAAAGCGAGGCAAACTATCGTGAACTGGTGCAAAATACCAACAGCATCATTCTCCGCATGACTCCGAATGGAATCATCACTTTTATCAATGATTTCGCCCAAACGTTTTTCGGATACTCAAGCGATGAACTTCTCAGCCGAAACGTTGCCGACGCGATACTTCCCAAGAACAATACGCAAATTCAATCCTCCGTTGAGGCGAACGCCGATTCGCTCTTTTTACTGGATCATCATACTTATTTTGAATGTGAGAATATCGCGAAAAACGGCGATCGGGTCTGGGTGGCATGGACGCGAAAGGCGATCGTCGCTCCCGACGGCGCCATTCGGGAAATCCTCTGCGTCGGCTCGGATATTACCGACCATAAAAAAGCGGAGGAAAAAGCCAAACGACTCGAATCGCAACTATATCAGGCTCAGAAAATGGAAGCCATCGGACATCTGGCGGGCGGGGTGGCGCACGATTTCAACAATCTCCTGACCGGGATCATCGGCAACATCAATCTGGCAAAATCAAACGTAACCGGCAAGACGCAAAAATATTTAACGGTTGCCGATCAAGCCGCCAACCGCGCCGCCGAACTCGTCAGGCAGCTTCTGGCATTCAGCCGAAAAACTCCGGTTCAATTAAAACCGGTCGACGTGAACAAATTGGTCAACGAAGCATTTCACCTTGCGCGCGAGACGATGGACCGTCGGATCGAAATCATCGTCAAACAACGCGACAATCTTCCTCTCATTCATGCCGATGAAATGCAAATCCATACGCTGCTTATGAATTTGTGCGTCAATGCAAGGGATTCCATTCACGAAATCGTGGAGGGAAAAGTCTTTCCGGAGAGGCGCAACGACCGTTTCGTCATCGGGCTGGAAACGGATCTCATTACGATAGATGAAACGTTTTGCAAAGCGAATCCTCATGCCCGTCCCGGCACATTTGTCACCCTTTGCATATCCGACAACGGCATGGGAATGACCGCGGATGTGCAAACGCATATATTTGAACCGTTCTTTACCACAAAAGAGGTAGGCAAGGGAACCGGGCTGGGTCTGGCCGGCGCCTACGGCATCATCGATCAGCATCGCGGTTGGATAATTCTGCAAAGCAAAGCCGGGATCGGCGCGACCTTCACGATTTTTCTACCGATTGCCGAATTGGAAAAGTCGAGCGAGATCGATCCGTTTCACGCATCGCAATCAATCCACTTATTATGATTTTTTCTTGGTTTGCGCGAGGAACGGTTCGTATACACGTTTGACTTTCTTCTCCTTGCATTTCGGGCAGGAGATCGCCGCCCGCTCATATTCGGCAATGGTCATTTCCTGTTCAAACCTTTTTTTGCATTTTTCGCATTCGAAAGTATACGTCGGCATTGTTTTCTTTCCTCCGTAACGCCACGAATCGCAATTCATGCGATCTGTCCCTTGCTCTCTTTCCGAAAATATTTCCCTTGATTCATTATAGAGGAGTTTGTCAATTCGAGGAATATTTCTACCATAGTTATGCAGCCGAATTTTTTATCCCATGACGGTCGTGTTTTCGATTATGACAAAAATATCGCGACGTTTGATTTGGATCGTTTCCCTGCTGTTTTTCCTTTCCGGTTTTGCGTCTCTGGCGTATGAGGTGATCTGGTTCAAACGCTTTACTCATGTTTGGGGCAATTCCACGTTGGCGCAGGCCGTAGTGTTGGTTGCCTTTCTTTTCGGTTTGTCGCTGGGCGCATGGCTATTCGGACGCCGTGCGGATCGGGTACGCTCTCCCCTGGGCTGGTATTGCCTCTGTGAAGTCCTGATCGGCTTGTTGGCTTTGCTGATTCCTTATGAAATCAGCATGTTGCGTCCGCTTTCCTCCCTGCTGTATCCTGTTTTGGCAATCCATCCCATCCTGCAGTTTCTGCCTCGTTTTTTTCTGACTTTTTTGGTGATCGGTCCTTCCTGCGTCTTGATGGGGGGAACCTTGCCGTTGATGATTCGGCATTTTTCGATCAACGATCCGTGGGGAAAAGAAACCACCGGTTGGCTGTATGCCTTCAACACGTTGGGCGCCGCCGCCGGGTGCTATGTCGCCGGTTTTCATTTCCTGCCGATGTTCGGCATGAACGGAACCAATTGGTTGGCGGCAACGATCAATTGGTTCGTTGCGGCCGGTGGGTATGTTTTATTAAAACAGCGTTCCCGTTCTCAAATTCCCTCCACCCTACACCATGGTTTTCCCGCATCCCCCTTACCATTGTTGCTTTGCGGTGAAAAACCGTTGATCTCCATTTCACGACTGTATGCGGCGGCGGCGATGACGGGCTGCGCTTCGTTGATTCTGCAGGTGGTATGGACGAGAAAACTGGCGGTCCTGTTGGGAGGAACAACCTATGCTTTTTCCGCCATGCTATTCGTTTTTTTATTGGGAATCGCAACAGGCAGTTTGTTTTACAGCTTGGCGGTAAAAAAAATCCGTGATTTGGCGTTGACGCTAATCGGGGTAATTTCCTTGTTGGTTTTGTCGGTCGCAGCCGGATTCGCGCTCCTTCCCCAAATTACATTGTGGGTAGGTGATTTGCGCACTCTTCGCTCCCATCTCCTCCTGAACGCGCTGGTCAGTTCCGCCGCCGGCATGACGCTGCAACTGCTTCCCACTTTGTGCATGGGATTCCTCTTTCCATTAATTGTCGATCTCGTCCGCAGGGAATCCCACGAAGTGGGATCGGCAGTCGGCAATGTATATACGGTCAATACGATCGGCAGTATTGTGGGCGTATTCCTTGCGTTTTTCTTTCTTATGCCGATGAGCGGTTCATACCACACCGCCGCCTTGGCGCTGTCGCTTTACCTCGCCGCTCTGCTTCTGATTTTTCCCTATTCCCGAAAAAAAGCATGGCGCGCGTTGGGGCTGGCCGCGATTCTTCTCTTGTTGGCGGTTTGGATGGTTTCACGACCGCTTGACCCGCTTAAAACAGATATGGGGCTTTTTCTCTACGGCGCCGATTATACGGATACGTTCCGACGCGAAGACGAATTGATTTATTTTAAAGAAGGCGGACTTTGCAACGTCCTGGTCACCCGCTTTGAGCAGGAATACTACCTGCGTGTGAATGGAAAAATCGACGCCACCAAAATCGGCGACATGCGCATGCAACTGGGATTGGCATATTTCAGCCGTTTTTTTCATCCGCAAGCGAAAGACATTCTCGTCATCGGTTACGGCAGCGGTTCAACAGCGGGCGCTTCCCTTCTCTTCCCGCATACCCAGGTAATCTGCTGCGAAATCGAGCCCGCTATTTTCGAAGCCGGATATTTCTTCGCGGACGTAAATCATCGCCCGTATCGCTCGCCGGATTTTCAAATGATTTTGGATGACGGCCGCAGTTATCTGGAAGGCTGCGGCAAACAATTCGATCTGATTTTGTCCGAACCGTCCAATCCATGGATGGCTGGCATATCCAATCTGTTTACACGCGAGTTTTATCGACAGGCGCGCCGGAGTTTACGGCCGGGTGGGATCCTGGCGCAATGGATTCATACGTATCATTTCAGTTCTGAGGAGTATCGTTTAATTGCGCGCACGATTGTACTCGAATTTCCATACGCCGCGATCATTCGCGTAAATGAAGGCGATACGATTCTTTTGGCCGCCAACCATCCGTTGCTGCCGGATGGGGAAACCATCCAAACCGCACAAGCCATGATCGACGAAATCCCCCAGGCAACGAACGATTTGCGGACTCATTTTGGTTCTACCGATGTCGCGTCATTGCTTTTACAGGTTTTTTTGTTGTCCAATGAGGAAATTCGCGGATTTCTGAAAGCGGATCAAGTCGCCGATGTGAATACGGATGTGAATTTGCGGTTGGAATTCGACGCTCCGCTCCGTCTCTTTCTGTCGAAGGCCGATCAGGAAAATGTGGAAGGAACGTTGATGGGTTTCATCGATCCGGAGCGATGGATCAAACGTTTTCAGCGTTGGCGCGGCTCGATTGAAGTACCTGATACGCTTCATTACTGGCTGCAAATCCTGGCTAAATACGATCATCCCAACATTCGGAATCCAATCGCCGATTTTGCCTTGACGCTCTTGTCCGGCGATATCGATCAAACGGAAGATTCCTATTTACTGGCGGAGAAATTGATCCGTGCAATCGAGGATGAAGCCGCATTCCATCAAACATTGACGCGGCTGCTCGTTCTTTCCATCGATGAGGCTTATCGCGCGGGGGTGGAATTGTGGAACCAAAAACGATATGCGCAAACCGTAACGATTTTCCAGCGTATTTTGGAACGTCGTCCGAACTGGGCCACGGGTTGGACATTTCTGGCGCTCGGTCACGCCCATTTGCAGGAGTGGCGACAGGCGGAAGAAGCGTTTGGTCAAGCAGAGGCTCTCGCGCCCAACGACGAATTCTATAAACAATCTTTTGTTAAATATCAAACAATGAAGGATTCACGCTAACACTGTTGGATAACTCTTTGATCGAAGAGGAAAGGACAGATCGATCGGCAGGGGATCGATCTGTCCTGTTTGAGCGGCATTCTATTCCATTATTCCTTTTTTTCTTTTGCATAGGATTTCAGTTCACTGACGCCTTTCTCCTCGCTTCCGTCAGGTCGTCCGAGAATATAGATTTCCTTGACCAATCCGTTGACTTTCGGATGATACCACTGTTCGCGTTTTGTCGTGATCGTCATTTCATTTCCATCAGGCGGGGAAAACGTCACCGATTCCTCGCTTTGAATGTGAATGCAATTTTCAAATTCCCCCGCCGGAACCTTCAAGGTTACGTCTTTGATTCGTTTGGCGGTCAATTTCATGGGGAAAGACCATTCCTCGCTGAATTTGAACGTGCTTTCCCACTTTTTTTCTTCTCCTGGCTTCAAATTCAAATAATCATAAGGATACGCCGGATCGATGGTCATCACCCGACCTTCCCCGGAATCGATTTTATCGTACATCCGCTCGGCGCTGACAACTCGTTTGCCCGCCCATTCATCATCTTCGCCCCATGCTTCAAGAATCAACCACCGTTTTTCCGTATCCTCTCCCTGCACGGCAACCACTTCGCGGATGCGATCGCCGGAAATCGCGTAGTCGGGCGGCCGCATGGGGACGGCGCCTTCGTGTTGATAAATCCATTTTTCTCCCACCGCAAACGGATCATCAGCGAGAGCGGCTCCGGCCAAACATGCAATAATAAGGATTCCCAGACTCGAAAGAATGGCTTTGTTCATGACGTTCATTCCTTTCCTGACGTTTTTTTCCGTCATCATCGCGAGACGGATTTGTTTTTTTCGTAATCGTGATCCAATTTACCATATTTGATTTAAAAATATAGGCTGATATTGTTTTTCAATGAAACATTGCATTCCGGATAGATGGCTGCTCCAAGAAAAATTGTTAGAAATCTGTCAGTCTCGATTTTTTTTCGGTACTATGGTAATTTAAAGTATGCAACAATCGATATACCAATGAAAAATAAGGAGGAAAAGAAAAATGAAAAGATTGCTTTGTGTGGTTCTCTTTGTTTCACTCGTCGTGACCGCGAATGCCCAGGAAGAAAAGGTTTTCATCACCGGCTTCGAATTCACCGAAGAATTGACCGGTGAATGGGCTTGGACCGGTGGGGCTTTTCAAGGCTCATTTGTTGATTTGCCGACCAGTCCTCAACCGGTCGAGGGAGAGGCGGTTCTTGTCGTGTTTTATGACAACGGCGGATCGGAATGGCAGCACGGAACGCTCAATTTCGCTATTCCCCCTGTCGATATCAGCGGGATGCGCGAAATTCGCATGTCGGTATATTTCACGCCGGAATCGACCGGCACACTGCAAATACGCTTGGACTTGCCCAATGGAAACATTCTCGGATTCGCTTCTGTCCCATCCGCGGGGGAATGGCACGAACTGGTTTGGAAAATTGATCGGAAAACTTCCGTAGCCGATTTCATGAGCGCGCTCAGTTACGTGCAGGGTTTCATTGTTCCGACTCCCGGAAGCGCCGCGGGAGAAGTATGGTTAGACAACGTGTATGCGTTCCGCCCGGCTGATATCCCCGCCGCCGTGGACGAAATTCTGGTGTATGGCTTCAATACAGCCGATCCGGAAACCGGCGCGCCGGTGGGCTGGACGCGGGCCGGCGACACCGGATATATGCCGGAAATGGCGGCAGGCCTGGCTGAACCGTCGGAAGGTTCGGATTCCATGGCCATGTTCTGCTGGAGCGGGTACCTACAAAATGTAAGAACAACAAATGCGCTGGAAGCGTTCGATCGCTGGGCGGAAGCGTTGGAAATCCAATTCGACGTTCGTACGCCAACGGCAATTCCCGGAGGCTGGATGCAGAGCCGAATTCGTATACGTTCCGGCATTGGCGATGACGCGAGCACGGTTGTGGAATTTGCATCGAAGGAAATCGGTTATTATGACGCCGTAAACAGCTGGAAAACCTTGCTTTGGGAAGTGGATATGACCAATCATATTCCTAATATCGAAGCGCCCGGCGGTTGGCTGGAAATCCGGATCGACACCAATCAGAATGCTTCCGCAGACGGCGCCTTCATCCTCGTCGATAATTTCCGCGTCACCGTTCCCCGCGAACCGGTTGGCGTAAGCAATTGGAGTTTGTATTGAATGGATCAATAATATATTGAAAAACGACCTGGTCGACGCCATGACCATTGGCATGACCTCGACGGATCACGTTCATGATTGTTTTAAGAGGATTGAAAAAGTGAGCTGAGAGCAATTAAACTCGTCGAGTCAATAGATAAGTCGCCATTCTTCCCGTGTACCATCTCACAGCCTATTTCTTGAGGCGCGCGCGCCGTATTTGAATATCAACCGTCGAAAGAAATTAAAAGCAGTACCTGCTGCCGCCGATGGCGGTTTGATCGGTTCAAACGGCGCGCCATCAACGGAGAAAAGAACCACTATGAAATTCATTCTTGCTCGATTAACCGAATTGATTTCTTTTTGCATCATCTGTTCTCTCGCTTCCTTTTCCTGCGAATCGAACGAATCCACAGCAGATCTGGTTTTGCTGGATGGGAACATCATTACTGTCGACGCTACCCGACCCCACGCACAGGCTCTCGCGGTGAAAGAAGATCGAATCCTCGCCGTCGGCGGCGACGAAGAGATCAAACGATTCATCGGACCCTCGACGCGCGTGATCGATCTCGGCGGCAAAACGGTGGTTCCGGGATTTATCGAGGGACATGCCCATCTCACCGGCGTCGGCCAGGCGCGGATGCAATTCAACCTGATGAATGCCCGCAATTGGGATGAGATTATCGAAATTGTGAAACAAGCCGCAGACAAAACGCCGACAGGAGAATGGATCACTGGCAGGGGCTGGCATCAAGAAAAATGGGATGCGCTTCCCCAACCCAACATTGACGGTTGTCCCACACATCACGCATTGAGCGCCGTCACGCCGGATCATCCCGTTTTGCTAACGCACGCCAGCGGACACATGATCTTCGCCAACGCCAACGCCATGCAGCTGGCCGGCGTTACACGCGAGACGAGAAGCCCGTCCGGCGGATTTATTTTAAAGGATGAAGAAAATAATCCGATCGGCATGTTTCGCGAATCGGCGGCAAGCCTGATTTACGAAGCGAAATCAAAGTCTGAAACAAACCGTACCGTAGAACAGATGCAAGAAGAGCAACGCCGACAGATCGAAACGGCGATCGAGGAATGCATTGCCAAGGGCATCACCACGTTTCATGACGCCGGCTCTTCCTTTGCGTTGATCGATCAACTCAAACAACTCGCAACGGACAATCGGCTCAAACTGCGGTTGTGGGTGATGATCAGCGAAGACAACAGGCAACTCCAACGTCATCTGGTCGATTATAAAATCATCGGATGGGGCAATCATCGTCTGACCGTGCGCGCCATCAAGCGTTTTATCGACGGCGCGTTGGGCACACACGGCGCGTGGCTGCTGCGACCGTATCACGATCTGGCGGACAGCGAAGGTTTGAACGTCTCCTCAATTGCGTCGTTAAAGGAAACCGCCCGCCTGGCGATCAAGAATGGCTTCCAACTTTGCACTCATGCCATCGGCGATCGCGCGAATCGCGAGATGTTGAATATTTACGAAGAAACGTTCCAAAACCATCCTGAAAAAAAAGACTTGCGCTGGCGCATCGAACACGCGCAGCATTTGCACCCCGCCGATATTCCGCGTTTCGGTCAATTGGGCGTCATCGCCGCCATGCAGGGCTGCCACTGCCCTTCGGACGCCCCCTTCGTGATCACGCGGTTGGGTGAAAAACGAGCAAAACAAGGCGCATACGCCTGGCGCAGCCTGATTGACAACCATGCCATGATCGTCAACGGCACCGACGCGCCGGTCGAGGATGTTTCTCCCATCCAATGTTTTCATGCGTCGGTGACGCGTCGATTACGAGATGGCGCCGTCTTTTTCCCCGAACAACGGATGTCGCGCGAAGAGGCGCTGCGATCGTATACCATAAACGCCGCCTATGCCGCTTTCGAGGAGGAGATCAAAGGCTCATTGACGCCAGGAAAATTGGCCGATATCACGATCCTGTCAAAAGATATTCTGACAATTCCGGACGAGGAGCTCTTGCAAACCGAAGTCTTGTATACGATTATCGGCGGACAAGTGGTCTATGCGAAATAAACCTTGCCGAATCATTATTGAAACTAAATCGAAAAGGAGACTTGGTCGAATGAAACGCATAAGGAATCTGTTTTTCTTATTTACAGTGTTTATGAGTGTATTCACGTGTGTTGCGAATGCGCAAAATCGAGCCGAAGCCATTCGCGCCAATTATACGAAATTCGAGTATAAAATACCCATGCGGGATGGGGTGAAATTGTTTACCGCCGTTTATACTCCCACCGACATTTCGAAAACGTATCCGTTCCTGCTGTTGCGCACCCCCTACAGCGTCGGCCCGTACGGCGCAAATTTATATAAAGGTGAACTCGGCCCCAGCGAACAGTTTGAAAAAGACGGCTATATTTTCGTTTATCAGGATGTTCGCGGCCGCTACATGTCGGAAGGCCAATTCGACAACATGCGCCCCCACATCACGAACAAAAACAGTGAAAAAGACGTGGATGAAAGCGCCGACACCTACGACACGATTGAATGGCTGCTCAATCATGTCGAGAATCACAACGGCAAGGTGGGATTGTGGGGGATTTCCTATCCCGGTTTTTATAGTTCCGCCGGCATGATCGACTCGCATCCGGCATTGAAGGCGGTATCGCCGCAGGCGCCCATTGCCGATTGGTTTTGGGATGATTTTCACCGGCATGGCGCGCTCGCATTGTCGATGACATTCAATTTCTTTTCAACATTTGGAAAAAAAAGAGAAGAACCCACCACGATAAGCGCCGAAGGGTATGAATTTTCGACGCCGGACGGGTATCAGTTTTTTCTGGATTTAGGCCCGCTTTCCAACATCAACGAACATCACTTCAAGCAGGAGATCGAATTCTGGAATCAAATCGTGGAACACCCCAATTACGACGAGTTTTGGCAATCCCGCAATATTCTGCCGCATTTGAACAACGTGAAAGCCGCCGTCATGACCGTCGGCGGCTGGTTCGACACGGAAGATTTGTATGGACCGCTGAAAACATATCATTCCGTTGAGGAAAAAAATCCCGGCATCGCCAACGTTTTGGTGATGGGACCGTGGCATCACGGCGGCTGGCTGCGAGGCGAGGGAAAATCGCTGGGAGACGCGGATTTCGGCTTTAAAACGGCTCTGTATTTCCAGGAACATGTGATCCTCAAATTTTTCAACCATTTTTTGAAAGAGGAACAGGGAAACTTCGATTTTCCGGAAGCGTTTGTTTTCGAAACCGGCGCGAATCGCTGGCGGCGTTTCGACGCCTGGCCTCCCGCTACGGCGGAACGGAAGAAATTCTACTTTCATGATCACGGCGTTCTTTCTTTGGATGAAATCCAAGACATAAATACGGCCTTTGACGAATACATCAGCGATCCGAACAAACCGGCGCCTTACACCAAAGAAATCAACACGCGCTGGACAATCAATTACATGGCCGAAGACCAGCGCTTTGCCGCCCGACGGCCGGATGTGTTGGTGTATCAAACCGAGGTATTGACCGACGACCTGACCCTGGCGGGACCGTTGCAGGCTCACCTGCACGTTTCCACCACCGGAACCGATTCCGATTGGATTGTCAAACTGATCGACGTGTATCCCGGAGAAACGCCGGACGGCGCCATCGACAAAAATCACGGCGCACAACAGATGCTGGTCCGCGCCGAACCGTTCCGCGGCCGCTTCCGCGAAAGTTACGAACATCCCCGACCATTCATCCCCAACGAAGTGACGCTGGTGGCCTACGAGCTGCAGGATGTGTTCCACACGTTCAAACGCGGCCACCGCATCATGATCCAAATTCAAAGCACATGGTTCCCCTTCATCGACCGCAATCCGCAGACATATACGCCGAATATTTACAAGGCGAAAGACGAGGATTTTATCACGGTGATGAATCGGGTGTATCGTTCGAACGAATGGCCCAGCTGGATTGAAGTGGGGGTGCTGGAATAAGGACTCGGTAAAATATTCAAGAGAATCACGCGGACATCCTGACAGTTCAATATAGGGTAGTGGAAAAGAAACCAATACTTCGGCCATCACTTTTCTTTCTCCCACAAAAAATGTAAATTTCTTTCTTGACTACCATTATCAGCGAGGGGCAGCTGTATCCCGGCGAGCCTGGGCATTCTTTTCACGCGTTGGCGGAATATTCGCATGTACGCAGTGAGCCATGTCAGAAAAAACCTGATTTCCATCCCGGTTCATGTGGAGTATAATCCAACGAACCAATCAGCCGTATTTCACGTATAAAACAAGAAGCATAGAAAATAAATTTTGTGCGGCGAACCAGGGCAGAAACAACGCTGCCCTTGCCACCCGGACCTGTAGGAGTACAGACTCCATGATTATTCACTCTCTTTTCAACAATCGCGCATGGAATCAATCCATTCTCTCGTTTTTCATCATTTATTTCGCTCTATCCGCTTGTATTTATACGGAAGTTTCCGCGAGCGACTTTACGGACAGTGTGGATCGCCTTTTTCGGCAATGGAACCGAAACAACTCGCCCGGCTGCACTTTGGCCATCGTGCGAGATGGAGAAATTCTTTATAAAAAAGCCTATGGCATGTCCAACTTGCGCTACGATCTGCCCAATACAACCACCACCATCTTCCGCGCCGGTTCGAATTCCAAACAATTCACCGCCTTTGCCATCCTGTTGCTCGAAGAGGAAGGTTTGGTCGGTCTGGATGATGATGTTCGCATGTACGTGCCGGAAGTTCCGGATTTCGGCAAAACCATCACCCTCCGCCATTTGCTGCACCACATCAGCGGATTGCGAGATTTCTACGAGTTATTCGCGTTCAGTGGTCGCCATATCATGGCCGATCCTGTCGATAAAGAGCAAACGTTTGCTCTGATCTCCCGACAAAAGAAATTAAATTTTGATCCGGGAGAACAATTCATTTACAGTAATACGGGATATTTTCTGCTGGCGGAAATCGTTGCGAGGGTGAGTGGAAAATCATTTGCTGAATTTGTGAACGAACGGATATTTGAACCACTCGGCATGACGCACAGTCAATTTCGCGATAATTATCTTGCCATCGTGAAAAATTTTGCCGATCCGTATGCCCCCAATCCCGACGGCGGTTTCCTGCAAATGTCAATCAACACATCAACCGTCGGCGCGGAAGGATTGCTCACTACAGTGGAAGATTTGGCGAAATGGGATCAAAATTTTTACACGCCGATCGTTGGCAGCCAACGAATTCTCCAAAAAATGCATCAAAAAGCGATTTTGAACAATGGAACACAAAATCCGTATGCGGTTGGGATCATTGTGGATGAATACAAAGGGCGCAAATTGGTCTTTCACGGCGGAGATATCGGCGGCTATCACGGCAACATTGTACGGTTTCCCGAAGAGCATTTCTCCATCCTGACCCTTTCCAACAATGCCGATTTGAATTCGGGCGTATTACTGGAAAAATCCCTGCAAATCGCCGATCTCCATTTCAACAATCCCCAAACTCCCGTCACGAATTTTTTGATTCACGAACCGTCGCTATCCCGCTGGGGACTTGATCTCGATTTCATGAAAGCGTTTGATTTACAGCGTTCCTCATCCCTGCAAACCATGCTTCAAACTTCACGAAAAACGGACGCGGACGATTTTCTCAAAACCGTCGCTCCGCAGATCACGGAGGAAGCGGCGCAGGAATACGTCGGCAGATATTATAGTGAAGAACTTGAGGTCTTTTACACCATCACGTATGAAGGTGATCTGCTCCATTTCAAATTTCCCATCACTCACCTCGTTACCGAGTTTACATCCAGGCTCGTACGCCGCGATCGCATCACCTTTGTCGAATCCGACTTGCTGAGTGGTAATTTCCTGCGCAATGTCGCCGGCGAAGTTATCGGATTCCAAATCAGCAATCCCCGCGTGCTCAATCTTGAGTTTCGAAAAGCGGAAATTGTCATGAAAGAATAAATCATGAAAATAGGATTATCAAAACCTGGAATATAGATCCTTATTTTTAGAACACTTTTTTGGAGCGACTTATGTTAAAACGTTTTCAATTCCATAACTTTTCTTTCGCCCTTCTATTCGCGACGGTTATATGGCCGGTTTCCCTTCCTGCGCAGGATTCCTCCCCATTCCCTTACGCATCGCCCGAATCCCAAGGCATTTCCTCCACGGCGCTTGATGAACTGTCCAACACAATTCAATGGTATTATGACAATCAAATGATCGTCGGCGCGGAATTTTTGGTTATTAAAAACCGGCGCACGGTTTTTCACGAAGCGTACGGTTGGAAGGATCGCGAGACGCAGAGGCGAATGGAGAGCAACACAATCTTCAACGTGCGTTCGATGACCAAACCATTTACCGGCGCGGCGGCGCAGATTCTCATCGATGAGGGCAAATTGCAGTTAGACGATCCGGTTTATCTCTACCTTTCCGGATTCGACAATGACCGTTCACGAGAAATTACCATTCGCCAACTTTTAACTCACCGCAGCGGGCTTCCGTTATCGATGTTAATGAACACTCCGATGAGCGCTTTCGCCAATATTATCGAACTGGCCAACGAAACCGGCCGTCGCGGTCCGGAATTCATACCGGACAGCAAATTCTGGTACAGCGACGCCGGCAGCGAGGTGCTCGGCGCGGTGGTCGAAACCGTTTCCGGCCTTCCCCTGCATCAATTCATCACCGAACGATTGCTCGAGCCGTTGGGCATGGCGGATTCCATCTCCTACCATCCCCATGCGGAAAACGATCCTCGCTGGAACCGCATCGCTAGCCTGTATAGGAGATATGTCGGAAACTGGACGCGATTGTGGAGACCGGGGGAACCGTTTTACCTGTACACGTTGGGATCTCAATCCCTCTACAGCACCCCGATGGACTACGCCCGTTTTCTGGCGATGTGGATGGATAGCGGAATCTGTAACGAAACACGAATCTTAACGCAGGAAGCGGTTCATCGTATCCTCTCACCAGTTTCGGTAATGACGAACCTCGGCGCAGATACCCGCTTTTCATCCGGATTTCCGAATATGTACACCTACTATGGTCAAATGTCTGTTCTTTATTCCTATTCTTCAGATACAAGCGGAAAAGCGGTCGTGGTTGGGCATAGCGGCTCGGACGGAACCTGGGCTTGGGCGTGGCCTGAACAGGATCTGATGGTACTCTATTTCACCCAATCCCGCGGCCAGGCATCGGGAATAACGTTGGAGACGCTGCTGGATCGTCTTCTGATCGACTCACATCAGGAAGTTGAAATTCCGGAACACTACCAACCTTATATTGGAACCTACACCGGAAATCTTTTTGGTCTATGGAACATTGAAATTCCGGTTTTCGTACAAAACGGCGCTCTTTCTTTCGCTCTTCCTGGCATTACCGTGTTTGAAGTGAAGGAACCGGACAGAACCGGTAAATGGAGAACCACATTAACCAACGATATCGCGATTTCCTTCCCTACCAATGCCGCCGGGGAAGTAGACCGGCTGTGGTATTATGAAGGCTCGCAGCAGGCAGTGTTTCGAAAAGAGATATCGGTATCCGTGGATAATTGGTTCCTATTGCAGTAATCTACATCCTCACTGGTGCGAGAATTGAAAGTAGCCTTACTCTTTTGATCTGCACGATATGTTTGGAAAACCAGGAATCCAATCACTTTTCTTTATCCAAATAGATCCGCGTGGGTACCGGTTCGTTCCAGGATCAGGCGCCGGCCATCAATGCGGTAAATCAAAAGCCAATCCGGATCAATGTGACATTCGCGATGTCCGGACCAATTGCCTGTTAATGGATGATCTTTTTTATTTGGGAGTAAGGGCTTTTCTGCTTGCAGCAAATCGACAACATTTTCCAATTGATCGATCGTCTTGCCGCGTTTTGAAACACGCTTCAAATCCTTCAAGAAGATTTTGGTGGTTTTGATTGCAAGCACTTATACTCCCAACTCCTTGCGTATATCCGAAAAGCGTTCGTATGTCGGGAGCGCTTCCGCATGGATCTCGCCTTCGTTCATCGCTTCGATGGTTTCGCGGTTTGGGATGCTTAATTCGAAGGGTAATCCTTGTTGAAGATTGACCTGGGCATAAAACATGCGAATCGCCTCTCCTTCGGTGATTCCCAGTTGCTGGAATACCATTACGGCGGCTTTTTTCAAGTCAGCATCAATTCGTGTACTGATGCGATCATCCATGCCCATTGGTTTTTCTCCTTTTCTTCTGATTGTACACCAAATGTCACCCAGCATCAACTGTTTTCCAATGGCATTTTCCCTCCACTTGTAGTTATGATACTCAACAATATCGCGATTTCCTTCTCTACCAATGCCGCCGGGGAGGTAGACCGGCTGTGGTATTATGAAGGCTCGCAGCAGGCAGTGTTTCGCAAAGAGATATCGGTATCCGTGGAAAATTGGTTCCTATTGCAGTAATCTACATCCTCGTTTCATCTACGATTTCGTTTGAATCAGGGAGGATAGGAAAATGGGAAAACCGATTCGCTTTCTCTTTTTTTGGAGTTTATGTGTATTATTTGTTTTTTCTAAGAACATTGGCTCTGTTTCCGAAACCAATACCCATCCCAGGAATTCCAAAGAGATTGAAAACCAGTCCGCTGAGATAAACGCTGACGTTTCTTCCTTGCGATTGATACCTTTTCCGAAAATCGTGCAAATGACCGGGAGTGCATTCAACCTGAAGCAATCCCTGATCATCGAAACCGGCGCTGGAAATGGATCCGTGCTTGGAAATCTGATTACCGAGGAACTGATGCGAGCGGGATTCAAGCAACCACAATGTAATCTCATTGAAGGCGCTGGACCGGTTTTATACTTGTATGCGGAGGAAACGTCTGAAATTCCACTTCCGGCGTTTCAGGATACGATCACCGAACAGGGGTATCTGCTATCGGTCGATCCGCACAGGGTGATCATTCAATCTCCGGGCGAGGAAGGTTTGGTTTATGGCGTCCAGACGTTATGTCAATTGATCCGCGCCAACCGCATCGGCGATGCAATTTCCGGTTTGCGGATCGAAGACTGGCCTTCGATCCAATGGCGGGCGTTTCAGGATGATCTGACTCGCGGTCCCAGCACCCGACTTGATTTTCTGAAACGAGAATTGGCGCTGGGCTCCTATTTGAAGATGAACATCTTTACCTATTATATGGAATATCAGTTCGCTCATGCCAAACATCCTCTCATTGGACCCGCAGACGGTTCGCTCACCGCGGAGGAACTGCGTCAGTTGGTGGAGTATGGCGCGCCCCTGCATCTGAACATCATGGGCAATCAACAATCCTTCGCCCACTTCGAGAAAATCCTATCGCACGAGGAATACGCTCCACTGCGGGAGAATTCATATGTCATAACACCGGCCAAAGAAGAAACCTATCAATTCCTGGACGATCTTTACGCCGGCCAGATTCCGTATTTGCCGTTTCAGTTTTTTAACGTCTGCTGCGATGAGACGTCGGGGATCGGAGAAGGGCCGGCGAAAGCGATGGTGGAAACTTATGGAGTGGCCGCTACATATGTAAAACATATTTTACGCATTCACGATCTCATTCATAACAAATACGGAAAACGGATGATGATGTGGGGCGACATTATCCTCAATCATCCCGATCACCTCAAGGATATTCCCAAGGATATCATCATGATGACGTGGGGATACGACGCCCGGGACAATTTCGAAAGCCAGATTGTTCCCTTTGCGCAACACGGTTTCGATTTTTTTGTCTGTCCGGGCGTCAGCAGCTGGAGTGTGATTCTGCCCAATTTCCGGCAGGCCAACGTGAATATCCAAAATTTCGTCCGGGATGGGCACAAACACGGGTGCCTGGGCGTATTGAATACGGATTGGGACGATGACGGACGAACGTTCAATGCGGTGAACGTGTATGAATACGCCTGGGGCGCGGAATGTTCGTGGAATGCCTCGCTAACGCCCTGGGAGGATTTCAATCGGCGCGTGGGAGCGGTGTTGTTCGGGGAAGAACAGGATGATTTCGGCAAAGCCGTGCAGCGCCTGCTTCCCGTGGGCGGTAAGAATAATTCTCTGTTCTTCCATATCCCCCTCGCTTCGAATCCCAATCCATCCATGGAAAAAAGCCTGAAAGCATTCTCCTCGCAGATGGTGGATGAGACGCTGCGTCCCGCGCGAACGCTCCTCCAATCGTGCCAGGCGCGCGCCGTCGTCAATGCGGATTTGTTGGATTATTTCATCTTCGGCGTGGATCGCCTGGAATTGATCGTCCGGCGTGAGGAGAATCGCCGGGAAGCGGCCGCGGCGTATGAGAAAGCCCAGCGACTCCCGCCGGAACAGACGATTCCCTCTCTGCAAACAGCCATCACGAAACTCCGACAAACCCGCGATGCCTATGCTGGCTCCCGCGACTGTTTCATCGAACTGTGGAACCGCGAAAATAAACCCTATGCTCTCAGTTGGATCATTGAGGGCGGACATAAAGTGTACAACGTATCAGGGAGTTATAACGAAGTGATTTCCGCATATGATGCATTGATCCATCGTCTGGAAGCGTCGACAAAAACCAGCGCGGCGCTGCCGCCTGCTGGCGAAATCGGTTTGGGGATCGAGACTCAATCGCAATAAGGGAATTCTCTGCGCCAAAGGGATATCAGGAGAAAGATTATTATGTTAAAAAGAAGAAAAACCTTATTGAATTCGTTCATAGTTATAACATTGTTGCTTGTATTTGGTGCTAACGCTCAGGGAGAAGCGCGGGACAATCCGTCGCCGGAGTCATCCGTCATCGCGGCGCAAGGAGTAATACAGCGGCTGATCCCGGCTCATGCGAAGCAGTTTGACTTGGCCGTCATCTCGCCGGACGACGGACGAGATGTTTTTGAAATCGAAAGCCGGGAGGGGAACATCATCCTCCGTGGAAACAATGGAGTTTCGTTGTGTTCCGCGCTTCATTGGTATTTAAGGTACAATTGTCATACGAATATCTCCTGGAATGGGATACAATTGGATCTTCCGGAAACGTTGCCGGCCGTTCCGCAGAAGATTCGTCAAGTCAGTCCGCATCGATACCGCTATTTTTTTAATTATTGTTGTTTCGGATATTCTCTCCCCTGGTGGGATTGGGAACAATGGGAATTCATGATCGACTGGATGGCGCTGAACGGCATCAACATGCCCCTGGCGGTGACCGGCCAGGAAGCGACGTGGCAAAAGGTGATGCGTCAGTTGGATCTGGGTGAGGACGCGGTCCGACAATTTCTCGCCGGTCCTCCCTATTTGCCCTTCGGTTGGATGGGATGTCTGGATGGCTGGGGCGGCCCGCTCCCCCAAAATTGGATAGACCGACACGAAGAGTTACAAAGAAAAATCCTTGCCCGCGAGCGTGAACTGGGAATGACGCCGGTCATACAGGGATTCACCGGTCACGTCCCGGCGGCCATTCGGAAAAAATTTCCCGACGCCAAATTGCATAAAATCCAATGGATCGAGTGGAACACCCTTTTTATCGATCCGCTTGATCCCCTTTTCCGGCAGATTGGCAAGTTATTTCTGGATCAACAGCGACAGGATTTTGGAACCGACCATCTCTATGCGGCGGATACGTTCATCGAAATGTCTCCTCCCAGCAATGATCCTGCATTTTTAAATAATATGGGGAAATCCCTGATCTCGACGCTGACCGAAGCGGATCCGGATGCGATCTGGGTCATGCAGGGATGGATATTTTATAACAATGCCAAATTCTGGCAGCCTCCCCAATCCAAGGCGTTTCTCGCCGGCGTTCCCGATGATCGCATGATCCTTCTGGATTTGTATTGCGATGTAGCGCCGGTATGGAAAAAAACCGAAGCGTTTTATGGGAAACCCTGGATTTGGTGCATACTGCAAAACTTCGGCAACACGATCTCCCTCAGCGGCCCCTTGCCGCGAATCAACGAGGAACTGTTCCAAAGCATGTCGGATCCGGCGCGAGGAAAACTCTCCGGCATCGGGATGATTCAGGAAGGTCTGGATTACAATCCGGTGGTCTTTGAATTCATGACGGAAATGACCTGGCGGGACAAACCCGTTGACCTCAGCCGGTGGATCGCGGACTATGCGACGCGGCGATATGGACAACCGCTGGATTCCGCCCAAAAAGCCTGGGAATTTATGCAAAATTCGGTTTATGACAAGACCCATTCTCCCAACTCGATTTACACATCCCGCCCCCAATATAGTAACGATCCCCCGAAACCGGTTTCCGTATCCGGCGATCTACTATCTGCCTGGGAGCAATTGCTTCTGTGCGCGGATGCCTTACAAAAATCGGACACGTATCGGTTTGATGTGGTCAATGTGACGCGGCAGGTATTATCCGACTTCGCTCGTATCATCTATACACAGAGTATGACCGCGTATCAAAAGAACGATGTGAAACAATTCAAAAAATCCTGTCAGCGTTTTCTTGAGATTCTGGACGATCTGGACGAGGTTCTGGCGACCCGGCAGGAATTTTTGCTGGGAAAATGGATCGCCGACGCCCGACGCTGGGGAACAACGGAAACCGACCAGCAACTCTTCGAATGGAACGCCCGCAACGTTATTACATTGTGGGGCGATGCAAAATCGGCGCTGCACGACTACGCCCGCAAGGAATGGTCGGGACTCATTTCCGAATTCTATCGGAATCGCTGGAAACTATTCTTCGATCAGTTGGAGCAATCACTCCCAGAGCGGAAAGACTTTGACAATGACGCCTTCACGCAGATGATCCAAATGTGGGAAAACGCATGGACGCGTCGGCATGATTCCTACCCGGATCAACCCTCGGGCGACTCGGTGGACATCGCCATTCGCTTGTTCAAAAAATATCGGAGTGAACTGGGCGCGTAACAAGCAGGCCGAGTGTTAAAACGTATCTTACCTTAGCAAAACAGAATGAGTTGGTTACCTTATTTATTTCCCAATCGTTCCAACTATCAGTTTATCAAAAATTTCATTGACAAGTCTAGAAGAGAGATATTTTTCATTATGCAAAATTCATTACCCAGCGCAATCGTTGCCTACCGCACTTCGCAACTGGTGCGCCTTTTGGGAATCGGTTTTTTAACTCTCTTGTTTCAGATTCCCATCACCATGATCGGAAGTTTGGTTTATGAACGCCAATCGCGGCAGCAATCGGTTATCGTGGAAGTCTCTTCGAAGTGGGGAAAATCGCAGTCGATCACCGGTCCCGCCTTGATTATTCCTTACACCTATCAATGGAATGAGATCGGAGAGAAAGGCCAGCAGATCACCCGTATCGAGACACGGCGCGTGTTTTTTCTGCCGAAAAAATTGCAGGCTTCCGGAAAACTGGACAGCGCCATTCTGTATCGCGGGATTTATTCCGTGCCGGTTTACAAACTAAACTTAACCGTCACAGGCGCCTTTCAGCCGCCAAATTTTTCGGAACTGGGCGTTGATCCGACGACTGTCTTATGGGAACGCGCTCAGATTTCCCTGGGAATTTCCGATGCGCACGCAATCCAGGAACAAACCAACCTATCCTGGAACAGCATCCCGACCCCCTTTCTTCCCAGCGCCGATGGATTCACCGGAAGCAACACCGGTATTCATGCCGTCGTAAATGTGAATCCGAACACCGATCAATACGAATTCACGTTTCCCCTTTTGTTAAATGGCAGCCTGGGATTGTACTTTGTTCCCTTTGGCCAGGAAACGATTATCGATCTGGAATCCAACTCGGGCAATCCCAGTTTCCAAGGCAACTGGCTTCCTTCCCAACGAACCGTGTCGGATTCTCACTTCAGCGCCCTCTGGACAATCCCATTCCTGGGCCGGAATTATCCGCAGGCGTGGACCAGCCAAACCAACATGTACGAAGCCATTCAGGCTTCCCTGTTTGGAGTAAACCTGGTCGATACCATCAACTCCTATCGCATGGCCGAACGAAGCGTTAAATATGCCACTCTCTTTATCCTCCTGACCTTCATGGTGGTCTGGCTTATCGAGCTGCTCGCCGGAGTTCACGTTCACCCGATCCAATACCTGTTGTTAGGAGCGGCGCTTTGTATGTTTTATCTGCTGGAGTTGTCGTTGATGGAGCACCTGGGCTTCTTGCTCGCCTACATCCTCGCAAGCGTTGCGGTAATTGGGATGGCCGGCGCATATAGTTACGTCGTATTGCAACGAACATCTCGAACGATCATTGTGATCGCAGTCATCAGCGGGCTCTATGCGTACCTGTACATCCTGCTGACCAACGGAGATTACGCGCTCCTGATCGGATCGCTTGGTTTGTTTGTGATTCTGGCAATCGTCATGTTTGTCACACGCCGCATTGACTGGTACAAGTCCACTCCTTAAAACTGACTTCTCTCAAAATTCCGTTGGCGCAGTTATCCAAGCGACTGTGGGAAAGTCGAAGACTTATCCAAGTGGACTGTGTGCAAATGGAAGACCGCACCTGCATTCCTTCCAATTCGCTTTTTATCAATCTGACCATGAGATTCTCCCGGTCAACCCCACCTGCGGAAAAATCCGTATTTTTTTCGATGGGGACCGTTGTTCTTGAAATATTTGGATTCGATGGATTAATACGTCCTGAATATGATACAGACTGTCTGTTCTGTATCGCATCAATATAAATAAGGAGTCTTGTCCGATGGAGCGAAAAATCGTTGCGATCATTTTTGGAAGTATTCTACTTTTCCAGGCGTCCTACTGCTATTCGAACGATACCATGAATGGGATCGTATTTGAAGACAGCAATCGTAATTTACGGATGGATCCCGGTGAAAAAGGCATTCCCGACATATTGGTTTCCAATCAAATCGACGTGGTAGCCACGGACGAAAACGGACAGTATCGCCTGCCGGTTCCCGGCGAAGAATTCATTATTTTCGTCGTGAAATCTCCCCATTACTCCCTTCCGTTGAATCAAAACAATCTTCCCCAATTTTATTATATCCACCAGCCACAAGGATCTCCAAAACTCAAATATGCCGGCATCGAACCGACCGGCGCGCTCCCGGAAATGGTTCATTTTCCGTTGTATCCATCCCGCAAAACCAATCGTTTTAAAACCATTGTGTTTTCCGATCCTCAACCCGGCTCGCATGAACAAATCCATTTCATTCGCGACGATGTGATTGCCAAATTGAACGGCGCCGACGCCGAGTTCGGGATTACGCTGGGGGACATCACGTCCGACAATCTCTCGTTTTATAATCGTTATAATGAAATCGTTGCTCAAATCGGCATCCCTTTTTATAATGTACCCGGCAATCATGATATGAATTATGACGTTAAGGATGATCAGTACTCTCTGGAAACCTATAAAAAACACTTTGGTCCACCCTATTACGCCTTTGAATACGGCATGATCAGCTTTATTGTGCTGGACAGTGTAACCTGGTATGGAAAAACGGACGATCGTGAGGGCTATTACATCGGCAAACTGGGTGACAAACAACTGCAGTGGATTGAAAATTACCTGAACCATGTTCCGGCTGAAAACCTGGTCGTTTTTTTGATGCATATTCCCATACACTGCACGCTGGAAACGGGCGACAGCGTACGCATTACGGATCGAGAGAAACTATTTGACCTCGTGAAAAAGCGCAACCATTTGTTAGCATTGGCCGGTCATATGCACATCATCGATCAGGTTCATCTAGACCGGGAAGTCGGATGGAAAAGCGATGTCCCCTTCCCCCACATCACCTGCGGCGCGGTGTCAGGCTCGTGGTGGAGCGGCCCCAAAGACGAGCGGGGCATTCCCTGCGCGATGGCGCACGACGGCGCGCCCAACGGTTATCATATTTTTCATTTTACAGGCAATCGATTCACACAGAAATTCAAAGCGGCAAATGAAGACGATTCGTATCAAATGCGCATCACGTCTCCACAAGGCGTGATTTCGAAACAAGAAATCCATCAGAAGAAAATCATCGTCAACGCATTCAACGCCGATCCCACATCCATCGTCGAATATCAAATGGACAACGCACAACCGCGAAGAATGACAAACACGGCGATGATCGATCCGTTTATCATCGATTATCACGAAAAAAACAAGGAACTCATGCCGGATTGGGTGGAACCGGCAACCGCCACACATATATGGATTGCGCCGCAGCCGGAATTCTTATCCGTCGGCGTTCACAAACTCACCATTCAAGTGCTGAATCAATATGGCCGCGAGTACATACAATCGGCGATATTTGAGATCGGCGAATAATTTCCACACGTTCTCTCTCCCGTGCGGTTTTATTGAATTGAACCTGTTTTTGTTCGGTTAACCATTCTATCAGGGAATATCCCGGAAAAAGTGCACATCCACGAACTCGCCTGCTGCTTTGTCAGTGACCATGAATCAAAGCGCTCGGTAAAATCCCCTCTTTCGGCAACCGATAAATTTCCACCTGATCGAGATAGGCGGACGCCGGTTCATTTCCCGCTATATTGGCCAGTTGAAACGCTGGGCGGATCGATGATCCGGGCGGATCGTATACGATAATCATCCAACGATATCCATCTCGATACGTTTCGCTGTTCGCATCGATATTCACCGCAATCGATCCGTCCCACGATCCGTCCAACGCCGCCAAACCCACTTCCGCATCCGCGCCGGTGGTTTGCACCAATGCACGTATCAAAACGACATGTTCTCCCACATGCAATTCCGGAAATAACAACAGTTCCACTTCGCCCGGCGCGGCAGCAACGACAGCGCCGGTTTGGTCGCTTGCCGCATCGGTTCCGGGCGGAATCAATCCGACGGTGACAGAACCGGCGGACGCCTCGATAAATCCACCCGCCAGTCTGGTAAACTCACTTGCATCTTGTAACGGAAATTTCTGCAATGATTCCGGCTCCTCCCAATTCATCGTCGATGAAGTGGGAGTGGAGTAAAATAAAAAGTTCGGAACGCTTCCCTCTTCAGGCAAAAGAAAGACTTCCATATTGTCCAGATACACCGTCACGCTTTGATTTCCGGCAAGGTTGGCCACCTGAAACGCGGGAATAACCGTGGTTCCCGGCGGATCGTAAACGACCATCATCCGTTGATATTCGTTCAAGAACAGCTCACTATTCGCGGGAATGTTTGTGGCAATGGAATTGTCCATCGCGCCGTTCAGCGCCGCCAGACCTATTGCCGCGCCCGAGGCGGTGGATTGCACCGCGGCTCTTACAAGCACGACGCTGTTCTCCACCTCGATTGCGGGAAACAACAGCAGTTCGACAGCGCCGGGAGCGACCGTGATGGTCACTCCTTGCCCGTCGCTGAGATCGTTTTCGTCCGTCGGAATCGCGCCGATTTGATATCGTCCTATGAGCGCATCGATAAAACCACCCGGAATGACCGTAAACTCGCTTTCGGAATCCAACGGAAATACGCGAATCGGCGTCCATTCCTCCTCGGGTACGCCTTCCCCGCGCCAATGCAAGGTGTAATCCGCATCGCCGCCGGAACTTTCGCGGACTCGCAGCAAATAGACGCCGCCGGCCGGTGCGGTATAGCGAATCCGAAAATTGAAACCTGTGCCGCTGTCGTCATCGTGCGCGACCAACGTTACGCCATCGGCCTGATACAGTTCGCCGTACGTGTCCGAATTTCGCAAAGTCTGAATTTCATAAGAAACGCCTTTTATCAGCGCTATTTTGAACCAATCCGAAGGATCTATACTCGATAAACTGTGCGGACCGTGGCTTTGCTCCGTTTCTTTCGGATTGGCAAGTACGGTTGCGCCGTTCGCGCGATCGTCCATCGGATCCCAACGGTCTCCGGTCGGAGAGGCTATGCTGTCAACCTGATAATGTAACGTATACGAAGCGTTGTTTCCGGCGGGATTCGTGCTGACGAGCAAATAATACACGCCGCCGTAATCGGGCGTGAATCGTATCATGAAATTATAACCCGCGCCGTCGTCATCGTTGCTCGCAACCGGCATCAAGCCGTCAGGTCCGTACAGCACGCCATACGTGTCGGAATTTCCGGACGTGCGGAATTGATACGGATCACCGGGCAGCAACGTGAATCGATACCAATCATCCGTGTCGGAAATCGATAAGGTGTGAACTCCACTCGTTTGTTCGGCCAATGTGGGGATTCCCAACGGCGTTGCATCTGCATGATTGTCATCGGCTGGATCCCATCGATCCCGGATCGGCGTAGGAGCGCTTCGGACCTGCCGGAAATGCAATGTGTAAACAGCTTCACTGCCTTGATATAACTGCACGCGCAAAAAATATTTCCCTGGCGTTGTCGGCTCGAAAGAAATGAGAAAGTTATTTCCCGCTTCCCCATTGTTATCGAACGTGAGCGGCTCCGAACCGTCCGCATCGAACAACTCGGCGTACGTGTCGGCGTCGCCCGACGACCAGAATTCGTACAACGCCGCCTCCGTGATGGTAATTTGAAACCAGTCGAAACGATCGGTTGGGGATAAGGTGTGTGGTCCGTGGGTTTGTTCGGCGACGGTAGGGGAATTGAGTCGGGTTCCGCCTTCGCGAATGTCGTCCGTCGGATCCCATTCATCCCCCGGCGGCGGCGGCTCCGCTCCGCTGCGGTACGTGAGTGTATAAATTCCGTCCAGTTCCTCTTCAAACAAACTTACCCGCAAATAATAAATTCCATCGTGTGCGGGAACAAACCGAATCAAAAAGTTATAATTATCACCTCCGTCATCGTCTGAAGACACGCGAGTGGAGCCATCGGGATAATATAAATCGCCCACCGTATCCGCATCGCCGTTCGTGGTGAATTCATAAACGATGCCGGAAAACAAGTGGACTTGAAACCAATCCTCCGTATCCGTTTCCGATAGCATGTGAAGTCCGTGCGATTGCGCCGTTTCGTCGGGCGGAGCGAGCAATGTGGCGCCTACGATCGTGTCGTCGAGCGGATCCCATTCGTCCATGATAACCTGGCCCATACAGGGGAATCCAACCGCCAGCGCAACAACCAGCAATAGCATCTGTTTCATTCCAATTTCTCCCCGACTCATTAGAATTATCGCAACCGGGTCGTCTTCACATTGTAACAAAATACCAAAACGATTTCGAATCCGAGACCCGGCTTTTTTGCATTATACCCGAAATCGAATATACCTGATCAGGAATAAAACACTTGTTTGTCCTCCTTATGAAATTATTAAAACAGTAAAACTTTATATATTGTCCATACATAAAAAAAATGCCAGGATTCTTTGCAAAAATCCATTGAAACGTTGTAATTCTTTGAATAATTGGTATACTTGAAGTCATGGACTGTTTATGCTGTCATTGATTTGCGATCTCTGATCTATTTATATTTCCGGTTGAATTTGCTGTCGTGTGTGGTCTCTCTTCGCATTTCCGCTTGAGTAAACTCGCTTTGTTCTTCATGAGGACAAATCGATTCCGTTCTTTGATTTCATTTTGAAATATAATGAGGGAAACAAATTTGCCGATACATGATGGTATCGAATCATCCCACAATCATGCCGGATGAAACAGAGGTATATTCATGAATAAGTTGTCGCAATGTAACGTCGCCCTGTTTTTGGTATTTTTACTTCCTCTTTCAACAAGCAGTTCCATTCCCTTGATTTCAGTCACGCTACAAACCGTGATTACTCAAAATTCGGGAGGCGAGATTATCGTCACTCTCGCAGGGACTGGAAACAACGCTTTTTCCGGCGACGGCGCTCCGGCGATCGATGCCGCATTATCGTTTCCGTCCGGCATTTTTGCGGATGATGTGGGCAATGTGTATATCGTGGATCACTCCAATCAGCGAATTCGTAAAGTGGATTCGTTGGGAAACATCAACACCATCGCGGGAAATGGATCGACCGGATTCAATAAAGACGGCATCCCGGCGACAACGGCAAGTTTGAACAATCCGAACGGCATTTGGGTGGATGAATCGGGAAATATTTATATTGCGGATACCTTCAACCATCGCGTTCGCAAAATCGATGTCTCCGGAATAATCACCACCATCGCCGGAAACGGGGAATTCGGCTATACCGGCGACGGTTTGCTGGCAACAGAAGCGCGGTTAAATAAACCGTTCGGTTTATTTATGGACAATTCAAACAATCTGTACATCGCCGATTCCGGAAACAACGTCATCCGCAGAGTCGATTCAAACGGCAGGATCAATACCATCGTCGGAATCGGCGAAGCGGGCTACAGCGGCGACGGCGATTCCGCCACCCGCGCCCGATTGCATGGTCCCACATCCGTTTTCAAGGATACGCAGGGAAATCTCTATATCGCGGATACAGAAAACAACGTGATCCGCAAGGTTTTGCCGTCCGGAACCATCATCACGATTGCCGGAAATGGGGAAGCCGGATACTCCGGCGATAACAGTTCCGCTCTCAATGCGAGATTAACGAAACCATCGGGAATCCGGATTAATGGCGGAAATCTCTACATCGCGGATACGGAAAACAACGTGATCCGCAGAGTGGATGAATCGAACAAGATCACAACCGTTGCCGGCGACGGAAACAGTGGGTTTTCGGGTGAGGGCGCAATCGCCGTCTCCGCTTCGTTGAATCGTCCGCTGGATATCGCCTTTTCACAGGATGGCAAATTGATTGTTTCCGATACGCGCAACCATCGCATACGAATTTTACATGATCCCGAACCGGTCACGGCGGACGCAGGGGAGAATCAAACCGGACCGGTCGGCGTTCCCATTCAATTGAATGGTACGCCGGGCGGCGGCGATGGAACGTATCTGTTCAATTGGACGATCCTTTCCGGTCCGGATAACAATTCCCGCCAGTTCTCATCGAATTCAATCGAATATCCGATTTTTTATCCCAATCTGGTCGGTACGTACGTATTGCAATTCACCGTGAACGATGAAAATCAGGAACCGGTCAGCGACAGATTGACCATCGTCGCCATTTCCGTGAATCCTCTCAATTCGGTCATCGTCACCGACACGATCGCTACGAATTTCGATTTGAGCAACAACCGCGATTATGACCCGCTCGACAGTCGTGAATTGGTAGTGCAGTGGGATTTCGAGTCAGCGGATATCCATGTCGCCGACATACTCGACATTCATGTTTATATTCAAATTGATGGTCAGGAAGAACCGACTTATTTGGGACGAACCGGAAATCCGGCCGCATCGTATTTGGAATGGCGAGAAACGAATTCGCCGTTGATTGCGCCTCTTTATCGAAGCGGGCCGCAATACGGTGAACGCTATCAATTTCAGGTATTCGTATTGACGCGCAGCGGAAGCCCGCTCTTTTACGGCCCGCTCCATACGCTGGGGCCGGTCGAATTTCTCGAACTGGTGGATCCGACGGCAACGCCGACAAACACACCCACGCGTACTCATACGCCCGAACCAACGAATACGCCGACGGCGACTCCGTCAAATACTCTCACGTTTACGCCAACGCCATCGGCGACGCCGCTTCCGACAAACACTACACCGCCGAGTATGACGCCGGTTCCCACGCCGACCAACACGCCCGCGCCTGAACCAACGGCTACCCATACAACAGTTCCCGCACAACCGACCGCCACACCGACAAACACAGAAACCACACCGCCGACGCTGACGCCAACGAATACTGCGACAGCTACATCAACTCATACGCCGGCGGCGACATCCATACCAACCCATACGCCGGAACCGTCCATTCCGCCCACGGCGATCAATACCCCTGTGATTCCCACGGCCATATCGACAAATACCCCGATCTCAACCCCAACATCACCTCCTACCGTAAGCGTGACTTCAACCTATACGCCCACGAATTCCCCTTTATCGACGCCGACAAACTCCCCAACACCGCCTTATACGGCAACGAATACTCCTTCCAATACGCCGACGAATACACGAACGCCCAGCGCAACGCCCATTCCGCCCGAATCCGTGGAATTGATTATCAACGGACCGACCATTTCCGGAAATATATCGAATATCGGGGAAGAAGATTGGTATCGTTTCTCGACCAATGCCACGCTCACTCACATCATCGAAACGCATTTGGGACCGAACGACGTCCTGACAGACACAACGATGTTTCTTTATGGACCGGATAATCACACGACTCTGATAGCGTTTGATGATGATGGGGGAGTTCTGTGGTTATCCAGAATTGCTGCTTCATTGGCGGCGAATCATACTTATTACGTGAAAGTGATCGGTTATGGTGGATTCGAAACCGGTCCTTACACAATCGATGTGACCGCGCAGATCCCTACTCCCACGTCTACTTCAACGCCGACGAGAACGTCGACCTATACGCCGACGCCGTTTACCGGCGATCCGGAAATCCGCATTGATCCGTTGACGTTGGATTTCATCCGTATCGGACAGGATGAAGAGAATCCCCCGGCCAAACAGCGCCTTGAACGGGAAGAGCCGATCAGCGATTGGAATATTTTACTCAAGACCGGAACCATTGAAACGCAAATACAACCTTCCAATCAATTGGATTCCATTGCGAAAGCCGTTCACAACAGCAATGGAAAACACGTTTTGATGCAATTTCACCGCCTCCCCTCTCCGTCGGAACAGCGGGAAATGGAACGACAGGGAATTCGTCTGTTAAGCTACGTCCCCAACATGGCATATTGGGCTTCGATTAAAAATTCACGTACGACGCTATCCAAATTAACCGACAACTCGGACATCCGTTGGATGACTGGCGCCGCGCTGGTTGATAAATTATCGCCGGAGGCGGCCGCAGGCTGGTTTCCCCATTATGCGCTGCTTGACGACGGCCGTGTGGATGTTTGCGTGACATTTTTCGCGGACGTCGACGCCGATGAAGCCCTGCGCGCCGTGGAAGCGATCGGCGGCGAAAGTATAGGCTGGGAACACGCTCTCACGCTTCGCGTCGCGATCTTTCCACAAACGTTGAAAGCGCTTTCTTCGCTCGATCTCGTCGAATGGGTAGAGGCGCGTCCCGCTCCCTATCAGGAATTGAACGCCGTGGCCGCCCAGCGGATTCACGTGGCCGAATTGTATTCACTGCCCCATAATCTGAACGGTAAAAATGTAATTGTAGGCGTGTGGGATGGCGGAAAAATCGATCCGCATTCCGAATTCGGTTCCCGCATGACGGTCATCAACTCCGGGGCCAGCGTCAGCAGCCACGCCACACACGTCGGCGGCACGATCGGCGCATCCGGCGCAGGGCGGTCGAACGCGAAAGGCATGGCGCCGAATGTGATTCTGCGCTCCTACGATTGGAATAACGACACGAGCGAAATGCGCGCCGGTTATGCGGCGGGGATCCGATTATCCAACCATTCGTATGGTTTGATCGTCGGCTGGTATTGGAACAGCGCGAAAAATGCATGGGAAAATTGGGGAAATTCCTCCTTGTTCGGCGATTACACTTCCACATCGCGCGAATGGGACAGCGTGGTGAACGACACGGGTCTGATCGTATTCAAATCCGCCGGCAACGATCGCAACGACGGTCCCGGCGCCGGTCAAAAAGACGGTCCCTACGATTGTCTGCCGCCCGGCGGAGTCGCCAAGAACATCATCACGATCGGCGCGACCACTGACAATGACGGCATGACCGTTTTCAGCAGCTGGGGACCTACCGATGACGGTCGAGTGAAACCGGATCTCACCGCGAACGGCGAGGGACTGTATTCCACCCTGCCCGGCAACAGCTACGGCAGTTATTCCGGCACGTCGATGTCGTCACCCAGCGCTTGCGGCGCGGGCGCGATGCTCTACCAAAAATACGCGGAGACTCTGAACGAAGAACCGTCTCCGACAACGCTGAAAGCGCTGCTTATTCACGGCGCGGTGGACAAAGGGCGTCCCGGACCGGATTATGAATACGGTTGGGGATTGATCGACGCCGGCAAAAGCGCCGATCTGCTCGAAGGAAGAATGTGGCGAACCGGCTCGGTCACGAACAACACGTTCACACCCTACCGCGTGTCGGTCAACGGCGGTCCGATCAAAGTCACGTTGGTCTGGACCGATCCCCCCGGCTCCACTTCCGCGGCGAAAGCGCTCGTAAACGATTTGGATCTCGTTCTACGTTCTCCGTCAGGGACGATATACCGCCCGTGGATCTTGCAGGGATTGAGCAATCCCACAGCCAACGCAACGACGGGCGTCAATCAGGTCGACAACGTCGAACAGGTAGTGATCGACAATCCGCAAACGGGTTTGTGGACGATCGAAGTGCGCGGCAGCGTCGTTCCGCAGGGAGAGGCAAATTACACTGTCGTCACGGAACTGCTGGAAGATATGGGAACGTCTCAATCGTTCCGCATTTATAATGACGGCACAGCGCCGCTCAACGTCACATCGATCACTACTGACGAAGGGGATTGGCTTTATTGGTCACCCGAAGCTCCTTTCACAATACTGCCGGGCGAAAATCAAAAAGTAAACGTATCCGTCGCTTATGATCAATCGCCTCTTGGTCAATCCTCCATCCGCCTGATCATCGAATCCAATGATCCCCATCCGGAACACAATCCGTTTCCGCATGGCGTCTTCATTAACGTAAACAATAACGCCACACCAACGCCGACGCCAAGCCATACGCCGACCAATACGAGCACGCCGACGCCGAGCCATACGCCGACGCCGACAAATACAACCGTTGCGACCGCGACCTTACCACCAAGCAATACTTCCACGCCTTTACCGCCTGACCCGCCGACTGCGACTCCCAAGGCCGCTTCCACGCCTGGTCCGGAAGCCACTTCGACGCCGGTTCCACTCCAAACGGCAACGCCGATACCGGCGGCCACGTCCACGCCGGCGCCCGGTTCAACCTCGACGCCGACGCCGGAAGCGACATCGACGCCGGTATCTGCACTTTCTCCGACGCCGTCGCCGACATTTACCCGTACACCAACTCCGACAACCGGTCCGTCCGGTCCGCTACGGGTTCTCTTCCCCTTCGATCCGCTGACCGAAACATTGCAATCGTTGGGATTCACGAAAATTCCCTTCACCACCAACGCGGGAATCAATGTGATCCCTCTCAATCCCGGCAACGCGGAATCTACCAATGGGATAGGTTTGAAGGCGGTGTTGACTCGCGGAGAATTCACGGTTTTCAATGGTCCGGCGCTGGCGGTTACGGAAAATCCGGTCCGATTTAGGCTTTGGTTCAACATCTCCGATCCCGCCGTCCAGATTGCTCTCGGCGCGTATACGGAAATCGACGGATTGTCCGGCGCCGCGTCCTACACGATGCGCGGCGTTCCTGAATTTGCGGTCAATACCTGGCAGCAAACCGAAATCGAGATCGCCACGGGATACACGCGCGTCGCTCCGTTTATCGTTCTCTACAACGCGGGAACTCGCAACGATGCGCAGGTTCGCATCGACAATCTTGAGGTAATCATGGGCGACATGCGCGACGCCGGTTCCCGCATCGAAAACCTCGAATGGCATCCCAATTTTTGGCTGGATGAAGGGAATTACGGTTCCGCCGTCATCGACGGCGTCACGCTGGTGATGGAAAAAACCGCCGAGCAAAGCCTCAGCCGCTTCGTCGCCTATTATGCCCAACAAGTTTTCCCCAACCGCGTCACGGTCGAGGTGGATGTTATCCGCGACTACGGCGACAATGGCACTTTGACGATTTGGGTTGGAAACGGCCCCAGCGCATTCCAAAAAGAAATTCCATTATGGATGCTGCCGTCGGGCGAAACCAAGACGTTGACATTGGCCGGCGTAACCACCCAACCGTCCGGTTTCATGCACGTGGTGTTGCAAATATCCGGTCGTGATAACGAACGCATTCGCATTCCGGCGGTGAGGGTATATGAAATAAGCGCAAATTAACAATGAATATTTTTATGATTGATGTGGCAGAGAGTACACAAAAGAAGATCAAGTGAAATGGGGAAAACGGGTTCACCTCATTTATCCTATTGATAACGCTTCACAACCCAGCGGTGCATGCCCACCGAAGCTCCTCCTTCGTTGCGAAGGCGGGATAATTTAACTGTTTTGTCGGTTGATCCGTTGGTTGGCGAAGGACTCAGGTTTTCTTCCTCCTGTTCCAATTCCTGCTGAATCTCGATGTGACGTTGAATTTCTTCTCGGGCTTCACTCGCGCGCACGGTCAGTTTCTTCTCTTCGGACATTTCGAAAATGCCCTCATCCACCCATGCTTCGACGTCGCGAATGCTCAATTCATCTTTGCCGGTATAAAAGACGCGAACCGAGGAAAACGGATCGAAGTGAAGTTTCTTCGCCCGTTCGTAATCCCCATACAAATCCATGATTTCGTACAGCGTCACCATGCTGCCGTACAGGCGCATACAATCATGCACCGCGAGAAGAAGTTCCCGATCGCGCTTACTGCACAATCCGCATAAAGGACGTTTTTTAATCTCACGTCCATTAAAAATATATTTCGCGTTTTTATTAACGACTCGCACTGGAATACCGCAACGCGCGCAAAACGAAGCGCTTTGACAGCCGGCATTCCCAGCGTCATTTGTTTGATACCAATCTCGTTTCATGAAAACGACACTCCTCAACCAGGCTCATGATGGAAGGAGAATGCATAGAATTCAATCGCAAATATCTTATCTTATCAAGGAACGACTTTCCCCACAAGAGTAAATCGATGGAAACAGCTGGAAAAGAATGGGAATCTATCGATCTCGGCTTTGCCTCTTCATTCTGTATAATATGTGAGGAATTCACCGGTCATATATTGACAGGATTGTCCTATAGGATTACATTTATGCAATAGTTTGTTTTTCTTTGTCAGAGAATGCGGTGGGAACAATGGCGTTCAACAAAAGAGGAAAATAACCTGTGTTGAATTAAACGCGGGTAGAGCAAGCGTCCCCGCTTGCCGAACGATGCAAGCGAGAACGCTTGCTCTACCCGTGTTATTTATATATAAAACCGCCATGATCGGTTGATCACAACGAAGGGATGAAAATCTTTGTGGTGCGGACCTCTGGTCTGCACGTGCAGACCAGAGGTCCGCACCACAATTTTTTCATATAAAAACAAAAAGAAAGGCTTCGTAGCAATGCAAAAACTTTTTTCGTATGGGATCGTGGCGCTGGTTTTCATTTCATTGATCACCGGCCCGGCATATTCGCAAAACGCAACACGGGAAACCACGATCGGCGCTCTTCTTCCGCTCACCGGCAGTTGGCAAAGTTTGGGGGAAGGTCCCCAAAAGGCGCTGGAAATGGCGATGGAACACATCAACGCCTACCTGGCGCCGCAAGGCTCCGCCATCGACCTCGTGATCAAGGATACGCAAAGCGATCCGTCGACGGCGTTGCGTGAATTGCAGAACCTGCATCAGCAGGGAATTCGAATCATCATCGGCCCCATGACCAGCGACGAGGCGCAAGCCGTGCTTCCCTACGCCAACGAAAACAATCTGGCGCTGATCAGCCCATCCAGCACCGCGCCGTCACTCGCCCTGCCGGACCATTTGTTTCGAATATCACCGAATGATTTGAACCAGTCGCTGGCGATCGCGGTTCTCATGAGTGTGCAGGGAATCAGCTTTGCGCTGCCGGTTTATGTTGATGATGCATACGGACAAAATCTCGAATCGGAATTTCACGATCTGTTCACAAAATATGGATTGACGTCATTGCCAGGAATAGCGTTTCCCGCCGCAACGACCGATTTTCCCACCGTCATTCAGCAAATGCAAACGGCGCTGCAGGGGAAACCACTTTTCACCTGCGGCGTGTTTTTTATCGGCAATGACCAACACATTCTCAATCTGATTCGGCAGATTCCGGAAAGCAGTGTTCTCGCCAATCTCCGCTGGTATGTGAGTGAGAGCGTAACCGGGAACAATTCCATTCTTACAGATGCGACCGCGGCCTATTTCGCCGTCCGCACGAGACTGTCGGGATTCTCCCTCAATATCGTGGAAATCCCATTCTACATTCATTCCCAACGATTTCTGCAAATCGTGGAGGAATCGGTCGGAAAAGCGGTCACTCCCTTTGTCCTCCAAACCTATGATTCTCTATGGCTGTCATCACTGATCGGAGAACAAGGAGTCGATACTCATTTTATTGAGTATATGTTTAACATCATATTTACATCGTGGGATTTTCTCGGTTTGTCGGGATACACATTTTTGGATTTCAAAGGCGATAACGCCGAAGTGGTCTATGACTTGTTGCGCGTTACGGAAACGAGCGGAATCTACACCTGGCAGTATGCCGGATACTACGCCAACAGCCCATACATGTCGAATCCGGAGCTGGGACTGTTGAGTTCCCACACGATTCCGGCGATTCCATCCGGCGTAACGGTTCCCATCGGCGCGCTGCTTCCGCTGACCGGTTCCTTTTCGAACGAAGGAAAAAAAGCCGAGATTGCGCTGAATTTGGCCGTGGCGCACGTGAATCATTTCTTTGAACAAAAAGGTTATGGAATTCAGTTCCGGCTGGTTGTGGAAGATACGCAAACCGATCCAAACATCGCGTTGCAAAAAATCGAAGCATTGCATGCTCAAAATATCAAAGTCGTGATTGGTCCGATGACAAGCGCCGAAGTGTTGGCGGTGGAAGAGTTTATCCAGCACAATCAAATTTCTCTGATCAGTCCGTCCAGCACCGCCGTGTCGTTGGCGAAAAAAGATACAATCATGCGACTTACGGCCAGCGATGCGAATCAGGCCAAGGCGATCGTGGCGTTGATGCAGGAATACGGAATCACAAACGTCGCGGTGATCCATCGCGAGGATTCGTATGGAAACGATTTTGCCGCCGCATTTCAGGCAGCGTTTGCCGATTCGCTCTTTTTCAAACAGCAGTATTCAACCGAGCAAACCGATTTTTCGTCGTTGCTGAGGGCCTTGGAACAATCTCTCCCGTCCGCGGTGAGAAAAACCACCGCCGTTCTGGTCATCGGATTTGACGAAGTGGTTACTTTGTTCAGCCAGATTCCCGCCAACAGCCCGCTTTTGGAAGTGAAATGGTATGGAACGGACGGCGTCGCCGGCAATCCGGCGCTTCTGACAAATCCCATAGCTGTAACGAATGCCAACCTGGCTCGCTTGACTTGTTCGAGTCCTTCCTGGCAGGCGTATGGAATTTTTGCGGTACAGCGGGAACTGTTGAATTATGAACTGGCGAAAGCGACCGGCGAATCGCCCTACCCGCTGTCGTATTACCAAAGCAATTCGTACGACGCGTTATGGATTGCCGCAATGGCCTATCGGGAAGCGGGAGTGGAGGCCGGCCCGAAACTGCTATGGGACAAGCTGGAACGCCAGGCCGACATTTCGTACGGCACGCAAGGGTATCTGAGCGTCGACGACAATGGGGACCGCTGGTTGGCGGCTTACCAGTTTGACCGCATCGACGCCAGGAACGGCGCTTATGCCTGGAATACCATGGCCTATTATCGGCAGACAAAACAAGGCTCCGGCGTCCGCTTGCTCCATGAGATATCTTCAGCGGCGAGTCATTGGGAATTGTATCATTAATCCGATTTCAGTGTAATGAAAAGTTCGAAACCGCCGCGCCGGAAAGGCAATAGTCTTCAATCGGGGTCACGGAAATCACTTCGACGACCGCTCCCGCCCGAATAACATACTCACTCAGACCGACAGGATTGTCAGGATTCCCCCAATCGTACGTGTAGCCCAAACGTGTCCAGGGAAATCCATCCGGATGGTAGGAGGCCGTGATTTGACTGGAAAACCAATCTTTATAGGATTGGCTGATGCTGACAAAACCGGACAATTCCGGAAAATCCAGTTCGGCTTCGTGATCCGTAATTTCGGGATCGTGACTGGGGCGAAATAAATCTTTCGGGTGAACCCAAAATTCCACGCAGCGATCGTAATATTTGGGAGGCAAACCCAGTAACTGCTGGAGTCGTATCGCGACTTGATCACTTGGGATTGGATGTTCCCGGAAAAAATTCTTCACTTCCGGCGTGACGGTTACCCAAAGGTCCCTTGAGGGATTGTAAATCCCTTTCGGGGATACGATCTTTTCCATTTTGATCTGTTTCCCTTTCAGATCATCATAACCTGCCCAGCTCGTCACGGTCATGACTTTCACAAATCGATTGCCGCGAATCCGGTTCCATTCAATTTGATCGTTATGATCGACGATGGCCGTTAAATTTTTATAGATTTCATTCGGCTCAACGGTTTCCGCATCGATGATGGCGTTGCGATACATCTCCCATAATTCCTCTTCGGTCGCCTTGGGGATTCGGTACGAATCGTTCTCGTTTTCGGATTGCGAGATTTGAATCCCCACGAAAAAAAAGATACAAAAACCCAAGCAATAACTATACGATTTTACAAAATTGGTCATCATCATTGTCGTATTCCTTTTGTGGAAAGATTAGTAATATTCCCTTTCCTGTTTCATTATATCCGAACCAACGATCAGGTTCGGAGTCCCTTACTTGTCTGCGAAATTGAATTACGAAGTAAATGTAACGCCGGAATCCTGCCGGCAATTCGGGATATCGCTAAAGCCGCCGTCCCGGCGGCGTTACTTTTTGACTATCCGGTCACGAGCGTTTCTATGGGAAATCTATGGACAAACGACCAATCCTGATGAATAATACTCCATAAATTGAATCCGTTGACATTCGAAATTTTTTTTAATCCTTATCAATAAATCCGATCCGAGAAACAGGAGAGCGCTCATGGTTAGTAAAGGTTTTACTTTAATCGAATTATTGATTGTGGTGGCAATCATCGGGATTCTGGCGGCGATTGCGGTGCCCAATTTTCTCAACGCGCAGAATCGGGCCAAGGTCGCGCGCGTCAAGGCGGACCAACAAGCGTATGCAACGGCGATGGAATCGTATCAGATTGATCGCAATAATTATCCACCGGGAGATAATATTTACTGATGACCCGGCAAAAAGTCAAAATTTGTGGTGCGGACATCCTGTCTGCACAATATATAGTTGCTGATGGTTGATTAATACCACAATATGTGTCGGTTTCAAAATGTAATCCGACTTTTAACCGGCGCGTCATAATTGGTTGAATATTTTTCTTGACATCATCCGTAAAATTATATACATTATTCAGATGTTCCTGAATTCCGTACCCTCGCAAACGAGGAACTCATGATGGTGTCAAAATCCAAAATCATTCTCGTGATCGACGACGATGAGAGCCTTTTTCGTTCGATACGCGCTTTATTCCATGCGGAAATCGGTAAAGATTTGTTGATACTGCACGCCCCAACCGGACGGACAGCTCTTGCGGAGCTGGAAAAGAAATTTGTGACAGTCTGTATCGTGGATCATAAACTGCCGGATATGGACGGATTGGACGTGCTGAAAGTACTGCACGATCGCTATTCATATATCCCATCCATCTATCTCAGCGGATTTTTGGATGAGGAATTGAAGGAAAAGGTGCTTTCTTTCGATTATGGCGCGTATTATACCGTTGACAAACCGTTTCTACCGGACGAACTGATTCGGAAAACGCTGATTTGTTTGAAGGAGGGGGGAAGAAACTGGGCGAATAAGTTGATCAGGGATTATGCCGATACCCATCGGGATCCTGCATCGAAAAAGAAAAAAATCAAACGGGAAGCCCGCCTTTTCACGATCTGCGAATGGATTGATAAGGAATCCGGTCATTGGACAAGCGGGATGCTTGCGCGGGATTTGGAGGTGACGCCACGAACCATCCAGACGGATATACGCAGACTCATTGAACTGGGAAAACCGATTTATACGGTAGGGAATAAACTTTTTCTCCGGAAGGATGAAAATAAGGCGAAGTGAGGTTCTTCGCGTTTGCGAAATTAAAAAAATTCTGTTTTGACAACAGAAAGAATATTGTTAATTTAAATAAATACAATTGTAAAATTGGATATTAATGGGAAGAGAATTTAATTATGGCATGTTCAATTTGATATTCATTGGAATGAAACGGCAGGATGGACTGAACAAATGAGTTCATTTATTCAGGTCGACACGGTTAGGAGTGAACAAGAATTGGATCCGAATCAATGGTGATGACTGACGATACATTAAAACAAAAGGAAAAGACAGGAATATGGTTTTAATAAAACGCATGCGCACACTCTATCTCTAATTGATAAAGAAAAACGGGATTGCTATCCTCGATTTTATGTGATTTCTATTTTCCATTATTAATTCAAAATAAGGCTGTTTCAATTGTAGCAGATGGGGAATTAAGGGATACAAATCCAATTGCAAGCCATATGAATTTTCTTGTTTGATTCGGTATTGTATAGGTAGATCATCAACATAAACCGCATTCAAACTTTCCCAATGACTTTGATCACCACCGATAGTAACAGAACAGGAATGATCTGGGGGCGACTCTGCATCTACGATAACCGGTTGGGGACGTAAATAAAAGCCGTTAGGAGGTTTGATCAGAAAATTGATTTTGTGATGGAAGGTAAGGGAATTTTTTTCTCGAATCACAAGAGCACCTCGTCTGATTTCGGGTCGAATCTGTGTTTCCATGTCTGTTACAGTATATGTCAGAATAAAGCGCCCATCTTTGTTGATTATATCCACTAATTTTACATTCAGATCATTAAAACGTTTGTTATCCGAAAACGCTTCCACAACCAGCTGTTCACAATGAACTGGAAGCTGATTTGAAAAATGGTTAATGATTAGTTGTTGACTGACCGGAGCAGGATCGAACAAATCGTTTTTCTCAAAGAGTAACGTTTCAGGCTCGTTAGACCATAACTGCATCGCCTTTCCTTTTATCGTAATAATTTGATAGGGAAAACTGTGCTCGTTTGTGTGAATAAAAACAAATGCTTTCCAAAAAGTCTGTGCACCATGCGTATCGATCTGCACAAACAAATCTTCACTATCATCGGGATAGATACAACGATTCTCGATTTCGCTCATTGTGCAATTACAACTGACACTAATTTTCTTAATCTGAAGTTCCTGTTCACCATGGTTTTTTAGATTGATAACCGCTGCGACTTTTTCTCCTTTGTAATGTTCTCCGACATATTGCTCTTTCGTATCCGTAACCAAATAGGGAATCGATTTCGCTAATCTTGTCTGCTGAGTGTTTGCCAGCACATACCCCTGAGTAAGGTCTTGTAATTCAACCGCATTGATAAGATATCTGATGTTCGGCCAATCGGTGACGGACCACATCTCCGGTTCTTTCATTTTCTCCACTACAACATAATGTGCTTTATCTGTTTGTGGATTCATGAGTGCAATATAAATTTTTTGCGAAGAAATGTCGCGAAAATCTATTTGATATCCTTTTAACGACACCCCATGATCCTGGCAGAGATCGATATATTTTGATAAGGTACATCGCCGTGGAAATTCGGAATAACTCAATTTTGTTGCATTATTCAATTGCTCTTGCAACTGTAAATGGTTCAAATAATAGTAACAAGAATTATATGAACATGGATTGTTCAAAAAAAAATGGATTTTATCAAGATCAGCTAATTCGGAAAAATTGTCTTCGCGATGTCTTTTTTTCCCTTCATCGTTTGCACAATGTCCGGTCAAAAGCCAACAATCGAAACAACATATTAATAAAACCAAAGACAGTCTTTGCATAGTTTTCTCCTATAAAAAAAGACTTCGCAGTCTGTGGGCGAAGTCTTTTTTTCATCATGATTGATCGATACAATTTTATTCCTCGTCTCCTCGAATAATCTCATCGCCGGTTTGGAAATTAGTTAGGTAATCCAACGCTTTGGCCTTTTCGGCGACATCTTCACAGAAGGAGACTTCTTGAATCTGATAATCAGAAATCGTAGTGATTACGTACTCGCCATTGATGGGCACATGAAACGTAACTTTTACAACATAGGGAATCCATACACCATCAATTTTGCGAAAATCCGAAGCTGTTACAACAACTTTGTTTTCATACCCCGGCGGTCCATTATAATATTCCCCTTCTACCCAGCAAAATCCCTTATTGTGATCAAGAATAAATGTCCCAAAAAAAGGGACATCCGATTTTTCGATCGTCAACGTATACAAAGAATTATCGTCTTTGGGGGCTTCCATCTGCATCGGCAGATCAGAAAAATGACTTAAGCCTCGGCCAAATGTGTGACAAACCGGTGTTGTAAATGCAACCATGCGGGATTTACCGGTAATCAGATGTGTTTTTCTCCCGGTGTTTGGATTTGTGTCACTCGTTGCATCTTCGTTTAAACCATGAAATTCCATAAAGGAATATTCTTTATGGCTTTCGTTTTCTTCCATTTGATGTATCACTTGTGTCATCCCGCCCGCGAAAGTCATCTCAATTATACGTTGTTGTTCGAAATTTTTCAACGTTTTTGCGGCACTTCGACGATGTTGTGGCACTTCAATGGCTTTTCCCTCTTCCGACAAAATGACATCTTCTTTTAACCGTTCTTGATTAACTGTTGTCAATTTCAATGTAGCTTTGATTTCGATACCTTCTATCGAATTGTCGACACTCTGCAATAACACGCTTATTCTCTCAGGTGAGAGAGCCCAGCCATCCTGAGCATTGATACTTCCAAAAAACAGCAGAATAAAAAATTGTAAAACGAATCCTATTTTCTTCATTTTATTATCTCCTTTTTTGGTGTTAATAACATATATATCGGCCATAACAATTTTGCGAAAATGTGCCGCCTGTGCAGGTATGGTTCGGATAGGTATAAGTGCATTTTGCTACCGGTGTTCCGATTCCCCACCATATTCCATTGGTATATATTCTAAACGCAAGCCTACTACTATCCCATACCAAATCAGGACAATCATACGAGCCATCCGAGTCGCAATCCGCCCAGATATCACGAGTAAAAAGTGCGCAATTGTACTCAGAACCTGAAACCAACACAAAGGTATGACAATTCGGACACACACCGCCTGATAACTCATTGAGTTCTTGCGCACTCATTTCCCGGGCATTTGGAACGTCGGCTCTTGAAGCAAGATGCCCGCTAGCCACGAATAGAACAATTAGAATTCCGAAGACACCGAATTTTTTCATCCGCGTATTCTCCTTTTCTTTAATTAGGTAAAAAGATATCTGCGTCCCTAACAGTTGCTATCAGTTGATTTTCTAATTCTTACTCACTTTTACATCATACAAAAGCAGCAACTCATGATTAAGGATATACCAATATCTCTTTGTTTGTCAATAACAAATTTCATTGTTTTCAAAAAAGCGAAGCACCTTACTTCGCATTATTTTCGTCTTCGCGGATAAAATTGTTTCTCTCGGTCAATTTCCGGATGAACCAGATTTTTCGTATCAGGTCAGCCTTATGAAGTGATTTTTTGCTATGTTCAATAAAATCAATACGTTAGAAATATCTAAAGATATAAATATTTTGAAATAAGCATCGTCTTAACTTCCTGAATATATTACACTTACTGTAATTTTACTTCAAGAGACTGAACAATTACGATTTTTCCGAAAAAACGATCATGAGGTTGAGTGATTTCTGGCATGGCCGTCTCTTTTCTTATGGGAATATTGGTTACAGCGCCAATGCGTCATCCTCTTCCAAATAACGACTCCGCATGATTCAATATTAATATCTTAGTATTAGATTCCACATTTTCACCGTCTGCTCGCAGCATCAGAAAACCCAGCTCGCGATTGGCAGGCTGATCCGGGCAGGTTCCGGTAAACACCGCGAATGGCTGCGGCGAGGCGCAGCGCATGGTCAACACGCCTTTTGCGTCTCTCAATGTCCATACAATCACCAATTCGTGTTCACACATCCCCGACCGAATGGAGCGTAAATAATCGTACCCATTGGATTGTGTGAAAGGATCCGCAGGCGTCAATTGTAGGTTGGATTGCGCAATCGTTCCCCGCACGTGGTAGAAAAGACCATATTGATGCGACGTATTCGACTGCGCGGTGACCGTATCCGTCACGCCATTTTGCCGGAGTTGCAGTTTGCGGCGAATATCCACGCCTTCGTAAGCGTCTTTCACTCCCGCTTCCACCGCTTCGTCTTTACTGGTTGACTACGCCAACCTCCTACATAGCCGGACTGTTTCCCGATCCGTTCGCGCCGGCGATTGCGGCGCGGCCGGACGGGAAATTCGGATTTATTCATAAGTATGATCCGTTTTATTTCATCACCACTCATTATTACGGAACGGATAATTACGAAAGCCTACTGGGTGATTTCAACGCCTGGACGGGATATCCGAATCTCTGGTATGCGCCGCCGAACGACCGTTCTTTTGCCGGAATCGTCCGCTATCAGATTCGCAGCATCGATCCCAACAAAGTGAACGAATACGGTTCCCGCTACGATTCGACCAACGGCCTGATCAGCAACGGCGACATCAATCGCTTCGGACCGGGGAATATCGACCAGCAATACGGCCCCATTCCCGCCCCATGATGCCGGTTTGTTTTCAGGAAGGTTCGATAAACGATTTCAATGCGTTTTGCACATGTTTCATTTCTACTCCCGTGATTAGAACTCGTTTCGAGCGAGACGTTTCACCGGCAATGATGCGGATTTGACTTTTGGGATGGGATAAAATTTTGGAGAGAAGCCGAACCAATTCCAGATTCGCCTGGCCGTCCGCGGGAGGAGCATGCAATGCGATTTTCAATTCATTTTCCTTCACGCCGGTAATGCGCGACGCCGAGGATTTGGGAGACACCCGCACGCAAAACACCACTCCCTTATCATTTTCCAGCAGAAACGGGAAATTCATTGAATCCTTTACTCAAATCCTCGTGATCGGGAACCAGCCGAGACAGTTGTTCAACCACGAATTGTTTGGCATTCTCGACCGTGGTCATGCGTAATAATTCCGATCCGAATTGTGTGAGTTGGTCAATGTGAACGGAACGGATGATATTTCTGATCGTGGGAATCACGTGAGGCGCCATGGAAAGCCGCTCGATTCCCAAACTCATCAGGACGACGGCGCAAACCGGGTCGCCGGCCATCTCGCCGCAGACATCGACGGGAATGCCATAATCCCGTCCCACTTCGACGATGCTATGGATCATCCGTAAAACGGCCGGATGCAGAGGCTGATAAAGATGCGCGATTTTTTCATTGCCCCGATCCACGGCCAGCGTATATTGAATCAAATCATTGGTGCCAATGCTGAAAAAATCGAGATCGGACGCCAAATCCCGCGCCTGGATAACGGCGGACGGCACCTCGATCATCGCGCCCACCGAAATATCGCGGTTGAACTCCACTCCTTCGCGAGCAAGATCGTCCTTGAGCGATTCGAGTAAATCGTTTGCCGCTTTCAATTCCGAACAACCGGAAATCAACGGATAAAGAATTTGAATGTTTTTCGATTTTCCGGCGCGTAGAATCGCCCGCAGTTGCGTACGAAACAACGGTTGGTTTTCCAGGCAGAATCGAATCGCCCGGCATCCTAAAAAAGGATTCAATTCCGTCACCGCATCGAGAGGATGCACGAATTTATCCCCACCGAGATCGAAGGTTCGAATGATGACCGGTTCGGGCGCCAACTTTTCCGCGACTTTTAAATAATCTTCGTACTGTTCATCTTCGCTCGGCGCGATTCTTCGGTTGAGAAACAGATATTCGGTCCGATACAAACCAACGCCGTGGGCGCCGTATTTGGTGACGGTATCCACTTCGGAAGCAAACTCGATATTGGCCATCAATTCGATTACGTGCCCATCGAGCGTGATCGGTTCGAAAACGCTTTGTTCAAAAAGCCGCGATTGGCGCACATTATATAAATCTTGTTTTTCCCGGTATTCTCTCAGATCGTCGCTGGTGGGATGAATAATGACAAAACCGGCTTCGCTGTCGATAATGGCAAGATCGTTCTCGCTTACGAGGTTGGATATCCCACGCACGCCGACGACGGCCGGGATTTCCAACGCGCGCGCCAGAATGGCGGTATGAGACGTTTTCCCTCCCACTTCGGTGGCAAAACCGAGAACCTTGTCTCGGCGCATGGACGCCGTATCGGAGGGAGCGAGATCCTTGGCAACGATAATGGATTCTTCTTCCAAATGCTCCAGCGATTGGGTATGAACGCCTCGCAGGTTATCCATGATCCGCCGGCAGATATCCTCGACATCCTTGAAACGTTCGCGAAAGAGGTCGGGAAGGCCGGCATAGCGTTCCGCCACTTCCTTGAGCACACAGGACAGAGCATACTCGGCGCCATAACGCTCGTTCCGTATCAAAGTGATGGTTCGGTCATAGATCATCTTGTCTTCGAGAAGAAGCAGATGCATGGTCAGCACTTCCGTAAGCGCTTCATCCTCGCCCCGTTCGCCGACGCGTTTTCCCAATTCCTCGATCTGTTGGCGGGTTTTCGCGACGGCGTCTCGAAATCGCTCGACCTCCGTGTCGATATTCTTTTCGATCACGGTGGATTCGCCCACATTCAGGGGGGAAACATGAAATAATCGGACGTGGCCGATCGCAACGCCGGAGGAAATCCCCACTCCCTTGAGTTCAATCCTCCCCGAATTTGTCATCGATCAGCTTCCTTATCACATGGATTGCCTGTTCCGCATCGGGTCCGACAGCGATCACTTTAATGGAACAACCTTGCTCGGCGGCCAAGGTGAGAACCCCCATGATACTTTTGGCGTCGGCTTCCACGCCGTCTTTTTCAATCACGACCTCACAATTCAAACGAGAAATGGATTGAACCAGGAGCATGGCCGGTCGAGCATGCAAACCCAATTCGTTGAGGATCGTGAACGTTTTTTCGAAATGATTGGTTGGTTCGCTCATCGATCTCAACGTCCTTCTCGTTTGCGCATGGCTTGTATCAATTTCTCGTCGAATTCCCTGGCCATATGAATACCGGATTCCTTCATTTTACAATCCAGCACCGCGACCTCGACTATCGTGCCGATGTTTCGGCCCGGTTTGATCGGTATCGTATATAACGGCACGTCGATGCCGAGAATTTTGGTTGTTTTTCCTTCCATTCCCAACCGTTCATATTCTTTGGAATTATCCCAATCCTCCAATTGGATCACCATATCCACCTGCTTGAAAAGCCGGCTGCATCGCGGACCATACATCCGGTAAACGTCAATGATGCCAATGCCCCGAATTTCCATGTGATGAGGAATCGGAGAATGGCCGGTTCCAATCAATCGGGACAATTGGCTTCCACGGATCAAAATGAGATCATCCGCCACGAACGTGTGGCCTTTGGCAAGCAGATCGAGCGCGCATTCGCTTTTCCCGATGGAGCTGGGACCTGTAATCAGCACTCCCATATTGAAAATATCCATCAGGACGCCACGTCGGACGACGTAGGGACTCAATTCCAACTCCAGATGATCCCACAGCCGTTTGATGAATCGGGTGGAATGGTGGAGGGAACGCAAGAGAGCCACTTCGTATCGGTCCGCCAATTGTATAATTTCGTCAAACACCGGCAACTTGTTCGTGACCACCACACAAGGCGGATGATGGGAAAAAATTCGGTCCAGATTTCCTCGCACGGAATCGACGGTGATGCGACTTTCCAGATAGGCAATTTCGCCGGTGCCTATAATCTGCACCCGTTCGGGTTTCCATTTATCGAAAAATCCGGCCAATTCCAACGCCGGGCGATTCAATTCGGAAAGGTTGATGGTTCGTTCCAGCCCCATCTTTCCCGCAATCACCTCCAAATCGAGGTCGGGAAAATCAAGCAGCCGCTCAACCGGCAACGGATCAGGTTTGAGTATGCGTTCGTCCGTCATAATGTTTTCGAAATGGTTTGGTTCTGGTTCAGATCACATAAAACAGAATACACATCGTCGGCGTTGCCGGCTTTGATTATTTCTTCCCGTGCAGCCTCTCGGCTCAAAAACCGCGTCAGGATGGACATAATCTTAAGGTGCTGTCCCGGCGCGCTGCGCGGGGCCAGAATCATGAAGAAAATATGAACCGGTTCTCGATCCAATGCATCGAAATCAATCCCTTCCGGAGAAATCCCGCAAGAGACGCAGATTTCCTTGACTTCCGCACATTTGGCATGAGGCAGAGCGACGCCATGGCCGATTCCGGTGCTGCCCACTTCTTCCCGTTCGATCAGTGCTTCGTATATGGCATCCCGATGCGGTAATTTCTTTACGGAAACCATGAGATCGACCAATTCCGCGATGACCTCTTTTTTCGTTCTGCTTTCCAGCGGCACCTTAATGCAACGGGGTGAAATCACATCGAGTAAATTCATTTCGTCACTTTCTTTTTCCACGAAATCACACTGTTCATGTCCGTTCGGTTCGAATCGTATTGAATGACTTCTTGTTCCCCATCGATTTATTTTCGGATTGTTCCGCAACACGAATTCGCTTATTTCATCCGATTCGGATTTTCCATCTCATTTCACGGAGAAAAAAACCGGTTTCAATATTCCGGTTCGATGAGACCGTAATTCCCATCATTGCGTCGATATAATACGTTGACTTTATTGGACAAAGAATTCATATACACCAGAAAATCATTATTGATCAAGTCCAATTGCATGACCGCTTCATCGACGGACATCGGTTTGATGGCAAACCGTTGCGTATGCATGACTTGTGGGGATTCCTTTGCTTCCTCAACCTCTTCTTTTTCATAAATGGACACGTTCAGATTCAAATCTTTATCCGGACGAGGTTCTTTTTTGTGATGTTCTTTCAATCGTTCTTTGTGTTTGCGTAATTGTACACTCAATTTATCGACGACCTTGTCGATGGAAGCATACAAATCTTCGGACGATTCCTCGCCATGAATGGCTATTCCGCCGGCATTGATGGTCACTTCGGCAACCTGATTGATTTTTTGGGTGAACAATACAACATGAACATCCACAACCCGCGAAAAATACTTTTTCAGTTTCATCAGACGCTTTTCGACATAGTCTCGAATGGCGTCTGTGATCTCAACGTTACGGCCCACGATGGAAAATTGCACTGATTAAGCCTCCTGACGAAAAATATGTTCGTGTCAACTATTTTGTATAACCGTCATGACCGCTGGGTCACAACGAATCAATGAACACACGTTTTGCCGCCTAGCCTTGAAAGGGGCTGGGCTCACTGTCAATCGCCCCTCGCCGTACGTTGTCACGATTCCCGCTATTCCCATTTCAACGGTGGGCGCGCCTCCATTTTCAAAACTCGGTTTATATGAAAATTCCTGTGGTAAGGGCGGTTCGCGAACCGCCCCAACGGGTGATTTTCATTTCTTCGTTGTGACCTATTGGTCATGGCGATTTATATGATAGTGTACCGATTTCGGCAATCATTCGATAGTGCTGATCATTTCGTTTTTCAAACTCGTTCGCAACCTATTCATTATAGTCATCATCTTTTCCGAACAGGAGTGCCAGAGAAACAGACATAAACGTTTATAAAGTATTGTATTTATTTTTGGTCGGGTATCCAAACGCTGAAACCAATGTTTCGGTAATATTCCGAATTACCGGCGGGATGCCGGCGATCCATTTTCATTGATCCGGTTTTGGTCAATTGGTCATGACGAAGGTTGACAGAAAGTTAAAGTGCGGACTTCCGGTCTGTATGCGCAAGATGGAAGCCCGCACTACAACGAATAAAGTCAGTAAATGGCCCAATTCTCAATATTCGTGATCGGACCGTTCAAAATCAAATTGTCAAAATAAATCGTGCCTTCCCCGCCGGTGGGACCTTCGACGAAAACGATCAATTTGTCCATGTGCGCCAAATCGACGATGGAAATTTGATGAAACGTCCACGTATAGGTATCCCACCGATCCCCATCATGGCGAATGAAACCGCCGGTCGGCTCCTCTTCTTTTCCGGTCGCATCCTTCAGTTTCAATAAAATTCCTCCGGCGCTGCCATAAATGTCAATCGAAATCCCGTCGGCTTCGCTCCAGTCGGTAATATCCAGCTGTTCCACCCACAAGACGTTCCAGGGGCTGGTGTTGTAATCCACTTTCAACACCGCATTCGTTCCTCCCGCCGGATCGTTGACGACCGTGGTGAAAAACGGCCCCGTCGGCAGCAGCGAATTGCCCGAGGGAATGGAATCCGCGGCGTTGGGATCATCGTCGAGAGAAGAATCGTTATCGAAATTGTCGATCACGGCGACCACTTCACTCCCGGCGCCGACATAACGAATCAATTCAATCGAATCGATATAAATCGTCCCCGACGTTCCGCTTACACCGGCGTCAACCAGTAATTGAATTTCGGAAATTCCATCCAAATTGATGGGGGAATTGACGGCATTGTTTAAATACCGAAATTCATACAGTTCATAGGTATCGCTGCCCGACGTCGTAACGTCCGCCAAATCCCCCGTTCCATAGCCGTCCGAATCCACCAATTTCAAAATGACCCGGCCGGCGGGACCGGCGACGGCCATGCGCACCGCGTCAGCGTCGAAAAACCGATTTCCCGCATTCCCGCTTTGATGCAGGTTGGCGATGACGAAGCTCGGCCACAAATCTTTATCCGCCCAATTCACCCGTAACGCCGCGTTGCCGAAATGGATTTTCGTGGTTTCCAGCGCCATATGAAATGTTGGTTCAAACGGAGGATTCCAATACGCGTCGGTACCCGCTCCGTTGGCGGGAGACCGGTCATTATCGAAATTGTCGAGTACCGCCTCGGCATGAACCATACCGGCAAAACCGACCAACAACAAACCCATGATCCATATTTTTGTGTTCATGAATTCATCTCCTTCTGTAATCCAGTATTGGTCTGATCGTGAATCGATTCGATTCCATACAATTAACGTGTTTCCGATAATCTTTTTCAACCCGGCCAGCGTAACAATAGAATTTCTTCTCGCAGTTGTTTTTTCGTCGCAGTGGCCAAACGAGTGCGAAATAGTTTTATTTCAATCAACTTATATCCCAGCGATTGCGCCAATTCCGCCAGAATCTTCCCTGTGCGGATCATAATCTGCAAATAAGAAGCCTGGTCCCCAACAACATAAGCTAATTGTGCACCTGGCCGCAATACTTTACGCAATTCGGCAAAATGGCGAGCCATGCCGCCAAAATACAATTTTGTCACACGATGATAAAGCCTTTCGAATCCGGACGTTTTCCCCAATTCGATGCGCCGCTTCTCTATCGCTTCCGCTATCCGTTGAATTTCCTCGTTTTGACTGACCCATCGATCATCGTCGTCATCTTTATACACACCGCGGGTATTCGATCGCAATAATTGTTTTTTCAGCGCACGCAACTCATCCTTATTTTTAATAAATCCCAGCAAAACTGATTCCAGCCGCGTCGTTCGCGTGTAATCCTTCTCGTTGGGATAAGGCGGCGAAGTGATCACCGCATCGATCGAATTCGGTTCGATGTTTTGATCCATCGTTCTTGAATCCGCGCAAAAGACGTTCGAGGAAATCTTTTGCAATGGTCGAAGAACGTACAAACTTTCCGCCATACGATTCATTTCCGATAACCATGCGGGAATCACTGCTACATCCATTTTGGCGCGCCCTACTCCCACTTCCGGCCCAAAATGCAAATTGCCGATGGAAGAAACCAACGCTTTTGCCAAAGCCAGGCGCTCGTGATCGTGATAGGTTTTATGGCGATATTCATCCAGACAGTCGAGCAAAACCAGCGTTTTATGCAGCGGAAGAGGACTGATGGAATTTTTTAATAGCAATTTTTCGACTTCGGGTGTTAGAACCCGCAGGGATGGTGTTGTCTTATTTTTTTCATGTTTGTTGGATATGGATTCATCCTCGATTCCCGCTTCCGCGAGGATTTGATACGCTTTTTCGGCTACTATATTCGCATGTTTCAATAATCCGGACGAATTCGGGCTCCAATCCGTTTTCACACGGCTGGCAAAAAAGGCCATTGGATTGGCTTCGAAACCAACGCATGGAATCCCTATTTTTTTGGATTCCACCAATGTGGTTCCTGTGCCGCAAAACGGATCAAAAACACACTGATTGTTCTTCAAACCAAATTGGCATATATACTCTCGAACGAAATGCGGGGGAAACGAAAGCACAAAACGATACCAGTCATGCACAAAAGAGTCTTCCGGATTTAATTTATTCATTCCGGAATTGCGATTTTTACGAATGGAGAAAGTCGGGTTATCGGGCATCGGAAACCGCCGTACCGCTTTTCATGCTGCTCCGCAATCCAAAAATCACCGTTCCGATGGCAAATAACAAAAGAACCGCCGTGATCGGGCGGGTAAAGAACATCATGACGCTTGCATCGGGCAAAAGCAGCGCGCGGCGGAGGTTGCTTTCCGCCATCGGACCGAGAATCAAGGCGAGTACGATCGGCGCGGCGGGATAATCCCATTTTCGCATTGCAAATCCGACGACGCCCATGACGATGGCCACCGCCACGTCGAACAGGCTTTGCCGCATGGCATACGCGCCAATCACGCTCAGCACGCAAATGACGGGCAATAGTATTTTCTTATCGATACTGACGATTTTGGCGATATATTTCGCAGAAACGAAACCGACGAAAATCATCACGATATTTGCCAAAATCATGCTGGCGAAGAAGGGATACACCACATCCAAATGATCTTTAAACAGCAACGGGCCGGGTTGAAGCCCTTGTATCGTCAAAGCGCCCAACATGATCGCCGTCACCGCGTCGCCGGGAATGCCGAGCGTGAGCATGGGAATCATCGCGCCGCCGGTCGCACCGCTTTTGCACGCTTCCGGCCCTAAAATCCCTTCGGGGATGCCGGTTCCGAATTTTTCCGGATGCCTGGAAGAACGCTTGGCCTCGTTCAATCCGATAAACGCGGCGATATCACATCCCGCGCCGGGCAAACTACCGACGAACGTGCCCATCAAAGCGGTTCGCACGATCAGAAACCAATGCTTCAACATGCCGCCGATGCGGGGAATCATATTTTTCAGCGCGGGTTGTTCGAATTTTCCTTGCGTCAGAATGGAAATATCCATAAAAACCTGCGAAAAGGCAAACAGGCCGATCAAAGCGGGAATAAAACTGACTCCATCCAACAGTCCCGGCATTCCGAACGTATAGCGCGGCACTCCCGAAACCGGATCGAAACCGACGGTCGCCAACAGCAAGCCGAATATGCCGGAAATCATGCCTTTCAGCACATTGCCGCCGGAAATGGAAGCGATCATACTCAAGCCGAACACCGCCAGCGCAAAATATTCGGCATAACTGAACCGTTCCGCAAAATGAGAAATGACCGGACTGAGAAAAATCATGATCGCGCAGCTGATCATCCCCCCGCAAAAACTGCCGAATGTGACCAATCCCAACGCTTCCCCCGCATTTCCGGCCTGGCACATGGGAAATCCGTCCATCAAGGTGGCGGCGGATGCGGGCGTGCCGGGCGTGCGAATTAAAACCGCGGGGATGGAGCCGCCAAAAATCGCTCCGATATAGATGCCGATCAACATCGACATACTCGCCGCGGCGGACATTTGCGCGCCGATGGTGAATGGCAGCAGCAACGCCACCCCCATCGTTGCCGTCAAACCCGGCAGCGCGCCGATGAGGATCCCCAGCGTGACGCCGATGAAGAGAACCAGGAAATTACCAAACTCAAGCGCGACTTGAAATCCTTGAAAAATGGAAGGCTCCATCAATTTTCCTTTATATTCTTAACTCGAAAACCGGCAGCGGCACGTTCAAAATTCGTTCAAACACGAGGTAAAGCAATAATGGCAGGCCGATCGACCAGCAGGCGATTTTCAACACATTTCGTTCGCCCAACAGCAACATCATGAATACCAGAAAGGCAATTGACGGCCCGATGTAACCCAGAAAATACATGACGGCCCAATAGACAATCAATCCGGCAATGCAAAGAACGATTTTCCGAAACGCCGGTTTTGTCGTTTCCGTACTTTCCGAACAGGATTCCGCCAATTCTTGAGGCGAACAGGATTTGACAAGGGAAAGAACAATCGAAACCAAACTGAAGAGGATCAATACAGCCGAAAGGACCTGCGGAAAGAATGTCGGCCCCACGCCGTCCGTCTGTGTATGATACACGCCGGCTTGATAAAAGGTAAAACTTCCAAATAGGATTAATAGTATGCCAATGATCAATTCGCCGGATAGGATTTTCTGCATGAGCGCCTTCTAAAATCAGGGTTTAGGGTATAGGGTTTAGGGTATAAGGTGATTTGCATCGACCAATTTTAAATCCTTTGTCCATGCGGTTCTATCCATTGTCACTGACCATTTCGGTTGCCGCTATTTCTTGTTGCTTCAGAAATTCTTGAAAATCGCTGGCGTTGCGGTATTGCAGGCCTAAATAGGCTTGTTTTGCCGCTTCCTGAAAGGCAGGGGAATCGTACACTTTTTTGCATCCTTCCTCCAATGTTGCGACGATCTCGTCCGGCGTGTGTTTCGGCGCCGCCAATCCTCGCCAAGTGCCATGCACGACATTCACGCCTTGCTCCACCACCGTCGGCACTTCCGCAAAATCCGCCATCCGCTCTTTTGACATGATTCCCAGAATTTTCAACCGGCCGACTTCGACGTGCTGCCGCACTTCCGCGGGGCTGACCGCGACCGCGTCGATGTGCCCGCCCAACAACTGCACCACGGCGGGCGCCGCGCCGTCATGCGGAACGTGCGTGAATTCCACCCCCGCTTCCTTTTCCAACATAGCCGCGCCGATGTGCCATACCGATCCCGGCCCCGAATTGCCCACTTTCACCGCTTTGGGATTTTCTTTCGCATGGTTGATCATATCCTGCAGGGTATTCCACGGCGAATCCGCCTGCACGGTGATCGCGCCGGGATCTTCGTTGATTTGTACAATCGCTTTGAAATCATCCGGACCAAGATTTGCCCGTCCCAAGGCCTTATATGTGCACAGTTCGTACGTTATCAACGTCAACGTATATCCATCCGCCCTCGCGCGCGCGCCGAAATCGTGTCCGGAAACACCCATGCCTCCTGTTTTGTTGTTTACCGTCCACATGACGCCGAACACGTCGGACGCTTCTTTCGCCAACGCGCGGGCGATGCCGTCCGTCCCCCCTCCCGCCGCCCACGGAACGATAACCGTAATCGGTTTGGAGGGAAAGGGAGTATTATCCGCCGTACAGCCTGCCAGTAATAAGGCGAAACCGATTGCCCAAACAGCGTTTTTTCTATTCATGATTCTCCTCCGGTATCTTTTTTCACATTTTCCGATAAAAAAGGCGATCGGATGCGTGGCGTAATGCGGATAAGATGTCCTCACTCCGTCCATGATGAGTTGAAATCAAATCCGCCCATGCTGCTGCGTCGCTTTGCGAATCGATTTCAACTGTTTCACTGCTTTCGCCGTCACGGCTTCCTTCACCTCGAGTTCCTGCGCGAGCCGCAAAATCTCATCCGCCCGCTCGTGCGGAATCACGGCAACGCCGTCTTCATCGCCGAGAATGATGTCGCCCGGCCGCACTTCGATATCGCCGCAAATCACCGGTTCGTTCTTCGCTGTGTTCACATATCGCCCGACGGAATTGGTGGGGCAAATGGACCGCGAGAACACCGGAAATCCCATCTCGCGAATTTCCGCCACATCCCGACAGCCGCCATCCAACACCGCGCCGGCAAATCCGCGGGCAACACACCCCGTGCACATGATGCCTCCGAACGCCGCGACGTCTTTCCCTTCCTCTCCTTCCATCACGATCACCAACACCTTACCCGGCTCCGCATTGTCGATCAAATCCAGCGCCATCGACGGCGGTTCTTTCTCCGTGGAAGGCCGCGCCAGCACCGTGACTGCATACCCGCACATCTTTGTTGGAAACACCGGCCGCATTTCATGCGACATGAATCCCCGCTTGCCGATGATTTGATCGATGGCGTCGGAAACCGACGCCACGGCTATCTGCGAGAAACCTTCGATCAACGGATCCGCGCCGGATGAGCGGGAAAGCGGAACCGAAGCGCATCCGGAAAAAATGTATACTGCAAACAAAATACAAATGGTCATCGGAAGACGACAGGAAAAGATACGTTCTTTCATGATTCTCCATCTCCGCAATTTCAAAAAGGACTATTCGATCAACCCATATCCGACAAAAGAATTGGTTCACGGAATTGGTTGTGGAAAATGAAGTTATTATACAGAGTTGACATGGATTTGAGGACATACGCAACAAAAAAAACATGGATTCTTCACGCGGGTAGAGAAGGCGTCTCGTCTGCGCAGTCATGCAAGCGAGACGCTTGCTTTACCCACAAAAAACTTTCCCTTTTGAATTGGCGGATACACCGATTTCAAGACAAGGCGCACTTCACCGCATGGATGATTTCCGTCTCATCGAACTTCGCTTCGATGCGATACCCCGGCGGCACGACGAGAAAGTCCCGTTCCTCCCATTCTCCATCCACCAATTTGCGGATCAAGGACAGGTCGCCTTTAACTTTTTCGTATTCCCAGCCTTTCTCTTCCGCTTCCTTTTGCGTATGGCGTTCAAACCGATCATCCGGTTCGATTCCCATTTCAATGAACGTCAGTTGTTTGTAATTTTTGGTGATATCGCCCAATTGTTCGTATAAAAATTGCGCGTTTTCCTCGCCGTATTTCTCCACCAGTTCCTCATAACTCTGCGCTAGTCCCTGTCGGTGGCTGATGGACAACGGTTTCAATTCCTCCGCCACGTCGCCCCGTTCGATCCAGCCGGTCGTGTGAAAATAAACGCCGGGATGGTTGTGAAAATAATCGGCGTAACGCTCTTTGCTGCCAAGAAAAAGCGTTATGCAGTCATGGGCGCGGGCAACGACCAGCGGAACCGTTCGCGCCTCCAATCCCACAATCCCGTTGTTGCACAATCCATATCCCAACAAAATCGCGTCATATTTCGTTTCATCGACGCGCGCGATCACATCCTGCAACCACGGCAACATTTTTTCCCGCCCGATGTCGTGCAATCCCTTCGGCAGAAATTCGATATCGACCTGATGAATCGAACGGGAAACCACCGCGCACACTTCGCGGTACAACACATCGCAACTGATCAATTTATAACGCATAGAGATCGTTCACCTTTGCTCTTGCCAGTAATTTTTTAATTTATAAAACTGATCAAACATGATCGGCGTTATCTGCGGTGGAATCCCCAGCGCCCTTGGATCACCGTAATTGAATACGATAAATCCACCCGCCGGCGTGCTCCAATGCCGGACCAGTAACTCCGCCTCTTCCCTCACCTCTTCTTCGCTGCCTCGTGGAAGCGTGGTTTGGATATCCACCGTGGTTAAAAAACAAACCTTTCCCTTGTTTTTCTCCCCGAATTCGGCCAGACCATACGCCCGCGGCTGCTGCATGTTCAGCACGTCCACGCCCAATTCGATGAATCGCGGCACGAAATCGTTCACCTTTCCGCAGCTATGCAGGATAACATGCCAACCGTAATCGTGAACCGTCTTGAATAACATGCGATAGCGCCGCGCAAAAAATGTATCAAACGTATCGCCGCTGACGAACACGCCCTGCTGCGTTCCCCAATCATCGGTAAAAAAAATACCGTCGATCCGCTCGCCGAATCGGGTATACAGTTCCAGCAATTGCTTTAATTTGAATTCGAGAATCATGTCCAGCAGCGTTTCGATATGATCGGGCGCCAAATAAAAGTCCTCCATCGTCGCTGTGAATCCACGCAGCATGTGCAGACGCTCGATCAAATTGAAATGGCAGGTCACAACCACGTACCGATCCCCCGCCTGACGCAGCAAATCTTCTATCCGTTCGTAATAATACGGATTCCGCGGATCGGGAGGCCGATACCAATTGAAGGCAGCCCAATCCGCCAGCGGATGCTCGATCACCTGCCCCATATTTTTGACGTCCGTAATCGCCCAGCGGCACCCCCAATCGTCCATACCCGGCGTGTCAAAAAACCATCCCGCTTCCGCGCGATCCATCTCGCGAATTTCGCACACATCGTCGGGGATGCCGGCGACGCCGCTTTGATAAAACGGCAACCGCGGAGGATAGGCGAATTCAATGGCCCGCCGTACGATTTCTCTCGAGTTCATGATGAGTTCTCCTGCCCAACCTCTTCCAAGTCCTATTTTCATTCTTGCCGGAAAGCAATAAACATCCCTTCACGTCAGGCTATCCGGACGCCTAGACGATAGCCGAATTCATGGAATATGCCAATTTCTCGGATAAAGGCTACTGTTTCGACAGCGATCGCAGCCACGCAGGAGGTAGTCGAGTAGAGTGATTCCACGCCAGCCGAGCGGTTGGACGTGAAATCCGCTAAGGGGGATCAACGGTCCGTCGTTTGGAATTGGCTGCGAAGCCGATAGAACTCCATCAAGGAAGCGCTGGCACAAACATTTGTCGGATAACGTATTGGTGGGGATGGAACTCCGGTTCAGAATACACGCGCAGCCGATGGCTCCCGACTCCATCCGAACATGACGTCAAGAATTCCGGCGGCAATACCGATATTATCCTGCAATGCATCATCCGCGGATTGTTGAAACTCTTCCATCTTCGTTTTCAATTCTTCGAGTTCGACTTCCCGCAGATCGCGTTCGTTTTCTTCCATTTCACGCGCGACTTGCGATTGTTTACGGCGCGCTTGTTCGAATTGAACGGCGTCGTCATTTTCCAGCGCGCGGTTTTGTTCCAAAATTGCGCGAGTGAGGTTTTGATTCAGACGGGAATCTTCGTTTTCGAGTTCCTGTTTTTCCTGCTCGATTTCTTCTTCCGTCGGTTGGTCCGCCTGAGCCAAAAGAGATTCGGTATCAAGCGGAGATTCGTCGTCTTCTTTCTCGGTTTCGCCAGGCGCAACGCCTTGTTCTTTTATTATCGGCTGCAAAACCTGATCCGGCAGAAAACCGTTGGCGTCGGGACGGCTGACAACCGTCGTTAAACCGCCGTTATAAACCGGGCTGGACGAGTCGATACCGAGCGTAAAGGTACGCTTCGAGAATATAACGTCTTCGCCGCGGGCAATGGCTCGCGAGCGCAAACGCGTTTCGTTTCGTTGCTCCTGCGAAGCGACCAGCAGCGCGGTTTGCTCAGGCGGCGCGGCCAAACGCACGGCGGGTTCGCCCGGATCTGGCCGGAAACGAATGACCGGAGAACTATTCACGCTTGTGGGGCCGCTGACCATTGCTTCTTATCTCATTTTTGAAATCAATTTCTTCTGCTATCTATTTTACAAATACACGCGCTATTCCACAAGATAAAATATTTCCGAGAATGCATCTCGACTCAAAAACAGAGATTCCCATTATCGATTATCGACAAAGGAATTGTGAACTTGAGAGAGGATTGAAAAAATAATGAAGAAATGTATCAACCGTGTTTGAGAAATGAATCGGAAGAATTCTTGCGAATTAATTGCGCCGACTGCTGTAAGCGCCGCCGCGCGTTCCCGCCGAACTTCCCACACTACTCCTTACGGATGAGGACGATCTTGACATGGAACCGGAATACCCAGCGCTCGAACCTGAAGATGACGGTGGGGAATAAGAGCGGGGAGCGCTATAACTGCTCGATGGTTGGCCCATCATCGAGCTGCTTTGGCTCGATGAATAACTTGAACTTTGCCGCGTCGAACTCGGCGCGGTATAACTCGGCGCGGAAAAGCTGCTACTGCGTGAAGGAGGTATGTATTGGCTTGGTGAACTGTACGAATTGTTGGTACTTCGATTCCCCGAATAGGATGATGACGGCAGGCTGTAGGAAGGAGATTGATAACCGGGAAGAGTGCGAGACGGCGCGTACGTATTACCACTCTGCGCACGCGCCGTATTCATGCCATTGCGATACGCATTGGTTGAAGAGGAACTTTTGGGGATAACGTAAGAGCTTGTTTCACTTGATCTTGGGGTGGTACCCTTTGTTTGGGGAGAAACCGAGCTCCTTTGGTAAGGTTGCGGTGAAATTTGTGTTTGCGGAGTCGTCCTCGAAGACGAATAATCAGGGCTTTGGTACACTTTCGAGTTCGTGTTCGCAGAACTTTGCATGGTTCCCGACATCGAGTTTGCGGAAGGGATGACGGTCGAACGTGTCGGTGAAATATTCGATGGTTGTGATTTGCTGGTTCCGCTTGTGTCCCGCTTCGATGATTTCACATCGGTGGGACGAACAGGCGCCTGCCTGGTTGCCGGCGTGGATGGCGTGTTCACGCGGGCATCTTTCGTTTGCGGGGTAATGCGCGCCGGCGATGAACCGGTTTTACTTCCGGTTGGAGTCGTCGGTCTGGCCGCTTCGACCTTTTGCGGCGTTTGAACGCTTCTTTCCTTTGTATCCACCATACCGTCCGGCCGTACAGTAGACCTGCTGGTCGTCGGAGTCGTAAGGCTGGATTTGTTTGTTTCAATCCGCGGAGTTTTCTGGGCGGAATCGGCGGCAGTTTTCGGCGCAGCGCTTCCGATTCCTTCCGGAGCTCGTCTGGCGGAGGTGGTATCCGGCCTGACGGAGGTGGAATTGCTTCCACGCGGTTCCGCTGCCTTTGCAGGCTCCGCTTTGCTGCGCGTATCGGAGTATCCGGCATCCGCTTTCGGGCTCCTCGGCGCGTTATTCAGCGTCTGGCTGTCCGTATACGGTTTAGCCCAGCCATCCGCCGCGGCTTCCCGCTGCGGTTTGACTGCCTGCGTTCGCGGCGCTTCCCGGCTAACGGAAGGAGCCACACTCGCCTTGGCGGCTGTTTCCGGTTTGCTGATTTGATTTCGTTCCGGCGAGACGCCGGTTCGCGCCGCATCCACTTTTGCAGGACTCGCCGGAGTGGTTTTACCACCTGCATTCAGCGTAGCGGAAGCGGTGGGAACGTTTACTTCTTCGCGCCGGTTCGCGTCCACTCTCTCTCGCCGCTGCGGAAGCGACGTTACAGCCGTCGAGCCGACCTGCACTTCTTTGCTATTCACCTGCGCCAGCGTCGCCGGCTGTCGCCGTTCGTGCCGTCCTTCAACAAAATCTCTTTGCGGCATGACAGTGACGGCATTGGGAGCATTGCTGTTCTGATAATTGTTGATCGTGGTGTTGTTGATCGTTATATTGTTGATCACCGTGTCGGGACGATCGTGATATTTTCGCTTATGCGTGCCCGCATGAACGTACAGTGAGCGATGATGATACCATGGATGGAAATGATCGCGCGGTCCCAGCGGAAACCATCCAATGCAGGGATCATCATAAAAACCTCCGCCGATGGATAGTCCGAAATGGCGTCCATGCCGGGCATAGGAAAATGAAACCAGCGCCGGATACCAAACCGGCCGGGGATGATAAGACACATACACCACATCGGTCGGCGCCCAGCACCAGCGGTATCGCGGTGTATAAACCCAACGACCATAGTGATATGGCGCCCAGCCCCACGGCTCGTAGGACACCCACGTCCAGCTGTAAGGCTCCACCCATACCCAACGCCCGTGACGATAAGGCGCCCAGTCGGCAACCACCGTCGTCGGTCTCCAGACGCGTCCGTAGTCCGGCGCTTCGATCCATTCGCCGTAGCGATCCAAATCGCTGTAGCCGGAAATCCGCGTCGAGACGTACCGTTTGCTGGGGCTGGTATAATTCATAGCGTCTCGCAAATCGCACCAGCGATCAAAGTCGTCCACGGTGTTGTAACCGACATACAAATAGGTCATGGGATCCGGATCGTTCACCAACAATTTCTCGTCGCGATTGATGCGGTAATGGCTTTCCCCGTCCCGATAAATCCGCAAGGTTCCACGGCGAACCGGAATTTCCGCCGGCCCGGCTTCCGCAACATTGAATCGAGCTTTGACTTGTTCGAGCACGGTGGCCAGGAAATAGGTCGATTTTATTTCCAACGGCGGCCGGGAAAAATCCACTCCCTGCGCGTTGACGGCAAGTGTGCCTCGAATGATTTCAATGCGTCCAAGCGCATCGTCGAGAGTTTGAATAATGATAAACGTATCATCGCCGAGATACAGACTGACGTTGTCTTCGAGCTGGATTTCGGCGCGGCTGCCCGGCGCCGTATAGAGTTTGTCGCCCGCCATGAGCGGAACGTTCACCATCGCATCGATCCAATCTTCATCTTGCATGCGCTGAATCGAAGCCGCGCCTTCGAAATGAGACAATCGCGCCACGCGCAGGGAAATTTCCTCTTCCGCGGCGATGGATCGATTCCCGTTCCAAAACAGAATCAACGCGAAGGTACATGTAAATGCGAAGACTCGTGTATAGGTTTTCATTTTCCTGAACCTTTCTTGCAGAGGATATCAATAATGTTCTGTCTTCACTCGTATCATCGAAAAAAATATTGCCTCTGCTAAACAATTATACTTGTTTCATTCCGAAAAGGATATGAACCATTCACCACATATCCTATCTCCATCCATTTACCACAAATTTTCATCGTTCGTTGTGATCAATCGATCATGGCGGTTTATATGAAATGAAAAAAAGAACAGGGAATTGTCTTCATCGATTTAGACCAAAACCAAAATGCGTGTTAATATAGATTGTTTTTGCATGGAAGGCTGTGCGGTTGCACCCATTTTTTGAATATCTCATTGTTTTCGAATGACTTACAAAATAAATATCCATACGAATAAACGTGGGGAGAGCAGGCGTCTCGCCTGCGTTGTAAAGCAAGCGGGGACGATTGCTTTACCATGAAACCTATTCATCCATCGTTAATTATAATGAATTGATACGGCCAACCGGTCATGACGGTATCTGCGTTGAAATGAAAGAAATAACAGGACATAGGCTTTGGTGGAGTTTTGGAGAACCGCAGATCGATGCGGGAGAACTGGTCGCCAACTTTTACTATCAAACCGGCAAGCACGAAGAATTACACCTTCCCTGGCCCGTTCGCCGGTTTTCCGCGGCGGGAGAACTACCGATTCGGGTCGCGAACGGCGAGAGGAAAAACGGTTGGATTACCGATCTCGCATCCGGAACGGTGGAAACCGGGCGATGTTTGTATGATTATTTAGGAAAAAATGCCCAGACTTCGCTCATCCGAACCTTTGCCAATTTAAAAGAAGATATGTCCATTCGCATTCTCTGCCTGCGATTTCCCCCGCCATCCGCGGAAAATCGAGAATTGTGTCTGGCATTGGAAGATCTGCCGTGGGAATTGCTTCACGACGGCGAGGATTTTATTGCACAACGCTATTCCCTGCAAATCGTCCGCTCTCACTCCCGTGAAAATTTCCCGACGGTCTCCCGCATGATCGATGTTTCATCGTGGGGAATTTTACTCGTTTCTCCGTTTGTTTTCATCGATCCGGATCAGGGAAAAAAGGTTGGATTGGAGCCTCTCCCGCAAGGAATCGAGGAAATTCGATCGTTGCGGTTGCTGGAAAAACAAACTCACGGTCTCGTACGGGTAGGTCCTGCTCCGCAAACGGGATTCACCGGCGGCATTCGTACGTTCGCTGATCTGGAAAAAACGTTGTTATCGGTTCGAGGAGAAGCATTTCATTTCATTCATTTCGTTGGACATGGCGTGATTTACGGCGATGAACCCTGCCTTTGTTTTGAGGGCGGCGGCGGTGGAATCGATTATATTTCCGTCGAAAAAATGCGCCGGTTGTTCATTTCACTTCGCGATAACAGGGAATCACGTTCCATGCCGTCCGTGCTTTTTCTGAATGCGTGCAGTTCGTCCAGCCGTGGACGTTATTCCGCCGGCTTTGCGTCGGGATTGCACGATCTGGGCATGTGCGTGTTAGGTTACAAGGCCGAAGTGCGGGACGACGTCATGCCGCTTAAGGCGGCGCACAGTTTTTATCAATCGCTTTGCCTGAATCAACCTTTGCAAAATCCCCATCTTTGCCCCAACGTCGTGACCGCGATCGGGGCGGCCAGACGCCATTTGCGCGGCGATGAGAAGGAATCCACGCCGGTGTGGGGACGGTTTCGCGCTTATATTCCCACAGAAATTTCCTTCAACGTTCTTGGCCGCGGTCGGATTGAACGCACCGTGCAAAATCTGTATGCCCACTTCGCGCAATGGATGAATCCGGCCGATTATTCCGACCATCTCTCCATCGGGTTTCTGTTTGCCATTTTTTTCGGCGCGCTGATGGGATTGGAAAATCTTGCCTTCATTTTGCCGGAAACGGTTTTATCGCGCCATTTGACGTATCAGGAAATCGTGAGCGAATTGACGCGGATTTTTTTGGTCGGCCCGTTATCGTTTCTCGCCGCCGCGATATTCGCCGCCTTTCAAACGCGGCGTAATCATCGGTTTATGCTGCCATACACGGGGAAAGTGCCTGCGTTCCAAGTCATCCGGCATTGCATGTGCGGCCTTCCGCTTCTGCTGGCGGCAGGGACGGCATTTGCCTTGCTGTTTTCCTATTCGTTTTCCCGTCTTGACCTGTTAACGGCGCAGACAAAGAGCATGTCCTCGCTCAGCCGCCTGCCGGTCAGCTATTTCTGGTATGGCCTGGTTGGAGCATTGGGTTCGACCGTCGCGATTTCCTTATGCATCGCGAGTTGGATCGGCCTGCGGTACCGCGAAACCTTGCATTCCTATCGGACGGTGTATTTCCTGTTTTTCGTTTACGCCCTGATGATCGCGGTTTTTCCCATTTGCTTTGCGCGCGGAAACGGGATACAGCACGTAATCGGGTGGTTTGTCTTTTCGTTAATCAATATTTTCGCGTATTCACTCGCCGCCATCAAAGTATTAAAGGAAACGTCGTGGCGGGCTTCCCAAAAGAGCATGGGATACGCGCCGCTTTCGTGGAAGAAATTGTTTCCCCTCCTCGGCGGCGTTTTGCTCATCGTTTTTTGCTATTTCCTGTTGGAAGAATCCGTGCGATTCGAGGAACAAACCATTCACGCCGCGTTGATCGCGAGAAGAGAAGCGGAGACCATAGAAGAAAAAGATCGCCGCACGGAACGAATCATCGAACGGGCGTTGCGCCAGCGAGCCGTACAAGAAATCCCGGAAGGCATCCGGCAGGCCGCAGAGGAGGACTGGCTGCTTTGTATTGTTTGGGCCGATTACGTTCTCTTTCAGTTTCAAACCTCACACGATGACGCGCGGGAACATCGCCGCGTCTTGATGGATGAATGTCAGAATTATCTGGCGAAAAGCATTCAATTGAACGATGAAGTGCAATACAAGGATTATTTTTGCAATATCTTCGCCATGGCCAAAGTCCTTTCCGGCGATCTTGCCCTGGATTCCGAGAAAAAACGGATTGCGTATCAGGAAGCGCTGGAAAAAGCATCCATCGCCGTCGCAAAAGACGACATGAACTTCGCCTATCTCGATACGTTGGCGCGAGCCGAAGCAAAACTGGCGGATCTCATGCACGACGATACGATGCGCCGACAGGCGGCGGCGCATATCCAGGAAGCCGAGTGGCGGGCGTTTTTCCTGCGCAGCCCCCGCGCGAAGGAAATTCGGCGGTCGATTGCGGACATGGCGGAGAGAATTCAGAGGGGATTGGATAACGGCAGGTAAACGCAGTTCATCCAGGAGCGGAGGTCACAAAAAAAAGACCACTTCATATTCATTTCCGAACCAATCGCGTTAAAATACCGTATCATATTGTAAGCAAACTCATTTCTTTTTACACAATGGTCTCGTGAATGGCGGAAAAAGGTGAATTATGTGTCCACATTGCGGAGAAGCGATGGTGATCTTCGAACTGGAAGGGATCGAGATTGATCACTGCGTCGAATGCGGGGGAACCTGGCTTGATTCCGGCGAATTGGAATTGATCGCCGAGTTCGAAGGCGTCGAACCGGGCAATCTGTCGAATGCGCTGCGCGCGGAGAAAACGGGTATACATTCCACCCGCCGCTGCCCGCGTTGCAACAAGAAAATGGACAGTTTTTGCCTCGAAAACTCGATTGAACTGGAACGCTGCCCTTATGGACATGGCCTTTGGCTGGACAAGGGCGAATTGCAAGCCGTCGTCGCCACCTTCCGTGAAGGGGAAGAAGGGATCGTGGCGAAATTCTTCGGCAATCTATATCAAAACGAACTCAAATTGAAATCTTGAAAAACAAAGGAGAACATTATGGAATCCGGTGGAGCAATTTTGGGGATTGGCGGATTGATGATTGGTATTATTATCGTCGCGGTCATTATAATTTTGTGGGTGATCGGCGCATACAACGGCCTTATTCGCTTTTTCAACGAAGTGAAAAACGCCTGGGCGCAAATCGACGTGCAATTGAAACGGCGTCACGACTTGATTCCCAATCTCGTCGAAACCGTGAAGGGCTATGCCGGCCACGAAAAATCGACGCTGGAAGAAGTCGTCAAAGCCCGTTCGCAGGCCGTTACCGCGTCCGGCGTGCAGGAACAGGCGCAGGCGGAAAGTATGTTAAGCGGCGCATTGGGGCGCTTGATGGTGCTGGTGGAACAATATCCGGATTTGAAAGCGAATCAGAATTTCCTTGCATTGCAGGAAGAACTGGCCTCGACGGAAAACAAAATCGGTTTCGCGCGGCAGTTTTATAACGATCAAGTGATGAAATACAATACGAAAATTCAAAGCATCCCCACTAACATCATCGCGGGCATATTCAATTTCAGCGCGCAAGCCTTCTTCGAGCTGGAAAACAAGGCGGAACGCGAAGTCCCGAAAGTGCAATTCTAATAACAAACGAATATGTTGTGGGGACAGGTTTGAAAACCTGTCCCACATCGGATTATAAATCATGTGGGAAGCCATTCGCAGTAATCAACGCCGGTCAATCGTTCTCATCATGCTGATGGGGGTAATGCTGGTCGTTTTGGGATTCGTCATCGGCATGACTGTCGATCCGAAAGCCGGCGGACCGTTCGGCGCTCTCGCCGCTCTGGCGTTGTGGTTTTTTCTCTGCCTGATTGCGTTTGCGCAGGGGGACAGCATCTTACTGCTCAGTTCCAGCGCCCACAAAATTGAAAAAGAGGATGCGCCGCAATTGTGGAACGTCGTGGAAGAAATGACCATCGCCTCCGGCCTCGGCAAAATGCCTTCCGTGTACATCATTGAAAACGATGTCCCGAATGCATTCGCCACGGGCCGAAAACCGGAAAGCGCCACGGTCGCGGTCACGTCGGGCCTGCTGAAACATTTAAATCGAGATGAATTGCAAGGAGTGATCGCTCATGAAATCGGCCACATTAAAAATTTCGACATTCGTTTCATGACGCTGGCGGCGGTTTTGATGGGCAGCATTATTCTTCTGTCCGATACTTTCCTGCGTTCGCTTTGGTATGGCGGCGCCGGTCGGCGAAGGTCCCGTTCTTCGAGAGAAGGGGGGCAGGAACAAATTATTATCCTGGCCGTCGCGATTTTATTTGCAATTTTAGCGCCGATCATGGCTCAGATGTTATATTTAGCCTGTTCTCGCCGACGAGAATATCTGGCGGACGCCTCCGGCGCGCTGTTTACCCGCTATCCGGAAGGTCTGGCGTCCGCTCTCGAAAAGATTTCCCATCATACGGGAAGCATGAAACAGGTCAACCGCGCTCTTGCCCCTCTCTACATCATCAACCCTTTGCAAAGCGTATCGTTCGCCGGGCTGTTTTCCACTCATCCGCCGACGGAACTGCGAATCAAAATCCTGCGCAGTATGAGCGGCGCGGGATTGGCCGAATATGAAGCGGCCTATAAGAAAATCCACGGCGAAAAAAAATCCTGCCTCGGCGCGCGAACGCTCGCCGCGGCGGAAAGCGTCAAGGCGCGGGAAGCTGGCGTGGAACGTGATAAAAAAAGCGAATCGATCACGCGGCTGCAGGAAGTCAACGATCTGTTGACGCGATTCGGCGAATTTCTGTTCATTCCCTGCGCTTGTGGAGTGCGGATCAAAGTACCTTCCGCATTCAAGCGAAATTCCATCGCTTGCCCGCGTTGCGGTACAACACATTCGATTCCCTCAGCCGGCGATTCGGCAAACTCGAACACCCCAAAAACGGAAGAACGGAAACCGTTTCGCTATGTGCGCAAAGAAAATGGGTGGGAATCCTTCAAATGCTCCTGCGGGAAAGTGATACAATTGAGTCCGCGATTTTCAGCCCCGTCAATCGATTGTCCTCAATGCCGCCGAACAATTGAAATCGTGAATCAAGCGAATCGATAAAAGTCGGCCTTGCTTGATCGGCTCTTGATTGTATATTCTGTATAGTTCAAAAACATTCATACCACAATGATTCAGAAAAATAGGTATGTTTCATATGTGGACGGGACGTCCGCGCTCCAGTTTATAGGAGCGCGGGCATCCTGCCCGCATGGGAATTTAGGTATTTTACATTTTTAAGTAAATGCTATCAAGCGGGAGCAAAGCATTGACAATCCTGGAAGTGAAAGACGTCACCTTACGGCTTGGTGGGAAACGAATCCTGAAAAATCTCTCCCTCGATATATGGGAAGGCCATATTCACGCGATGATCGGATTGAACGGCGCGGGGAAATCGACGTTGGCCAACGTCATCATGGGACTAAACGGCTACACAAAATTCGAAGGAGATATCCTGTTCGAAGGAGAATCGTTGAAAGGCGTCCCCATCGACGAACGCGCCCGTAAAGGAATCACGCTGGCTTGGCAGGAACCGGCCCGTTACGAAGGCCTTCTCGTCAGCAGTTTCATCCGAGCCGCCGCCAAAGACAAAAAAGAATCCCGTGTACGGGAAGTTCTTGATCTGGTAGGGTTGAAACCGGATAAATACATCGACCGCGCGGTCGATAAAACCCTCTCCGGCGGGGAACGCAAACGCATCGAGTTGGCAAGCATTCTGGCGATGGAACCCAAATTGGTTCTTATGGACGAACCCGACAGCGGCATCGACGTGGAAGCGCTGGAGCGCATTTTCCAGGCTTTACAATATTTACAACAAAATCAAACCACCATCCTTATGATCACACACAGCCTGGCTGTGCTGCAGCAGGCGGAACATGCGTTCCTGCTGTGCAGCGGCCAGCTGGCCGACAAAGGTTCCGTCGATAAAATCGCCCGCTATTTCGAAAACAAATGCATTCCCTGTTTCGAACCCACACCGGAAAAAATTGCACTGGAGCTCGCCCATGCCGAACAGTAATTTATTTGAAGCCCTTTATGATTCCATCGGGCTATCCCCGCATGATTTGCGCAATGATCCGAACATCGCCCATATCGAAATTCATCACAATCACGTTCTCGGCGTTCACCTCGTCCCCGGTCTGCAAGCCGACGCCAAAGAAACGAAGGATGGGATTGAAGCGAAAATCAAGGTGGAAAAAAACGCCGTCATAGAAAAACCCATCCAAATCTGTTTCGGCATGATGCCGGAAACCGGTTTGCAGCAGATTGTTTTAGACATGGAAATCGAGGAAAATGCGCGGGCCGGCATCTTCGCTTATTGTACGTTCCCCAACGCCCGCAATATCCGCCATGAAATGGATGCGGTGTTGAAAATCGGAGCGGGAGCGGAATATTCCTATTCCGAACGCCACGTTCACGGCGCGGGCGGCGGCGTGATCGTCGCGCCGAAATCGAAAGTCCACGTGCTGGAAAAAGGACGCTATTCGACGGATTTTGAATTGATTCGCGGCCGCGTGGGAGAAATCGACATCGATGTGGAAGTCATCGGCGAAGCGTGGAGCGTGTCCGAAGTCACCGCCCGCATCAGCGGCTCCGGCAATGATCGCATCGTGATTCACGAAACCGCGCATCTCGTCGGCGAAGGCGCGCGCGGCGTCCTCAACAGCCACATCGCCCTGCGCGATACGGCGCGCGCCGAAATTTATAATACGTTAACCGCGAGCGCCCCTTACGCGCGCGGCCACGTCGATTGCAAGGAAATCGTACAAGACGAAGCCGTCGCCAAAGCAGTCCCGATCGTGGAAGTGAATCATCCCAAAGCGCACGTCACGCACGAAGCGGCCATCGGCAGCGTCGACTCGAAACAGCTCGAAACGCTCCTGAGCCGCGGGATCACCGAAGACGACGCCGTGGACTTGATCATTCAAGGACTGCTCAGCAAACCACGATCCGTCGCCGCATGATTTTTCTTTTCATATGTCCCACATGACCGATTGGTTACCACGATGCACGAAAAAAGATTGTGTCGCGGATCGTTCACCGCGCACGTGAGATAAGTTTCTCTGGGAGATTCGAGACTATTCCCGGTTCGGTATACGGCGGGTGAATTGCTACTTATGCTGCTTGAATGAAAGAAGTCGAAACATCCCTTTCCTAATTCCCTCCAATCATGCACCATCTTATTTTAAGGATAAAGAGTTCATCAATCGAGGAAAGGAAATACAAGAATGGAACATCATAAGGAAAGCAAATCCATATTCAACCAAATCACAGAAATCAACCAAAAACGAAAAGCCGCCCATGAAAAATTGCTGGCGCTCGATTCAAAAGTCTACAAAGCCTTTCTCGCAATGGAGAAAGCGGCCTATACGAAAGGCGCGTTGTCTCGAAAAGTGAAAGAATTGATCGCCGTCGGGATTTCGGTGGACATTGATTGTGAATCCTGCATGCAATGGCACATCGAACAGGCGGCAAAGGCAGGCGCTACTCAAGAAGAATTGTTGGAAGCTATCGAAGTGGGCATCGAAATGGGGGGAGGTCCGGCAACCGTGTCGGCTCGTTTCGCGCTGGAGGTGATGGAACACGCCAATAAAAAATAGCGTAGGCGCCGGTGTACTTTTGCTTGGGTTTATCGTCTTTTTTTCTTCCGGGCAGAAACAACATGGCAAAACCGACGCCTACGCTAAAAAAACCGATGATCGTCTATTTATACCGGCTCTCCGTATCAAACCGGTTCGACGAGAAGAGAGTCAATACGGGATCGCTTGCGCCAGAAAAATGCATGGCGATCACCTTTTTATGCCATTATCTTCATTTGTTCCCATTAAATGTCGATTTACATCCTCAAAGAAAAGATTTCACTACTTAAAATGCCATTCAGCCGCCGTTCACGGTTGATCACATCCTGCAAACTGGCGCCGTCCAGAATGTTGACGGTCACTTCCCGGACTTCCTTCATGACCGAATGAATTCCGCAATTTTGTTCACCGGGACAATCCTTACATTTCCCATAAGCCGTTTTACTGACGCACGGGATTAGGGCCAACGGGCCGTCGATGGCGCGGATCACATACCCTAGCGAAATCTGCCAGGGTTGTTTCGCTAAAACGTATCCTCCACCATTCCCTCTCTTGCTCTGAACCAAACCATGATGTTTCAATTCAAGCAGAATTTGTTCCATGAATTTCTTCGAAATCATCTCTTTCGTCGCGATCTCGGAAATCCGAACAGGGCCCAAACCATACTCTTTCGTCAAATAGACGAGGGATTTCAATGCATAAATTGCTTTTTGAGTGAGCATCAGACTATGTATCCTATCGACTATATGAATTAATAACTTTCATGGAGCCAATTGTCAAGAGCGAATGGTCGAATTATAAAAAATATCGCATCCTGTGAACGTCGAGCTACTTATCGTTTTACTCCTTATATATGAATTCCCGCGCAATACCCGGATGACCATGCCCACTGAAAATTATATCCGCCCAGCCGGCCGGTAACGTCAAGAACTTCACCGGTGAAAAAAAGTCCGGAGACGGTTCTTGATTCCATGGTCTTTGGAGACAATTCACGCGTATCCACGCCGCCTGACGTAACTTCGGCTTTGTTGAATCCTTCCGTTCCGGAAGGATCGATTCGCCAATTTTGCAACAAATCCGCGATCCGTACGATCTCTTTGGTGGGATATTGCCTTACGGGAATATCTCGAACATGGAGTTCACACCACGTTTTCGCCAACTTTTTCGGGAGATAGCGGGCAAGCAGGGTGCTTAACAACAGATCACTTCCTTGATATTGTCGCAAAATGTCCACGATATTCGACCAAGGAAACAGATTGAGGAAAATCGCTTGATTTTCTTTCCAATAAGATGAGATTTGCAGAATCGCCGGTCCGCTGAGTCCCCGATGCGTAAAGAGAACATCATCCTGAAATGTGATTTTTCCACAACGAACGGACGCTTCGCATGAGATCCCGCGAAGCCTATTCCCCCATTCGCGATCCTGCGCAGAAAAAACCAAAGGAACCAGCGCAGGACGCACTTCCGTAACCGCCAGGCCGAAACGTTTCGCCGCGCGGTATCCCAAATCCGACGCGCCGAGTTTGGTGACCGACAAACCACCGGTCGCAATGACGAGAGAATTCGATTCAAAGACGCCGTAATTGGTGCGAACCTGAAAGGAATCATATTTATCCATCTCAAACACGGAACAATTGAAAAGGATTTCGACCTGATAACGCTGACAATCGGCGGAAAGCATCTGAATGATTTGCTTCGCATTCTCATCACAAAACAGTTGTCCCTGTTTTTTTTCGTGAAAGTTGATTTGATTCCTTTCCAGACGATCGATAAAATCCATCGGCGTAAAACGGGACAGAGCGGAGATGCAAAAATGTGGATTCGCGGACAAATAACAATCCGGCGAGGCATGAATGTTGGTAAAATTACACCGACCGCCTCCCGAAACGCTGATTTTTCGACCGATGCGATCGTTATGCTCCAGAACAAGAACCGACCGACTCCTCTTGCCGGCTTCGATCGCGCAGAATAAGCCCGCCGCTCCGGCGCCGATAACGATTACGTCTCTTTTCATGAACTTCACTCATTGGCAAAGAAATCAGGAACCAACGCAGTCGTCAGGATGTGTCCAACATTTCCCGCACCTTGCGCACAATCGCGTCCGGAGTGAATGGTTTTTGGATAAAATCGATGCCTTCATCCAAAATTCCGTGGTGAACAATGGCATTATCCGTATAACCGGACATATAAAGCACCTTGAGTTCCGGCTTCAGAGCCGTCAATTGTTTCGCCAATTCACGGCCGCTCATCTTCGGCATGATCACGTCCGTGATGAGCAGTTGAATCGGCGCCTGCGTCCGCTCGAAGAGTTGCAACGCCTCACTGCCATAACTTGCCTCGATAACGGTATAGCCACATCTTTTCAACGTGCGGAGAATCAGCGTGCGAACCACTTTTTCATCTTCGACCAGCAGGATCGTTTCCGTTCCCCGTAGTACGTTCGCGTTCAGGGAATCCGGTTTTCCCAACCGGCCCGCCTCTTTCTCCTCCACACACGGAAAATAAATTTTAAATGTAGTGCCCTGGTGAGGTTCACTATAGAGATAAATATGGCCGCCGCTTTGTTTCACGATTCCGTAAACGGTGGACAATCCCAATCCGGTTCCTTTGCCTAATTCTTTTGTGGTAAAAAAGGGATCAAAAATTCGTTTTTGGATTTCCTTATCCATCCCTATCCCCGTATCGCTGACGGCCAGCATGACATACGGACCGGATTTGACATCGAGATGGTCCTGCGCATAGGCTGCATCCAACACCACGTTCCCGGATTCGATGGTGATGTTGCCGCCGTGCGGCATGGCGTCTCTGGCATTGACGACCAGATTCATGATCACCTGCTCCACCTGGCCGGGATCGACCTTTACAATGCCCAGACGGGGATCGGGGATGGTGATCAATTCGATATCCTCTCCGATCAAACGCCGAATCATCCTGTCCATATTGAAAATCAAATCGTTGAGTTTCACATATTCCGGTTGAAGAACCTGCTTGCGGCTGAACGCCAGCAATTGGCGAGTCAACGTGGCCGCGCGATCACCGGCTTTTTTAATCTCTTCCATTTCGCCGTATATCGAAGAGTTTCGATCCAGATGGCTTAAAATCAACTCGCTATAGCCGATGATGGCCATAAGAAGGTTGTTGAAATCATGCGCCACGCCTCCCGCGAGGCGGCCGATGGCCTCCATTTTTTGCGACTGCCGAATTTGCTCTTCCAATCGTTTCATTTCCGTCACGTCACGGCCATATGCATTGACGTACCTATTATCGAAAACCGGCACAAGTTCAATGAGAAAGTGCTGTTTCCCACAAGAGACTTCCACATTACGAATCGTGGAAGACTCCATTATTTCCCGGATGATCGTGCGCCAATCTTCCGGCATGGATTGCCCTTCCTCAATTCCCCACAGTTGAAGCAACGGTTGGCCGGATTTATTCGAATAGAGTAAGACGCCATCGCTTGAAATCCGTAAAACCGGATTGGGATTTTCTTCGGGGAATTTGGCGAGATTTTTGTTTTCTTCCTCGGCCCGTCTCGTTTCCGTGATATCGCGCGCCGTGGAAAACGCACCCATCACCCGGCCGGATTGATCTTTCAAAGTTCGGCACCACCACGCCAACAAACGAGCTTCTCCATCGCGTCGGCGCTGCCAACTTTCCACATACACCACCGATTCATCTCCGTTGAATATCGGTTTGACGTGATTGTAGGTTGTCTGATCGCCGATAAAATAATGCGCCGCTTCTTTTCCAATTACATCCATCCCAAAAAACGCATATCCGGCCGCATTGGCCCACGTATACACTTTCCGGTTATCCACTTCCATCACGATGTCCGGAATTTCTTTCAAAATCGTTTCATAGCGAATCGAAACCTCGCGCAATTGCGTTTCCAAATTGGAATGCCTGCGCGTCATACTCACAATGATCCATCCGAAAACCACAAAACCAATGCACGCAGTGATCCGGCGAACCATTACATGGGCGGGAACGTCGGCAATCAACAATCCCCAAAAAGAGTCATTCGAAAACAGGACAAAATCCATAACGGAATCGAGTCCCCATGCCAAACCACAAAATACAAGAGAAAGGGCATAGATTTTACGTTTACTATTCATTGAATATCCTTTTTGCGCGGCATCCCCTCATGGAAAGACAACCGAATCAACAAAAACAGGCCTGTGAAACATCTTTTGATTGTGAAACAGACAGGTATGGCTTACACTATTTTTAAATAATATAATCGATCATACATGTAAAATAAATGCAATCAACACGCCGAATGCCGCAATACGAATAGCCAACCATCGATCCGGGAAACAATGAGGTGGAAATCTATCATGAAATTAGACATACAAACGAAATTCGGGAATACCTGACGCGCATCAGTGAATTGAAGAAAAGGGCGGAGTTTTGCGTCCGCCCCATTCAGTGATTCTTGTCCGGCTGCCATTAACGGTCATGGATATTTCCGCACGATACGAAAACCCACACTGTGATTGGATGTGGAAGGGGCATAGCTGATGCGAATTGCCGAACGACTGTAAACGGCGCTATTCCCCCAACTGCCCCCGCGCATTACGCGAGTGGTTCCCGTCGCCGGGCCTCGCGGATCCATTTGGGGTCCGGAATCGTATGTATCCTGCATCCAATCATTGCACCACTCCCATACGTTCCCGGCCATATCATATAACTTGAACTGATTGGGCTGTTTCTGGCCAACCGTATTGGTTTGCAAATTGGAATTCCCATTGTACCAGGCATAATTCGTGATCAGCGTTTCCCCCGTATCCTCGCCCCAATAAAACCGTGTGGTGGTCCCGGCGCGGCAGGCGAATTCCCATTCGGCTTCAGTCGGAAGACGAAAACCATTCGCGTCGAAATTCGCTTCCCAGGTTTCCTCGTTATACACCGCGACATAACCGGAACGTTGACTCAATTGATTGCAAAACCGCGCGCAATCTTCCCAGGAAACCCGCTCTACCGGACGATTTATGTTTCCGCTGAAATTGGAAGGATTGTTCCCCATTACCGCTTCCCACTGTGCTTGTGTAATCGGATAGCGGCTTATAAAGAAAGCTTGCGAAATCGTCACCTCATGCTGCGGCCCTTCATTCGCACTGCGCCCCGCTTCTGTGTCCGGACTGCCCATCAGGAACACGCCGGCAGAAATCAGTTCCACTTCGAGAGCTTTGGCGTCGATGGACAGAGTGAGTGGAATGACAATGGTCGGAGTCGGCGTAAGCGTTTTTGTCGGCGTCAAGGTGAAGGTTGAAGTCGGCGTACGGGTAAACGTGGGAGTAAACGTCGCGAGTGGAGTATACGACGCAGTGGGAGTATTGGACGGCGTAGGGGTGTTGGACGGCGTGGGAGTATTGGATGGCGTGAGGGTATTGGTCGGGATTGGCCGGATGGAAGTCGTGGTTGTCACCACGCGAAAACCGATACCGCGATTTTTAGTATCCGGAGCATAATTCATGCGGCTTGCCGATCGACTGAACGAGGCGCCATTTACCCAACTTCCACCGCGAATAACGCGCGCGGTACCCGTTGTGGGGCCACGAGGATCGATCTGCAATTCGGCCTCATAGTTTCCCAGCCAAAAATCGTTGCACCATTCCCAGACGTTTCCGCTCATGTCATAGAGATTCCATGCGTTGGGCAGTTTTTCTCCTACCGCATGAGAGAACGAAGCGGAATTTTGACTGTACCATGCGTAATTGGCAATTTCCGTTTCACTCAAATCATCTCCCCAATAAAAGCGGGTCGTCGACCAGGCGCGGCAGGCAAATTCCCATTCCGCTTCCGTCGGCAGGCGGAATCCATCCGCTTCGAAGTTGGCCTGCCATGTACTTTCATTATAAACCGGAGTCAATCCGAGAATCGAACTTAATTGATTGCAGAACTGAGCGCAATCCGTCCAACTGACCTGTTCCACCGGCCGATTTTCAACGCCCGGAAAACCGGAGGGATTATTGCCCATTACCGTCTGCCACACGGCCTGTGTGATCGGATATTGGCTGATCAGAAATTCGTTCGAGAGCGTGACCGGATGCCGCGGACCTTCATTGGCATTTCGTCCGCTTTCCGTATCCGGACTTCCCATCATAAAGGTTCCGGCCGGCAAAACGGACAGAACGAAAGGCTTCGCACTCAAAGGTAGATTGGGGATACTGACAAGCACAGTCGGAGCGGGAGTAATCGTTCCAATCGGCGTGGATGTCGCGGTCGGCAACGGGGTATTCGTCGGACTGGGAGTATTCGTCGGAGCCAGCGTGTTGGTCGGTTCGGCGAGGGGTGTGGGCGTCGACGTATGTAACGGAGTCGGCGTTGCCGCGGGCGCGGACAACGAATAGTTCAACGTCCCGGAGGTCAGATTCATGCGATTGCCGGTCAACGGCATCAGAATCACCTTAAATTTATAGGAATGGCCGTCTTGCGGACCGTCGGCGAAGACCGGATTCGTTCGGAATGTATTATTCGGCGTCCACCAGAAATACGTGATGTATCCGTTGTACGTCTGTCCGAGAAAGTCGTAGGTCTCGCTCCCATCGACGCTCACGAAGACATGATATTCATTGACGGTGGTCGGATCGGCGCCGAAGTTCCAGGCGATTTGGATAGCGCGTGAATCGGGATCATCCACATCCGAGCCGGTTGTACCGGTCGGCGCGAGATCATTGCCGCCCAGAATATCATCATAAATGCAGATTTGGCGGGCATTGAGTTTGGGCATGGCCGGGTTGGAGAGGGAAACAGGATTCCCGCCATCCAGATTGAAACCGACCGGTCCGGCCATATCGAAATAATCCTCCGCTCCGAGTTGGCCGTCAATGCGAATTACACGAAAGCTGTACGACGAGTTGAAATCGGGTCCGTTGGCGAAATCCGGATCGAGATTGGCGGCGTCCGCGTTCCAATTTAAACTGGAGGCGCTCCCGCTTGCGGTACGGCCCAGATATTTTGATCCACCCAATCCTTTTCGAACGTAGACATGCCAATCGGTGGCATTTCCCTGCTCAGCGTTCCAGGCGATAGTGAGATTGCGCGCATCAATCGCATCAAAATCGGTTTGGCCGGTCAAATCAGCCGTGGATAACGAATCATCATACACTACCACGCCGGCTGTCTGCGTGGTGGAAGAAGCGGTCGTGACGGTGTAATTCAGGGTTCCGCTCACCAAATTCGCGCGCTCACCCGTCAACGGCACCAGCACCACACGAAACTTATAAGAACGTCCATGCTGAGGTCCACTGGCAAAGGTCGAACTCGTTTTGAATTCGGTGTTGGGCGACCACAAGAAATAATTGATCTTGCCATTCAACGTCTGGCCGAGAAACTGATATTCGGCGCTGCCATCCACACTGACGGAAATATGGTATTCATTAATCGTGGATGGATCCCGGCCGAAATTCCAGGCGATCTGAATTGCACGCGAGTTCACATCGTCCTGATCTGACCCGGTCGATCCCGCCGGAGCGAGATTGTTACCGCCAAGAATATCATCGTATACGGCGATTTCATTCACGTTGAGGTTGGGGGGAGCGGGTTGCGCCAGCGAGACCGCATTGCCCCCCTCGATATTAAAACCGACCGGAGCGGGTTGATCGAAAAAGTCGGTGGGATCGAGTTGGCCGTCGATGCGAATGACGCGGAACGTATAACTCGAATTGAAATCCGGTCCGTTCGTGAAATCGGCGTCCACAAACGCGGCGCTCGTATTCCAATTAAAACTGTTGGCTGCGCCGACGGCGGTTCGTCCCAGAAATTTTGATCCGCCCAATCCCTTGCGGACATACAGATGCCAATCCGTCGCGTTGCCCTGTTCGGCATTCCAGTTCACCGTCAAATTCCGATTATCAACGGGATCGAAATCGGTCTGCCCGGTCAAATCGCCGGATGTGTCGCCGGGATTATCAAAAGCAAAAACGGAATAGGTGACAACCGGGACGGGTGTGGGAGTGCGCGTAAATGTCGGAGTGAAAGTCGGCGTGTTCGACGGCGTTGGCGTGTTGGTGAACGTCGCTGTGGGCGTCGGCGTATCCAACGAACTTTTCACAACCCGGTTCAATAGATTCCCGGCGTTGTCGTAGGAATAACTCACACTGGTTCCGTCCGAATACGACACGCCGATAAGACGATTGGCGTTGTCATATTGGTATGTCGCCGTGGTTTGCGTATAACTCGCGGGAGAGCAAAGCATCATTCCGCCCACGATTCCGATTATCCATAGTAGGTGCATTCTCTTCGACGAATTCCGATTCATTATATAGACGCTCCTTCTTTTGTGTTGTTTATTTCTCACGAACACCCAGGATTATCGATTTCCCCATAATCGCTCGCCTTGCTCCCTGGTCATATTCCAGGCGACAGAAACGTCGACGGCGTTCCCCCACTGTTCCACACGATCGCCTTCCCGATAATCGGCCTCCATTTCCAGTCGCATGAGTTGAGTATTTTGCTCGCGCATTTCATTGATCAGCTGTTGAAATTGTTCCGGACTCAAATACAAATGCTCGCCTTCTCCAATCAGCCTCCGCACTCCTCCAAATCGAGCGAACCATCTTACTTTGCCTACAAATTTTCCGGGGCCATTTCGGTTGGTCAGGATGGCATGAACATCCAGCGGGTCGCCGGGATACAATTGCAAGGCTTTTTGAATCGAAGATACATCAAAGGAACCGCCGGATAACGCATCGCGGATTTCCGCATCGATTCGTTCCTGCGACCACCCCCATCGCTCACCAAACCGTTGGAGGTCCTGACGCAATTGCTCTCGTTGCTGAATTCTCATATTTACCCAAGTCATAAAAAGAGGATCCACGTATCGCTCCGAATAGGCGATTCGCGTTCTTATTTCGATATCTTCCTCGTCCTGCCCCGTCGGATCCACATGAGAGATGGGATTGGATAACGCATATTGATAGGGATTGAGTTTTCGCGGATCGGCAAGTTGCGGCCAGACCGGTTCTCGGGAAAGAAATCGCGCGGTCCGGGCGTCGTAATAGCGATCCCGCATGTGGTAAAGCTCTCCACTCGCCCCTTCCTGCCGGACGCCCCATTTTCCCGCATAGGTGAATGGCTGAGGATTGTCGCCGGTATGCTGCAACAGCCTGCCATTGGGATCATAGGCATAGGAGTCGGTGATCGTTCCACTCGTATTCGTCAACGCCAGCGTGGTTCCAAGAGGATCGAAATGATAAAAATATACGGAATTTCCATTTGCCGCATCGATCATATACAACAAGCTGCCATCCGGCGTCCAGACGTAATAACGGAGATATTGTCCGGTCAATCCATCTTGTTCCGCCATGATCGGCGCCAGGTTTATGGCATAATTATAATCGTATCGTATCGTTTGCCCCGATTCGGTTCTCCGAATCAGATTGCCCAGTCCATTGTATTGGAGAGTGGCAGTATTGACGCCGGTGAGAGAATTGGACGCGGCCCAATGGAAGGTGTAATTCGGAGAGGTCGTCAATCGTCCGATCGCGTCATAGGAATAATTCGAACCGGAGATTCGCGATGCGTTATCATAACTAAACGCATCAGTTCCACTCCGCATCAAAGGAACCGGATCCAACGGAATGTGGTTCATTGTCGTCTGCGTCACGCGCCCGGCATGATCAAAACTCAATTCCGCATCCAAAAACGCTCCATCCCGCACGCGAACCAATTGAGAAGCCGCATTCCAGGTCATCACCGCATTGACGCCGTTGGATCGGTTCATTCCCGTTTGTCTGAAATTGTTGTCATACGCAAAATCAACTTGAGAACCGGTGACATTGTCGGTAACGCGGGTTAGCAGTCCCGTCGTCCCATCGTAGGTATACGTAACCGTTACCGCGTTGTTATTGTAGGAAACGGAAATCACTCTGCCGCTTTTATCATAGGCGGCGGCAAACGTGGCGTCGTTGACGCTGGTCGCTACCACCTGCCCCGCCGCATCTCGCGCCAGCCGAAGATCGGAGGTCGATAGTAAACGGTTCAGCGGATCATAACCAAACTGTATATCCGTCCCATCCGACCAGACTTTCCGAATCACATTTCCGGCGGCGTCGAAGGTTTTGGTCAGAGTCAATCCGCCGGGATACAAAATCCGATTTTGCCTTCCCCGATTATCATAGTGAAATTGCCACGTGTTTCCCAACGGATCGGAGATTGAATTCAGCCGTCCCATCGACGTATGGACAAACGACCACAGATTTCCATTTAGATCTGTAATGGAACTCAATTCCCCGAGGTGGTTGCGCCCGTAAGACGCCGCGCCAATACCCATCATGCCCGCGCCGGACATACCTCCGCGAGCATCGTAGTCATACGTTTTCGCGTTCGACATCGGATCGGTAACCGAAACGATGCGATTGAATGCGTTGCGGGCATACTGCGTGGTTTTTCCCAGTGGATTGGTGACAGCGGTCGTCAGTCCGATATTATCGGTTTGAAACGTATACGTTTCTCCCATCGGCGAGGTGCGTGAGGAGATCACGCCTTCCACATCGCGGCCGATTTGCCAGGTCTGTCCGCCGAGAATGACCTGAGTGAGAGACCCATCCTTGTTGTACCCGTACCGTGACTGCCTTCCCTCCGCATCGGTCAACGATGAAATTCGCTCCATCGAGTCAAAGGCGGTGGTCGACGTGTTCCCCAGGGGATCGGTCGTCTGCGTGAGACGATCCATCAAGTCGTAGGTGTAAACGGCTTCACGTCCATCCGCCTCGATTCGTTTGACAATCTTCCCGTTTTGATTATAGATGTATTGAGTGATGTTTCCCTTTTCATCGGTGATGGAGGTAAGTCGATCCATCAGATCGTATCCGAATCGCACTGTCGTCCCGTCCGGATTGGTAACCGACGTCAGCCGTTTATATTGGTCGTAACCGTATACGCCGGTTCCGGTTTCTGAATCTTTTTTGGAAGCCAGGGTTCCGTCATTGTTGTACGTATAGGTAATGACGCCTCCCAGCGGATTAGTTTCTGTCAGCACCTGCCCGGCTTGATTGTAGGTATAACTCCACATCGCGCCGTATGCGTCTGTGCGGGATACGTTGTTTCCCTTTTCATCATACGTAAAGGTTTCGCTGGCATTGTTCGGATTGTCGATTCGCGTGTGATTGTAAAATGCAAAACTGACTTGTTCCAAATTGAAAGGATTCACGAACGTCTGATTCTGTTCGGTGTATTGGAGGGAAGTTGTGATTCCTTTCGCGTTGGTGTAGGAAGAAATCTGACCGGTTGGGTCATGATAAGTGACGCGTGTTATTTTGCCAAGACGGTCGATCACGCCGGTCACTCGTTCCGTATTTACGTCGGACTCAAATTGGATGAGATTGTTGTTCGGATCCGTCAGGGATTTCATCACCCGCGCCTGATGATCGTGTTGGAAGGTCCGGCGGTTGCCATCCGCATACGTGATCGTAAATTGGCTCAGCTCCTGATTGTATGGATCGTATTGATTGGCAAAAATCGTGGATCGATTCCCGTACGCATCCGTTTGCGTGTAGATGACGCCGCGCGGGATATAGTTGTTATTATATTCCATCGTGTAGGGCGTATTGCCCGCCGGCAAGGTTTTAGCTGTCATCCGTTCATATCCGTTGTAGGTAAAGGTTGTCGTGTTTCCCAGCGGATCGGTAAGGGAGCGAAGCACGATGCCGTCCGTATTATCGGAGGGATTGGACTCATAGGCCAATGTTATGCTTCGCCCGTTCTGGTCTTCGATTTTTGTTAAGAAAGGTCGCGTTACTTGATTGCCAGAATCCGTGTACGTGATGTCCACATATGTAAATCTCAGTTCACGCCCATGACCGTCAGAAACGCGATCCGGCCCCCGCTGCTCAATCGCGCCGCCGCTCGGATTCTCATACGTGAGTCGGTTTCCATTGCGATCCTCGATATATACCAAAAACGCAGTGGCAACCTGGGCGTCGTTCCGTTCCTTCTTAAATCCGTAGATTCGTTGTTCCATCGGGTCCATCATATAGTAATAATCCGTGGTTTCCTTCAGTTGATAGCGAACATTTTCGATTCCGAAGACCACCCATTCGGAATTGATCAAATGAAATCCGATTTCCTCACCCATACCGGTTTCGACGAAAATTTGCTCATTCGGCAGAGTCGTGGTGTCTTTATAGCGCGTCAGCATGATGCGGTGATTGCTGATGAAGCGATAAGCCAATCCATCCGGATATCGTTTCGAATCCACTTGGGAACCATAATACAGTTTGAACTCCAGAGGCATCACGCCGCCAAGATTCATCAAGTCCATCGTAAAATAATATTCACCCGTGGACATATTGATGGGGTCTTTATCCTCCAGGGTCGTTTTACCCGCTCCAGTCGTCACGGTTTTGCTTTCCTGGCGGGGAGTGGGTGAAGGCGTGGCAGGCATCGACGTCGGATATGGCATTGATGTCGGATACGACACCGATGTCGGATACGGCTGTATATCGGTATCCGGATAACCGGAGCCTCTTTGCGAGAACGCCTGATACGGACTCATAGCCAAAAGAGACCATACGAAAAACAGGCCAATCCATTCCCTTAGTTTCCAGCGATTATAATGCATTTCAAACATGGTTTACTCCTGATAACGTGAGGTTTTCATCATCTCATGATTGAGTTTGCGGATACAATGGAATTCTCATCATGAAAGTGCGTTTTAAATGAGTATGTAATCTCATCATAACGTTGATTTCCCGTTTTCTTCCTGCCGCAAATCGCTCATTTTATAGATGAAAGAAATCCAACATCCCATATAATGATTCTCTTAAAAAATACACTCAATGATGCAACAATTTATTGCATCTTATCTGGGCGTGATCCACTTCCATACGTTTTCAACTCATTCATAATAAACTATTCGTATTCGGATTTTCAACCCAACTGGCCGGTTTTTGCACAGATTTCTGCGTTTTCTGTTCGGATGTAAAAAAACATGACATTCCTTTATCGAATTGAGTTCAGAAAAGATCAATAAAATCGTGCTGATTCATCCTGCTTTCTCTTATAATGATCTCATGCTTCTTTCCTACAAAAATGATTCGTCCATAATGGGGAAAAACAAATAAAAAAGAATTATTCAGGTTGAGATCGCATCATGGCAAACCAAGAACATGTTGAAATCATCAAGCAGGGTTCGGAAACCGTGAATCAATATCTTGGAAAACACCCGGACGTCATGTTCGACTTGCGAAACGCCGACTTTTCCGACGCCGATTTGAAAAGTATGGATTTGAGAGGCGCGATTCTCTCCGGCGCCAACCTGCGGAACACCAACTTGCGCATGGCGAATTTGCGAAGCGCGGATTTGCGATTTGCCGATCTCACCGATGCCAACCTGAGCTATGCGCGCTTCGACCTGTCCAATCTGAGCCGCGCCACCCTCCGAAACGCCTACGTGAGCCACACCTGTTTTCAAAAAGCCAATCTGTCGCACGTGGATTTCCGCAACGCCAACGGCTCGGAAACCAACATTTCCGGCGCCAACCTGACCGGCGCGAAAGTTCATAAACTCAAAACCGCCAAATGGCAGGCTATCAATTTGATTTGCGAATGGCTCAATTTGTCGCCAAATGGGGAGGATTCGCCCAAAGCGGAACATATCTGGAAACCGAATCAAGGCATCGTAAGCCCTTTTGAAGAATCCGCATTCGAAAAACTCGTGTTCGAGCTCATCACGGACGCTTCCTTTCCTTCCTTAACGACGACGGCGCAAGCTTTCGGCTGTATTGCCGCATGTTTCGAACGAATCGAGCCCGAACCACGATTGGAATGGTCGAAATTCGTATTCAATGATGATCGTTGCGAAATCCATCTGGCGGCAAGCGAAACGGCGCTGGCGGCGTTGGCGCGCTTACTCGAAGGGGCCATCCGCAGCCTACGAACGTTGGCGGGAAAAGCGCTGATTGAAGATATCCGTCCTCTTTCTCTCGATCCGGAAGAAAACGCCAAATCCACGGCATTCGTTCGGCGTTTGCAATTGGAAAACCATCCGGAAGTCACGTCGGCAATTCTGCATCTGGCCAGGCTGACGCGTTCGATTTTTTATCGCGGCGAGTCTTTTCTATTGAAAGAAACGCAATCTCTTTTTTTCTCTTCACCATTCGACTCTCAAACCAGTTCAAATGGAACGGATGAAACATGAGTATGGCAAAACAATTTCACTACCGTTCATTCACCGACCTTCTTTTTTAAATGTTGCATGAATTAATTATATACAACCATACCAGCTCAACCAGGCAAACCATTTAAACAATCATTATCGCACCCTTATTTTTTTATGCTCATAACCTATTCATTATTAAGAAGTTATGGAAGAAATGGAATGGGATTGGGGAAAAAATGAAAATCTTTCTTGCAAATTATGATAAAGTAGTATACTATTACATATAGGTAATTTTCATGAAACTTTGTAACTTTACTTTAATCTTTTGGTGTGATACGAAATGGTCATTTCATCTCGAGGCACTCTCACAAAATCCGACGGGTCGAATATTTCCAAGCAGATCAAGGAATTGCGACATTTTCTTCAAACAAAATCGAATCCCTCATCCAATTCCTCCGTTCGAGCCGAAATCATCAATCCCTTCATCGAAAGCGTCAAAGAAGTATTTGACACCATGCTTCAAAGCGATGTTTCTCGTGACAATATCGAATTGAAATTAAACCTACCGCCAAATTTGGATATCGTTGCCATCATTGGTTTAAGCGGGTATTTGCGTGGAATCATCGCCCTTTCCTTTCCGGTGCGAACGGCCCTGGCCGTTGTGAGCCGGTTATATCAAAAGGAACACGTTACCGTCGATTCGACGGTCATCGATACGGTAGCCGAATTAGTCAATATCGTGGCAGGAAGGGCGCTCTCCATATTTAGCAACGAAAGCGGCATCGCCATTGATTTAAGTATCCCCAGCGTTATCCGCGGAAGCCGCTTTGCCATGGAAATGCCCTCGGTGGCCGCATGGATCGAACTTCCGTTCTCCTGCGAATTGGGAGAATTCACCATCCGCGTGGCGGTGGAAAAACAGTTCGCCAATTGAATAGAAAATCGAGGTTGATCAAGATGAAAGCACTCGTTGTCGATGATTCCGCGTTAGCAAGAACCGTATTGTTAAATGCCTGCTCACGAGTGGGAATTCAATCCATCGATCAAGCGTTTGATGGAAAAATGGCGTTGGAATACGTTACCAAAAACAATTACAACATCATTTTCATGGATTGGAATATGCCGAACATGTTAGGCATCGAGGCGGTCAAAAAAATACGGGAAATGGGAAGAAACATCCCCATCATCATGGTTACGGGTCTCTCGGATCGAATCCACGTCAGCGAAGCAATGAAAGCAGGCGTAAACAACTATCTCATCAAACCGTTCAAACCCGAAACCGCCATCGAAAAAATTCAGGAAACGCTTTCAGCCACTCCATCTTAATTCATGTTTTCCCAATTCCGTTCGAATATCCCACTTGCCGCGCCCGGTTTCAGGCGAAAGCGAAATCCGCGATGAATTTTGTCGCTGACGGTTCCGCGCATGGCATAAATCCATCCGCTGGGACTGATGTTCGAAGAAAATTTCGGTCCGTTTTCTCCCCATCGGGGAACATTGCGTATCGGATTGGGTGGAAAAGTGATGAGCCGCCACCATTTTGCGCCGTCATTCGTCCCGGCATAAATGCGGGGCGGCTGCAATTGCCCGTTTTCCATCACGTCGCCGTAAGGCATGTAAGCAAAAACCAGCGCTTTTTCATCGACGTGATGAGCCCAGAACCAGTTTCCCTTATCGGCCCAGGGAATGGGGGAAGCGGGATAAAAATCAATACCGGTCGTCGTCCAAAACGGTTCATTTCCCGCCACAAAATTCTCATTTTTGTCCCAGCGGACGATTTTTTTGAATTGACGATCGGTGTCCATGCCTAAAAATAAAAATCGCTGGGTGAACGTGACCGCCGTATATTGAGAATTCACTCCTCGCTCCAGCGTTTCCCACGTTCCCGGATCGCCTTGCCGGCGGGAACGGATAAAACGGCCGACGCCGCCGTCGCCAATGGCGGCATAGACGTCGTCGGTATAGGGATCCACTCCAACATAATGTGTATGATTGAGCAATGTGTCCGGTTCGATTCGCGGATTGGCAAAAACAACTTCAAATACCTCACTGTTATTGCCATGATTCTTTCGACGCCAGACATTCCCGGCGTATCGGGGCGCTCCTTCTTCCACGATTTTGGACGAATATTCCCCGATAAACACGTTTCCATGGCTGTCTTCGGCAATGCGCCAGGCGACGCCCGTCGGCCATTCCAACGAAAACGCCTTCGTCCAGGTCAAACCGCCGTCGCGGCTTTCCATTACGAAGCCGTGCAGATTTTTTTTGAGAACCTGATCGGCGGCAGTCCATGGACTGGCATAAATGATGCCTTTCGAATCGACAAAAAGCCCGAAAACAGTCCCATGCAGGGGAGATTGGCCCGCGGGAGGGTAAATTTGCCGCCAGGTTTTGGCGTCATCGCCGCTGGTCAGAATATATCCGCTTTCCGTCCCCGCATAGATTCGTTCCCCATGCTGCGATTGCCTGTCAGGAACCACGTAAGCGACGGATAATGAATGCTTTACGTGATTTGGGGTTTCACCGAGATCAAGATCCTCCACTTCGAATTCGAATCCTTCCACCGCCGGATCGACGATCAGAGCATATCGTCCCCCGTCAGTTGACAACGAACCGACGCCGATGCGATATTCGCTATTCGGATCCATAATCACATTTTGCAGCCGGGCAATGGGAACATCATGCATCGCCGGTTCGGAACGCGCCGCGAGTATCCACCGCGTAGAAGCCGAGTTCTTTTTGCGCTGTTCGAGAAGCAAGAAAGGAGAAGTAAGATAATGGGAAGTTCGATCGTCAGGCCGGTGAATGTGGCCGAATAAACCGATACTCATCTTTTGAAAACGGAAATGAGGATTCAGATCGTAATAATCCATTTCCTCTCCACCCGTCAATCCGCCTAGACGTATTTCTCCAATATGAATCGACGCGCTTTCATCGGGAATGGCTCCGGCGAATCGCGCGTTCACAGTCAACCATACAACAACCACGAATATAAATAGAAACCTTGCACTTCTTATGAACAAATATTTCTTGCCACGGTTTTTCATCATCATTCAAAACAACGGCTTCCTTTTCATCGCTCGATCCCATACCCGGCAATCGGCGACGGATTCCACACAAATGATTCCATGATACTGATCCCAAAAAAAATCATGTCAAGTCGGATTTCGCATGAAAATGAAAAACTAATATCGAAAAAAAACAATTTACGTATAGTGCATGATTGAATTCCGACTTGATTATTCACTCAATGAAAATCGATGGAACGCGGATTTGTAACGTCCGCGGATACACGATTTCCAGAAAATAGGGAATCTACGGATGCCCGCTTCGCCGGAAACGAAACGTTTTTCGGATAAAAAATCCCGTTCCCAATTGATTAATCCCTCCTTTTGAACCCCCAAAACAGGCTTTTTCCCCTCAAAATCCACCCATTTTATCTCCGATTTAAGTTATTTGTGAAAAAGAATGGGGAAACCCCTTGAAATTCTCTTTAGTATTTTATATTATTGACAGTATAATTTGTTCACACTATACAATGCAAAGGACAAGAACAATGGGTACCGTATCATCAGAATTAACACCTGCCGAGATTTGGTTGTTGAGTTCGCTGTACGAGCTGGACGAAGCGGATATTTATGCCGTCCTGGATCACATCAAAGGTGAGAAGGATTGGAAATATACCACCGTCCAAACCATGATCCATCACATGTGCGACAAAGGCTACATCGTGAGAAAGAAGGTCGGACGGCGCTTCATCTACACACCGACGAAAACCCGTTCGAAAATGTTCGATAGCGTGATCACCAAACTCTTCGGCGGCAGCCTGAAACAGGATCCGACGCCGCTGGTCGATTACCTGTTGAACATCCGGAAATTGAAACCACGTGATGAAAAAATATTGAAGAACCTGTTGCTGGACGAAAAATAAGGTTCTTTTCCCGAACATCCAACAGGATGTTTCACGTGGAAACCCTATCCTGATGTTGCAGTAGGAATGAGTGTTTTTTGTTTATTGTTATGGGAATGATGATCTTCATTAGCGGCGGTGGATACGCTGTAGGGATGAGGTGTGTCTTGATCACCTAACAGGATGTCCGCCATAACGTTCGACTTTTTTGGCCGGACATCCCATAACAGCGTATCCGCACGAAGAGTAATCGTTATTATCTTTAAACGGATGCAATTCGAAGCATTCGTTCTGTCTTTGCAGGCGTCTTTCAGGACGCCTTTTTCATTTTTTTTAACGGATATCACCATCCATCACGTCCATCGCTTTCATGCGGCGAAGCTCCGCTTGTTGCAATTGGCAAAGAAGATTGCGATAGATGGGGATCATCACCATGGTTCCGATCACGCCGGGCAGGAGAAAGGCGTACCAACTTGACCATAAGGCGCCCACCATCAGTAAAATGAAGCCTGTCGCAAGCAGAATGATGGAACATGCAATCATGAAAAGCCCCATCGCTTGAATGAATCCTTTTCCCCTACCGCGGGACGCCAATGATCCCGCAAGGCCGCCGAAGAGTCCGCCAAACACTCCCAGCAATGTGCCCGGAAGCCATTGCCAATTGCCGGATACGGTAAATAATCCGGTTTCCATCTGCAATAATTGTAAATTTCGAATCCAAACGGTTCCCGGCCCTTCCATGCGAATTCCCAATCGAGCCGCTGACGGCTGTTCACCTTCCTTCAAGAAAAACGGCGTTTTCACGGAACGCCAATCGCCGGTTCCGGTCAATGCATTGTCGAGCGCTCGTGAAAAATATTCCTTCCCTCCCTCGAATAGGCAAAGCATCTCAATATATGCTTTGGACGAAACGGATTCCGCGCGGATTTCGGCGTTGTATAGCAATGTACAGTTGTCGATATCTTTCAAGGGAATTGTGTAAAGGGGAATGGAGAGCGCTTGATTTCCATTATAGCTGATTTTCAGCGAATTCGGATCATCGGCCGCCACTTCCACGGAAATCAGGCTCATCAACTGTTCATTGAGCTGTGGAACCTGATCGATTGTGATGTTTGCCAATTCGGCTGCATATCCCCCAAACGCCATACCGACTGACGCCGCACACATAACAAATACACTTATCCATCGTATCGTAACGTTATATTTCATTTTAATCATCCTTTCAATCTTTAGTTTGCATTGTTTGCTTGAACGCTTGCAATAATTTTCGCGCAGTCGCCGGATCAATGGCGCCTTCAACAAGAAGAATTTGTAATTGCCGTTGAAACGGATCTTTCCATGCGGGATTGTCGGCGATTTTCACTTTTTCGATCAATCGATCCAAACGTAGACGAATGGTGGGATAAGAAATCCGGTATTCTTCCGCCAACGCCTTTAACGAACCCGAGGCCAACAAAAACCGCTTCAAAAATTGAAAATCCTCCTCGTCCAGAGCGTGAATCCACGCCGGAAGTTCTCGTTCCATCGATTTTTCGCTCCCTCCTGACTTGAATTTAATTCATATTCACTTTCATTATATTCAAGTTTATGGCAACTTCAAAATAATTCAAGTGGATTTTAACAAAATTAAAGGCGGATGAACGGACTGATGGCATGGCTATGCATTGATCTTTGAGGGGGATCCCATCCAATTACATGATTCTCGATCTTTGATTAAACCTGCCTTTGATATGGCCGTTGCGCTTGCCCATGCCATATATGACTGCTATTACCTGGCTTTGGCGCAAGAACACGACGCCTCGGTAGTTACCGCCGACCGGAAGTTTTATGAGAGAGTAATGAAAAGCCCTTACGCCCATCGAATTCGATGGGTGGAAGAGCCGCCGGTGGTTCTTACGGAGGTGTGATCGGCGCAGCTGTCAATGACTGTTTTTAAATCCAGTCAATGAGCCTCGACGAAGCGGAGGGAGGCCGGTTGATCAAGCGGAATGGCAATTTCGCGCGTTTCGGAAACGAGAAGCGATTTTCGCAGAGGGTCTCGCGCTTGATGGGGATTGTGGAGGAGGAACTCGGAATACTTGGCGGCGCAGACGGGGCAGAGAGCGCGATGATCGGCTTCGTGTTCCTTATTCTTCCGGAGGGTGAAAACATGCCGCTCTTGTTTCCCTGATCCATAGAAATTATCCTTATTGATATATGATGCTGAATCATACCAAATCGGTGGAGTTTCGGAGATGAGTTCTGCTTCAGAACAATGGACGCAACAAGCTCATTACGATCTGGTGACGGCTCAAGCCATGTTCGACGCCGGACGATATTTGTACGTTCTTTTTTGTTGTCAACAGGCGGTGGAGAAGATGCTCAAGGCGATCATCGCCCATAAGACTATGGAGTTGCCGCCGCGAGTTCATCAGTTGACACGTTTGGCGGAAGTGGCCGGCTTGACAATGACCGAGAAGCAGACGAACTTTCTCCGGTTACTTTCAAACTATTACCTACAAACCCGTTATCCGGATGAAATCGTAAATCTTGCCTCCCAGGTAAAAAAGGAGAATGCTCTGTCGCTTTTGGAACAAACTCAGGAGATTATTCGATGGTTGACCTCGATATAACAATGGAAAATCGGATTCAAATGGCGCTGACTGTAATCTCCCGTTTTACCCACGTGGTTTGCGCTTATCTTTTCGGCTCGCAGGTGGATGGAACCCCTGACCAATGGAGCGATATCGACCTGGCCGTGTTTGTCGAAGGAATGGAATCCTGGGAACTGCACGAACGTGCCACAGTGGCAGCCCTGGTTCAAAAGGAAGTGGGAGACGATGTGGACGTTCGATTTTTCCCCAGCCAGGCTCTTACCCATCATGATCCGGCCGGTTTCGCCGCGTGGGTGATTACTCATGGCATCAAGGTGATAGAAATACCAGAGAAAGGGAATTCGTATGAATACCACCGAAATCAGGAAAATGAGCCGAATCGAACGCCTGCAAGCCATGGAGGCGCTTTGGAACTCGCTTCTCGAGGACGAATGCGAAATGGAGTCTCCGGAATGGCATCGGGACATCCACGAAGAGAGAAAAAAGCGGATCGAAACCGGAAAGGCTGAATTTCATTCTCTGTAGGAGTTGAAGGCGAAACGGGTATCATGAAGATTCGGAACAGCGGTGCATGGCAACGATTGAAACGCGATGATGTATAAAATTGAATACGCGAATAAAACCGTTCTCGATAATCTGAAGAATTTGTCTACGTATGTGCGTAAACAAATCTTGAATCGTATCGATAACCAGCTGCAGTATGAGCCGATAATTGAAACAAAACATCGAAAACCCATAATTGGCTTGATTCCCCCATGGGAGTATGTAGAACCGATTTGGGAGTTGCGGATCGGCGAATATCGCGTTTTCTATGACGTGGATGAAGCGGCAATGGTGGTGAAAATTCGTGCAATTCGACACAAGCCGCCGCATAAAACAACGGAGGAAATACTATGAAGACAATTGGAATTGAACAAGCAACCTTGGATATGTGTATGGAAAATATCCAGCAGGAACGCGTTGTTCTTATGCGTAACGGCAAGCCTTTCGCGCTTCTTGTCGGCGTCGAAGGGATGGATAAAGAACAATTGGAATTAGGAAGCAGCGCTAAATTCTGGAAACGGGTTGAAAAATGGCGTAAAGAAAAAACGATTAGCCGCGCCGAACTGGAGCGGCGACTTGATGAGATCAAGGAAAAATGAGCCGAAAACGGTTAGATTCATCGGACAAGTGAAGGGGCGTATCGGCTGTTGTGGGAATGAAGGGTGATAGGGCTGTCGATTATGAATTAGAATCGGCGCGGTTCTCCAGCGCCGTCTTCAAATCCAGCCAATGCGGCTCGACGAAGCGGAGGGAGGCCGGTTGGTCGAGCTGTATGGCAATTTCGGGCGTTTCGGAATCGAGAAGCGATTTTTGCAGATGGTCTCGCGCTTGGTGGGGATTGTGGATGATGAATTCGGAATACTTGGCGGCGCAGACGGGGCAGAGAGCAGGGGTGGCAAGGGTGGCGTTGTTTCCACCCTTGTGAGAAATCGCGATGGTTTCAGGTAATGGTACACACAATTATTTATTTGGAGCCCACGCATCGAAACCAAAGTCTGACGTGACCTTGTCATGATTTTTATATTGCGATATGATTTGAAAAATTTTTGAATTTCGAATTTTTTTTATATCCCTTTGATTTACGTCCATTTGGCGGTGGTGTATCATCATAATGGGATCAATAGAATTGAATATTAACAAGCAAAAGAATAAATTCATCGGTGTAGATTTATTCGCCGGAGCAGGAGGCATGTCTCTTGGTGCGGAGATGGCGGGGATTGATGTAAAACTTGCCGTTGAAAAAGATCATCATGCCGCAGCAACCTATGCACATAATTACCCGAATACGAGGTTGTACATAGGAGATATTGCCAATATCGATGAAAAATGTCTTCCGAAGAAAGAGAATAACACCATTCTATTCGGTGGGCCTCCTTGTCAGGGATTTTCGACCTCAAATCAAAGAACAAGAGGTTCAAAAAATCACTCTAATTGGTTATTTCAAGAGTATATTAGAATTGTACGGCTTTGGCAGCCGGATTGGGTGGTTTTTGAAAACGTCAAGGGAATCATCGAAACCGAAAAGGGAATCTTTGTTGAAAGAATTCAAAATGATCTTGCCGATTCGGGATACACAACAACGCACGGTGTGCTTTGTGCCAGTGATTTTGGAGTTCCACAGGTTCGTTCACGATTCTTTCTCATCGGCTCAAGTCACGGATTCAATGTTGATTTCCCAAAACCGTTAATGAAAGATCCCGTGACGGTCAAAGAGGCGATTTCTGATTTACCGAAGTTGGATAATGGGGCAAATTATGATTTTCTTCCCTATCCATGCAAACCTAGATTCCAATATGCTAGAAACATGAGAAATGGAGATATTGGTTGTTCTAATCACAACGTGACACGGAATGCTGCGTATGTCATTGAAAGGTATAATCATATTCCACAAGGCGGCAATTGGGAGGATATTCCGGAATCTCTGATGGCCAATTACTCGGACAGAAAACGATGCCATACAGGTATTTATCACAGGTTGGATGCGGATAAACCATCCGTTGTCATTGGTAACTTTCGGAAGAATATGCTTATTCATCCAACACAAGATCGCGGTTTGTCTTTGCGTGAAGCAGCACGTCTGCAATCTTTTCCTGATTGGTATGAGTTCATGGGATCGATTGGTTTTCAGCAGCAACAGGTGGGGAATGCCGTTCCGCCGTTGCTTGCGATGTCGGTCTTTTTCATACTTACACGTAATTAATAAATATATTATAATAAGTAATAGCAGGAGTTGTATTGTGGCATCCATGACAACCGTCATCTATAAACCAGTGGATGGTCTTCGATACTATCTTGAGGAACGTTACTTGGGAAAGCGCGAACAATTTCCTGAAGATCAAAAAGACTACCCCAACTTCTTTCGAAATATTGAGGATTATATGAAAAAGCATGTTCATCAAGAGGTAATAATTGGTGCAGCTCTTCAAGGATATGGACTGCTTAATGATCACGGTAAGGAACATATCGCAATGGTCATACAACGAGCGGGACTCATATTGCAGGGTAGAATAGAAGACCTTTCAGGGTATGAAATATATCTCTTGCTGCTTGCTATACATTTTCATGATGTCGGCAATATATACGGCCGAGATGATCATGAGCATCGTATATTTGAAGTTATGGAAGAATTGGGTACATTACTCCCATTAGATAGCCCTTCTAAAAAATATGTAGCTAAAATCGCCATGGCACACGGTGGGAAGATAAATGACAGCAAAGACACCATCTCGACACTTTTGATGAGTGATTATCTTCAGGGCATGCATATACGTCCTGCTTTAATCGCTGCTATCCTCAGATTTGCAGACGAGATTGCAGATGATCACACTCGGGCTTGTCGCTTCCTAAACAAAACTAAACAAATACCACCTCGAAATGAAGTTTTTCATCGATATTCCGAGTGTTTGCAACAGGCAGCAATTGATGGAAACACTTTGATCTTAAAGTTCGACCTTTCGATGGAAAAAGCTTTGAAAACCTGTTCAAAAGAGAATAAACAGTCATCCAGAGGGTACAGCAAAGTGTTCCTTTACGATGAAATATTGGAGAGGCTAAAAAAATGCCTTTGTGAACTCGAATATTGTGCCAGATATTCACGTCCCTTTATTCAGATCAATTCCATTAGAGCGGAAATCGAGGTACACGCCTCAAACATTCTTAATCCCCTTTATAAGGATAGTATTCTCCTGAGGCTTTGCGGATATCCAGATATGCGTAATAAACCTATCTGTGATCTCCTCGAAAAACAACCACTGGCTATGAACGGACAGGAATTAAAGCATCAAATTCTGGAGAAGAGTAATGCCAAATAACATATCTGTATCAGAGCCAACCAATCCGTTTACCGTCATTAGTCCTGAGAATTTGGACGCTCATACTGCCGTACAACTATTTGTCGATTTATTCTCTGATTTTCCACAAGTTCGAAATCCAGGGCATTCTCTGATTTTTGGTGCCCGTGGTTCTGGCAAGAGCATGATGTTTCGCTGTCTCCTACCTGATGTACTCATGCTTCACAAGAATTGTACGTTCACTGACTTGGATTTCCTTGCTTTTCATGTCCCCATAAAGAACACACAACTCCGAATTACCGACCTCCAGAGGCTGGATCAACACCACGCAACATTTCTTATAAACGAACATTTTCTCACTCTTTCTTTAATAATTGAGGTGCTTCACTCTTTAAAGTATTTAGAATTTTTGCCTTTCCAGGAGTCAGACTATCGAGATTTCTTTGAAAAGATGTATACCTATCGTCTTCGACTATGCGGCTGTACAACAAAATGTGTATTTCGCAATAGTTCAACCAATGATTTTTTTGAAACTCTTTACGATCACATGCTCGAAATGCATGCTGAATTCATTCAATACATACTGCAAATCAGTCCGGACAGGGGAGTTCCTGTTCCACCTTATAATCTCCAGCTTCTTACTTTCCAGGGCTTTTTAGTCCCCTTTTTTCAAGGTTTAAAACGTCTACCCGGCTTTCCGCTAAAGAATATTTACTTATTTATTGATGATGCTGATAACTTAAGCAAAACGCAAACCCAGATTTTGAATGCTTGGCTAGCAACCAGAACTCAACCGGAGATCAGTCTTAAAGTTTCTGCACAGATTGGCAAGTATAGGTCCTTTGTATCTCCAAATGGCACATCGGTTGAGTCTCCACATGATTATCAGGAAGTGAACATTTCCGACAAATACACTACAAGCAGAACAGTATATTTTAAGCGGGTACAAGCGATTATAGAAAAACGACTCGATCTTGCAGGAATTAGGGGAATCACTCCAGAAGATTACTTTCCTCCATATAAAAAACAGGAAGATGCGGTAAAAAAAGAAGAAGAACGGCTGCGTGCTGTCTGGGAAAAAGAAGGACGCGGCCATCGACCCGGCGACGATGCTTTGCGTTACGCAAGACCTAATTACATTCGAGACTTAGGAGGATCTAGAAAGTCTCGTTCGAAATATATGTATGCAAGTTTTGGGCAACTTGTCCATTTATCATCCGGTGTCATAAGGTATTTTCTGGATTGTGCAGCGTTGATGTTTGATGAGACAATAAAAGTGAAAGGACCGCAACAATCGTTAAAATATATTCCACATGAGATTCAAAATAAGATTGCCCGAGAAAAAGCAGATAAAATGATGTTCTCTCAGTTTAGAAAACTAGAGAAAGATGAATCTGTAATAAAAGGAGAACTCGGTGTTGTACAGAAACTTCAAAATCTCATCTTCTCCATGGGCTATACATTCCACGACATTCTAACCTCTGATAGATCGGAACGTCGAGTTTTTTCGATCGCTTTATCTAACACCCCTACTGAGGAAATAAAAGAGGTTCTTACATTCGGTGTTCAAATCGGCTACCTCCATGAAGCCACAATTGGAAACAAAGATGGTACGGGACGAACGTGGCTATATATAATGAATCGTTGTTTATCTCCCCTTTTTGTTTTAGATCCAACTGGATTCGCAGGTTACTTATTTGTAACTAATGAAGCGTTGATTAGGGCGATGTATAATGGAAAACCATTAAGAGAAGTATATGCCAGCGATGAACCCGAGCAATTAACCTTGTTTGATTAGGATATACTATGAAAACAGATACACGACCGATACTTTCTGCTTTGCCAGAAATTCTAAAAGATAGATGTGGTGCATTTATTTGCTGCGCAAGCTATGAAGAAAGATCTCGCTGTATTTCTGGCGCTGTTAAAGACCTCCCCTTTGAAAGAGTTGTAATTTTTGCGATAGCGGATATTTTCTCTGGTATCGAGGATAGGGCTTTAGAAATAAAAAGTAATTTTAGCAACAAAACAAACTCAGAAATTGTTTTGACAAAAACTCATGAGCCACTTTTTACTGCTAATGTGGTTGCGAAATCGTTAAGGCGAATTATGGATGACGGTATAAATGACATTTTTATTGATATTACAACGTTTACACATGAATTGCTTCTGATATTACTAAGACAGATCAATAGATTTAAAGATAGATTAGCGAAAGTAACATGCCTATACACAAGTGCACGAAGTTATTCTATCGGTGATCCAGATGACAGAAAATGGCTTAGCAAAGGTTGCAAAGAAATTAGAAGCGTAGTGGGATTTCCTGGTTTACTAGTACCTGGTCGTCCCACATGCCTGATTGTGCTTGTGGGATTTGAGCATGAAAGGGCCACTAGGACGATCGTTGAGATGGATCCTGAACTTCTACTTATAGGAAAGGGAATTCCGAGTGTGGAACATCTAACGGATGAATCTCATAAAGCACCAATGGAATTTTTCCACAATCTTGTGCAAACTATGGTATCAAGTCGAGGTTCAGTTGAGCCTTTTGAGTTCTCATGCAGAGAGCCTTATCAGACTGCGAGGACTATACTTGAATTGGTTACAAAAAAACCTGACTTTAACCATATCATAGCTCCATTGAACACAAAAATATCTACAGTTGCTGTTGCTTTAGCCGCCATGGCGAATCAAAAAATCCAGGTGTGTTATGCAGAACCTGAAACATATAACTTCAATGGATATTCAGAACCAGGTGATAAAGTTTCCATTTTTGATCTGGATTGGGATCGTGAGTTATGAAGATGACTGACAAAAAACTGAATAATTTGGAAGATGTCTTAACTCATTCGCTTACCGTCTTGGATGATGGCTTTGTACGGCTTGTTGATTTCATGGGAGACGATTCCTCCATTGTACAAGCCGCTCGTGTATCATATGGAGAAGGTACGAAGAAGGTCAGCGAAGATCGTGACCTTATTCGCTACCTTATGCGCCACCGCCACACCACTCCATTCGAAATGTGTGAAATCAAATTACACGTTCGCGTTCCGATGGATTGTTGGCGTCAGTGGATTCGACATCGAACGGCTAGCGTAAACGAATACTCAACAAGATACTCCATCGCTATAGACGCTGCTCAAAAAACCGATCCCCAAAAATGGAGGATACAATCTAAAAGTAATAAACAGGGAAGTGATGATTTTTTAAATAATGAAGATGGTGAATTTCTTTCCAAACGAGAAAAGGAAATTCAGGAAAAATGTCGAGAAATTTATGATGAAAGATTAAATTACAGTGTTGCCCGAGAACAGGCTAGAAAAGATTTACCTCTTTCAACATATACAGAAGCCTATTGGAAAATTGACCTTCACAATCTTCTTCACTTTCTTGAATTGAGATTGGATGAAAAAGCTCAATATGAAATCAGACAATACGCGAATGTAATCGGAAACGAAATCGTAAGTAGATGGGTTCCCATCACTTGGGAGGCGTTCAAAGAATATCGGCTTAATGCTGTTCATCTTTCAGAAACAGAGATTAAAATTTTATCTATGATGTATACTAACGATATAAATTCTGTAGTTGGTTTCATGAAAGAGTGCGGCTGGTTAGAAGAAGCTGGTGAAATATTGAAACCAAAAGGAGAAACCCGTGAATTTGGAGAAAAGCTTATACGGTTAGGGATACCTATACCCTGGAAAAAATAGTTTCAATGGCAGATAATCTTTCTTTTGAACAACGCAAATACTGCATGTCTCAAATACGTGAAAAAGATACAAAACCAGAGATAATAATCCGCAAAATAGTTCATGCACTTGGATACCGTTTCAGACTTCATCGACGTGATCTTCCCGGTTGCCCTGACCTTGTTTTTCCATCTCGAAGAAAGATTATTTTTGTTCATGGCTGTTTTTGGCACCGACATTCAGGATGTTCCAAGTCTACAACCCCGACGACCAGAAATGACTACTGGATAAAAAAATTCAAGGGGAACGTCAAACGTGACCGCACGAACATTAAGTCGCTTCGTAATCAAGGTTGGGATGTATTGGTAATTTGGGAGTGTGAAACGAAAGAAACTGAAAAACTGTACGAAAATATAAAATATTTTTTGGAAAAAAAGGACTGTTCATAATAAATAGGATGAACTTCAGCGCGGGACGAAACTGGTAAGGAATAAAGTAAATTAGCGCGGCGTTCAGAGAATAGAGAATCGAACAACTGGGATGACGAATATGTAAAACCGTGAGGTATAAACGAAATTCTCCGAGAGAAACCACTTTTGTTTTTTTCGCATCAACAGCGTCGGAAATCAGTTGCGATTCATAAAAGGTCTGCGCCTTTCCCTCCATGAAAACCTGGTAAAGGATTTCCGCGCCACCCGGTATGACGGAAGTCACGGCCCCCTTCCGCCGCGGATCCGCCGCAAGGCGAACTATCGCTCCAACGTGATAAATCGGCATAAGCATCAAAACCTTTCCTATAAAAAAACCGGGGTGATTATTTCTTCCGAAAACCCCGCTTTTTTATTTTGTGTATATTTTTAAGAATTGTCCAGACCTGCGGGATGCGTTTGAAAATCCGCCGTCTCCTGTCCGCCGATGAAAGCGCCGCAAGGTTTGCTTTCCTCCTAACGCATGTGGTGGTATACTCCAAAACGCCTTAATACATAAAATTTAACGTCCTTGGCTGCCGTATCCTCGTAGGAAAAGAATCGTAAAACAGGGGCGAAGCGCCTGAGGCGTGTGTTAAGCGGCAATTGGAGCAGAAATATCAATTGGAAACAAAAGATTTCTATCAGCAATTTCAAACCGGCTTGCTTGCAGATACGGAAGACTATCTGATTTGGGCAGACCTTTATGAGATGTTTCAGGAGAATCACCGGAAACTTAAGGAATTACAATGATTGAAGCTTATTTTGAATCGTATGAAAAGACGATTCAAACGTTTCCTCCTATTCAGTCCTATTCACTCTACAAGAAAATCTATAATGTAAAACAAGGCTTTATCAGGGGGATGATTCTGTTTGACGATAACGCTCGACTTGGAAATTGCCCAAAAACCTTTATACCACTGATATAACAGAACCCGTTTAATCACGGCATCCCTCCCGGCGTGTTATTTTTTTCATTTTGCGGATATTTTCAGGAAATGTCCGGACCAGGCAAACCAGGCACAAAACGCGTTGTCCAATCGCTTTCCCCACTACTCTCCGAATGCTATAATCAGTGACATCGTCACGATTATCATTCATCATACTTGACAGAGTTGCCTGGCAGGGAAACACCGGATCATGAGGATATATTTGGATAATTGTTGTTTCAATCGTCCATTCGACGATCAATCGAAAATTCGGGTGCGACTTGAAACGGAGGCCAAAATACGAATTCAAGAGGAGTTATTACACGCAAAATTTGAACTGGTATGGTCCTATATTCTTGAGGCGGAGAATCGGGCGAATCCTTTCGAAGAACGAAAACGAGAAATCTCCGCCTGGAAAAGGCAGGCTTTGGTGAAGATCGAAGAAAATCCGGAAATTTTAGCAAAAGCGAAACAATTTATTCGCGTGGGACTTCGCGAAAAAGATGCGCTGCATATATCTTGCGCCATTGCAGCCGCTTGCAAATATTTTCTGACGACGGATGACAAAATCTTAAATAAAAGCAGGATGATTGAAGAGATTGCGGTTATTGATCCCCTTGAATTTATCAAAGAGGTATACCCATGATAACGGATACGGAAGTAAAAATAAAAGGGATGCAAGCCCTTGCGGAATCGTTGGGAAACGTGGGAGCCGAAAGGTTTATATCATTGATTCAGCGGGAACCGTTTGACTATACCGCATGGCAACGAACATTGTGGGAAGGCCAAAGCGTGGAAGAGATAAGCCGAAACGCCATGAAGATTACCCGTAACCTGGCTGAACAATCGTGAGCGTCAAGGAGAAGACGACAGCCTGTCTACGCAAGTATGCATATTATGGATTTTACCATAATTCAACCGAACCATGGGGTAATTGTGCGGCGATGAGAGAATCGGGCTTCGGTTATTGGCGCCGGGCGCAGGCAGCCTTCGACACGGAAATTGCGGAAGATGCGTACTCCGAAACATTGAATAAGATCAAACCACGGCGCGAACAATCGGTTTCCTGTTGATCACTCATGAACCCGACTACAATGGCTCATCGTGATCGTATGCGACATTTCAAGGATCGTTTGTTTCATACTATGCGGAATGGATTGTTCGCTTGAAGAAAAGCGTATTTTCCAACGATTCCACGATAGAGATGGGGATATCAGGATGTCGGTTCTACTCGCATTGGATCAAGGCACCACCAGTTCACGGGCAATTGTATATGACGCCTCCGGCGTCGCGCTGACCACGGCGCAAAAGGAGTTCGAGCAGATCTATCCGGAGGCGGGATGGGTCGAGCACGATCCGCGCGAGATCTGGTCCTCGCAAATCCAGGTCGCGCATCGCGCGTTGCATCAAGCCGGATTGAAGGCCAGGGATGTGGCCGCCATCGGGATCACCAATCAGCGCGAAACCACTCTTTTGTGGGACCGCCGCACCGGCGAACCGGTCCACAACGCGATTGTGTGGCAGGACCGGCGCACCGCGTCGTTTTGCGACGATTGCAAGAATAAAGGCTGCGCCGATTGGATCCAACAAAAAACCGGCCTGGTCATCGACGCCTATTTTTCCGGGAGCAAACTCCGCTGGCTGCTCGATCACGTTCCCGGAGCGCGGGAACGGGCGCAACGCGGCGAACTGGCATTCGGAACCGTCGATACCTGGCTGCTGTGGAACCTGACCGGCGGCGCCGCGCATGTCACCGATCCCAGCAACGCGTCGCGCACCATGCTTTTCAATATCCAAACCGGCGAATGGGACGACGAATTACTAAAATTACTCGACATTCCGCGCGAAGTATTACCCGCCGTCCGCTCCTCCAGCGAAGTGTATGGAGAGACCGCATCCGGCGTGTTTGACAGCCCGGTCCGGATCGCGAGCATTGCGGGGGATCAGCAATCCGCTTTGTTCGGCCAAAACTGCTTCGAGCATGGCATGGCCAAAAACACGTACGGCACCGGCTGCTTCATGCTCATGAACATCGGCCAAACCGCGACGCTTTCGCGCCATCAATTGCTGACGACGATCGCCTGGAAAACCAATGGCGTGACCGATTACGCTTTGGAAGGCAGCGTCTTCATCGGCGGCGCGGTAGTGCAGTGGCTGCGGGATGGCTTGGGGCTCATCCAATCCTCCGCGGAAATCGAATCCCTGGCCGGCCGCGTTCCCGATAGCGGCGGGGTGTATTTGGTTCCCGCGTTCGCGGGTTTGGGCGCGCCGCATTGGGATCAATACGCGCGCGGAACGATCGTCGGCGTCACGCGCGGAACCACGTCGGCGCACATCGCCCGCGCCGCGCTGGAGGGGATCGCGTTTCAAGTCGCGGACGTGCTGGATGTCATGAAAGAGGATTCCGGCATCCCTATCAACGAATTGCGCGTGGATGGCGGCGCGTCCGGAAACAATCTCCTCATGCAAATCCAGGCGGATTTGTTGCGCGCGCCGGTGATTCGTCCGAAAAACGTCGAAACTACTGCGCTGGGAGCCGCCTATCTGGCGGGTCTGGCGACCGGTTTTTGGAACAATCGCGACAGCATCCGCCAGGCCTGGCAGGTCGATCGCACCTTCGAACCGCAATGCAGCGAAGACGAAATCGCCTTCCGCCGCGGCCGCTGGGCCAAAGCGTTGAAACGCGCGAAACACTGGGAACAATAAAATCGGAGCGCGGACATCCTGTCCGCATCGGAAACACGCATTCCCATCATCCGTTCAAATAATGGAAAGGGATCAAATCCCCATATCAATAACCATGGATCGAAACCAATTTCTTGACCGCATCAATGAACAAAAAAAACCGTGGGATATCGCCGTCGTGGGCGGCGGCGCGACCGGAGTGGGCATCGCCGTGGACGCCGCCTCGCGCGGATATGACGTGGTTTTACTCGAACAAAGCGATTTCGGAAAAGGGACCTCCAGCCGTTCCACCAAACTGGTTCACGGCGGCGTGCGCTACCTGCAACAGGGCAACATCTCGCTGGTGATGGAAGCGCTGAAAGAACGCGGCATCCTGCTGAAAAACGCGCCCCATCTGGTTCACGATATGCAGTTCATCGTACCCAATTATCAATGGTGGGAAGCGCCGTTTTACGGCATCGGCCTGAAAGTCTACGACCTGCTTGCGGGAAAATACGGCTTCGGCGCGTCTCGCCTGCTTTCCCGCGATGAGGTGCTCGACCGCATCCCCACGCTCGAACAGGACGGATTGCGCGGCGGCGTCAATTATCACGACGGCCAGTTCGACGACAGCCGCCTGCTGATCAATCTGTTGCAAACCGCCGCCGAACAAGGCGCATGCCTGCTCAATTACGCTCGCGTCACGAAACTGGAAAAAGACGCGGAGGGATACATCAACGGCCTCGAATTTCGCGAGGAAGAAACCGGAGACGTCCATTTTCTGGCCGCCCGCTGCGTCATCAACGCCGCCGGACCGTTTTGCGACGATCTTCGCCGTTTGGACGAAGCGGACATCACGCCAATGATCGCGCCCAGTCAGGGAATCCACATTGTGCTTTCCCGCGATTTTCTCCCCCGCGACACCGCCATTATGGTTCCTCATACCCGCGATGGCCGGGTCATGTTCGCCATTCCGTGGAACGGGCACGTAGTGGTCGGCACCACCGACACGCCCATTGAGCAGGCGAGTCTCGAACCCACTCCGTTTTCTCACGAAGTTGATTTCATTCTTGAAACCGCGAGCGATTACCTGGCTCGCCGCCCCTCGCGCTCGGATATTCTCAGCGTGTTCACCGGTATTCGTCCGCTGGTCAAGGCGGGCGATCACGCCAACACCGCCGCCTTGTCGCGCGATCACACCATTCATATTTCCAAATCCGGTCTGCTCACCATCACCGGCGGAAAGTGGACCACCTACCGCCGCATGGCGGAAGATTGCGTGGATCACGCGATCGTCCTGGCCAGTTTGGAAGAGCATCCCTGCGTCACCAAGGAATTGCGCATCCACGGCTACCATCAACGCGCGAGTGAATTCGGCGATTTGGCGGGGTACGGTTCGGACGCGATTGCCCTGGAAGAACTTATGCGGGAACAACCGGAACTGGCGCAACCATTGCACGAAGCGCTTCCCATCCGAGCGGCGCAAGTGGTTTGGGCCGCGCGCAATGAGATGGCGCGTACGCTCGATGATGTCCTGGCCCGCCGCACGCGCGCCCTTTATCTGAACGTCAAAGCGGCTCGCGCAATGGCGCCCGCCGTCGCCCGGCTGCTGGCCGACGAATTGGGCCGGGATGAAACCTGGCAATCCCGACAGATCGTTGCGTTCAACCAAATTGCCGATCATTTTGACGTCGATTTAATCCGTGAAATCAAATAATCCTTCCGGACAGCTGGTCTCGGAAACGGTCACATTAACATTATTTGTAAATGGGGTAATTTTATGAATCCATACGTCGCTGAATTCATCGGAACCGCATTGCTTATTATTTTCGGAAACGGCGTTGTGGCGAACGTGCTGCTCGCGCGAACGAAAGGCCACAATTCCGGATGGATCGTCATCACCGCCGGTTGGGCGTTCGGCGTCTATGTCGGCGCGTTTTGCAGCGCGAAGTACAGCGGGGCGCATCTCAATCCCGCTATCACTGTCGCCTTGATCGCCAACGGCTCGATCGAATTTGTGAAAGCGATTGGATATATCATTGCGCAAATACTCGGCGGCATGTTGGGCGCAACGATGGTCTTTCTCTTCTACCGCGAACATTTTAAAATCTCCGAGAATCCAGATGAAAAACTGGCCTGTTTTTGCACCGCGCCCAACATTCGCAATTTGCCTCAAGCCTTCTTCTGTGAAGTGGTGGGAACCTTTGTTCTCATGTTCCCCCTCTTGCTGGTCACTTCGCCGAGTTTCATGCTGCCGGCGGCGGTGGGAGAACAGGAAATCATGATCGGGCTGGGCACGTTGGGACTGATTCCGGTCTCGCTGCTGGTGTTTGGAATTGGCCTCTCGCTGGGCGGAACCACCGGTTACGCCATCAATCCCGCCCGCGACCTCGGCCCCCGCATCGCCCACGCGCTGCTACCCATCCCCGGCAAACGCGACAGCGATTGGGGATATTCATGGGCGCCGGTTATCGGCCCTATCTTCGGCGCGCTGCTGGCGGTGCTGGTGTTTGCTATCATTACATAAAAGTAAAAAAAAATATTCAATATCTCTGATTTTCGAGATAAGAGGAAACCAGACCTTCCTTGTTTTTTGTAATGACAATGAATACATTGTAAAAGATCAACGCATAAATAAAAGCATACTATCCGACAAGAGAGGAAATTTCGTTGAGAAAGCGTTTGACGTCAATATATGGTCTTGCAGCCGCTGTTATTCTGTTTCCACTCCTGGCGCAATCTCAGATCCCTATCCCTCATCAGGCGGACGCGCTTCCGGTTCCGATATATATCGGTCAAGAATTCACGCCGCAAAATATTCCGGCGTCAACCATACCCGATCATCCGTTTTTGGCTTCAAACGGATGGTCGAACACTCACAACGATCTCTATATGAGCGAAATCTATTTCACCGGAGGCCCGCTGGGCGCGGCGCCGATGGAAGTGATATCGAGCAATCTGGGAACCGAAGCGGATCCGATTGCCGTTTGCATTACCGTGGCTTTCGATTCCCAAGGCCGTATCGTGACGACCAGTCTGGGCCGCGCGGAAGTTCGCTTATACCTGATCGATCCCCATACGTTGAACCCTTTGGCAAAGTACGATCTCCCATCCCGCTCGGGCGGGGGATCACCCATCGCAGGCGGCGCATATTTCTTTCTGGACAATGAGGATCGGGTTATTGTTCCGACCGGTCGGCAAATTCAGTTGATCTCGCATGACGATTCCGCCTTTCATCTCGACAAACGATACGAATTGGAACATGTCATCCCTGAAGACGACGCGATCGGATCGACGCTTCCGGATTTTGCAGGCCGACTCTGGTTTGTCACAAAGGGTGGGCTTGTCGGGACGATTGACAGGAACCGCTATCCCGACAATCAATCGATCCGCGTCACCCAACTGGAGGGGGAGAAGAACGACAACTCGTTTGCGATTGATGAAAACGGCGGAGTATTCATCGTAACTGACCACGCCCTCTACCGTTTTGACGCGGGATTGAACGGAGAGCCGACAATCACGTGGCGTGAAGTTTACGACCGCGGTCATCAGATCAAACCCGGCCAATTCAGTATGGGAAGCGGAACGACGCCCACCCTGATGGGAAGCCGATACGTCGCCCTGACGGACAACGCGGAGCCACAAATGCACGTCCTGGTTTATCACCGCGCCAAGGAAGTTGACGGCGCGCGCCTGGTCTGCTCCACGCCGGTGTTTCAACCGGACCGCAGCGCAACGGAAAACTCTCTGATCGCCACCGACCGATCGATCATCGTCGAGAACAATTACGGATACAGTAATTATGCGGCAACCACCGAGGGCCAAACCACGGAACCTGGGATGACGCGCATCGATCCGGATGACAACGACGGTTGCCGGATCGTATGGACAAACCAAGAGCACATCCCATCGGTGATTTCGAAGATGTCACTTGCCACCGGCTTGATCTATACATATACTAAGGATGAAGGACCGGAAAATACCGACGCATGGTATTTTACCGCTATCGACTATATCAGCGGAAAGACCGTCTTCAAACAACTCGCCGGAACGGGCGTTGGCTATAACAATCACTACGCGGGGATTTACCTGGGGCCCGATGGAAAAACGGCGTATGTTGGAGTCCTATACGGCATCGTTGCCATCCGCGATCGCGCGGAGTCGGAATCCGGAATTCCCGGATGGATGGAATTGGATAGAGCGCATACCGGCCGCTAAATTCCACGATTTTTTTGCAATCTTAACCTTCTTCTCAAACCAATGGGTAAACAGACCGATCCGGTATTCCTGCTGGCCAAATCGATTGAGAAGGAAGGAATCCCAGTATGATGGGGAGTCAATAAAATGAGCACAGCGAAAGAACAAGTTCTAAAAATAATCGGACAATTACCAGACGATGTGAGTGCGGATGATATTTTCTCTGAAATCCAATCGAAACTGCAAGTGGATGCCGGTTTGAAAGAACTTGATGAAAGCAAATCGAATGGAAAAGAAAAAATGATTGAACATATTAAAAGCAAGTTAAATGATAATGATAAAATATTACCAAAATTATGCTCTAATGAAAAGAAATTATTAAATATTATTTTTCCACAAAAATTATCTATCAAGATCAATAATAATGATTATAAAATAAAAAAAAAGAAAGAGTCTGATTTGGACAATAATAGATTACTGTATGATTTGGGCAATAATAGACCACTATATTGTGATCGGGTGCTCAGTAGCCAAAATGGATCGAACGACAAAATATGGATTGAATGCAAGCCAACATCGCATCTTTTACCAATTAATTGTGGTCACACTCCCGAAAAAATAACGTTGGGAAAAGATGCGGTTTTATTGGATATTGCGCGTCTACTTTCTTTAGTAGAAAATAAAAACGATATTCGCATGATTATTACAAGTTCGCAAAAAAAGTTACTCGAATACTATGGGGAAAAAACATGTTGCGGGAATAATATTTCGTATTTATTGAAATGCTATATGAAAAATATCCATAATAAATCAAAAATTTCACAACAATATCCCTTTTTTTTCTTTTTATCGGACTATAAGCATCTCGATATATTACCAACAGAAAAAAATAGGAAAAAAAATGTTGAATTATATTATAATGCGAAATTATCATTTTATTTGCTTCATCCAATCAATTCATGCATTCCTATTATCATTTTTATAGATGGGGGTAAAATACGAATAACCGTTTATAGGGATATTGATAATCCTAAAAATGAGGGGAATTCGATATCTTTTAACATGGGTGAAGCAAAAAATCATGCGAACTTTATTGGAGATTATTTTCCCGCAAGTTAACGCTGATGGTTTTTGAGATTTCATCTCACACAGCTCAACATCCCCCCAAAACAAGATAAAATAAACGATCACATTGTACAAACGGAGTCCATACATGCCGGAAAACGAAACGTATCAACCAACCGATTTCATCCGTGAATTCGTCAAGGAGGATTTGGCCTCGGGTCGCTTCACTTACGTCCATACCCGCTTTCCGCCGGAGCCAAATGGGTATCTGCATATCGGTCACGCCAAGGCCATCTCCATTTCTTTTGGCATCGCGGAAGATTTCCACGGAAAAACCAACCTGCGCTTCGACGATACCAATCCGCTGAAGGAAAAGATGGAATACGTCGATGCGATTCAGGAAGATGTGCGCTGGCTGGGATATGATTGGGAAGACCGCTTGTTTTTCGCCTCCGATTATTTCGAGCAACTCTACGAATGGGCGAAAGAATTGATCAAAAAAGGCAAGGCGTACGTTTGTGAATTGTCCGATGAGGAAATACGCGAGTATCGCGGCACGCAGGAATTCGACGAGCAGGGCAACCGCGTCACTCCACCCGGCAAAAACAGCCCTTACCGCGACCGCCCGATCGAGGAAAATCTCGACCTCTTCGAACGGATGCGCAACGGCGAATTTGCGGACGGTTCGAAGACGCTGCGGGCGAAAATCGACATGGCGCATCCCAACCTCAACATGCGCGATCCGGTCATGTACCGCATCATGCACGCCGAACACTACCGCACCGGCAATCAATGGTGCATTTACCCGATGTACGACTGGACGCACGGCCAGTCGGACTCGATTGAGGGGATCACCCATTCGATCTGCGACGTCGGCTTTGAAAATCACCGTCCGCTGTATGATTGGTATATCCGGGAACTCGGCATCTTCCCTTCCCGCCAGATCGAATTCGGCCGCCTGCATTTGACCTACACGGTTTTGAGCAAGCGTTATCTGCGCCAATTGATCGAGGAAGGCCACGTATCCGGCTGGGACGATCCTCGCTTACCCACCATAAAAGGAATGCGGCGGCGCGGCTTCACACCTGAAGCGATTCGCGCGTTCTGCAAACGCATCGGCATCAGCAAAAGCGACGGCATCGTCGAGATTCAACAGCTGGAACATTGCCTGCGCGAACATTTGAATCAAACCGCCCCGCGCGTCATGGCGGTGTTGAATCCGCTGAAAGTGGTGATCACGAATTATCCGGAGCAGCAGGAAGAAGAATTGGAAGCCATCAACAATCCCGAAGATCCGACGGCAGGGACGCGAAAAGTTCCATTCTCGCGCGAACTCTATATCGAACGGGATGATTTCATGGAAGAGCCGCCCAAAAAATTCTTTCGGCTATCGCCCGGACGCGAAGTGCGGCTGCGTTACGCCTATTTTGTCGCCTGCCAGGAAATGATCAAAGATGACAAGGGAGAAATCGTCGAGCTGCGCTGCACCTACGATCCCGCCACCCGCGGCGGCGATGCGCCGGACGGCCGTAAAGTGAAAGCGACATTGCATTGGGTATCCGCCCGCCATGCGGTAAAAGCGGAGGTGCGGTTGTACGAATACCTTTTCACGAAAGAGGATCCCTTCGATTTGAAAGAGGGGGAGGATTGGAAGACAAATTTAAATCCGCATTCGTTAACTGTCCTTTCCAATTGTTATGTCGAACCGGATATGGCGGCGGCCCAGGCCGGCTATCGCTGCCAGTTCGAACGCCTGGGCTATTTTTGCAAGGATCCCGACAGCACGCCGGAACGGCCGGTCTTCAATCGAACCGTGGCGCTAAAGGATACGTGGAAAAAAATCCAACAAAAAACGGATTGATTGCAGCATGTGGAAAATGGAAAACGATTTTTCTCTTTTATGTATTTTGAAAGGACAATGCATTGACTATCCTGGAATCCGCTTTGCTCGGTTTTTTACAAGGCATGACCGAGTTTCTCCCCATTTCCAGCTCCGGCCATCTCGTTTTGGCGGAAACATTACTCCAATTCAAATCGTCGGATTACCTCTTTTTCGACATCCTTCTGCATCTGGCAACGCTGGTCGCGGTTTGTATTTTTTTCCGAGTTCGTCTGATGAATATGGCCGTAGCGCTATTTTCATTTCTGCAGAAACGTGAAAGCACCGACGCCGAACGGTTTGATCGGATTCTATTCTTCGCTCTTTTTTTGAGTACCGTCGTAACCGGTGTTTTGGGAATTAGTTTTCGATATCGGTTTGAAGCCATGCGGGATCATCTTACGCTTGTGGGCGCAGCATTCCTGCTGATGGGAGTGATTCTTTTGGCGACGCGGAAATGCCGGACAGATGAATCATCCGAATCGTCTTCCCTCCCCATCAATATTTGGCTGTTTGCGCTGATCATGGGCCTGGCGCAAACAACCGCGATCACGCCGGGAATTTCTCGTTCCGGCACGACGGTAGCCGTGGCGTTGTTGATCGGCGTTTCCCGCCGGTTTGCTGTCGAGTATTCGTTTTTGATGTCGATTCCCGCCATTCTCGGCGCGGCGGCGCTGGAATGGAGACATGCGAAGATGATCGTCGACATGACGCCGGCGATCATCGGATTTGTCGTTTCCCTCGTTTCCGGTATTATCTTTTTATGGTTGTTGGTCTGGCTGGTGCAAAAAGAACGATTGTATCAGTTTTCGTTTTATTTGTTCGCGTTGGGAACGATAGTTCTTGTCTATTCGTTGACTTGAAGATCTTAGGATATGAATCAGGATTGACCAGGATGAAAATGTAACGCCGCCGCCCCGGCGGCATGGCCGGTAAAGCCGGCAAGATGCCGGCGCTACATTTTCATATATACTGTCATAATCGGTTGATTACAACAATGGATGAAAATGTTTCCATTGAACGATGCGGACGGGACGTCCGCGCTCCGGAATTTTCATACAATTTTCATTTCGCAAAGGAGAATGGCGATGAACAATGAATCTCAAATTGATACCAGGCGATCGTTTTTGAAGACAACGGCGATCGGCGCAACCAGTGTAATGCTCCTTTCCCCAAAATCCGTGTTCGGCAGCTCGGCCAACTCGAAAATCGAATTGGGAATCATTGGCTGCGGCGGACGCGGACGCTTTATCGGAAAAAAACTGATTACCAATGTCGGCGACGACATCGCGCTGGTTTCCGCGCATGACTATTTCCGCGATCGACTGGAAATCGTCCAAAACATGTTCGACATTCCCGAATCCCGATCGTATGGCGGATTGCAAGGCTATCGGGAAATTCTGCAGTCGAATGTGGACGGCGTGATTATCGAATCGCCGCCCTATTTTCATCCCGAACACGCGGCGGCGGCAGTGGAGGCGGGAAAACATGTCTGGCTGGCGAAACCGGTTGCGATCGATGTGCCCGGCTGCACGAGTATTAAGGAAACCGGAAAAAAAGCGGAAGGGAAAGTCGCGTTTTTAGTGGATTTCCAGTCGCGCAACAGCCCGTTTTTCGTGGAAGCGGTGAAACGAGTGCGCGAAGGCGCGATCGGCGAGATGATCAGCGGACAGGTGTTCAACCAATTTCCCTGCGGCGGCAATCCGGATACGACGGGCATGTCGCCGGGAGCGGCGCGATTGCGATGCTGGGTTACCGATCCGGTTTTATCCGGCGCGTGCATCGTCGAGCAAGCGGTTCATGCGATGGACATCGCAAATTGGATCGTCGGTTCGCATCCGACCAAAGCGTTCGGAACCGGCGGACTGAAAGCGCGTCTCAACGCGGGGAAAATGTGGGATCATTTCCTCGTAACGTATTGGTACGGCGACGGCCCCAAACTAAGTTTAAACTGCTCACAGTTTATGCGCGGTTATGAAGACCTCGGCGCGCGGATTTATGGCAAACTGGGCGTCATCGATGCGCACTATCGCGCCGTCGATTGGGGCAACGGCCCCGTGAAAATCACCGGCGACAACGCCTGGGCGGGAACCGAGTTCGACAACACGTGGGATATCGGCGTGGATAACAATTGCAGGGACTTTGTCAAGGCCATCCGTAGCGGCAACTACATGAATCACGCAGACTATTCCGCCGACAGCACGATGACGTCGATTCTCGGGCGCACGGCGGCATATCGCGAGAGCGTAGTGACATGGGACGAGATTTTAAAGGAGAATGAGATACTAGAAATGAAAGATGAATTGTGAGAGGATTTCAATTATGAGGCGAGTGAAAGATCAATCCAAATAGAACGAATGGACTTGAGGTTCTGAAAGTCTGTCCATACCGATGCATCCACGTAAGCAAGCATGACTACTAACCTCTTAGCTCATGAAGATCTCTTATGATTTCTTCGTGGCTTCGTCGTGGAAAATCCAATGTATCAGCTTCCTCGAAAATCTTTTCTATTGCTTCCCAATCCGTTTCTCTTTCAAATTCATCTTGCTCTTGTTCAAGTAACGAGAGAGCAATTATTTTTCCACGCCACTCCGGATCGCACACTTTTACCACACCATTTTCATCCACTTCGGCTTGCACAATCATTTGTGGTTCTCCTTTTTCGTTGTCACCGATCAAATGTGCACTCCTCTGCTGAAACATACATTTCAGTTTATCGCAAGTGACAAATGCGTCAAATTTGAACCGACAATTCAATTGAAATCTAATTTGTTGAAAAATAATGTAACTGACTGTCGTATTTCAATTCCGAATCTCACACAGATCACAGAGCATACGTGATTTAATTTGCGCCTTTCATCCTTGCATTTTGAAAGTCTCGCTTTTAATATGCAAGGATCATGATACCCAGAAGAGCACAATCTATTATCGAATCCTCGCTTTCCCGCCAGGCGGCGGTCGCTGTGGTGGATCCGTTATATGCCATATGAGATCAATGCGCTTTCAGCGTAGGGCGCGGATAACGATAACAAGAGAAATTTTTCACCGTACGGAAAAGGAATTCAAAGAAGTAGAGATGGGATGGATTTATATTCACCATGATGATTTCGCAAATCTCACTTGCTCGACAGCAACGTTTCCACCGCCTGTAGTATTTCTCGGTGCGAATACGGTTTATAAATGATCCGATCGACTCCGATTCGTTGCGCCTCTTCGATAATCACTTGCTGCGAGGATGCCGTTACCAGCGCGGCGGGAATATCCGGTTTTTGGGCTTTCAAACGGCGGATGGCCTCCAATCCGTTCAGGGTAGGCAGCAGATAATCCATCAGCACCAAATCGACGGGAATCGCATCGATTTTATCGAGAAACGTCTCTGCATTGGAAAACACATGCACGATATATTCGTGAAACTCAAGCAGGTCGCGCAGGTTTTCGCGCAGTTCCTCTTCGTCATCCACAATCACAATCGTTCGATCCGCCATGATTTTCTCCCTTTTCTCTTACCGGCAACGTAATGGTAAAGGTGCTCCCTTTCCCCTGCTCGCTATCCACGCGAATTCGGCCTCCATGCATCTCAACAAGTTCCTTGGCGATGGACAGACCCAAGCCCGATCCCTTGGCGAAATGTTGCGAGGCGACGGTGCGATAAAAACGATCCCAAATCCTGCCGCATTCTTCTTTCGTCATGCCGATCCCCGAATCTTTTATGGAAAGTGTGACCTGATGATCGGTTCCGGAAAGACGAATTTCGACGACGCCGCCGTCCGGCGTGTATTTGATCGCATTGTTCACCAATTCACCGACAATCCGTTCGATTTTACTCGGATCCGCAAGTATCATCTTATTTGAATTCGTTTCCTGAAGCAATAACGTAATGTTCTTCTGATCGGCGGCGGGTTTCATTTCTTGCATTACGCGCTCGACGATGGTGTGCAATAACACCGGATTCAATTCCAGAACCGTCCGGCCCGACTCGATGCGGTTGATATCCAATAACTCATTCACCAGATTGGTGAGGCGATCCACGGAACGGGTGGCGCGGTCGAGGATGCGCAATTGTCGATCGGTCAGCGGTCCGGCGACGCCGATGGCGAGATTGTCCAGACTCCCTTTGATCGCGGCCAGCGGCGTCCGCAGGTCGTGCGAAGCCTGCGACACGAATGACGTTTTCATTTTGTCGAGTTCCCGCAATTTATCGTTGGCTTTTTTCAATTGTTCGTTGGTTTCTTTCAATTCCATTGTCCGCGTCTCGACGCGCTGTTCCAAATCGGCCGTCAAGGATTTCAGATCGCGAATGGTGTCCGGATAGCGTAAAATCGCCATCAGGATCACCCGGGTACATTCTATCAGCGTGAAAACCAGAAAAATCACGACGATAATCGGCGTTGAATAATACCAATTCAACAAAGCGACAAACAAACCCAACACAAAGAACATCCAAACCTGCTTCGGACATTCGGTATAGAAAATAGTGTAAAAAAAACAAAGAAATAAAAGCGAACCCAGCGAAGCCGCCGACAAAAAAGCTCCCTGAACCATACTCAACGCCGTCACCACGGCGACAGACAAAATCAGTTTCTTATTCACGTCGACTCCGTTTCTCGAAACACCCCGTCTCTACCATACACAGCTGACTCTTCATTGTATCCATGAGTTCCCAGCCGGTTAAGAGGATAATGGGGAAAGCGGTAATGTCAGGTTGAACTGCGTTCCCTTCCCCACCTCACTTTCCACCTGAATGGTTCCTCCATGCATTTCAACAAGTTCCTTCGCAATCGACAATCCCAAACCACTGCCTTTCGCAAACGTTTTTGACGCGTTCGTGCGGTAAAACCGCTCCCAAATCCTTTCACATTCCTCTTTCGTCATACCGATGCCGGAATCTTTGACGGATAGGATGATTATGTCATCTGTCTGACTGAGAGTAACATCGACATCCCCACCTTCTGGCGTGTATTTAATCGCATTGCTGATCAATTCACCCACAACACGCTCCAGTTTCCCCGCGTCGGCGTGAATAGTTACGTCAGTTATAATATTTGACATAAGTTGGATTCGCTTCTGCTCAGCCGCTGGTTTATTTTCATTGATAATATTCTCCACAAGCGTCTTTGATGGTACGTTCGACTTCTCCAACACCATCCGCCCGGATTCGATGCGGGAGAGGTCGAGTACATCGTTCACCAAATCCGTCAGACGGTCCACGGATTTGACGGCGCGAGTCATGATTTTTTCCTGTTTTTCGGTCAAGGCTCCGGCGATGCCTAAAATAAGGTTGTCGAGGCTGCCTTTGATCGCGGTGAGGGGAGTGCGGAGGTCGTGGGAGGCTTGGGAAACGAAAGCGGATTTCATTTGGTCGATTTGGATAAGCTGCGCGTTGGCGTGTTGCAGTTCGGCGTTGGATTGATTGAGTTGCTCATTGGTGCGGATCACTTGCAGGTGGCGTGTATAGGCAATCAGGGCAAAGGCCAGAATGATGATTAGACCGACAATTCCCAGAATGATCACGATAGGTTCCTTATACCAGGGATTGACAACCACGAAATCAAAGATTGCCGGTTCTGGAGATACGTTCATATGAACGTCCATTGCGCGAACCTGAAAACGATGCGCTCCGGCGGGCAGTTTTTTGTAAGAGGCGACTGTATCCTGTGAAAATTTCGTCCATTCTCCCTCATCAATTCGGTGGGAATACAACAACCGGTCGGCGTCCACGTATTTCCATTTGTCGATGCCGTCATACACAAAACGCGCTTCGCCGCCGGGGGAGATTTCCGCCACATTCTCTTCCGGATGAAGGATGGCTATCGGCGGATCGCGGTCCGCATTGGGATCGTAATAGGTGATTTGCCCCGACATCGTGCCGGCCCAAATCACGCCCTGGCTGTCTTCGAACACTTCCATGACCGCGGAAGAAGGCAAGCCATCGTCTTCCGTATACTTGATCCAAGCTCCATCGCGATATCGAATCAGGCCGTCCCACGACGCGAGCCAGACGCTGCCGTCTTGTTTGCTCCGGATCATCGAGGAGATCGATTCTAATCCTTTGCGAATCACTTTGAAATCATTCCCATCGTATTCCACCAGATCTTTGCGGCTCGAAAACCACAGATTCCCATTTTCCAATTGCAGGATATACATCACAGAATCCGATGGATAGCGATCGCCAAAGGTTTGATACTTTCCATCGCGATAAAGGCCCAGACGCTCTTCGCTCATGCTGCCAATCCACACATTCTGATCCCGATCCTGGTAAATATGCCTTATATCACCCAGGTTGAGATAACTCACGGACTCCAGGAACGGCTGAAACACAATCCCATCCAAACGAAATAAAGAAAAATTATAGAAATAGCCAAATACCGCCAATGCAAATAGATCGCCGTTATCCTGCGCATGGATACTGGTGAATAATTTGGTTGATCCATTTTGTTCTGATGATAGTAGTTCGAATTGTTCCAAAATAGGATCGAAGAGCATAAATTCGCCGGGAGTTCCCATGATCAATTTCCCATTCGGCAATTCTCCCAGGTTTTGCGTAACATACAGGAATCCCCCTCTATCAATTTTGTTTTTGTAAATCTTCCATGAATGATGATCATTTACTATCAAGTTCTCAGAATTCTTGTACCAAATCCTGCCATGAGAATCTTCAAAAATACAGGAAAGACCGATTCCATCGATGGCTACGGAACTCGGCACGTTAAAGGCATGAGGCGAATAGTGGCGGAGACCATAAAGGGATGACGCCCAAAGTCCATCTTTCCCATCGGCCCGAAAACAATTGATCATGCAATCTTGTTCAACAATGGTTTCCACTCCTTCCCGGCAATGGGTTAATTGCTGGTTGTCAATAAACCAATAGTTGGTTTCATTTACTCCACACCCCCCATCAATATTTTCCCCAATTTGCAATATCTTCCATTGGTCTCCGGTGAAATAAACAAGCGCATCCGACACATTCCGGATCGTGGCCACGCCAAAAAGAGTTTCATTGGCTCCTAGACCTGGTTGCCAAAGAGATTGCAGTCCGTTTTCTTTCGCAAAAGGATATTCCATGATCAGCGGGGGTTGAGTAAAATCATTTTCCGGAAAACGCAATTTCACTACACCATGCTCTCCTGTGATCCAATTCGTTCCACTGGGCGACTGATCGATATGATAAAAGGGAGCAATGATGGATTGATCTCCTTGTAGGATGACCGTTGTCTCGTTTTTTTCGGTATCCAATAGACGCACGGCGTCGGTTGAAACCAAAACGACGCTATTTCCGGAAAGAGGAGCGAAAGTACGTTCTTGCGCAGCTACATTGAATCCTTCAATTGCATAAGGCGTCCATTTTTTTGTCTTGAAATCATATTGCTTGATCCCCGCGGCGTAAGGCATATATACTTCATATCCTGGTAACGCAAAATAGGACCAGATTTGATTGTCACGCATTACGGTAAATTCAAATCCGTTGTCATTTTCCCGCGGGATCGATTGGACATCGTATCCGGTCACATAACTCAAGGCGTGAATGGGGCCGTGATTGGTCAACACATGTCCTTCCCGGTTGATCGAAAGGTGTCGGCAATTTGATTCCCCCATCCCATCCGCGGTTTTCCACACGCGTACGTTATATGGCGTTCTGGCAAACGCGCTATATCCACATGAAAACAGTAGAACGAATGTTATAAAGTTCAATAGAGTTCGTTGCATGATCCTCTCTCAAATCAGCTGGATAGGATGGGGCGCACTTTTTTGATCCATCAAAGATAATTCCAAAGCGCCAGGTCAAACGGTATGATCCATCCTGCAAAACTTCTTTTTGCATTTTCGTTCCTTGATAAGATACAGGAAGAATTTTTGCTGTTTAAGGCAGGCAGTGCTGAAAGGATAAGCCTATTTTCAGGATTCTCAAAAAAAAGGAGTATAATCATGGATCAAAAGGCATCCAACATGGAAGAAAGCAGTGGTAATGTTTTCGCAGACCTTGGCCTTCCCAACGCGGAACAGGAATTGTTGAAAGCGCGCCTGATCCTGCAGATTTATGAAATCATCAAACAACGTGGGCTTACGCAGTCGGAAGCCGGCAGAATTCTTGGCATCAAGCAACCTCATGTTTCCGCTCTGATGCGCAACCGTTCCGGCAATTTCTCTCTGGGCCGGTTGATGACGTTTCTTACGGCTCTCGATCAGGATGTGGAAATCACCGTTCGCCCCAAGCGTAGCGAACACGCCGAAGTGTCTGTTATAATGCAGTAGTAATAGAGACGCCGACGAACTGCCCACGGCAACAGATTCGACGTCCCATTTCACATCAGACGGAAGAGGAAATTTTCTGTTGGATACCCGGACGGTTTCATGGCGGCCAATCGATCATCTTCATGCAAAATCTATTACAAGACGTTTATGAAGCGCATCAGCGATTTTTCTCAACATTGCCAAGGAATGCCCTTCATAATCGGCATCTTCGAGACGGGCAATAGCGGATTGACTTGAACCGATTAACTCAGCAAGTTGAGTTTGGGTAAGACCGGCAGATATCCGAGTATCGTAAATCAATTGAGCAATATGCCTATTGATTGTTTCTTCTTCGATCAGGTCGCGAAGTTCCTGATCATCACCAATCATATTCTCGATGATTTTCATGGCGTCAGTACTTTTCCGCATTTTTTATCTCCATTTCGGTTTTATATTTATTAGGATTAGCCTCATATTGTTTTTTTCTTAATAGGGCGCGATCGATTTCCCGATCCGGCACTTTTCCTTCTTTTGCGATTGCATTCGCTAAAACCACTACATCCGTTCCGTGAAAGAAATAGAGAATTCTGTAATGCACATGTCCTTTTCGTATTCGCAACTCATAGATTCCGTCTCGAAGATAATCGGCCTGAGGTCTCCGGAGTTCAAATCCGAAAGAAGCAAGAAAATGGATTGCCGCGATGCATTTTGCATAGGCTTTTTTATCGTGCGTCAATAAATTTCCAAGCCATTCAAAAACCGGTGCGTTCTTATTCTCATCCTGATAAAAGTAGACAACCATTGTCGGCATTATTTCTCTCGGATTATATCAATATTGGGATATTCCATCAACCAATTTTCTTTCATGGGGAATCGACAATCGAAAAGTTGTTCCATTCTCTACTTCACTTTCCACTTCAATTAATACTCCATGCATCTCCACCAGTTCTTTCGCAATCGACAATCCCAATCCGCTCCCTTTTGCAAAGGTCTTGGAAGCATTTGTCCGATAAAATCGCTCCCAGATTTTCTCGCATTCTTCTTTTGTCATGCCGATGCCGGAATCTTAAACGGAAAGAGCGATTTGATCATTGTTTTGAGTGAGAGTGACATTGACAGTTTCATTTTCCGGCATGTATTTAATCGCATTGCTGATCAGTTCACCGACCACACGCTCCAATTTCCTGCATCAGCGTTAAGAATTGCGAATCGTAGCCTGCCATTCCATGCGATCCATGCTTCCATCAAAAGCGGACACGACGCGCCCTTGCCGCTTATAAATAGGAGATTCCCCTTGATGCGTTTCCGAAACGGCATAACAGTATCACCACAAACGATTCACTCCATTATGCTGAACTACGATGAAAGATCAATTGAAACATGATATCCCAAAGGAGATTATTCATGCATCGATTTATCCTCTTGACTTTGCTTTTTGCCCAGCCGGTTGGGGCGGAGTTACAGGAAACCTTTCCCTTGCGGGAAAACGGAACGATTCCCGCCTGGCTGATCGCCGGCCCGCTCCCATACCATCCGACCACCATCCCCGATGGAAAACGCGGCGGCATTCAAACGGATTATCTGGAAACATACGGCGGCGAAACGCAAACGGTTCCTTGCGAAGGCGACCGGATCGAATTGGAAACCGGTCGCGCAGTCCAATGGCAAACAACCGTCAGCGACACGAACGGCGTGATCGATTTTCTGGAAAATTTCAACGCCGACATGACGCGAGAAGGCGTGGCTTACGCGTTTTGTGAACTCGAATCCGAAAAATCCAAAGACGTTTTGTTGAAGATCCGCAGCAACGACGGCGTCCGTGTGTGGTGCAACGATCGCCTGGTCCACGAAAACCTCGTTTCCCGTACGCTCGAGCAGGGCGAAGATCACGTTCGCGTCTCGCTGAAAGCGGGTGCGAACCGCCTGCTCTGCAAAGTGGATCAGGAAGGCGGCGGCTGGGGACTTTGTGTGACTTTGCACGAATCAAATGGGGATTTCGCGAAAGAAATAACATCGCGCATCCATCAGATCGAACCATTGAAGGGCAAAATCAAATCGGCGTCATTCCTGACCTCGCCGCTGATCATAAACACGGAGGCGGGAGAACGTCAAAGTATGATTGCAAATGTGGTTTCCGGCGGTGTTGAGAATGTTATATGCAAAATTACGTGCGAAGCATGGTCTGCCGCGCAGGAATTTCACCTTGGCGACGCGCCGATGGGCAAACACACTTTTGAATTCGCGGTTCCACCGATCAGCGGTCCGATTCGCGTCGCGCTCGAATCGTCCTCGGATCAAAAAGAATTCAACCACATTTCAATTCCACCCGCGCGAAAATGGACGGTTTATCTCGTGCAGCACGTCCACACCGACATCGGCTACACGCGACCGCAAACCGAAATACTGCCCGAGCACCTGCGCTATATCGACTACGCGCTGGATTTCTGTGATTTGACGGATTCGTATCCTGACGACGCAAAATTTCGCTGGACATGCGAGGTTTCATGGGCGGTGCGGGAGTATTTGAAACGACGTCCGGCGGATCAGATCGCGCGATTGAAGCGACGGGTGGAAGAAGGGCGCATCGAATTGGCGGGAATGTTTTTAAATATGGCAGAAATTGCCACCGAAAGCTCGCTGGCCGCTTCCTTGCAGCCGATTCGCACATTCAAGGAGGAATTTGCTCTTCCTGTCCGTTCCGCACTGCAGAACGACGTCAACGGCGCGGCGTGGTGCCTGGTCGATTATTTCAGCGATATCGGCGTGAACTATTTGAGCATGGGCATCAACAAAACCCGTTCGCTGCTGCCGTTTGATAAGCCCACCGCGTTTTGGTGGGAATCGCCTTCGGGCAAACGCATCATCGCTTTCCGGCCCGACCATTACCACACCGGCAATTTCTGGAGAATTCACGAAGGCAAAATCGAACCGTTCAAAACCGGTTTGATGAATTACCTGCGCGGTTTGGAAGAACGGGAATACCCCTTCGACCGTATTTCCGTCCAGTTTTCCGGCTATCACACCGACAATTCTCCGCCGGCGATGATCGAATGCGATCTGGTCAGAGAATGGAACGAAACCTATGCATGGCCGAAGCTGCGTATCGCGACCGCGCGTGAATTTATGGATTACGTCGCCGAGCATCACGCCGATGAGTTGGACGTGCGCCGCGAGGCGTGGCCGGATTGGTGGACGGACGGCTTTGGTTCGGCCGCGCGGGAAACCGCCGCTTCGCGCGATATGCACGTCGCCATGCAAATCAATCAAACCTTACTGGCCATGGCGGCGGCATTGGGCGCACAGCTGCCGTCCGACGTGATGCAGCGGGTGGACGAGGCGCAAGAATTACTACTTTTCTACGATGAGCACACCTACGGCGCGGCGGAAAGCATCAGCGATCCCATGGCCGAAAACAGCATGGTGCAGTGGGGAGAAAAATCCTCGTACGTGTGGGAAGCGGTGAAAAAAGCGGGCATGCTGCGGGAGGAAGCGTTCGGCATGATACAGGGATTTCTGCCCAAAGCCGATACGCCCACGATCACGACGCTGAATACGTTGAATTGGGAGCGTTCCGGCCTGATCGAACTGTTTATCGATGACGAAATCCTGCCGCGTGATCGTGATTTCCGCATTGTTGACGCCAAGTCGGGCGAATCGATTCCGGCGCAATACCTACGCGGCCGTTCGGAAGGAAGCTATTGGGCAATCTGGGCAAAGAACGTGCCGCCGATCGGTTACAAAACGTATCGGATCGAAGTGCAGGATGGTCAACGAGAATCGTCAAACCAAAGCAATGCGGCGAACGGGATGGAAAATGACTTTTATTCCCTGACATTCCAACCGGAAACCGGCGCGGTGATCAGTCTGTTCGATAAAACAGACAACCGACAACTCGTCGAATCGCAAAGCGAATGGGGTTTGGGACAGTTCCTGTATGAAACCTTATCCGACGGACGGGAATTTCAACGTCACAAGTTCAAACGCACAACTTTGCGAAATGTAAAAATCAAAGACGGCCCCGGCGGCCCCATCTGGAAAAGCAAAATCATTACCGGCGACGCGGACGGATGCTTCAATCCCGGCGGCCTGCATTGCGAGATTCGCCTGTTCGAAACGGAAAAGCGGATCGATTTTCTCTACGGCATCCGCAAACAACCGGTCACGGATGCGGAAGCGGTGTACATTGCGTTTCCATTCCATCAGCCGGGCGCCAAACTGGTTTACGAAGCGCAGGGCGGAATGGTAACGCCCGGTGAAAATCAGATACCACGTTCGTCATCCGACTGGCAAACCATTCAAAATTTCGCGGCGGTGCGCAGTCCGGACGGGCAAACGATTTTTGTCAGCGACCAAACGCCGCTGGCGCAATTCGGCGATATCAATCTCGGCAAATGGCAGGAATCCGCGCAAATCGAACACCCCTTCATCTTTTCCTGGGTGATGAACAATTATTGGTTCACCAATTTCCGCGCCAGCCAGGAAGGGGAATTCAAATGGCGCTACTCCATCACCTCGACACAAGACACGAGCAATGGAGCAGCGACCCAATTCGGCTGGGGAACGCGCATCCCTCTGGTCTCCCGTGTATTTCCACCGGCGGTTGCGCAAAAAGAACAACACCCCTTATCCTTGTCGATTTTGAATCCGGACGCGCCGAATTTGTTGTTGATCGAAGCGAGACCGGCGCGTTACGGCGAAGGAATTATCTTACAGTTGCGGGAAGTGGAAGGAAAACAAGCAACGTTGAATGTCCGCGAACTTTCCCGAAACGACAAAACGCAACCGGTGGATGAAGTGAATGTGTTGGAGGAGCCATTGAAAGAAAACCTGGCAAGTATGGTTTTTTCTCCATACGAAGTGAAATTCCTACACGTCGGCATTGATTTGAATTAAGAGGAAAAAACGATCCATGTCCATGCGTACGTAAAGAAAAGCCGTTTTTTTTAATACCATGTAGGATGGTTCTATATTTATTTTCCTTCGTATATAATTACAAAGCGATGGATCAAACGACACGACTCATCCAAAACTATAGTAATCTTTTTAGCGGTATTTGCATGGAAAAAGTCGCTCCTTTAACCTTTTCACTCTCAACCCGAATCGTCCCCCCATGCATCTCCACCAACTCTTTCTCAATCGACAATCCCAATCCGCTCCCTTTCGCGAATGCTTTCGAAGCTTTCGTACGGTAAAACCGTTCCCAATTCTTCTGGCATTCTTCCTGCGTCATGCCGATGCCGGAATCTTTGACGGATAGAGTGATATGATCCTCGGTTTGCGAAAGAGTTAATCGACATTCCCACTTTCCGGCCTATATTTGACTGCATTGCTGATCAGCTCACCGACAACACGCTCCAGTAGAACGATTCCAAAATAACATATCGATGAGTATAAATGATAGAAATTGATTCTAATCCATATTTCCATTTGAAAATTACCGGACTATCATTCACTTCATCAAGATATTTCATTATTCGTTGCTTTAATTCTTCTTTCGAAGATACACGAATCCCTCACACCATCGTTTTGGTCATTTTCATAAAAAACATCTCAATCATATTTTCACCATTCTTTTGGCTTGAAATTTTTCTCATTGAGAATCATCACGGAATCTCCACTTTGGGCAATGACGAACAGACCCTGCTTGTAAGCAAACTGATCCGCATCTTCACTGATCACGATTCCCGCCACCGCTCCGACCACTTTTCGGTCTTTGTATTCCGGAAAATAGGTTTAAATTTGTCCATTCGTTTCAAATGGTCTTTCACATCCTGAATGCCAAGTGTGCTTTTCACCTCAATCAAAACCACGTATTCGCTATTGATACCCAGGATATCGATTTCCATGCCTTCTTTACCGTTCTTGGAAACCTTAAAACGCTGAGTGACACGTTCAATCTCGATCCCCCGTTTGGAAAACAGTTTTATGGCGGCCGGGCTGACCAAGCCTTCGACAAATTCTCCCCACTTGTCGGATAACTTTTGAATTTTTCGATCTGTCGTCTTTATCTGTTCTGCTGTTTCTTTAAACATCTCCTTCGTTTCCGCCCACATTTTTTTGACTTTTTTATCCGTCTCGGCAAACAACTTCCAGATTTCCTGAAATCCCTTTTCCAGATACTAATTCGTCATTTTCTTAACGCTCCGTGATGTGGATATAAAGGAATTATAACTCTAAAAGCCATTGAATTCATTCGGGGCGCATGGAATCGCGCCCGGAGAATCAGGATCAATTTAAAATCTTAAAACCCAAATAGGCGGGACGCCGGTTTTCCTCGGGAAAATAGGATGACCATGATTGGCTTGCACTATCTTTGCCGCGCCATTGCCACTCACCACCCTTGGCCTTGAATATAATCACGGAGTTGGAAAAATAAGTGTATACATAGTGAGAGAGGAGTATTGGTTGAATGAAAAAGCAGATCGTATTTGGAATGATTCTTTGTTGTATGAGTTCTATGGTTTATGGCGAGATCGTTTGGACGGATTACGCCGACAATCCGATTCCTGTGCCGATGCCGAACGGGAGCCGCGCATACATGCCCTGCGTGATCTGGAATCCGGATATAGGGAAATATCAGATGTGGTACGAACAGGGTAGCATCGCGCTGGAAACCTATGCGGAGTCGACGGACGGCCTCAATTGGACCAACGTCCAACTCTGCACCGGCGTCGATTTTGAAACCATCAATGTGGCGCGCCCGTACGTATTATACAATACCTCGTGGACCTATCCCTATCGCGCCTATTGGTTCGGTCGGGATAGCGGGGAATTGGGCGATCATGTGCGCTTTGCCGAATCGAAGGATGGGATTGCCTGGGAAAACAACCAGCCGCTGGATTTGGAAGTGGAATTGGCTGGAATGACAATCAGTTCGCCGGATGGCCATACGGTTTTCTACAATCCGGTGAGTTCCGTGGCGCCGTTTTTTCTGTTTTTAAAAACGACTGATCCCGGCGCCGGCGACGTGACCAGCGTATTTACTTCGACGGACGGACTGAACTGGCGCTGGTTTGATTTCGCCACATTGAACGCCGGTTATCATATTACCACGATTCTCCAAATCAGCGCCAATGATTTTCGCGCGTGGGGATTTTATCAATATAACATTCCCGGAATTCAATATTTTCGCTCCACGGATGGCATCGAATTTGATCTGATCGAAGATCCGGTCGCGAATGTGGGCGGCGCGGGTCCCGCCGGCGCCTGGAATCAACACCGGAATTATCATCCCGCCGTCGTGTATGATGGCAATGGGTATTTCAAGATGTGGCGCTCGGGGCGAAACGATGACACCGGCCACTATCGCACCGGATTCGCCGATGGATTCGATGAGGAACTCGGAACCGAAGTATCCGCGTGGATGATTTATTGATGATTGCTATCGAATTCGTATTCTTCCCGGTTCAACAATAGCCAGTTTCCCTGAAAAGTTGGTAATCAAATTCTCATGACGGAAAAGATTCGTCAATAGTGAATTGATATAATTGGAGGTGGCATTTGCCGGAATCGTTAAAACAATAATACCGGAATATTGTTCGGGAGGCTAATTTCGAATATCACTAAAATCATAGTCTCCAGTAATAAAACAAAATTGGTGATCTTGTACGTATTTTGCAATTACGGGATATTTCGCTTCACCAAGGCCAATATCGCGAACATTTGCAGCGTAAAAACCAAAATCGCGAACAATTTTGGTTGATGAAGTGGGGAGATCGGCATCCAAAAGGAAACGCATGGATAGAATCAATACTTTGGCAATGGATGAAATTGTTCCGTTTCAATCAGTGCGGAAGCATATTCCAATGCCGCGAAAACATCGGCTTCACCAATATTATATTCACACATAATCTCTTCTTTTGACATTCCTCCTGACATTCCTCCCAAAATCCTTATAATAGGAATACGGGTCCCTTTAATAATCGGTTTTCCATGCTGTATTTCCGGATATATAATGACACGATCAATCATGGAAGTCTCCTGCACATCTACCTGGCATAATCAACGAATTTATTGTAATCCACTCACTTGAATCATCAAGATAATCGTGTCTGTTTCTTGAATGTGTCGGTTCTTCCAGCGCCAGCATCTTCGTGAATCCCATTAACGCATGTCTGGACGCGGTGTATGCGGATTGCGTTACATATCCTTTCACCCAACCCAATATTCATTGATGCGCGCGGGCAAAATCCAATTGCGCTTCCCGAATGGCAATGCGCATGACGCGTGGATCCCGTTCCAACGCCTTTTTCAATTCCTCCGCCGCGGCAACTTGATCTCCCCTTTCCGTGTAAATGAGGGAAAGGAGATAATGACCGATGGTTTGGGAATCGCCGCGATAGCGATATTCTCCGGAAGTTCGTTGTTTCGCGTTTTCTTCCAATTGCTTGAGCAAATTTTCGTATTCCGTTTGATTGGAAAGCGCTCGATACGCCAGCGCCCGATACAACGTGCCGAGATGGGGCCGGTTATAACGTTCCGCGACGATTTGGCGCAGGTAATCCGCCGCTTGTTCCTTTTCGTTCCGCGCGAGATAGACTTTTGCCAGATTCCAATACACATGCGCGCGCAAATCGGGAGTGCGCGCCGCGACTTCCAGATTTTTCGGATATTTGCATGCTTCTTCGTAATAGTGCAATGCGAAAGCATAATCGTCTTTAAGAAACGCCAGATCCCCCAACTTTTGATTCACTTCCACCCATGCGTAATGGATACCGTATTGGCCTTCCCAACTGTGAAAATGATGCGTGCCGAGTTTGTCATAGACGCTTTGCAGGTATTCGGGATTGTCCGACGCCAGGCTCAGATCGATCCAGCGGGAAAGGAGATCGTCTCGCGAATTGACGACGGTGGGATACCGTTCGAGTATCGCCAAACGCTCCGCCGCGGGAACATCGATATCTTCCGCTCGCTGATCCATTTCCAACAGAATCCGCGCATCGTCGGGATTCAGGGATTGTGCCTTTTTGTAGGTTTGATAAGAAGCCTGCTTGTCATTTTTCAGATGGCGTTCCGCATAGGCCACGTTGCGCCAGGCGTGAACGAGCCGATCGTTCAACTCCGCCGCTTTCCGCCAATTCGCGAATCCCTCTTCCCGCTGCCCGCCCGCATACAGCAGGTTGCCTAGAAACAGATGCGCATTGGCGTCGTTGGGATTGGTACGGATCGCCGCTTCCAACGCGGCTTTGCCTTCCAGTCGATGCGGATTGGTGAGATCAACCGGTCCTTTGCGGGCTTTGCCATAAAACGATGACGCGGCAGTGGGATCGCCGATCAACTCTTTGAAATAACCACGATAATAATTGATCATCGGATTGATATTTGCATCGTTTTTCCCATCGGCATACAGCGCCAAGACCGCATCCGCGTCCACATACAATCCCGCGTTCGCATAGGCGACGGCCAGTTCGAGATAATTCTGCACGGCGTCGCGCATGATGGAAAGCCAAATTGCATTCCACGAGTCCAATGAAGCGTTGCGGTTCTTGAAAGCAAGAATTTTTTCGTATCCGCCCATGAAATGCAGCGGATCGAGTTGCATCGCTCTTTCTGCCGCTTCCAGGGCGTGTTCGTATTCGCCGAGGGAACGATAAGCGGCGGCCTGGAAAGCGGGAATGTCGGCAAATTTGCCATTTTGGCTGGCCGCTTCGTCCAATTTTTCAATGGCGCCGCGATAATCGCCGCGACGCAGATCGAGTCTGGCAAGATTGTAATATGCAGGCGAGAAATAATCGTACGCATACGTCGCTCGATAAAAATAATCGTAGGCGTTTTGAAAATCCTGCAAACCGGCATAGGCCATGCCTTTACCAAAATAAATGCGGGAGTTGTCATCGTCGCGTTGCAGCGCTTTGTCGAAATACACCAGCGCATCGTTCCACTTTCCATCCTTCAACGCTAAAAATCCCATTTCCGTATTGACGCGGGAGTCATCGGCGTCTTTCTTCAATGCCTCCTGATAGTAGGGAAGAGCGGCGCGTGTGCGGCGGAATTTATCCAACCATTCGCCGGAACGAGCCAGTTCATCCTGATTCATCTTTTTCGGATCGCCCGGATCACGCTGACCGGCCGGCAACTCGACTTTTTGCGCCGGACGCTGTTGCAATTGAATACGAAGATTTTCGTTTTCATCATAAACGGAAAGGTGAAGATCATACACACTCACGTTTTCACCCACATTGACTTCAACCGTATAAGGTTTGTCCGGTGAAATGTCCGTGACGGTTTCCGCAAGAATGGCATTCGATTTTGTGTTTTTAAAAACGACTTTATGTTGTCTGGCGACGCCGGTCGCGTACACTCCCGCGAATGCTTTTCCTTCCTGTAAATCCGTATTGACGGCGAAATCCTTATCGGCCTGATGAAATCCACGCGTGTCCCGCACCGGATACCAATAATCGTGCGTCGTTTTCACTTCATTGGACCACATCCAATGATAATCGGGCTGATTGTCGCTCCACGCCCCCGCCTGCGGCTCGAAATAAGGACCGCCGCCTTCCGTCAGAATATCTTCCCAGATGCGACCAGACGGGCCGGATCCCCACGTCCATAGTTTTTTGCCGGGCATGATGTGATGATTGGCGACATGCACCGTCCCCCCCTGCGCATGATGATCGTACACGCCGAACCAGTCGGACGGATTATTAAAGGCAAAATAACTGCTGGCGTTGGGAGAATTTTTCCACCACGTCAAATCCACGCCGTCGTGAATCGGCCAGTTCAAAAATTCGTGTTTGCCGTGGCCGGTGACCATATCGCCGGGATATTGCGCTTGCGCCCATTCGTTGGCGTGAGTCGCCGACGTGGCCCAGAATTGGAAGGAATGTTTGTGATTGGTGGGATTGATGAGAATGTAATCGCAACGCAGGTAGCTCCTGCCGGGAAACACCGTCATCCCCACCAGCCAGCGCATGCGGAAAATAGGTTCGGTCTCGCCCACCCACACCGTCGCGCTGCCGTCGTCGTTATTCACGATACGATGATCGACAGGCATAAAGCAGGAGGGCCGGTGGCCATGCGGGAAATTCCATTCGATGCCGCCGGAAATCCACGCGCCGGTCATGCTGATCAGGCCGGGTTTGATGGTGCGCTGCCAATAAAACCACACATACTCATTGGTTTTATCCATCGCGCCATGTAAACGTCCGCCGATTTCAGGCAGGACAAGGACTTTGATGTATTCATTTTCGAGGATCACGCCTTGATAGATTTTATCAACTTTGTTGTTGGTAAGAACATCGTTCAGGGTGTAGGGATAGATTTCACTCCCCGCGTCGAAAAAGTTGGAATGAACCTGCGGCGGTCCGATTTCCCACGTGGGAATCACTAACTCATCCTCATACGCTTTGACCTCGGCAAAAGCAGACGTTCCGAATCCTATCATCAGGCATAAAAGCAAAGAAAAACGAGTGATATTCATGAACAACCTCCTGCGGTTGATATTCCTGGCATTCATCATGCCTTTTTTTATGGATTATTCAAGAAATCAGGAAGGATAAAAAAAATAATGGAACATTCTATTGCTGATGAGGAGAATTCGATTGCTATTACTTTATCGGTTGTTGAGATAATTCTATTTCTGAATCATGGATTTCATGGATTCATTGGATCGCACGGGTTTCAACCGTCGAGAAGAAATTCGTGGAATCCATAAAATCCGCGCCATCCGTGATGCAAAAGTATTGATACCGATGGAATAGTTGCCTAATCTTGTCCAGGATAGGCGCATGACCGGCCTTCTACAATCATACAAAATGTTACGGGAGATTCGATAATGCGGTTGGGAATTCTTTTATTGATTGCTGTGATTTTAATCGTCGTCACAACGACAAGGTGGAAATTGCATCCGTTTTTAGCGTTGTTGTTTACGGCGATCGGGTATGGATTGTTCGCGGGAATGCCGATGGCGGATGTGGTGAAATCGGTGAACGAAGGTTTTGGAGGAACAATCGGCTATATCGGCATTGTCATCATCGCCGGAACCATTATCGGTGTATTTTTAGAAAAGTCCGGCGGTGCATACGCAATGGCGCAGGCGGTCTTGCGGGTGACCGGCAGGCGGAACGTGCCGCTGGCGATGTCGATCATCGGCTATTTCGTGTCGATTCCGGTTTTTTGCGATTCGGGTTTCGTTATTTTAAGTCCGCTGAATAAGGCGCTGGCGAAAAAGGCGGGGATTTCACTAGCCGCGTGCGCGGTGGCGTTGAGTCTGGGATTGTATGCGACGCATACGATGGTCCCCCCGACGCCCGGACCGATCGCGGCTGCAGGAATTTTAAAGGCGGATTTGGGGCAAGTAATTCTGTATGGTTTGATTGTGAGTGTTCTGGCCATGATCGTGGGTTGGTTATACGCTATTTTTATCGCGTCGCGAGTCTATATTGATCCACAGCCGAATTTGTCAGAGGATGATCTTAATCGGAAATTATCCGAAGCGCCGTCGGCGGCGATGTCGTTTCTGCCGATTCTGCTCCCGATCGTTTTGATCGTGCTGAATTCCATTGCATCGTATCCGACCAATCCGTTTGGAACCGGTCAAACGAAGACAATATTGAACTTTGTCGGAAATCCCGTGATTGCCTTGCTGATTGGCGTGTTGATTTCTTTTCTGTTGCCCAAAAAATTGGATCGAGAAATGGTATCGGCAAGTGGATGGGTGGGCGAAGGTTTGCTGAATGCAGCGATTATTATCATGATCACAGGCGCAGGGGGAGCATTTGGGAAAGTGCTGCAAAATTCGGGAATTGCGGATGCATTGGGCAAACCCTTGGCGGAACTGAATATCGGCATTTGGCTTCCATTTTTGATTGCAGTGGTGATCAAAACGGCGCAGGGATCATCGACGGTCGCGATTATCACCACCGCAACGTTAATGTCATCGCTGATGGAGCCGCTGGGTTTCACTTCCTCGGCGCAGATTGCGTTGGTGGTTGTGATGATCGGAGCGGGTGCAATGGTAATTTCTCACGCGAACGACAGCTATTTTTGGGTGGTCACACAATTTTCGCGAATGGATGTACTAACGGGCTATAAACTCTATTCGTTGGGTGGGATTTTGGAGGGAGTCGCGGCGGGAATCGTTGTTTGGGTGATTTTTAGTTTTATATAATCACGATCGCTCAGTGAATTGAGCGTGAATGAATCGTAGGTTTTAGGGATTGTTTTTTTCCACTCACATCACTGCGCTGCAACCGATTCTTTCAATTTTTCCACATCGATATTTTCCTGCAAAAGCGGAGTGGAGATAACCCAGCGGGGAGATGCTGTGGTTTGGGTGAGCTTGTCCCATTCGTATTTGGATTCTTCCGCTACGAATGGATGACAGGTGGTGCAGGTTCCATGCAAGGGACGATAGATGCGTTCCGCGATTTCTTTGTGGCAGGTTACGCACAGACCGTGCATGGCGTCGACATAACTACCGGCCATATTCAATTGATCCATACGAATCGGACTTTCCTGCACCGCCAGAACCAATGACGCATCTTCGGCGTTATGGCAATGGTTGCATTCCACCGCCGTATCAACGGAGCGGTTTTGTCCGGCGGGATGGCATTGCGTGCAGGATTGGTTGCCGCCCAACCATGTTTTGTGTTTTTCGTGATCAAAAATGCAGGTGACTAAATAAACGTCTTGATGACAGGCTGCACAGCTTGTTTGTTCGTCTGCTGGCAGTTTCGCGTGATGGCAAACAGCGCAGGATTGCGTCTGTCCCAGGCTGTTTTCATGCTTTTTGTGATCGAACGTGACGAAAAAGCCGTCACGATTGGCATCGATTTGCATGATATCCTTCCCCCGCGCGGAATTGGCTGGCGTCTTGATCAAACCTTTACTTTCGAGGGAACTGAATGGCAGCAACGAAAATCCGAACGCGGCGGCGACAACGAACGCCATCGAGTTTCTTTTCATTCCCGCGGTATGAGGATCGCCAAGCCAGATTGTACCGACGGGCGCAAAGCGAGGGAGGGTATACGGTTTTTCATCCTCTTCATCGCGGGGCGGATGTTCCCAGACGTTGAAATGCTCGATGGCGAAGAGGAAAACCAACGCCGCGCCCGACACCACCCCTGCGCTGATGGCGAATTCGGTCCACGCGGGGAAATAAAAACTGTCCGTGGTTCCCGCCATTGCGATGCCGCCGACATTTAAGCGGTTGAGCACGAATCCGCTTACGCCGGAAACGACGCCAAGCGTGATCCAGCCCAATTTACCGCGCGTTAACTTGGAAGTAAACAAAACAATTGGTATGATTGCACTGATTAAAATTTCAATGATGAACCACCAACTCTGCCACGAATTTTCGAAAATGGCGAGGTATTCTCCGCGCACGAGCAGATCGAGAATGCGGACAATGAGATATCCGCCAAGCACCCACGCAGCGACTTTACACAGTTTGGTTAAAAGATGCGTTTCCGGTTCCCGGCGGTAAAGATACGACGTGATCAACGATTCCATACTCACCATCATCAATCCCAGACTAATGGCGGAAATAAAAAACAGCAAGGGAAGAATTGGAGTGTACCACAATGCATGCAGGCGATAGGGCATGATCAAAAAGAGCGTCCCCAGCGAGGATTGATGCAGCGTGGAAAGCATAATGCCCAAAATCACGAGAATCAGGCGATTTTTTACCAGGAAATTACGGATTTTGCCCAAACGTGGAAACGATTCGAGAGGCACTGGCAGAAATTCCAACGCCAACACCGTCAGATACAGCATGACGCACCACGCCACTTCGAACAGGGCGGAATGATGCTGCCAATAAATGGTCGGATGCCAAATATGCCACGGCAAACCGAGATCCGCAAGCAATCCGACGGCGACGGCTGCATAACCGAGAAACGCCGTCAATACGGCGGGACGGACGATCGGGTGAAATTCCTCTTTTTTGAGGATATACACTGTCGCAGTGATGACAAATCCGCCGGCGGCCAGGGCGACGCCGCCCATCACGTCGAATCCGACCCACAAACCCCACGGCGTGCCGTCGTTCAAATTCGTTGACGATCCCAATCCCAGCAAAAATCGGCGAAAGGCCACGGCGAAAGCCAAACCGCAGATCGACCATAACAACAATTTAAATCGTCTGACTCTATCCATTCGCTTTTTCTCCCGATTCCCCCTCTTTTTTCAATTGTTCCCTTCGGTTGATGGTCCAATAAAGTCCCGACATCAATACGCCGACGCCGACAAAGGTAAGCGGCACACTGGCGAGAACCGGCGCGGTCGTCGACGGCAGCGCCGGATCGCCGCGCAAATCGCGGCCATTGTAAATCGCTTTCAAATCGACGTCGGAAACGTAAAGAACGCAGGTTCCGCCGATTTCATTCTCGTCGCCGTATAATTGCAGCTTGGGATTTTCCTGCCGGCGGCGTTTGGCTTCGGCCAGCAGTTCCTCCCGCTCGCCGAAAATGGTGGCGCCGGTGGGGCAGGCCTCTGTGCAGGCGGGTTGTTTGCCCTCTTTGATGCGCTCATAACACAGAATGCATTTCCGAATGTACGGGGCCGCGCTGTCCCAATCGTAACGAGGAATTTCGTAAGGACAGGCCATCATACAATAGCGGCATCCCATGCATTTCCCGCCGTCATAGGTGACTGGCCCTTCCGCATTTTTGATCAAAGCCCCCACCGGGCAGGCGGAAACACAGGCGGGCTCCTGACAATGCCGACATTGCTTGCGCACGAATTTGTTTTCCGGCAAGCGAACGATGGATGTCCAATTGCGGGCGCTGAGTCCGTCCGGTTTGTGCCAGCGGCGCGGCAGTTCCGGCGGGAGGTCGTAGGTACGTTTGCAGGCAAGCACGCATTCGTTGCAGCCGATGCATTTCGTGATATCGGTCAGAATACTTTTCATATTGGTTGTCCCTGTTTTCCCAGCGTGATTTCTACGTCTTTGGCGGAGTTTTTGGGAAAATGCCAGCCCAATTCGGAAATGAATTGAGAGAACGGCGTTAAAATGCAATGAGAAATTTTGGTTAAGGGAATTAAGAGAAGAATAAAGTTTCCACTTAAAATGTGAATCAACAGCATGGCGTTATAACTGAGCGGGCTCCAGGCCGGATGTGAACAGAAGAAACCGGAAAGAAAGGGAATGATCAAAAGCAACGGCCACATGAATTCCTGTCCGCGGCTGATGTGGCGGGAAGCCGAGCTCCATACACGCGCCAGAAAAAGCAGGATGGCGGAGAGGATGGTGGTGACGGTCAAAAATTCCGCGAGATGGCGTGGAATGGCCGGCCACCACAGGCCCGCGCCTTGATACCACAATTGAATGTGGGCAAAAAGAAAAATCGGGACAATAATCAAGCCGATGTGGAAAAGGATCGATACGATACTGAAAAAGGGGCGATTTCTCAATCCCATGCGAATGGGGAACAGCCAATGTATCGTGGTCCGCCAAATCAACGAATAAGGCAGTTCCTTATCCCCCGCGGCATAATACGCTTTTGCCGCTCCCCATGCCGACAGCATCACGATTCGCGCGAGACCCAACACACACAATGCGAACGAAAATCGGAAGATAGGTCCTTTTGCCAATTCGAGCCAGAATTCCAGCATGTTTATCTCCATCTTTTATGATTCTTTCATTGGAAACATTGAAAAAGCTTATTCATTAGGGATTGTGGATTCGGGTGTTTTTTCCGGCGAATCGTTTTCTTGCAGGATGATGGCGCGAAAAATCAGGTCGTGCAAACCAACGATTTCACAGTCCAATCCATTGTCATCCACCACTTCGCGGAGTTGTTTCTTGCAGTTGGCGCATGGCGCGACAACGAGTTTGGCGCCGGTCTCCTGCAACTGCTCGGCTTTTTTCTTACCCGCGATCGACGTGCGGTAAGGACGCAGTTCGTCGATGGAAACGGTGCCGCCGCCGCCGCCGCAGCAATAATTTTCACGCCCATTCGGCGTCATTTCGACATAATCCTTGCAGAAAGCGCGCAGGATTTCGCGCGGCTGATCGATGATCCACCCTTTCCGGGCCATGTTGCAGGGATCGTGATAGACCACGCGGTCGGTCACGACATTTGGATCGAGTTTGAGTTTTCCCGCTTTTAATGCCGCATGCGTCAATTCAATGATGCTGACGACTGGAGGGGACTCTCCCTCTTCGCAAAACGTTTTTAAAAATACTTTGGCCGTGCGGGACGCATGGCCGCATTCTCCGATCAATACCTTTTTCGTTTTGAGTCGCTTCACTTCTTTTGGAATCTCGTTGAGAACACGATCCATAATGATGTCGCTGTAGAATAAGCCATAATTGATCCCATCGAAATTCTTCGTGCCGATCGTCCAGCTGGCCCCGATTTGGTGCAAAACGGCGGCGATGCCGCAAAGAGTGTCCGCTTCCATCATATAATCGCTGACGGGCGCGAAGAACAGATGTTCCGCGCCTTCCTGATCGATGGGGAATTTGACTTTTGCGCCTTTTGCCTCTTCGATTTCCTCTTCGAGAAATTCACAACTATCGATCATGGCCGGGATAGGAATCGCGGAAGTGTTTCGCGTCTTTCCCTGCACTTGTTCGCGGACGCTTACCACCAGCGCGCGCGGGGTAATGCCGATTTCACTGAGGATATATCGACCCAAATGCGTCAAGAGGCCATGATCGATGCCGGCAGGGCATTCGAGGACGCATTTCCGACATGCGGTGCAGTTATAAAACGAATCCGCCATTTCTTCGATGGTTTCATCCGTTAGACCGGGATCGCCGAACAGTTTGGCCTTCAAACTGCCGGCGAGAGTAAAATGACGGCGGTAGGTTTCGATGAGAAACGCGGACCGATAGCAGGGAACGTCTTTCGGATCGCCGGTGGCTTCGTACAACATGCAGGAAACGGCGCAACGAGCGCATTTGAGCGACGTACGCACATATTGTTCGAGAATCAGGCCATAACTGGAATGTTTCAGAATCGCGGCGAACGCTTCCAAAAAACGCTGGGCGCGTCCACCTTTGAGAGGATTTTCCACGTGATACCGAACACGTAATCCTTGTTCTTCCATCGTTTCCGGTTTCTTGGTGTTGGCTTTCGCGCGTAGAATAGCATCCTGGTCGAGAAGTGGGATCATGGTTGTGTTTCGATTAATTTAGTTGATTTAGAGATAGATATATTTCTATCTATTTTAAAGTGTATGATGGAAGAAAGCCTTGATCAAGCCTTCTTGGCGAATTCGGGGATTTTTGTGTTTTTTTCTCCTTTATCCCTATTATTCCGATATGAATTATGGGAAATAAATAGGAGAAAAGCGTCAAGCGGTTTTCGGAGACGTCATCGAAATGAAACCTTGAATCCAACGTTATCCACTCTTACACTGATTTGCGTCAAATATAACGTGAAGGATTATCCTGATCATGAATCGCATTGCTTTCCACTTCATTCGCACTTTTCATTGTTTGAGTTTCCTATTGATCTTCTCTTTGTCGGTGAGTATCAATATTTATGCCCAACAACGAACGTTTCCACAAGCGCCGATCCTGCTCGAACCACCGAACGGGGCGCTCGTACGCTATCCCGGAACACAAGTCCCTATCCCCTTTTCGTGGCAGGATGTACAGGGCGCAGACGCCTATCAAATTCTCGTCTCGGTAGACAACCGGCAAGCAGCCGATTTTACCACAAACGCTACGTCAGCCGTTCTGAATTTGCACTTGTCGATTTTGGAAAGTCAATCCACTGTGAAATGGTCCGTGCGGGCCTTTTCCGGAAACCAAAGCGGCAGTTATAGCGATATCTATACCTTCAAGTTCGGATTCGTCGGAACGCCGGTGCCGGGCGGTCCGATTTTACCCACCCCCCTACCCGTCGCCACGCCTTCTCCATTACTGTCGCCGAAATTATTGTCCCCTGCGGACAAAGCGCTGATCAATAGTTTCACCGTTGCGTTCGATTGGGAAACTGTAACCGCCGCCGCAGGGTATCGCCTAACCGTATATCAAGACAATGAACCCTTCATTCAACGAAATGTTACTCTCTCTGAAAGTGTGGAAACCATTGTCTGGCCTAATCAGGAAGTGTTTCAATGGAATGTGTTGACGATCGGCTCGAATGGAGAGGTGAGTCCGCCCGGAATGCGATATTCCTTCACGATCGGGATGGGCTTCCTGCCGACTCCGACGGCAGTTCCCTGGGATCCGGATATCAATCGAGACGGTAAAATAGACGCCCTGGATTTGTATTGGTTCGCCGTTTCGTTCGGCACGAATGCGTCTTTGCCTGACTTTGATCGATCAGGGCTGACCGGTCCACAAGATTTGTTGTATTTTCTGGAAGTCTATCAAGCAGGACACCGTTAAAAAAAATTGAACGAGAACCTTCTTTTAATCTACTCACATTCGGTTTCAATTTTCCATCAGCTACTGACTACTGGCTATTGGCTACTGCCCATTGGCTACTGCCCATTGGCTACTGCCCATTTGCGTAGGCTCTTCATTCATCACCTGCACTACCTGCGCAAGAATGCTGATGGCAACCTCGGCGGGAGTATGGCCGCCGATGGGCAGGCCGATGGGCGCATGAATTCGATCGAGCTGTTCCTGCAAAACGCCCTGCTCACGCATATTTTCACGAATTCGCATACATTTTATTTCGCTGCCGATCATGCCGATATATCGAGCCGGAGTATCCAGCGCTTGCCTCACAACCTGTTGATCGTTGGCATGTTGATACGTGACGACAACAATAAAATCGTCTCTTGCAGGCTGAAGCGTTTCCATAGCCTGATCAAACGACCCGTGAACGATTTTCACGTACGGGGGAAACAATTCGGGCCGAATGAACTCGACGCGATCGTCATACACCACAACCTGTAACTCGATTTCCCCCGCCATGCGAGCCAAGGTCTGGCCGACATGTCCCGCGCCGAAAATGAGGAGCCGTGGAAGAGTTCCGATCCGTTCCAGAAACACTCGCAGTTCTCCCCCGCAGATTCCTCCCACGCTGGTCGGCTCATTTTCGCGCAGAGCGATGTGCACTAATTTCGACTCGCCGGACTGAAAAACGGCCAAGGCTTCCTGAATCACCTTTTTTTCCAGTCCGCCCCCGCCGATGGTTCCTTCGATGGCGCCGTCGGGAAACACGATCATGCGCGAACCGGATTTGCGAGGTGTGGAACCGTGAGATTCCACCACCGTCGCCAGAACCGCCGCATTGTGTTGATCAAATAATTCCTGAATCCGTGCAAATATTCGTTCCACGATTTTTTTACTCCCTCTTATTCATGAAAATGCAACCAAGCGGCAAGGGCAACGCTGTTTTTGCCCTTGTCTGGGTTACTTCAGCATTTTCATCTCTTTCTCAGAAAAACGACCATACAATCATACGTTTCAATCACGAATCTGTCATGTCAATACATGCGGATTTCCATTTTTCGAATCGAGAATCCCCCAAATGGGTAGAGCAAGCGTCCCGCTTGCAATCTTTTATATGTCCCCACATCGATTTTCCACGAAATATGCACAAATCCTTTCATAATCCTCGGGCGTGTTCACGTTGTGCAGGATTGTTTCCGAATCCACCGTAACGTGAATCAGCGCATCCGCATGGCTTCGATACAGATCGCGCAACGGTTCATCCGGTTTCATCTGCCCTATTTCGGAGAAAAAAGCAGAACCGATCAACGGCGGATGTCCGCGCCGAAATTGAAACGAAGGAATAATGATCCGATCCGTCCTTTCCAGCGCATTCATTATACTTACAAGAACGCGATGGGGTATCAATGGGCAATCCACCGGCCAGATCATTGCGCCGCGAACAGAAACCGCCAATGCGCGCAGCCCGCACTGAATACTGCTCATTCGTCCCAACCGATAATCCGGATTCACAACGATTTGAATGGGAGGCAAAATGAAACGGCGCACTTGATCCTGTTCGTGCCCGACAACCGCAACGCCGGCGACATCGTCTCGTGACATAAAGGGATTGGAAAGAATATGCTGCAGAAACGTCTTGTCGCCCAATTGCAGTAAGGGCTTCAACGCGCCCATGCGTGAAGAAAGACCGGCTGCGAGCAGAATGATTCCGATTGAATCCGTCATTTCATTCCCTTAAAAACCAATGAAATTCTTGCGATGCAAAATCGGAACAGGCGATATTCGCGTACAATGTTTTTATCGCGCCAGCTTATCCAACAATTCGGTTAATTGTCGGCCTCGAACATCGATAGCAGCCATTTTCCCTTTTTTGTCCATGACGATTACGGTCGGTACCGTGTGGACGCCATAACGAAAAGCAATCCCCGATTGAGGATACCCTTCATCCCACAAAATCGGTGTTTGAATCCCGCTCTGCTCGATGTATCGCCGGGCAATGCCTCTGGCGCTGTCCAAATTAATGCCGATAATTTGTGCTTTGTCACGATAATCACGATACAGAGTTTCGATATGCCACAGTTCACGCTCCGCCGGTTCCCACCAAAGCGCCCAAAACAGCATCACGGTCGGTTTTCGTTTTTCCGGAGGAAAGCGAATGAGTTGGCCTTGCAGGGATTCCCCTGAAAAGTCAGGCGCCTGGTTGGATACCATCGCCTGATCCCGATTTTTTTCGAGTTGCATATTGAATCGATATTTATCGACTACATCTTTTGCCGTCTCCCGCAAGAACGGAACCGGCGAATGATCCGCAAACGTCAACAGTTTTTGGAGAACAGGATAGGAATCCGCAAAGTTGGTCAATTGCAATTGTATTTTATAGTGAAAAAAATCGGTCAACTCACCGCGAATTACCGGCAAATGGTGTGATGGAAATATGTTGGCTTGATTCAATTGACTTTCGGCAACGGTTTCGATCTGAAACGTACCGTTCGGAGTATCCATGCTCGATTGCGTGCTCGTTCTTGAAAAAACGGGAAGACGTTTGTTTAAATCAAAACGGATTTCATATTCCTGATACCTGACGAGAATAGGGGGATCGCCTGGAATCGTGACCGGTTGGGACAATCCGGCGCCGATCAATAGAATTTGGTTTTGGGGCTCAATGTGGCGGATCAGGAGTGAATATCGTCCTTCCGCATCGGCCGGAAATCCTCCTTGCACCGGCAGTTTCGTTTCCATGCGCGTATCGAGAGGAATCGATTCGTTGGCTAGGGGCGGAAAATGGATCATGGGGCTCCATCCCGTCCCCAATTCCGGACCGGCTGAATCGTATCCGGAAAAAGAACCGAATCGATTCATGCGAAAGCGATACGCTTCTCGATTTTCGAAGGGAATTTTCACTTCTTGCCCTTCAAGAATGCGACGATGTAAACTGGATATTCCCACCAGTGCGATCTCTCCGCCGGCGCCCTCTTCCGCACGAATAATACGTGATTCTATCATTCTTGTACTTTGTTCCGAATAAGGTCCTTCAATGATTGTGTCCAGAGTCGCCGTAAAAATCAAATCAATGCCCGGCAATAACGCATAGGACAAAATCCCGGCATCTTCTTCCGCGGAAAAAACCGAAATTGGACTGAATCCATACAAAATCACAATGACAAATAACAAAACAATATGGGAAAAATCCTTGTTGGGCATGGATTCCGTTCTCCTGGCAATCAGAATGCAATGAATCGCTTTTGAAAATCGACCTTTATTCTTTGTCCATGTTTCAAGCAGAAAAACGGGGTGGCGTTACACCACCCCGTGCGATACTCCAGTTCAGAAATGTTTAACTACTTCATCCCTGTCTTTCAACAAAAATATACACTTCGAGATCGCGGGCGATATCGAACGAGAAACCGGGATTGATAAACAGTTTTCCCTCCGCTGTCTGATCCACATTACCACGAGCCATTTCCAGGTAGAAGTCGGCGGCGCCGGATGTGTGAATTGTGCCAAAGCGTGTGAGAGCAAAAATTCCTCGATAGTTAAATTCCGCCATCAACGCTTCATCGCGGCCGGGAATATCCAACTTGTCCACTTGAATTTCGAATGCCTGCATGGCGAAATTGTCGCCGAAGGCCAGTTGGGGAAGCATGATATTCAGCTGATCCGCCTCCACTCCACTGCGGACGGCTTTATAGAACCTGCCAAATCCGTCTACGAGGATTGCACCGAGAAGTTCGCCGTTATCATCGATATACAATTCCATATCTTTGTAAATCGGAACATTGAACATCGGATTTCCCTGCAACGCGGGCGCCTGGCCGAATGTGCGAATTCGCCCGAACGAATCAAGAATATAACCGGCCGGATTTCCCGGATTCCCCTGGCCGGGAATGATTTCCATATCCACCGCCGGATTCACGCGCGGATTGGTAAATGGGGAATTGACGACATTAACGGAACGGCGATTCCCTTTTCCCTCGATTACAAATAAGGAACCATCTTCAAGCAAAGCGAAATATCCGTTGGCGTTATCGGTGAATTCCACGTCGCGCATCGCTTCGCTCGATTCGAGATCAAGCGGAAAATCAGCCAGGAAATTAAATTCAATGTACTTCCCGCGACTCAGATTTTTCGTTTGGGCGGTGAAGATACGGCCATCCCCGGTGCAGGTGATCACTGCCTTGATTTCCGCATTCACGCTTCCCTTGTTTTCCACAAAGAGTTCAAAATCACGAAAAGCATCTTCATTCGGGTAGAAAGGCAAAATATGGCTCGTATTGGATTCGAGAGAACCATCGTTGTTGAGATCGAACCATCCCGCGAGATCACCCAAATCGTGAATTCCGCCGTAGCCGGTGAGAAGAGAAATGCCCTGATAAGGATTGGCAAAGTTATCCGGCGTCGGCGTTGGCGAAGGCGTCGGCGTATTTGTCGGCGTCGGCGTATTTGTCGGCGTCGGCGTATTTGTCGGCGCCGGCGTATTTGTCGGCGCCGGCGTTTCGGTCGCAACCGGCACAGGCGTGGCCGGAGTGGGGGTTGGCGATTCCGGCGTAGGTGGGACCGGCGTATTTGTAGGTGGGACCGGTGTATTCGTCGGTGGAACCGGCGTACTTGTTGGGGTTTCCGGAGTCGGCGGAATTTCTGTCGGCGTTTCCGCCGCGACAATTGTAACCCCAGTAGTGGTAACATTGGCGTCAGCCAGATCATCGACAAGATTCACGATATTCAATGTCGTCTCACCAGCGGCGATCGCGTTGTATTTCAAGTTCAACAGGATTCCGTCTTCGTTAACGCTGGAAAAGCCACCGATCGCGGCAATTTGAACCGTACCGGCAGGCTGACTTAATGGATTGGCTATAACGGCAAAGAAATCCGCTGTCAAAGTGCCAACGCTGTCAACCGATACGAATTCCAACAAATTGGAAGATTGGACGACGTCAAATCCAAACGCATCCGCGTCCACGGCATTTCGTATCGTAATCGGAACCACGATTTCCTCGCTCACTTTCCCTGCGGCGCTGCCGAGAATCAATTCAATTGGTTTACTCGGAACTACCGTCGGGCTTTCCGTCGGCGGAATCGGCGTATTTGTCGGCGGTATCGCGGTCGGGGGAACCTGTGTTGGAGTTTCGGTAGCCGGAACCGGAGTGTTTGTCGGTGGAACCGGCGTTGCCGTCGGAGTTTCCACCGGCGCGACCGTCGGAGTTTCAGCAGGTGTTTCGGATATTTGACTCACAAGAATCAAATGAATGGGAATCCGGAAAAAAGAACCGGATCCATTTTCCAAATTATCCGACGACGCTGCCATTCCACCCGGAATAACTGTTAAGCAGAGTATGACCATAAGAAAAACGGGCCCTGCCTGAGTTGCTTTGACACATTGCTTATACATATGAACCTCCAACGGTAATTCTTACTGTTTGGGGCATTTTGACTATAAAACACGATAGCCTGCCATACTATATCATAGTTTGGCCTCTCTTTTCAACTGAAACAAGCTCTCAAAGCTCTATTTTTTTTATTGTTACAAATATATATTCGACTTTCGACATCCGTGCTAAGATCACAAAATAGCCGTCGACAAGCAGGAATAAGCCCTTTTTTACGATCAGCAACACAAAAGTTTACAAAACATCGTACGTATTCAAGCATCTTTAATCATTTTTGTCAATTTTTTGGTGATTTTTTCATGAAAATGTACCCTTACATTTGAACTTTTTTTCGGATTCACCATGTAAAATACAGAAGAAACCGTTCCCATCGGAACACGATCAAAAATAGTACCACTCGACGGGATACGAAAATACAGAAACCTTGTTTAATATAGATCGAATCCAAAGTAAAGGAGAGTTTCGACATGCCAGATATTCCCGCCGGACCAAGCCATCGAATTACCATCCGCTTGGAAATCGATAACAGACCGGGTCAGTTTGCCAAAGTAGCAACCGTCATTGGAGATTTGGGAGGAAATCTCGGCGCCGTCGATATCGTCAGCGTAGGGAAAGGCTTCCTCATCCGAGATTTGACGATCGATACACGGGGAGAAGATCATGCGGCAAATATTGTCGCCGCCGTCAAGAAAATTCAGGGCATCAAAATCCGTAATGTTTCCGATCGAGTTTTTCTCCTTCATCTCGGCGGTAAAATCACTGTACAAAACAAGATTCCGGTCAATACACGCGATGCGCTTTCCATGGCCTACACGCCCGGCGTTGCGCGCGTGTGCCGCGCCATCGCCGAAGATCGTTCGGCAGTTTATAACTTGACGATTAAGCGAAACACGGTCGGCATCGTAACCGATGGCACCGCCGTGCTGGGCCTGGGCGACATCGGGCCGGAAGCGGCGATGCCGGTGATGGAAGGAAAAGCCATGTTGTTTAAGGAATTCGGCGACGTCGACGCTTTCCCCATCTGCCTCAAAACCAAAGAAACCGAAGAAATCATTCGCATCGTCGAGGCCATCTCGCCAGGCTTCGGTGGGATCAATCTCGAAGACATCTCTGCCCCGCGTTGCTTCGAAATCGAGGAACGACTGAAAGAACGTCTCGACATCCCTGTTTTTCACGACGATCAACACGGCACCGCGGTCGTGGTGTCGGCGGCGCTGATCAATGCGATGAAATTGGTGCACAAAACCATGTCCGAGATTAAAGTCGTCATTCTCGGCGTGGGAGCGGCGGGCGTGGCTTGCACGAAAATGATGATGAACATGGGAGTGCGTCATATTATCGGCGTGGATCGCGCGGGAATCGTTTACCAAGGCCGCGAAAAAGGAATGAATGTGGCCAAACAATGGTTTGCCGAAAACACCAATCACGAGAATCTACAAGGCTCGATCGTCGACGCCGCGAAAGGAGCGGATGTATTTTTAGGATTGTCCGGCCCCAACACATTTCCGCTCGAGGCGCTGAAATTGATGGCGCGGGATCCCGTCGTTTTTGCGCTGGCCAATCCCGATCCGGAAATATCGCCGGAAGAGGCGGCCGGCCATTGCCGCATCATGGCGACGGGACGATCGGATTACCCCAATCAAATCAACAACGTGCTTTGCTTTCCGGGCATTTTCCGCGGCGCGCTCAACGTGCAGGCAAGCGACATCAACGAGGAAATGAAAGTCGCCGCCGCGCGCGCCATTGCGGATACCATCCCGGTCGGCGAACTCACCGAAGAATACATCATTCCCAGCGTTTTTGACCGGCGGGTATTCAAATCCGTCGCAAATGCGGTTGCCAAAGCCGCCATCGAAACCGGCGTGGCGAAAAGAAAAAGAAAGCAGAAAGAATAGATGCCCCTGTTTTACGACGGCCGTTGCCCCGAATTGAAAACCTGGTCGGAATTCTCGCAGATTCTCGGATTTACGGTTTGCGCCCTTCTCGCCAATTTTATACCTTCCACACTGATCCATTCCTTTCATTTTTTACACGCGCTGCAGTTTCAAACGCAAGTGATCGACGACTACGGAATGATCGGCGCGGTTTTCCTGGCGCTGGGCCGACCAATCATCTTAACCGGTTTCGGCCAGTGGCTGCCGATGATCGTGGCCGGATGGCAGAAAAAGACGCTCCCCATTCAGTTATTGTGGGCGGCGATCTGGTTCGCCATCCTTCACGTCCATTACGGTCCGACTCATCTCATCCAATATTTTGCCGTGGGATGGGTCCTCGCGAGTTGTTTCGTTTTTTGCCGGCAAGACGGCCTATATAAAGCCTACCGCGTCACCACCATCGTTCACGCCCTGCACAATATCGCTATCCTGCTTTTATTTTATTATTTCCAATACGGGAAATGAGGAACGGGTAGAACCGGCGTCCGCGTCCGTCTTGTTTCTTTTTTTTTATTGACCGTGATCATTGCGCTCCGTCACAGTCGCCGAATCTCGAATCCTCCCCCCACCTCGATTGTCGCTCCCGTCGAAAAATCGAAATAGCCTTGTGCAATCGCGCTTACCGCTTTCCCCACATCCTCCGGACGCCCCCATCGTTTTTGCGGCGTAAGGCCTGCGGAAATCAATTGATCGTATTTCGCCGTCACCACCGATGTCATATCCGTCGCAATCACGCCCGGTTGAATTTCGTATACGAAAATTTCTTCTTCCGCCAATCGATCGGCAAACAATTTGACCGCCATCGAAAGTCCGGCTTTGGACAAACAATACTCTCCGCGATTGATGGACGCGGTATAGGCGGAAATGGAGGTGATGAACACAATCCGTCCGCGTGGCATAACGCCGCTTTTCCGCAATGCGATCATCCGATTGGCGGCATATTGCGTCAGAAAAAACGGTCCGGTCAGGTTGACGTCGATCACATGGCGGTAACTTTCCTCCGACATCTCCAACAAGTCCGCCCGCACTTTCGGCGCGACGCCCGCATTATTCACAAGCAAATCCAGCCTCCCGAAAATCGCAATCGCGCCGTCCACCAATTTCCCATGGTCCTCTAGTTTTGACACGTCGGCCTGCCAAATTTCCGCTCGCCGCCCGGTTTCTTCCACAATTTTTTTCGTTTCCTCCGCCGCCTGCCGATTTCCGGCATAATTCACGAGGATGTCATATCCCGCTTTGGCCAATTCGACAGCAATCCCACGACCGATTCCGCGGCTGGCGCCGGTTATGAGTGCGCAAGACTGATTCGTCATCGGCATTTCTCCTTTTCAACGTGATGAACTCGTGGTAGGTGCGATTCGCGAATCGCACCTACCACTTCGTTTGCATATTATCCCACATGACCCATTGGCCACAACGATAGATGAAAATACCACGTAGGGGGCAGGTTTCAAACCTGCCCCTACGTGGCGCATTTTCATGGAAAGTATGCGTGAACATGAGAAAAAAAGCAAACAGCATTCTTGAAAAAAAACAAATCCGCGCTATAATAGTTCATTCGGGAAAATCGAACCCTTGACCCGGTGAGGTCAATGACGGACATGGTTCCAAATTGGTGGGGTGGTCGAGCTGGTTTAAGGCACCGGTCTTGAAAACCGGCGTGCGGGGAACCGTACCGTGGGTTCGAATCCCACCCCCACCGTGAAAAAACCCGAAGAAGGCAATTTTATGCGGTAAGCAGCGAATACACATAACGATTGGAGGGGTGGCCGAGAGGCTGAAGGCACCGGTTTGCTAAACCGGCATACGTGAAAGCGTATCGTGGGTTCGAATCCCACCCCCTCCGTTTCCTCCATTCCTTCTTCTTTCTACTTCTCCATTTTATCTTTTCCGGTCATAATTCATTTCGCTTGTGTAATTTCATCCGAATGATTCGTCGAAAAACCATTCATTTCTCATACAATGTCTATCATTGCTGCTTGCCTCATTTTCAGCCTTTTATTTGCGCTTCTTTGCCTGCGTCGAATGGATAACGGCCATAAAAATTACATTGAAAGAAATAAAATGGTCTATAACATTACACTCATTGTCGGAATACTCATTTTTCTGGTTCTGTTTTTACGCTGGTTCGAAAAAGCGAACATTTGGATCCCCACCAAACACATTGTCGGCGACCTGGTCGAAATTGGAATCCGCTACGAAACTATTTTTTTTAACACGAAAGATCACATCCGTCTTCACGGCTGGTACGTTCCGGCTGACGCTCCCATCGCATCACTCCTCTTTTGCCATGGAAACGGCGGAAATATTACCTATCGCGTCGACAGCCTGCGCCAATTTCATTCCATCGGTTTGAACACGTTCATCTTCGATTATCGCGGATATGGAAAAAGCGAAGGAAAATTATCCGAAAAGGGAACTTATACAGACGCCGCGGCGGCGTTCGAATGGCTGCAAAATCGAAATCCCGATCTCCCTCTCATTCTCTTCGGCCGTTCGCTGGGCGCAGCCATCGCCATCGACCTGGCCATGAACGTAAAGGCGAACGCGTTGATCTGTGAAAGCGGATTTACCTCGATCGCCGATCGCGGTCAGGAACTGTTTCCATTTCTCCCTGTCCGCTTGATCAACACGATTCGTTACGATTCGATTGCTAAAATTCCTTCGATAACAATACCGTTGCTGGTCATTCACAGCGTGGACGATGAGATCATCCCCATTCATCATGGACAAAAACTGTTCGACGCCGCGCCCGAACCGAAAGAATTTTTGACTATTCACGGCGGCCACAACGACGGTTTTTTCCTATCCGAAACCGAATATTTACAAGGAATTGCCGAATTTTTAAAGAAATATCTCCCCCCATCGCATGATTTGCATAACGATTGAAATCGAACCCTGTTTTATGGTAAGGTACATAGACTTTAGGATTGAAAATTGACGGTCGAACAATCATTGAAACGGAGAAAAACAATGACCATGGGTTCCTTAGTTGGGAAAATGGCGATCATGGCTTTTTTATTGAAACTGTCATCCGGCGCTTTCGAAGATGTGATCTCCGGCGTGATGGACGGCGTTTCTGTCAATACCGCGCGTGCGCAAATGAAACAGTTGCACGGTAAATTGATGGAATTTTATTCCACACATCAAGCGTATCCTCACACGCTGCACATATTGGTCGATTTTTTCAGCAATGAATTCGACAATCCGATCGAACAAGTAATGACCGATCCGTGGCATAATTCTTACGTATTTATCACACCCCAGGTTGAGATTCTCTGTTGCGGACCGGACAAAAAACGCGATACGCGCGACGATCTCCATACCCCGTACCCGTCCAACGTTCGCAATCCGTATCAATCACAAAACCCGAAAATGTCTTATTGATGATCGAGTGAATTTATGGATTCGCATCATTTTTTCTCATTTCGACCGGAATTGAAACCGCATTCGTACACCCCGTCGGAAGATCACCCGACAGAATTCATCCTCATTCTCGACAAGGATGGCTCCGCGCTGGGGATTTCTCACACGGAAAAACGGTTGACGGAACGAATGAACCAAAACCGGACCATTGGCGAAATCGTACAACAAATGGTAAGCGAGGACATCGCGATACTTTCCACGCTTCGACGCCTGTTATGGGATTTGGATCGTTACGGTTTCCTGAAAACAAGTCCCTGGCCGATTTCTCCCGGCCACGCTTGGGGATATTGGGGAATTCCTCTCAATTCCTGTGCGATCTTCGTCAGCCGCATCTTTCCCGAATTCCTCGAAAAACGATTGGGCAGAATCCTGTTGTCTCCCTATTTCGGCGCCGCTTCGCTCGTAATTTTCCTCTTTCTTTTATTCAAAAATCGGAGTTTATTTTATGAAGAGAGGTTGATGCTCATCGGTGATTCCGTTGCCTTGGCGCTTTTGGTGGTGCTTCTTTCCTTGCCGGCCGGTTTATTGATATGCAATTGGTTTACCACCGCCGTGTTGAAAGCAATCCATCCCGCGCCGGTCCGTTGTCTGGCCGATTACCGTTTCGGCATTCCCTTATTCCGTCTGGACGGTCGGCGAATTCGGGCGCTGCCCACGAAAAAAGCGCTGTATGCCGCCTTTTCCCCCATCCTCGCGATTCTTCTTTTGGCAGGCATCGGCCTGCAACTCGCCGCGATCGGGGAAGGCATACGCCGCGCCTGGCTGTTTCATGTCGCCAATGCGTTTTGTTTGTCCTGTTTTTTAATGCTGCTTCCCGTCAACTCCACCGTTCTCTCCCGTGAAATCGTTTTACGTTTGCGCGGAGATTCGGTGTTTTGGACCATGACCCGCGCGGTGCGGAAAACGTTTCGCAGTTTCATCCATCCCGAATGGCAAAACGCGCCGCACGAACGGCTATTTTGGGGATGGGGCATCTGGTCCATCGTGGGAACCCTCATTCTCATCCGCATGATTACCACCTTCTTCCGCCGGGATTTTCCCATCCTGCTCAATCATTTTCTGCAGGAAGAAAATTCCGTTCTTCTCATTCTCCTCCTCGTAATTACGGCGACGGCGTGTGCATTCTTCGTGGCTGCCATTCTGACTTTTTTCGGTTGGTTGATCCGAGAAGTGATTCGCGAAGTGCGACGCCGGTTTTGGCCGCATCACGATCACGTTCTGGTTTTGATCGGCGTGAGTTCTCTGCTCTTTTTTCTTTCACAGATTTACTGGTCTTCCTCCTCCATGCCGCAACAGACGCATCACTTTTTGGTCATGATTTGCGGGGGAATTCTGGCCGGTACGGCATGTCTCTGCCGAAGGTATGAAAAAGGCGGTTTCGAGCCGCTCGTCACACTGATTCTGTTCTTCGCCGCATTGCTGCTCCTCCTTGCCGGTCTTGAAAACGTATGGTTCCGGCCGCAGGGTGAAATCTCAAGCGACACGAATGTGTTCCTATGGCTGCATCTCACAATAGCGTCCGTTTTTTTGGTTTATTATGTCATTTTACACGCCGTGAGATTTACCCGCATTTCCCAACGCTCGGCTTCCCGCAACGAAGCCGTCGTCATCACTTTCATCGGCTTCGTACTCATTCTGTCGCTTGCCTGTTTTCCTCTTTTTCAACAAACAAGAGCAGGAGAGATCGGACGTATTGTGATGATCTCATATTTAATTGTTACTGTCAGTCTGAGCGCATGGCGGGGAAGATTGCGTAATCATTCTTTTTCTTATTTGATTTGTGGGTTGCTGCTTCTCACCTCGGGCCGGTTGTGGAATCCCGCCATCGGTCCCGCCGGCGCAGGCGATTTTCTATCGGCGGCAGGCGTTGTATTTGCATTGGGAGGACTTTGTCTGCGCCAATCCATCCTATCGAAAACCGTGCTGACTCGCCAAGACGCCATTTCGCGGCAACCGCTGCACGATCGCTGGACATATGGCGATATCGGAAACGAATTTCTCATCGTTGCCCGACATATTTATAACGCAACGCCCCAAATCAACATCGCTGCGGATATGAATTCGGAAAAAGCCCGGCTTTTTTTCCATCAATTGAATGCCTTGACCGGCGCACAAACGTTGCGCGCGATATTTCGGCGAGCGGCAATGGAGATTCCATGGAAAGAAATTCAACCGGTCTGCCACCTGATTCCCGTCCAGGTCGCGATCCCGCGTCTAACGGATTGGACGGAAGATCGTATCTTACAATTATTTAAAAAAATCCCAACATTTCTTCATATCGGCGATGAAATCAACAAAATCATGCGCCGCGCCCGCTTCGCCGTTTTCGATGCGAACGATACGATCATCCGCCAAACGGAAAAAGGGGGATTATTGTATATCATTGCGGATGGCCGCGTTTCCATCGAACACCATCATGCGTTCGGTCATACCGTTCTCGCCGTCTTCACCGCCGGAAATTTCGTGGGGGAAATCGGTTTTCTTTCCGGCGGAGAACGCACCGCCACCGTTCGCGCATTGGAGACGACGTTGACGCTGGCCATTCATCGCAATGAGATCGACGCCTCCATGCCGCGTTTGCAAACGGCGATTCGGGAGGCCGAAGCCGGTCAATCCTGGCTTCAGTTTCTTAAAAAAGCAAAAGTAATCCGTGAATTTCCCCCTTCGCTCGGGGATCGCGTCGGCCTGGAATCGCAACACATTTATCTCGACCGCTTCCAAACGTTGCCGCTGGAAACCGATGCCATGGCAAACGAAATCGTTGTCTTGCTGGCCGGCGAATGTTCTTTGCTGCGCGAAGGAACCTCGCAAACCATTACCGCCGGTTCCATCGCCGGACTGGAGAATCTCATCGAAAAAACTCCCTACTCCGGCGTTCTTCGCGCCGAAGTCCCCAGCCATTTGCTGTTGGTGCAAAGCCATTTGTTTCTGGAAGCCATAACCGAATTGCTGACTCCCATTCAAATCCTGCAAGCGGAAGAAACCAAAACTTGATCATCCAATTTCTCAAAGAAAACAAACATGGGTAGAGCAGGCGTCTCGCCTGCATTCGTCTCGCCTGCATGGTTCGTGCAAGCGGGACGCTTGCTTTACCCTTATGTGAGTTCCATTACCATTCCATTCGTCTCATAATTTGTATACACTAAAGCGATTCATTCCAAACGGTGGCAAAAGCAGCGTTTTTTCTGCCCTTGTCTGGTCTGATAGTTTTTGTGTCAAATAAAAAAATAAATCGGATTCATGCTTTCAAACTTTTATTGGGTATTGGAAAACGAAATCGCCGGCATGGCTCTCCCCACCGCCGGGCGTGCGTTTCATTTTCTCGACAACGCCGATTTGGCCGTCAAGGAAGAACTGGAACGGGAAATTCAGGAACTCACCTTACACGGAATCGGCTCCGTCGTTTCTCTGACCGAATCCCCTATTGCCGCCAAGCCGCTTATCGATGCGGGATTTCGTTTTCTCCACCTTCCGATTCCCGATATGACCGCTCCCACCCCCAGTCAAATCGAGGAATTCGTCCACTTTGCCCACACCAGCGTCGCCGAGGGCAAACCGGTCGTGCTTCACTGCCTTGCCGGGGCGGGACGAACCGGCACCATGATCGCCTGTTATCTGGTCAGCAAAGGCGAACCGCCTTTACGCGCCATTCAAACGGTTCGAAACAAACGGCCGGGCGCGATTGAAACTCGTTGGCAGGAAGACGCCATCTTCGAATATGCGGCGTTGCTGCAAGAAAGACAAAATCTCACCTGAAGCCATTGTTCGGAGGTCGCATCCCGTGAATGCATACATTCAACAATCCACATTGGTTCTTTTTCTGATAGTTAGCATACAATTCACCGTTTTGGGCGACGCTGTTTCCACGATCGGATACGGCGCGCCATGGGGACAAGGCTCACCCCTGCAATGGAGCGGAGACATCGGCCCATTATCGGGCGGCTACAATGGACGCTGCGCCATCGCGGATTTTGATCGCGACGGCGACGCGGATATTGTCGTCAATTACCCTTTCGGCGGCGGCGCGATCAACACGATGTGGGGACTCTTTTATTATAAAAACACCGGCGAACAAAATCTCGCCGCTGTTCCCATCTTCGAATCCCCCCGACGTCTCGATTTTCAGGAAGAGCAATTCGCCATTCCCCTCGCTTATGATTGGAACCGCGACGGCCTGCCGGATCTGATCGTGGATGGAATTTTGTACATAAATATAGGCGAGGCCCAATTCGTTCAAAGCGAGAAAATTCCGCACTTTCCAAAAAACACGAAATGCCTGCTCGATTGGAATGCGGACAACGTCATTGACTGCCTCGTATCCGACACGCTGCCGGGCAATGCCTGGCCATCTCCCGCCGTTTGGCAACCGGACGAACCGCCCTACACCGACGACGGAATTTGGAAAGGCGGCGCGTTCCGCAATACACTCCGCCTGTTCCTCGGAACCAATCAAAACGGCGATATCGCATGGCTGGATCAGGGTCTGCTCCACGCCGGCGGCAATGAACTGGAAGTGTACGGCGAAGCGGATCCCGTGTGGGCCGATTGGGATCGAGACGGCGATGCAGATTTAATTGTCGGCGCGCAAACCGAGCTGATTTACTTCGAAAACATTGGAAATAGCAACGAGCCGCTCCTGCAACGCGGCAAACGCATCCGCGTCGGCGACGCCTTTTCCGTTCCCGGCCTTTTTCTCCGCCCCGCCCTGCTGTTTGGAACGCCGACGGAACCTCCCGACCTGATTTTGGCGCAGGAAAGCGGCTGCCTTACACTATTACGATTCCATGGCCTCGATCCACGCTCTGTTCCCTCTTTCTCATCGGAAGAAGAACTCATGCAGCGTAACCCCTTGCTTGACGCCGGCTGCCTCTCCGTCATTTCCGTACACGATTGGGACAACGACCAGGATTTGGATATTATTTCCGGCAATTCCTATGGCGAAGTTCTTCTATTCGAAAATGAAGGAAACACCGAGAATCCGAAGTTTCAACGTCGGCAACGATTAACAGCGGACGGTATTCCCATCGTCGTCAAAGGCGGGGCGAATGGCTCCATTCAAGGCCCCGGCGAAGCCCATTTCGGCTACACCTGCCCCGTCGTCATCGATTGGAACCGCGATAGCGCGCCCGATCTCATTCTTTCCGACATATGGGGAAAATACACATACTACGAACGCGACAAGAAAACATACTTATTAAAACGAGGCGTTCCCATTTGCGTGGAAGGCGGTCGAGTCGATACCTACAAACCATCGTGGGTGTGGCAGCCGCCGCAGGATGACGAGCTGGTTACACAATGGCGCTGTCAGCCCGCGGTCGTGGATTGGGATGGGGATGGAATCCACGATCTCATCACGCTCGACAGCGAAGGCTTTCTCGCGCTCTTTCGCGGCGTAAAAGAAACAGCCGCTCCGGTCGTTCGTCCGCCGCAACGCGCCTTCCTGTACGAAAACGAATCCCCCATCCGCATCACGCCCGGCAAAGCCGGCCGCTCCGGTCGCGCCCGCATCGTCGTCGTCGATTGGGATCAGGACGGCGATCGCGACATCGTCCGCGGCTGCACACATGCCGGCGATCACGACGATCCGCGCTTCGCCGATTACGAACGCGCCGCCGTGTGGTACGAAAACCAAGGCGACGACCAACATTTCCGATTCCGCGGCTGTGTGTTGCATCACATGGATACGATCTCCTTCTGCGGCCACGCCACCTCCCCCGCGATCGTCGATTGGGACAACGACGGCAAACTCGACCTTCTTTTAGGAACCGAAGACGGCTTGATTTACTTCTTTGCGAATGAAGTTTTGATAAAGCCTAACGATGGTTAACCCAGCAATTGGTTGGTGGAAAGTTCGAGTTCTTTGGCAATCGAATCCCATAGTTCCAAGGGGAATCTCCTTTCTCCAAAATTCCAAGAAAACGTCTGACGTTCTTCTTCGCATCGAGATGTCGTCCATTTTACATATATCTTGCTTATGATCAAGAGAAGGCATCCGTATACCTCAAGAACGAAAACCACGATTATTTTCAAATAGTGTAAAAAATTCAGAAATAAAAGAATAACAAAAAACTTCTCCATTGAAATCTTTCCAAAGGGGACAATCCTTTTTTTCACACGCATGTCATTCAACAGATCAAACACTGTAGTTTTTTTTCCCCCAACTCATTATAATTGAGTGATTTTCAATATTATATTGTGGGAGGCGCGATGCATGAGGAGAAATCTTTCGATACTAATTGTATTCATTTTACCACTGATCAGTTCCTGCGGAAAAAACAACGCGGTTCGCCCCGCCGGATTTTATGACATCGTCGATACGGCGGGAATCACGTTTCGGCATACGGACGGCAGCAGCGGGCGGCATCTCATCGTTGAAACGGTGACGGGCGGATTGGGCCTGTTCGATTATGACAACGACGGCGATCTCGATCTCTATTTCGTATCCGGTGCGGCGCTGCCGGGCACAACCTTTGATGTTCAGCCGACCAACCGGCTCTACCGCAATGACGGCAATCATCAGTTTACCGACGTGACGGAGGAATCGGGAGCCGGCGACGTGGGATACGGCATGGGCTGCGTGATGGGAGATTATGACAACGACGGCGATCTCGATCTCTATCTCTCCAATTACAAAGAAGACGTGTTGCTGAAGAACAACGGCGACGGGACCTTCACCGACGCGACGAAGGAAGCGGGACTGGGCGATCCGCGTTTGGGCGCGGGCGCCTGCTTCGCCGATTTCAACAAAGACGGTTGGCTGGATTTGTTCGTGGCCAATTATTTGAAATTTCCGGAAGACGAGGATTCCCCCTGCAAACGCCTCGGCATTCCGCTGTACTGCGACCCGACTTCGTACGACATGTACGAACCGGAACAGGCCAGCCTCTATTTCAACAACGGCGACGGCACATTCCGCGACGTGACGGACGAATCCGGCATCGGAAAATACCGCGGCCGCGGCATGGGAGTGGTCTGCGGCGATTACGACAACGACGGATGGACGGATATCTACATCGCGAACGACATCACGGAAAATTTTTTATATAAAAACAAGGGCGACGGAACCTTCGAAGAAACCGCCTTGTTTGCGGGCGTGGCGTATGACATGCACGGTCGCGATCAAGGCAGCATGGGCTGCGATTTCGGGGATTACAACGGCGACGGTTTCTTCGATTTGATCCTGACCAGTTATCAACGACAATTCAACACGCTCTATCAAAATCGAGGCGACGGAACCTTTGAAGACGTCACCCTGCAGGCGGGGGTGTCGGAAGGCAGCATGTTGCACGTCAGCTGGGCCGCCTTCTTTTTCGATTACGACAACGATGCGGACAACGATATCTTCATCGCCAACGGTCATTTGCAGGACAACATCGAAAAAATCGAACAAACCACCAAATGGAACGAACCCAACCAATTGTTTCGCAATAACAACGACGGGACGTTCACTGACATCTCTGCGGAAATGGGGCCGGGTTTTCAGGTTTTGCTGAGTACGCGCGGCGGGGCCTTCGGCGATTTGGACAACGACGGCGATCTCGACATCGTGCTGTCGAATATGCGCGAGAAACCCACGATTCTAATCAACGAACTGCAAAACGAAAACCATTGGATCAACCTCAAACTCGAAGGGACGAAAAGCAATCGCGACGGAATCGGAACCCGCGTGGAAGTGCGCGCGGGCGAGACGGTTCAAGTCAACGAAGTGCGCGCGGGCGGGAGTTATCAAAGCCATTACGACCTGCGCCTGCATTTCGGTCTGGGAAAGGCCGCGCAGGTCGATGAAATCACGTTGTTCTGGCCGAGCGGGCAGGTGGATTCGTACCAAAACGTGAAAGCGAATCAATTCGTTCATCTGCGCGAGGGAGAGGGAGTATAAAGAAAGTGGGGCTGAAGCGCCGGGTGTCTCAGCCCCACTCATCGGAGAGAAAAACCTTCGCACAATATGTCACGCGAAGAGTTTTTTCTGGATCTTAGCAATCGTAATAGATGAAAAATTCGTACGGATGCGGTCTCATGCGAATCGGATCGATCTCATTGACTCGCTTGTATTCGATCCACGTGTCGATGACGTCCTGCGTGAAGACATCACCCTGCAGCAGAAAGTCGTGATCCTTTTCCAGCGCCGCGATCGCGCCTTCAAGCGAGCCGGGGACCTGCGGAACCTTTGCCATTTCTTCCGGCGGCAAATCGTACAAATCCTTGTCGAGCGGATCGCCCGGATCAATTTTATTCAGAATCCCGTCCAATCCCGCCATCGCAATCGCGGAAAACGCAAAATAAGGATTGCAGGACGGATCGGGGCAGCGAAATTCTACGCGTTTCGCCTTCGGACTGGGCGAATACATCGGAATTCGGCAGGCGGCGCTGCGGTTGCGCTGTGAGTAGGCCAGATTGACCGGCGCTTCGTAACCCGGCACCAACCGTTTGTACGAGTTGGTGGTCGGCGCGCAGAACGCGATCAAGGCCGGCGCGTGTTTGAGGATGCCGCCGATATAATACAGGGCCATATCGGACAATCCCGCGTATTTGTTGCCGGCAAAGAGGGGTTTATCACCTTTCCATAAACTGGAATGAACGTGCATCCCCGATCCGTTATCGCCGAACATCGGTTTGGGCATGAAGGTAACGGTTTTGCCGTGTTCCTTCGCCACATTTTTAACCACATATTTATACATGACCATCTGATCGGCCATTTTAAGCAACGGGGCAAAGCGCATATCGATTTCGCATTGCCCGGCGGTTGCGACTTCGTGGTGATGCGCTTCAATATCCACGCCTAGCGATATCAACATCATGACCATTTCGGAACGGATGTCATGCAGGGTGTCCACCGGCGAACAGGGAAAATACCCTTCTTTGTGTCGCGGGCGGTGGCCAAGGTTTCCTTCCGGCAGGTCCGCGTCGGAATTCCAGATTCCTTCGACGGAATCGATTTCATACATGCTGTAATTCGGCGCATGACCGCATCGCACGTTGTCGAAAACAAAGAATTCCGCTTCCGGGCCGAAAAAGGCCGTATCCGCAATGCCCGTCGATTTGATATACTCTTCGCACTTTAAAGCCACATTTCGCGGGTCGCGAGTATAACGCTGCTTCGTGATCGGATCCAAAATGGAACACGTCAACGATAAAGTCGGAACCTGCATGAAGGGATCGATGAAGCCGGTCGTCGGATCGGGAAGGATAAGCATGTCACTTTCATTGATCGCTTTCCACCCGCGGATACTCGACCCGTCGAATCCAAAACCGTCCTCAAATGAATCCATTTCAAGACAGTGAGCCGGCACGGTGAAATGTTGCCACGTTCCAGGAAAATCCTGAAACTTGAAGTCGATAAATTTAACCGACTTTTCCGAAATCATATTCAGAACTTCTTTTGGGGTCATTATTCTCTCCTTAAAAAATTTTATTATTGATACAACATCGGTCAAACCGAAATTTTCATTTCGCTTTCATGAATCATCCAGTGTAAAACACCGATGATTTCAATAAAACCGATCGCATTGAAAATCAAAGTGACATATATGCAGAAGATGTGCCAACTCTACCGATTCATACAAAGTCAAATAATTCAGACAGATAACGAAAATTAATATTCATTCATTCCTATCGTTGTTCAAATAACAACAGGATATGGATGTTGAAATCTGAACTTCAGTGCAAAAAACAAACGATCCTGCCCGAATCAAATGGGAATTGAATTCTTTATTGATTTGATGAAAACTCAATAGGATCGAATGGTTCATTCACCGCATCCGATTATAGCGGATTTCATGTGGATAAGCTATTGTACTCTGCATTTTAACGAAATTGCGGTATAACTATGGGAAACCAAACGGAACATTGCAACGTATAGAGAATTGATTATCGAACATGAACGAAAAACAATCCATTGTCGTCATCGTCGGGCGGCCCAACGTGGGCAAATCCACTCTTTTCAATCGCATCATCGGCCATCGTGAAGCCATCGTCGACGATCAGCCGGGCGTCACCCGCGACAGTAAATATCGCAAAGCGGAATGGAACGGCAAATCGTTTCTTGTTGTCGATACCGGCGGTTTTTTCGGACCCGAAGAAGATCCGTTGACCGCGGTCGTGCAACACCAAATAGAAATCACTGCGAGAAATGCGTCACTCCTGCTCTTTTTATTAGACGCCAAAGCAGGGCCGACGCCAACGGATCACGAAATTTTGGATTTTTTGCGGCGTCTTCATATCCCCATTCTCGTCGTCGCCAACAAAACCGACAATCCGAAATGTGAAGCGGAATGGATTGCGCCGTTTTATGAATTGGGAGTAGAGAAAATCTTCCCGATTTCGGCCATTCAAGGACTCGGAATCGGAGATTTGCTTGATGTAGTTGCCGACCACCTGCCCGAATCGGAGATCATCGACAGCGCCATCGATATTCCCGGCGTCGCCATACTCGGCCGACCAAACGTGGGGAAATCAACGTTGCTGAACTCTCTCTGTGGCGAGGAACGCGCAATCGTTTCCCCCATCGCCGGCACCACGCGCGATCCCGTCGACACGGAAATCGTGGTGGATGATCAGCATTATCTTCTCATCGACACCGCCGGTATCCGCCGGCGGGGAAAAATGAGTCAGGGATTGGATCGATACAGCCTAGTGCGGGCCGAAGAAGCGCTGAAACGATGCCACATCGCTCTTTTAATGATCGATGGTTCCCAGGGATTAACGGAAAGCGACGCCAAAGTTTTCGGATTGGCCAAAGACGCCGGCAAGGCGGCTCTGATCCTCGTCAACAAATGGGATACGGTCGAAAAGGATGAAAAAACCTCCGGCGCTTTCGCGAAATTGATTCGGGAACAGATGCCCTTTCTGAAATTCGCGCCCATTGAATTCGTTTCGGCGTTGACGAAACAACGATTGCATCGTATTTTTCCGAAAGTGAAGCAGATTCTCGTACAATACCACCATCGCGTGCCCACGGCGGAATTGAACCGTTTGCTGGAGGAGATATTGACGCGGCAACCGCCGCCAATTCATAAAGGCCGCGCGCCCCGAATCTATTATTGGACGCAGGCCGCGGTTGCGCCGCCAACATTCGTCATTTTTTCCAACGAACCGAAAGCAATTCATTTTTCCTACGAGCGTTATTTGATCAATCGGTTATATGAAACATTCGGTTTCGAGGGTACGCCGATTCGCTTGATTTTCAAGAAACGAGGAAAAGCAAAATCGTGATCGCATCTTTTTTTTGCATCATCGCCGCGTATCTGCTGGGATCGATTCCATTCGCTTATCTGGCGGGTCGCTGGGCAAAAGGGATCGACCTGCGCACTGTCGGCAGCGGCAATTTGGGATTCACCAACGCCTGGCGGACGCTGGGGCCGAAATGGAGCCTTCCGGTTCTCCTTTTCGATGTGCTGAAAGGAGCGGTCGCGGTCTGGTTGGCGCAAGGACTACGGCCGGACAATGAACTGCTGGCCATTCTATGCGGTTTGATCGCAATCATGGGACATAACTGGACCATTTATCTTGGATTCCGCGGCGGAGGCAAAGGTGTGGCGGCGACAGCCGGCGTGTTTCTGGCATTGACGCCGATCAGTTTCTTATTGGCATTGCTGGTTTTCCTTTCTACCTTATATCTGACGCGAATCATGTCCGTCAGTTCGATCCTGCTCGCCATCAGTCTTGTCTTCGCGCAATTGGGTTTACGTATCATCCAATCCACGCACGCGCCGTCGGACGCGGTTTTTTATGTATCGATTCTCGTAGCTTCCATAATCGTTATCCGCCATCGATCCAACATCCGGCGATTGTGGAATGGGACCGAAACAAAGTTTGTTATCAAAAAAGAGGAGGAGAATAAATCATTATGGAAGTGATTCCGGCAATCGATTTACGAGACGGGAATGTCGTGCGCCTTTTGCGAGGGGAATATGACCAACAAACCACCTATTCCAACGATCCGGCCGTCATTGCGCGAAAATGGGAAGCGGAGGGCGCGAAAACAATTCACCTGGTCGATCTCGACGGCGCACGCGACGGCGAAATGAAAAATCGCGCGGCGTTGCAGGCAATCACGAGCGCAGTGCATGTTCGCACCGAGCTCGGCGGCGGGCTGCGCGATATGGAAACGGTGGAATTCGTGTTGGAAAAAATGGGGATTACCCGCGCCATATTGGGCAGCGTGCTGCTCGAAAAACCAGACCTGGCAGTACAGGCGGCCCAAAAATACCCGAATCGAATCATCTTAGGGATCGACGCCCGCGACGGATTGGTTGCCACGCGCGGCTGGCGCACGACCAGCGCCGTGAGAGCCATCGATGTAGTGCGGGAATTCGCCGGTCTCCCCATAGCCGCCGTGATTTACACCGATATTGCCAAAGATGGCACGCAGGAAGGTCCGAATTTGGAAGCCACGACTGAAATCGCGGCTGTTTCTCCCTTTCCGGTGATTGCATCCGGCGGAATCGGCGCGCTGGAGCACGTGCAAGCGCTGGCCGATTTATGCCGCACTGAACGCGGCAAAAACATCGTCGGCGTAATCATGGGAAAAGCGTTGTATGAAGGGAATTTTGGGTTGCGGGAAGCGATAGCAATGGCAGAATAATACCGACATCTCCTGTTATCTAAACTATCGTTCAATCAATCGTCATCCAATAAGTAAATTTGCGACCACGTACATAACGTGAAACGAATCAGTGGATAAAATGAGCTGATCATTCAATTTGTCCTTGTTTAATACCCCTATTTTCGGTAAAGTAAAAACATGCATGAAAACAAAGCCACTCAAAACTTACTCAATCTAGAAATATTTGAAAGTATTTATCGATTTTTCTTCATTGCTTAACAGTTCTCCCGAAGTTCCATAGTTTTCAATGAAATGTAATCACATAATCACTTCATGATTTTCACTTTATCTCACTTAAGATAATAATAACTGTAATGGTTATTTTGTAAACAATTAGTGAACATCCGTTCATTGGAAGTAAAAAAATTTTGAAGTTTGAGACAAAAAATTACTTGAATCCGGATGAAAGAAATGCTAGGATGAGCTGGAAAGTGGGGAAAAATCCCAAAAAGTGATCATTTGTGGGGATTTTTACCCAATATACTCGAAATCGACCAGTCGGAGAGTACGATGGAGGAGAGCGCCGTAACAGAAAAAACTTCATCTCCCGCCATTTCGCCGGGTTTCTCTCCTTCTATAAAAAAGTTGATCGGAACGTATGAAAAGAAACTCGATCCGAAATCTCGAATCAGCCTTCCGGCTCAATTTCGAGAGAAGCTCGAGAATGTTCCGTTGATCATGGTACGGTGGTTGAAGCGCTCTTTAGCCATTTTTCCCGAATGCAATTGGCTGCCGTTTGCGGAATCGATCAGCCGCCTGGACCTATACACGGATATTGGCCTGACTGTCCGGCATCAAATGTTCGCACATGCACGCGAAGTGTCGATGGACAAGGAAGGACGCATCGTGGTGCCGCCGGACATGGTGGAATACGCACGATTGGATCACAAAGTGATGCTGCTCGGAGATTGGGATAAGGTGACAATGTGGAATTATATTTATTACCAGGATCAGGTCGCCATCGACGATGTAATGGTGACGGAGCGATTTCCGGCGGTTTTGCAGTTGGCCAAAGGCCAAAAAAGTCTTGAGGATTTCGAGTTGGAATTTCTCGCGAAAGCGAACCGTGTGAATGAACATTGAATTCGTTCCACATATGCCGGTGATGGAAGCGGAAGTCGTGGAATTCCTGCGGCTGCAACGGCATGATGTGATATTCGTGGATTGCACGATCGGGTATGGAGGGCATAGCAATGCGGTTACGCAAACGTTCAATCGACAGGATCGGCTTATCGGCATCGATAGAGATGAAGAGGCCATCGCCTATTGCCGAAACCGATTTGCCAACGCCGAGTTTCAAGTACGTTTTCATCGAATCGGATTCGATGATCTCGACCAGGTCTTCGAAGAAGAAGGAATCGAAGCCGCCGATGCTTTTTTATTCGATTGTGGATTTTCTTCACCTCAAATTGAGCGCCCCGAACGGGGATTCAGCTTCCTGCGGGACGGACCACTCGATATGCGCATGGATCAGCGGCAGCGGATTTCCGCGCGAGAGCTCATTCATTCGTGGAGTGAGCAGGAATTAGGAGAGATGTTTAAAAACTATGGCGAAGAGAGATTCGCGCGAAAAATCGCCAAAAGCATCGTCAGAAGGCGGCAGGAATCTCCCATCGAGACCACGCAGGAGTTGGCCGATATCGTGATCTCAGCCATTCCGATGCGGTATCGCCATCAGGAAGGGATTCATCCGGCCACACGCGTGTTTCAGGCCATACGAATCATGGTGAATAACGAATTGGATGTTTTACGCGTCGGATTGCAGAAAGCGTTGGATCGGTTACGGCCGGGAGGCCGAATCGCCGCCCTTTCGTATCATTCGTTGGAACACCGAATTATCAAAGAACGGTTCCGCGAATTTTGCGGACGATGTATTTGTCCACCCGGTTTGCCCCAATGCGGCTGCGGCGCGCGGGCGCAAGGAAGCATCATCACGAAAAAACCGATGAAACCATGCGCCGCCGAATTGGAGCGCAATATCCGATGCCGAAGCGCACAACTCCGGGTTCTTGAACGCTTCTGGCAATCTCCATAAACAAAATCCCGGTCAGATTTAATGTATCGGATTTTCTTATTGCAGGGAAGGTGAATCATGAGAAGGATCACAACGAAAGGGGAACAAGTATACGCCGTTGTCGTAGTGCGGCTGTTCCTTGGATATATTTGTTTGATCCTGCTATTCAGTGCGGTCATCCTGACCGTACAGGCCTCGATCGAAGAAAAGGAAATTCGCTATCGGGTGGGGGAAAGAAATTTTGAAAAAATCGATCTACTTCATCAATTGAGTGAACTGGACAACCAAATCAACCGGTTGGAAAGTCTTCAACGCATATCGGGTTTAATCGAAGAAAATATCCCCATGCTGGGACCGGCCGGCGCTCCGGCCATCGAGTTGAAAGTCCCCGGCTTGACTCGTTATAAGGGAATCGAACATCCCGCGCCCTATTTTGAAGAAAACCAACGATTTACTGTCCGTTTACGTCGCCAATGGCAAGCCACGATGGAACACGCCCGCAACCAATTGCGAGACTGGATGGAGCGATCAAAATGACAGACGCTGAACACACATCCGGATTTCGCATTCTCCTGTTGATGCTCGGTTCCATCGCCATTATTTCGGGATTGATGCTGCGCCTTTATTATTTGCAAGTGATCAAAGCGGACAGCATGAAAGACCGGAGCAAACCACAACGGACGTATTATCTTTCCCTGCCTCCGACTCGCGGCATGTTGTTGGACAGAAATTGGAGAACCCTGGCGGCCAATGCCAAACAAACCGGCAACTATATCGTCATGCTGGACAAGAAGCGCAGCAAAAACGTATCCGAGACGGTTCGCAACGTCGGAGCGATATTGAATCTCGAGGAAACAGAAATGGAGCGGCACATTACCGCGTTGACACAACCGGATGTAAAGGCGAGAGACCTTAAACGCAATGTTTCGGAAGAAATGAAAACCCGACTCATCGAGGCGGATATTCCCGGAATCGTTCTTCGAGATCAACCCGGACGGTTTTATCCCGAAGGACGGTTGGCTTGTCATTTGATCGGATTCACCGGGAAGGATAACAAAGGCTGGGCGGGACTGGAATATGTCCTGGATGACAAGTTGGAAGTGGCCGAGCGAGTCATCCTGGCCGAAAAAGACCAGAGCCGGCGTATGCTGGCGGATGAAGACCTCACAACTCTCATGAACCAACGGGTGGACGTGGTCCTGACCATCGATAGTTATATTCAATATGTGGTCGAACGAGAATTACAAAAAGTGTGGGAGGAATGTGAAGCCGAAGACGCCAACGCTGTGGTTCTTCACGCAAAAACCGGCGAGATTCTCGCCATGGCAACCGTCCCCAACTACGATCCGAATACCTATCAGGACTCTCCGCTCGAAGCGAGAAAAAACCGATTGTTGGCCGAGACATTCGAACCCGGTTCGATCCTGAAACCGTTTACGATTATCGCCGCTTTGGACAAAAAAAAGGATGTGGTGACTCCGAACACGATCTTTGATTGTGAAAACGGCTCCTATTATTTCGCCGGCAATACGATACGCGACGATATCCATCGTTTCGGCAAACTCTCCGTGAGAGACATCCTTGTCCGCTCCAGCAACATCGGAACGGTCAAAATTGCACAAACTCTGGGAAACAATGCGGACGATTATAAAAATCAAGCGGCGTACCTGTACGATTATCTAAGGCGATTCGGGTTCAAAGATAAACAATCCGGCGATCCGAACACCACAGAACTGCCGTACGAACACAGCGGGATTCTCCCGCCGCCGAATAAATGGCATAAAAGCCGAATCGGCGCGGTTCCATTCGGCCAGGCCATCGCGACCAATACCATGATCCTGGCCGGCGCCTATGCCGCCGTCGCCAATCGCGGACTTTATGTCTCTCCCCATGCGATCAAAGGATATCGGGATGTCGACGGCATTTTTTACCCGCGGGAACAAGCGCCGCCGGTTCGTATCGTCTCCCAATCCGTTATCGAACAGGTCGTCGATATGATGGTCGCCGTAACGGAAGATCCCGAAGGAACCGGAACCCGAGTTCGGATTCCCGGTTTTCACATCGCCGGCAAAACCGGCACGGCGCAAAAAGCAATCAATGGCGAGTACGTCAAAGGCAAGCGCGTCGCTTCCTTTGCCGGTTTTTTCCCGGCGGAAAATCCGCAATTTGTCATTATCGTGGTTGTGGACGAACCTCGCAAAAAAAAGTATGGAGCGGAAGTGGCCGGACCTACGTGGAAAACCATCGCCGAAGAGCTGATCGCCTATTGGGGAATCACTCCGACGTATCCGAGCGATCCGATGTTGGCGGCAAAGACCCCTCGCGCGGAGGGGAAAAGAAATGAACGTGAGAGGAAAACCGACGCGGCTTCCCACATCGCTTTACAACTCTTCGGAGTCAATGGCGCCATGCAGATTCCTTCGCAATGGCATCGCAGCCATTCGCCGGACATCATGCCGAATTTGCTTGGCCGCACGTTGCGGGAAGCCTATGTCGAGCTGGCCATAAACGGGCTATACGCCCAATTTGTCGGAAATGGGAAAGTCGTCATGCAGGAAATTGCCGCCGGAACCGAGTTGAAAAACCGACAACATGTTGGCGTGATTCACTGTGAACCCATTCTGACGGATTCCGGTGTGACGGAAACCTTTACATTACTTGCAAAAAATTGATTTGATTTTCGATTTGTGTGGACGATTTCATACGTGTTGAGCTTCTCCGAACGAGGAGGAGGCTGATGGTTGAGGGTATAACTGTGTTTCAGAACGTGGATGTATTGAACGTTCGAGGTGGTCTTCCCGCTCGAGTCGTGAACCTGTGCTGTGATTCACGAACCGTTTGCTCGGGCGATCTGTTTATCGCTCTGCGAGGAGACACGTTCGACGGACATGATTATCTTTCCGACGCGGCCGCTCGCGGCGCCTGCGGCGCCGTGGTGGAACGTTGGAACGACGCCGTCTCTCTGCCACAAATCCTCGTCGCCGATACGCTGGCTTCTTTGCCGAAGATTGCCGCCAATTTCTATTCGCATCCCTCGCGCGCGCTCCGCATAATCGGCGTGACCGGATCGAATGGGAAAACCACATCGACCTATTTTCTGGAATCGATTTGGCGGCACGCGGAAAACGATATCGCCGTGATCGGCACCATCGAATATCGTATCGGTCGGAAACGTTTGCCGGCGTCGAACACCACGCCGCTTCCGCACGAAATGCAGCGCTTGCTTCGTACCATCGCCGACGAAGGCATTCGTTGGGTGGTTATGGAAGTGTCCTCCCATGGTTTGGCGTTGCATCGTGTGGACGAAATCGTGTTCACGGCGGCTTTATTCACCAATCTCTCGCAGGATCATCTCGATTTTCATAAAACCATGAACGCGTATCGAGAAACGAAAACACGGCTGTTCACGAAGTATTTATCGTCACACGGGACTGCCGTTTTGAATCTCGACGATGAGGCGGGTAAGCGGATTCACCGCGAAATCGCGGAGAAACAAGTCGTAACCTATTCGGTTCAGGCCAAGGCGGATATCGTCGCCCGTTCCGTCGCGCTCGGCCTGCAGGATACCACCTTCACGGTGGCGTTTCCCGATGCGGAGCTGCCTATTCGTACTCGCTTTTTAGGTCTGCACAATGTCTATAACATTCTCGGCGCCGCCGCAACCGCCTGGGCGTGTCGCATTCCCCATGAAGCGATTCGGCAAGGAATTGAACAGACGCCCGCCGTGCCCGGCCGTTTGGAAATCGTTCCCAACACGATCGGCGCGCAGGTGGTGGTCGATTACTGCCACACGCCCGACGCCATGCAAAAGTGCCTCCAGGCGCTCCAAACCCTTCCCCATCGACGACTCATCACCGTCTTCGGTTGCGGAGGAGACCGGGACGCCGGCAAACGACCGATGATGGGCGAAATCGCATTACGCTACAGCGATCACGTCATCGTGACGTCCGACAATCCTCGGACCGAAGATCCTCTTCGCATCATCCGCGATATCGAAGCCGGTATGACGCACCATCGGGAAAAATACAAAGCGATTCCGGATCGCCGGGAAGCGTTACGCCAGGCGATTCGGATGACACAGGAAGAGGACATTCTGCTGATTGCGGGCAAAGGGCACGAAACGTATCAAATTATCGGTCGTGAAAAATTTCCCTTCGATGACCGGGAAATCGCCAAGGAGTTCTTGATCAATGCCGGGAAGGGAGACGCGCAATAAATCATGGCCCTGGAATTACTGTATCCCCTTTCGAAATGGTTTCCGGAATCGCTCGGCGTACTGAACGTCATTAACTATATCACGTTCCGCGCGGCCATGGCGGCCGTGACAGCCATGATTATCGGCGTATTGCTGGGACCGTATTTCATCGCCTGGTTACGACGGATGAAGATCGGTCAAACGATTCGCGGAGAAGGAATCAAGCCGCTTTACGATCGGCATAAGGACAAATCGGGCACCCCCACGATGGGCGGCACCTTGATTCTGGCTTCCATCACCATCTCTATTTTATTGTGGGGCAATCTGGCCAACGAACTCGTCCTGACCTGCCTGATCGTGACGTTGGCCCTGGGCGCTCTCGGTTTTCTCGACGATTATACCAAAATCAAGGAAAAGCAATATCACGGCGTACGAGCCAAACAAAAACTCATCGTTCAATTTTCCATCGGATTGGCGTTGGGATTTACATTGTATATGTTTCATCCACTGATCAGTCCGCCGCTGGTTCGGATCAGCGATTTCAAGGATATCTCCGCCTTTACGGTGACTTTACACAAGGCGGCGACTCCTCTTTCTCGTTTTCTGCGGGAAAACATGTCCAAAGAAACAAGATTGATGTTAAATGACGACGAAAGCGCCATCCCTCCTTCCCCCGCACTACAGCGATCGTTGGTTGAAGATATGAATCGGCTGATTCAATGGAACTCTCTCTACTCCGAGGAACGCCTGCAAGGAATTCGGTTGAGCGAGGAAACGATGGCGCTCGTGCAAAGCAAACCGCAAGAGTATGGGTTGCTTCGCCTCAATCGGATGATTTTGGAAGAGGCGTTTCCGCAACTGATCACACAACGGCGGGATCGGCCTTACGACCTTCCATTTCCTTTTTTCAAAAACGTATTTCTCACACTTGGCATTTTGTATATTCCATTTGTAGCGCTCGTAATTACCAGCGCATCCAACGCGGTCAATCTTACGGACGGGTTGGACGGGCTGGCCAGCGGGTGCATCATCATCGCCACGTTGGCGTTTGCCGCCCTGACGTACATCGTCGGCCGAACGGATTGGAGTTCATATCTGGGCATTATTTATGTGCCTCGCAGCGGGGAACTTTGCGTGTTCGCCATGGCGGTCGTGGGAGCGACAATGGCTTTTTTGTGGTACAACGCGCATCCGGCGCAAGTGTTTATGGGCGACACGGGATCATTGGCTTTGGGCGGGGCCTTAAGCACGATGGCCGTATTGATCAAACAGGAATTGTTGCTTTTCATCATCGGCGGGGTGTTCGTCATGGAAGCCTGTTCGGTGATTTTACAGGTCGTTTCCTTTCGCTGGCGAAAGGGAAAACGAATCTTTCTGATGGCGCCGTTGCACCATCATTTCGAAATGAAAGGATGGTCGGAAACGACCATCGTCGTGAGATTTTGGATCCTGGCCGCCATTTTCGCCTTTATCGGTCTGGCGACATTAAAGGTGAGATGAAACGGAAAGGATGGGTACTTCCATGTATCGTTTCTTATTTTCTATTTTTGATGTTTTTATTTCGTACCCGACTCGATCTCCTCACGGAGAAAGGGCTCCAGGGTTGAGGGTGACTGTCTCGAATGGCGGGACGGTTCACAAGAAAGAGGGCCACGGAGGGCGCTCTTTTATGAAAATCACGCCTCGAAGGTGAACGGTCGTTTCACCATCGCGGTTTGTCATAAAGTGGGAATCCATCGTGAAACAACGGGATCAGGAGAAATAACCGTGAAAAATACGGGATCAATCGTCATCGGCAGCCTGTTCGTATTTACGTTGTCGCTGATCATGCTCGGCCTGATCATGGTTCTCAGTTCCAGCCAGGGACTGATTACGTCCGACAGTCCCGATTCGAACGTCTACGAATATATGGGCAAACAGCTCATGTGGTTCAGCATCGGTCTGGCAGCCATGTTCTTCTTTTTCAGCTACGACTACAACAACTGGGAACGAAAAGCTCGTTGGCTGATGCTGATTTCCGCCGTGTTACTGATCGCCTTGTTCACGCCGCTGTCACGCGAAATCAATTATGCGCGCCGCTGGTTGATTATTTTCGGGTTTCGGTTTCAACCGTCGGATTTCGCCAAAGTCGCCATCATCATGTACGTCGCCGCGGTGTGGGCGGAAAAACGAGATCAACTCGATTCCTTCTTCAAGGCCGTCTTTTTCCCCATGCTTTTCGTCGGCGCGCTGCTTCTGTTGATCGTCAAGGAACCCGATCACGGAACCACCTTCATGATCGGCATGGTGGTGATGATCATGTGGTTCGCAGCGGGCGCGCGTCTGTCGCATCAGCTGCCGGTTTTGACTTTCTTTGCTCTCGGACTGTATTGGGGCATCAAGCATTACCCCTCCTTATCCAATCGGATCAACGCCTGGTTGTATCCGGAACAGTATCTCGATCGGGAATATTATCAGGTGTATCAGTCCCTGATCGGATTCGCGCATGGCGGCTGGAGCGGCGCGGGACTGGGCAACGGCGTGCAACAGCTGGGCTTCACTCCGTATCCCTACACCGACTTTATCTTTTCCACCATGGGCGAAGAGTTGGGATTCATTCGTTGCTCGATCGTTTTGGCATTGTACCTTGGCTTGATCCTGTCCGGATTTGTAATCGCCTATCGCTGCTCGAATCCGTTCGGCCGTTTGTTGGCCGTCGGTTGCACTTCGGCCATCGGCCTGCAAGCCATATTGAATATTGCCGTGGTAACCGGCGCGATTCCCACGACAGGAATAGCATTGCCATTTATATCATACGGCGGCTCGTCATTAACGGTCAGTATGGCCATGATCGGGCTCTTGATGAATATCGCCAAGGATTCTTTCATCGCGGACAACGTCCCGGTCCGACGAAAAAGGATTGCAAGCCGGCATGGATTTGTTCAATAGCGAAGCAGAAATTTTGTGAATGGAGTAACGCGGCATTGGAACAGGAACGAAACGTACCAACGGCGGATTCCCATCCCGTCATCGTCGTCACCGGCGGCGGTACGGGCGGCCATTTATATCCGGCCCTGGCCGTCGCCGAGATGGTGCAACAACAAGGAGACGTTCAACTCCATTTTATCGGACTCCAAAAGGAGCGGGATCAAAAAGAAGTGCAAACCCGCGGCATTCCCTTTCACGGCATTCGATTGGAGGGACTACGGCGGCGTTTTACTTTTACCAATATCCGAGCCGTGTTGTTGGCGCTGGTCGGTTTGATTCGGTGTCTATGGATTTTGAAATCCTTGGGAAAAGGAGTGGTTTTCGGCGTGGGCGGCTATGTCGCGGCGCCGGCGATGATGGCGGGACGAATTTTGGGGTGGACATTGGCGTTGCATGAACAAAACGCCGTGCCCGGCAGAGTGAATCGCTTCCTGGCTCGATGGTGCCATTGCATTTTCCTTACGTTTGAAGATTCAAAGAACTATTTTGCCGGCATGGATTGCCGGATAACGGGAATGCCGGTTCGCACCCAGCTGGCCGCGCCGGCCACAGAAAAAAAATCCCGCGTCCGCGATCAAAATCCGATGATTTTGGTGATCGGGGGAAGCCAAGGAGCTCGAAAACTCGTGGAAATCTGCATGGCGTCATTCCTGCAGGTACAAAAAACCGGACTTGAGTTTCGCGCCATCATTCAAACCGGCGAAGGCAATTTCGAGTGGGCGAAGACGCTCCCTGGCGCGGCGGGAATTACCTTGACGCCGTTTATCGAAAATATGGCCGCTATCTATTCGCAAACGGATTTGATCATCAGTCGCGCCGGCGCCGGCTCGTTGGCCGAGATTGCGCTGTGGGGACTTCCGTCCCTGCTGGTTCCCTACCCTTACGCCGCCGATGATCATCAGCGGATCAATGCGGAACAATTTGAAAAGGCCGGAGCATCCCACGTCATCCTGGAAAACGACCTCGTTCCGGAACGGATCACCGCCATGGTGCGCGACCTTCTGGAACATCCGGACAAACGAGAAGACATGGGGAAACATGCAGCGGCGCTTGCCGTCAAAAACGCCTCCTCCTTGATTGCGGAGTCTCTGATGCAATTGTTGAAAGTGAAATAGAATGAATAGGACCGATACGTTGAACCACATACGCCACATTTACCTGGTCGGGATTGCCGGCGTCGGCGTCAGCGCCCTGGTTCCGGCGCTGCTCGATCGTGGATTTATCGTATCCGGCTCCGATCCCGCTCGCAACGAGCTGACTGCCCGTCTCGAATCGCTGCCCATACAAATCGATCACGAACACCGCCCGGAGAATATCAGCGACGCCTCGTTGGTGGTCGCGTCGTCGGCGATTCCCGCGGAGAATCCGGAAATTCTGGCCGCTCGTTCACGCGGCATCCCCGTCTGGCCCCGCGCGCGGTTGCTCGCTTATCTCCTGCAGGATTCTCGCGGCATCGTGGTTGCCGGCGCACACGGTAAAACCACTGTGACCGCGATGATCACCCAGTTGTTGCTGGAAACCGGATTCGATCCGACCGCATTCATCGGCGGAGATTGCGCCTTCCTCGAAAGCAATGCGCGTGTGGGCAAAGGCGAATGGGCGGTGGCGGAAGGCGACGAAAGCGATGGCTCGTTTCTCTATTTGAAACCGGAAATCGCGGTGATCAACAATATCGATGCGGATCATCTCGATTTTTATCCGGACATCCACGCCATCGTGGAACGATTCACCACCTTTCTTGCCGGCGTGCGGGAAAACGGTTGGATCATCCATTCGGCCGATTGCGAGCATACGCGCACGATGTGTATTCCCGCCAATCGGCGTGTTTTGACCTACGGTTTTTCCACGGGCGCGGATGTTCAGGCCCTGAATTACATTTCCGACGAAGTGGAAAGCCGTTGCGACGTTCGTATTCAAGGAACGATGCAAGGAAAACTCCGTCACTCCTTATCCGGCCGAGCCAATATGCATAATGCATTGGCGGCCGTCAGCGTGGGGATCACTCTCGGGCTTCCGTTTGAACAAATCGCGGACGCGCTGAGAAAATTCATCGGCGTGAAACGCAGGATGCAACAAAAAGGCGTTATGCATGGAATCACCGTGATCGATGATTACGCCCATCATCCGACAGAAATTCTTGCCGCCATCGAAGCCTTGCGCGAGCGCTATTCCCGGCGGCTGATCGGTATCTTTCAACCCCATCTCTATTCCCGTACGATCAAATTGCGGGAAGAATTCGGCCGCGCGTTTACCGGCCTGGATTTGTTGGTTCTCACCGACATCTATCCCGCTCGAGAAAAACCGATACCGGGAGTGAGCGGAGAAACAGTGATGGCATCGGTTCGTAAAAATCGGATTCCCGTGGTCTATATTCCCAAACCGGATGAAATTCCCGTTTTTTTGGAGAACATCACCCAGGAGGGAGATGTCGTCATCACGATCGGCGCCGGCGACGTATGGAAAATAGGAGAACAATTCCTGCAAATCACGAATGAGAGAAAGGGGGGAAAAAGCGATGTCGCCTAAACTCCCAATTATTGTGAATTCCATCCAGTACGCTTTCCGCTACTCCTGTCGGATTTTATTGTTGGCGGCCATGATCGCCGGCGGCATCCTGTTCGGGGTGGATTTGTTTCGCTTCATGGTCAATTCTTCCGATTTCACCGTACAGGAAATCACGGTGTTCGGCAATAAACGAATCGACGAAGGCTCGATTCTGGCTCTGGCCGGAATCGTTCCCGGAACAAATATTTGGCTGGTGAATCTGGAAGCGCTTGCCAAACAGTTGGAATCGCATCCGAGAATTCGCCGCGTCGGGATTCAACGAATCCCGCCTCGTCGCATCCATATTCTGATCGACGAACGCACGCCCCTGGTTTTCATCTTAAATCCGGAAAATAACATGCTATACGGTCTGGATGCGGATGGAGTCATGCTGCCCCCTATCATGGGCAATGAACACAGCAAACAAAATCCGGAGCGACAGGACGAAGACATCCGGCTCGTTCTTTCTCAGCCGATTATGAGCGGCGATCTGGCCGTTACTTTTGAACCCGGCGCGAAAGTGACCGATGCGAAAATTCTGGAAGGCTTGCGACTGCTGCAACGACTAGAATTTTCGGATTCCGCCATGTTCGGCGACATCGCGGAAGCGGAATGGCAGAGCAGCGGCAATTTCGTTCTTCATTTTCGCCGCAGAATCGGCGTCGCGATTCTGCGGGATCTGGGTTCTCCGGAAATCGAAAAAAAGTTCAAGGCGTTTTGGAATCTCTTGGAAACAAAAAATTTAAGGGCGATATATGTGGACGCCCGATTTCCTTATCATGGATTTGCGGTTCGTTGGGATGAAAGCGACGGAGCGCAATGGAGAAACCTATACCACAGCGACACAACTCTATTATCTCAAGCGGAACGGGTGAAGTAATGAAACGTGCGGTAAACAAGGATTATTTGCTTGCCATTGATGTCGGCACAACCAAAATCTGCGTGGTGGCGGCCAGACGCAACGAACGCAAAGCAATCGAAGTACTCGGCGTCGGCATCCATCCCTGCTCGGGATTATCCGCCAATGGCATTGTGGATTTGGATGAAATTGTCGAATCGATCACCAAAGCGGCGCGCAAGGCGCTCAGCCAGGCGCCTGGCGTGGATATCCATCACGCCTTTGTCGGGATTACCGGAAGTTTCATTCAAAGTCAAAACACCGTAGGTTCGCTGGTCCTGTCCACGCACGGCCGCTCGGTGAATCAGAACGATGTCGAACTTAGCATCAACGGCGCCGTCAACAAAACTGTGCCGAAGGATTGCCTCGTGTTACATGCAATTCCCCGCTGGTTTCGCTTGGACGATACCCCTTATATTCGCGACCCGATCGGGATGGAAGGCAGCATGCTTGAAGTGGATATTCACCTGATCATCGGTCGGCAAACCATCCTGAAAAATTTAAAACGATGCGTCACCATGGCCGGATTTACCGTCGAAGAACTGGTTTCGCAGTCCATCGCCGCCAGCGAATCGGTGTTGACGGAGGAAGAAAAAAAATCCGGCGTCGCGCTGGTGGACATCGGCGGGGAAACCACTTCGCTCCTGGTGTATTTCGAAGGCAGTATTTATCACAGCGAAACATTGGAAATCGGCGGAGAATTCATCACACGGGATATCAATCATTATTTCCAAACGCCCATGGAAAATGCGGAAAACCTGAAAAAATATTCCGGCTCCTCCTTTTCCGAATCCGTGGATCCGGAGGAAATGTTGGAAGTGATTCGATTCAAAAATCGCCGCACCATCGTCGTCAAAAAACGGCTTCTCAGCCAGGTCATCGAAGCGCGCGTGGAACAAATACTCGAAGAAGTCATGCGCGTCTTGCGAGCGCGCGATTTGTTGGGAATGCTATTTGCCGGCATTGTGTTGACCGGCGGCACCGCCTTGATGGATGGGATACGGGATAAAGCAAAAAAAATGGTGAAACGGGATATCCACATCGGGTATCCCAACGGCGTCGTCGGCCACGAGACGATCATTTCCAGTCCGATTTACACGTCGGTGATCGGACTGCTGCATTATGGATTTGAACGACGGGATGCGCATCTGGAAATGTATGGAACCGGCATGAAACGCTTTCTGCAAAGGACGATTCGATGGATACAGGAACGCTTTTAACGCCATCCGGCCCGTTGAAACGACTCCCGATTCGGTTCGCAGCAACCCGGCGTTTCCGAAATCCAACACGCTCGTCTGCGTCCGATCGGCGATACCGGCCGCCCCGCATCATTTCGTCGATTCCTGTTCCGGAGCCGGCGTTGGCGCGCGATGGACCTGCGTGTCGGATATCGAACACGACGAATTCGCCCGGCAACCGAGCAGCGAATAATTTTAAGAATGTAAATTAAATAAATATTAGCAATCTTCAAATAAAAAAGGAGAATAAACCATGAATATCGAATTGACCGGTGATTTCGATCACGACGATGACCGAGACAGGATGGAGCAAGGGAGATTTGACATGATTGAATTGGCAGACAATTTACAACCGGATTTGGTGCGGGATGGTCCGAAAATAACGGTCGTGGGTGTGGGCGGCGGCGGCAGCAATGCCGTCGATTCCATGCAGGACGGGTCGTTGGACGGCGTTGAATTTATCGTGATCAACACCGACATCCAGGCGCTGCACCGCGCGCGAACGCCGCGAAAAATTCACATCGGCAAAAGCATCACAAAAGGCCTGGGGACCGGCGCGAATCCCGTTCTGGGGGAACAGGCCGCCAACGAAGACCGGGATTTGCTGCGCTCCGAATTGGAGGGCGCTGATTTGGTGTTTGTCACGGCGGGCCTCGGAGGCGGCACCGGAACCGGCGCGTCCTCCGTCATCGCGGACGTGGTCAAGGAACTGGGCGCTCTCAGCGTGGCGATCACCACCAAACCCTTCGATTTTGAAGGCACCATCCGCCGCAATCACGCGGAAAAAGGACAACAAATCTTACGAAAAAAAGTGGATACGCTGATCACGGTTCCCAACCAACGCCTGATCACCGTCGTCGATGAAAACACGACGCTCATCGAGGCTTTCAAGGTGGCCGATTCCGTCTTGAAGCAATGCGTCCAGTCCATCTCCGATCTCATCACCCGCCCCGGTTTGATCAATCTGGACTTCGCCGACATCAAGGCCATCATGGATACCGCCGGCGGAGCGGTCATGGGCGTCGGATACGGGCAAGGACCGGACCGCGCCGACGAAGCCTTCAAACAAGCGTCGAGCAGTCCGCTGATGGAGGAGCAGGTCATCCAAGGCGCCAAGGGAATTTTGATCAACATCACCTGCGGGCCGGATATCAAACTGTTGGAAATCGACAAATCCATCACCAAGCACGTGCGCGAAAAAGCGGACGGAGACGCCAACATCATCTTTGGCGTGGTCATTTCTCCGCAAATGCAGGAAGAAATGAAAGTCACGATTCTGGCAACCGGCGCCAATCAGCACGACAAGCGCGAATTTGCCAAACAACGGCAGGAAGAACGCCCCTCGCTGCAGGATCGGCGGCATACGTTGAAAACTCCATTGCCGTATGTAGAAAAGAAAGGTCTTAGTGAAACGGTCGAAGGCGACGGCGAAGATCTGGGCGAACTGGTCTTTGCCGAAAAAGCCGGCGCCTCGCCGTTTTCATCCTCGGCTTCCTCCGCGAAGTCGCGTTTCGATTCCGGCAAAACCAATTTGCCGCAGATGTCCAAATCCCTTTTCAGCAATCTGAAAAAAGAACGGCCATAAACGAGTTTTCATTGTATATGATTGAAATTACGGGGGCAGGTTACGATAGGGAAAGACAAGATATGCACGGACGATACTCCTTTCTGTTTTGATTCATGAATAGGGTAACCTGTCCCCCTCCCCTTTCACACTTTTTTGCGTAATCATACAAGAATCATGAACGATGCGTGGATTCCCCTCAAATCCCTACAAACGCCGGTTCTGCAACAGAATCTTTCTTACGTATCGGTGATGTATTCGGACTTGTTCGGATTGATGCACGAGTGCGCCGCATCCGCCGATCTTCTCTTTCAAAAAAGAGAAAACCTGATCGCCTGTAAAACCAACGAAGCGATGGCACAGTGGATTTTTGGCAAGGAAAGTCCGCAACAAGAGTTGGCAGCCATTCGGCGGGAATGGGAAACGCATCGTTCGCAAAACGATCTCATCGTCTTGCTCGGCAACGCGATCGGCTATGCTCTCGCCGTTGTGCTGCCCGCATTGCTGAACGACATGCAGTTGCGAATTCTCGTCGTCGAACCGCAAGCGGCGCGCATTCGCGCTTGTTTTTCCCTGCTGGATTTGCGAGCGGCGCTGGATACGGGACGCCTGCACTTTGCCGTACACGAACCGAACCTGGCAGGCGTCTTTTCCGCCATTCGCCAATTCAATTTATGGAACGCAAAACGCCCCATGCTGTACGTTTCGCCGGAAATGCGTTCCGCCGAGGATACGCATTCCTTTGCGCAACAGTATGTGGAACAAAGCCTTCATCAATGCCATCAACGCCGGGAGCAAATCACGCGATTAAAACAGCATTCGCAATCACGCGACCACAACACCATTCAAAAAATCGTATTGATCGACTGCTGGCCGGGAGCGCCCGGCAGCGCCCACATCGCCGCCATTCATCACGCCTTGCAGCGACGAACCGTCGAAACCACGATTTTTCCATTGAACCGCTATCGCATCGACGCGCGGGAAGAGGAATATCGCCGCCTGATTGAGCCGTCGCTTCTTTCTCTACTCGATTCGTTTCAGCCGGACATGATCGTCAGTTATGGGTATCACGCGCCCAAATTCATCGCGGAAGAAATCTATCAGGCCGCTGAGATCGTATGGCTGCAGGCGGTTTCGAATATCGCTTATCACGATACCCGCTATTACCCCGGCGAACATACCGCCCTGATTGAACGCAACCTGATCCCCTATTTCACGAAACGAGGCGCGCCGCACGCCTTTTTTGTTCCACTGATGGCGGATTATGTTTCCCCTCAGCCCACGCTGACGAACCGACGTATCCCCATCGTCTTCGTCGGCAATTCGCTGGGATTGTCGCCGCAGGCCGTGCAACAATTTCGACGGCGATGGACCGGCCGTGATCAATTGCTCCATTCTATCAATGCCGCCGAACACGCGCTCGGCCGTTTCGATACCCGGCAAAATCTTTATGACTATTTAAGCGATCATCCTCTTCCTCAAATCCACACAGAGGAAGAGGAATACGTCATTTTTCGTTACCTTTTATGTCAAGGATCGGCGTTCCGCCGCCGCAAACTGCTGGAAAAAATCGCTCCATTGGGTTTGGGCATATGGGGTGGAGACTGGCCGGGTTACTTACCGCCGGATTCTCCGCTGCAACGATGTTTAAAAGGGCATCTGCCCATGCAGGAAGAGCCGAAAATTTTTTCATTCGGAAACATCTTCGTCAACATACAATCCATCGGCCACGTGACCGGCCCCAACATGCGGTTCTTCAACGTGCCCGGCATGGGCGGTTTTCAAATCAGCGACGGGCATTTTTCCGATTATCTGCAAGCGGATCGCGAAACCGTGTATTATGAGAGTGAAGAGGAATTTTTGGAAAAAGTACGCTATTATTTACATCATCCAAATGAGGCGGACGAGATTCGCGCGCGCGCCCATGCCCGCGTCCTTCGTGATTGGACCTATGATCGCTGGGTCGCGTGGGTAAGCGATGAATTACATCTCGTCCTGCCCGATCAAACGGCTCAATAATCGTATATTCCCATGACCTGGCAATCCCTTACCGACCGGCATCGTAAAATCCTGGAATCCAATCTTCGTCATGTGAAAAGACTGCGCCCTGATTTCGATAAGCAATTGCCATCCATCCTCGACCTTGCAGAATCCCTTCAAATCGAATTCGACGGCAATGAAATTCACGGCGTGCGGATCGTGAATGAGCAGCAAGCGCGAATCATCCTCCCGCCCGAATCCGGCCAACCACTCATACAAGCGCAAAATCGAGGACTTCGCGAACGCCTGCAAAAGGGAGCGCGTTTCGTCGCGCTGTCCGGATTGGGCGCCGGGCATGTGATCATGCAAAGTATCACCCTTTTAAAGGAATACCCACGTACGGCGGTTGCCGTGTTCGAACCTGATTCTTTCGCATGGGCGATTTTTCTTTCTCTTTTTGACGCAAACGATGTTCTCGCACACGATCGGTTGTTTCTCTTTGCCGGCATACAAGCGCGCCAACAGCTGGCGGACAGGATTCGGCAAGAATACATATTTCTTCTGCCTTCCCGCGAAGTAAAGTATTTCCTCGGCGCACTCCCCGTCGATCCCGAAATCACACGATTCTACATCGAAGAAGCCAAATTGCTGGCGCAATCGATCAACGACCGCGCCTATCAATTTGAATCCGTCGTGACGTCATTCACACAGCAGCTGGCCAACCCGCTTTCTCAACCTCCCCGCTCGATCTGGAGTTGCACCCTGCGCGATTCCTACATTCATTTCCCTATCGCCAAAGCATTCCTCGCCGGTTTTGCCAAATTGGGATGGAAAACACAACTCGAACCGTTCGATTCTTCCTTCACAACCAATTTCCGCATCATCGGGCGTTTAATGGAGAGCCAACCGGATTTCTTTCTCTTCATCAACACGCTTCCCGCCGCTTTGTTGGAAGATATCGGACTGACGCGGGAAGCGGTGGAAGCCATCAACCGTCCCCGAGTCACTTTGTTGGTTGACAATACGTCATTATACGAAGATATGGACAAGCCCTTTTCTCTTTCCGCACAGGATTGGGTATTCACCATCGACCGCTCTTACCTATCCTGGCTGCGCCGGCGCACCCAACGAACGGCGTTTTTGCCGGTCGCAACGATGTTCGAGAAAAGCGGTTCGTATCGGGAGGAATACTCCGCGGAACTCTCATACGTCGGCTCGTTGCCGCATGTGGGTCCTTACCTTTACACACTGCCGCCGGCTTGTCTGCAAATTTTGGAAACCGTGGAAGAGTTACGCAGTCGAGATTCCGCCCATTCGTTTTACGAACATTTACAAACACTGAAAATCACCGACAAACACAACCGTACCATCCACCATGCCGCGCATTCATTTTGCCGCACCACGCAAAAAGGTTTGCGCCATCCGCAAAGCATTCTCGAATATTTCCTGTATAACGTCGCCACGTATTTAAAAAGGAAAAAAATAGTCCTTGCGCTCCTGCCGCTCGGGCTGAAAGTCTACGGTCCTGATACGTGGCTCGAAGCATTGCCCGCTCCCTATCGCGACCGTTACGGTGGATTCGTTGCGTCGGAACAACTCGCGGACTGCTACGCCTCGACAAAAATCAGTCTCAACATCCACAGTCATCAATGCCCCACGTGCCTCAATCCGCGCGATTTCGACGTCCCCATGGCCGGCGGCGTCGTCATGGGCGATTGGGTGGAAGATGCCGAAAGAGGATTGTTGGAGCCGGGCAAGGAACTGCTGACGTTTCAGACCATCGAAGAAGCAATCGAAATCATGGAACGCTATGGAAACGATGCGGACGCACTCGACCGGATTCGCCGGCAAGGCCACGAGCGGGTCAACAACGAACATCGCTATGTGCATCGCGCAAACCAATTGTTGGAAATTATCAATCTGACGTAAAGGATGGAGACGGCGCCCAAACCCATCGCAATCCCACATTGACGGGATGGTCCCGATTTTTAATCCAATCCTGATTTTATTTCACGTTCATCAGTTGTTTCATGATCAGCATATCCAGCGCTTCATAATTCCGCCTGGCGCGATACGTTTCCAATTGTTTCCGATCGATGGAACGCGAAATCTGCAACAGCAGATTGAACACTTCACGACTGTTTTTGAGATGCAATGTGGCGTCCGCGTCTTTTTGTGTGCGTAGCGCCTTTACGTCGAGCCCCACATATTCCCCGTTCAGTCCAAATCCGTTTTGATCCAGCACGTCCACCTGATTGAACGCCCGCCGCAGGTTCACCGCGCCAAATGAACGATCCTGGTCGTATTTCAAACCATTCTGATCGTTGAGATGCACGCTCCATAATTTCCCATGCCACAGCGCATAGGCCATGTCGTCCGCCGGATCCAGTCCCGCCAGAATCGAATGCGCGGATTCGATCAGCGCTCCCACGCGTTTGGGATCTTTGGTGCGATACGAGAGGCCGAGAAAATGGCCGACGGTCGGGCTATAGGCCTGATCCATCGGTTCGTTCGGCTTCATTTCCCCTAAAATTTTAATATTCGGATCGTGATCGAGCAGAATATCCAGCCATTCCACCATCCGTCCGATTGACGCCACGGCATCCTTCGATTCACGCAAATACGTTCCTTCCCGCGCCGGCCACCACACGATCAATTGCGCGCCGATCATGTTGGCGATATCAACCGACCGTTTGGAACGATCAATGGCGTACTGCCGTTCGTTCACGTTATTGTTTGTGATGCCTCCGTCAATCGTGCGCGGATCCTCCCACAATCGCGGCGCGATGAATTCCGGCGCGAGTCCCTCCCCTTCGATCATCTTGCGCACCCGCGCTACGCCGCGTTTGGTCTGGATCGCATCCCAATCCGCCGGCACGACGTCGTCATCGTGCAACTGCACGCCGTCGAATCCCAATTTCTTATATTCCTTGATTTTGTTGGCAAACGTGCGTTCCTTGCGCACCGCCGGCCCGAACGGATCGGCGCCCGAATGAATATTCCACGGCCCAAACGAAAATCGATATTTATCTTTACGAACCATCTTTTCCGTCCTTTCGACTGCTTTTTCACCTATTATTGCATAAAGTGGACGCGAGGTAAAAGGTTATGGCCATTGATCGAATACAAAAACGGAATGAAGAAACCGAACGAAGAGCAAACCGATCCCGTCGGATACGGTTCTTTAAATTCCTTCAATATTCCACACGTTTCATTTCGCGCACCCGATTCTTTTTCTCTTCAATGAATCTCGCTTTTCTAATCATTAATTTTTATAGATTAGATTTTTAAATACACTATACAGGCAAAATACCAAGAACCGATTCCTCGCAATCCATGAGTTTGCATCCATTTTCCATGGGGTTTCGGGAGGCCATCTGTTCCAGATAAAACAGCGTCGGCGCGGTGATGTGCATGTTGTTGAGAAACGGCTGCGTGTAATTCACATCGCCGTAAACCACGCCGCCGACGTGGATGGGGATTTTTTTGCCGTCCACTTCGCGCCATTGGCCGTTGTGATTGTTCCAATCCACGCCTTCGGTGAGGAAGCCGTACTCGCCGTGATGATGAAGAGCGGCGGCGCGCAGGATCGTCAGCCCCTTGATTTCATACTCGCGGCTGTGATGGATCCTCGCCGCTTCCAGCAAGGCGTAGGCGGCTTCGGCGTTCTCCCATAAATACGATGTATCCCACGAATCTTCCATATACAAAAGACCTTGCGTGGCCACGTCGTTGCGATCCTCGTGCATTTCGAAGCGCTCCAGGCCGTGCAGGCAATGTTCGAGCGCCCAATCGTATAACGACGGATCGCGCAGAAGCGAGGCGGCGCGGTGCAAACAACGAAAGCCGATGCTGTACGCAACGTTTTCGTGATCGTCGTAGGTGTCGTGGTTGCAGCTGCCGAACGCGCCGCCGATCTCGCGGAACACCTGCGCCGCTCGTTTTACTTCCTAG
>QZKN01000180.1 GCA_003598175.1 Candidatus Omnitrophota bacterium
CGGCGACCGCGCCGGGATCGGTCGTTCCCCGCGTGATTCCCGCAAGGACGACCTTGGAAAACATGCCCTTGGAGCGGCGGCATAACCGCACGATGTCTTCATAGCGATTTTCGCGCAAGTAATGACGGATTTGCACCACGACATCGGCGGGAACCAGGTTTTTCTCGTTCAACGTCAATCCGTAATAAATCGCCAAGCCGAGAGCCAGAACCGAAAGAATGGCAAGGACGATCATAACCCATCCGCCCGCCGCGAGCAGCACATAAAGGGTCATCCCGGAAGCTTCCGGGAACTCGCCAGCATTCTCTATGATCGCCGACGCGTCTTGAATCGGGCCGGTGGCGCTTTCCGGCTGGGCGATAACGCCTGAGATGCAAACCGTGAATACCAGGCTAAACAAAAACAGTCGGATGATTTGATCAAATTTCCACATCATTGTGATCCGGGGCCTCCCGAAAAGGGATTGGTGACTATTTCATTCTTCATTGTAACCGTTGATAGTAATATATTCGAACGGAAAGTACAACATTCGGTAACGAATTTCGACCATTTGTCGTCGAGAATGCCGGAAAAGAGGCCTATGATGTTAACCAATATCCATTTTGCCATCCTGATTACGAGTGATCGCTCCGCCAGCGGGCTTCGCCCGGATTTAACCGGTTCGCAGCTTAAGGAATTGATTGAAGAGCGCCATGGCGTCTGCCAATTCATTCAAGTGATTCCTGACGATCCCGCGATCATAGAGGAAATCCTGTTGGATTGGTCCCGTGATGACGCCATCGACGTCATCCTGACATCCGGCGGAACCGGTATCGGAGCGCGCGACGTTACCGTGGATGTCACATTACGACTCATCGAGAAAGAAATTCCCGGATTCGGAGAGGAAATGAGACGGCGTTCACTTGAGGTCACGCCCTATGCGATTCTTTCCCGCGCCGCCGCCGGAATTGTGCACGGGAAACTGCTTGTCAATCTGCCCGGAAGTCCGAAAGGCGCGGTTGAGTGCCTGACGTGGCTTCTGAAACCGATAATTCATGCGGTGCAGGTCTTGAAAAAAGAAATTACGGATTGCCAGGCGAATGATGGGAAAAATGAATAAAACACGGAGAAGAGCGGAGGGGGTGGGATTCGAACCCACGAAGCCCTTTTAAGGCTTACACGATTTCCAGTCGTGCTCCTTCGGCCAGCTCGGACACCCCTCCCTTTATGAATTTGTAACAAGTAAATTGTAGCATTTTAGAACGCGGATGACAATCCTCAAAGAAAATCGGCAAGGAGAGGAAAAATCAAAAACAATGAACCTGAAAATAAAGATAGTAAAGAATTGTATCGAAAGTTTGTTTTTGATCGTCTGCCTGATAGTTTTGGCGGATTTGATTGTCAATCCGCGCGTATCGGATCCACCTCTCGTTAAACCAACAAAAGCCGAACTTGCCAAACTCGATCCGTTTAGAGAACGATATCACGTCGATCGCGTCCTGGATCGCATCCACACTGTGCCATTTGAGTCGGAAAAAGGATTTTCATTCGCCGTGTGGGCGGATATTCAATCTCACCCGGAAGTCTTCGATCGTCTGTGGCGGGAAATCCAAAAGGAGAATGTGTTATTCGTGATTACGGTCGGGGATTTGGTCGATCGTGGCGAAGTCAGCCTGTGGTTAAGTGATTTTTTTGCCATCATCGATCTCCATCGCGACATTCCTTTATTGCCCGTGATCGGGAATCATGACGTGGGATATAAAAAAGTCGAATTTACCCGCATCTTCGGGCGCAGGGAATACGCCTTCGATTATGGAAATGCTCGTTTTGTCGTGGTTGACAGCGTCGACGGTCTCGGATGGATGCAATTAAGATGGATAAAAAGGGAACTGGCAAAAGCGGGAGAAAAGCATCCTTTCGTTTTCGCGCATAAACCTCCCACTGTGATCAAAAAATGGGCCTATCATTCCTTTTCCAAAGGCGCCGACGCCTTTTGCGACCTGTTGTCGACATATCGCGTGGACAATGCCTTTTTCGGGCATATTCATGCATACTCCACCGCAAAACATGACGGCGTCGAATATGTTGTCAGCGGCGGGGGCGGGGGTGTGCTGCACAATCGTTATGGCCCGATGGGGAATGTCCATCATTACTGCGTCGTAACCGTGAAGGGTGATGAAGTATCCCATCAGGTGGTTCGGTTGATCGATGGCCAAATGCAGCGTTCTTCCGCCGGTAACGAATTTTACCAGGATCCATCCACATTGCCCCTTCCTGAGCAAGAGTATGACGCAAAAAAAGCCGACATGGAGACCGGCGTTAAGGAAAACTGAAATCCACCGGTTTTAATTCCGGCGCAAAGCGATAGTGGTGTCCCGCAATGAGATACTGATGAATCACCCACGATTGCGTGCCTCGTTCGAGAGGCACGACACGGATCTCCGCCCATCCGGAACGCACGTTCGGTTGCGTCAACGGCGTGATTCCCACTTCCAATCCGCGAAGAAAGGCGCGATTTTGCGTCGGAACGGGTTCATACGTGAGAGTGACATATCCCCGTTCCTCCAACAGATGCGAATTTCGCATGATGATGGGTACGCTGATCACGAGATGGGCAAGAATCATAAGCGGCATGGCGTAATATAAAAATGCAGGGCGCAACAAATTTAGACAAGCGAACAACGCGAACAGATTGAGCGGAATCGACATGCTCGCGAACAAATCCCAATCCCGCGTGCGTAATTGCGGATAAAAAAGCGCCGTCCAAAGAAACGCCCCAAAGAAGAAATTCGCCAGGAAAAGCAACCAGCGATCGTGCATCCATTTTTTACGAAATGTCCAACCGACCAGAATCATCGTGGCTAGCCCGAATGGGGCCAGCCAGAAATGGAACATGGTTTTGTCGTACAAATGATCCCACGAAAAAGCATGATAGAGATACGCGCCGTGATCATATGGCTCGAAAACCGGCGGGAGATGCTCGATCAACGGTTCGGCGCGAAGACCAAAGAAGGCGCGGATGGTAAACAGCGCCAGCCACGGAAGAAAGATCGGCCATCCTGCCGTGAATAAGTTTCGAATCCATTGCGGCAGCCTGAAAAAAACGGCGACGGCAATGAATAACGCCAAAAAATAAATAAACTGGGAACGATGCAATAGCGCAGTGGCTATAAACAGGGAAAAGAAAAACAACATTTGCTTGCACTCAAAAGCGGAAACGTTGCCGTTATTCCGTTGTTGCCCATCGGCAAAAGGAATCAGGAAAAGCAATGTGGGAAAGTAAAACACACCGCTGGAATGAAACGCCGCCGACAATGCCATTGCCGAACTTGCCCATAGCGGCGATTTTCCTTCAAAAATACTCTGCCATGCAAAATAAGCGCTTACCATCAGCAAGGTGCATGTCCACGAATAGAATTCGATCTGTCCGCAGAAAATCTGTAACAGCAATGTCGTGGAGGGAAATAACAGAATCATCCAAAATTCGAATGAGGAACGGCAGGATTTGCGAGCCAGGACATTCAAGGTTAAAAAAAAGACCACTCCCGCAATGCAGGAGGAAAGCGCGATAATATCTTCCACCCACCATTGAATCCTTGGATGAAGCGTAAAAAACAGAGCGCGATATAACAAATACGACAGCGGAGCGCGCGATAATGTAACTGCATAAGGCGATTTGGCGATCGTTTGTTTACAACAGAATTCTCCGTCGCCGATGATTAAATTCCACGAACGCAATTCCCATAACGCCCATCCGGTCAAACACAACAGAAAAAAGGGTACGATCGTTTTTTTGTATTGGATGGTCATCTTCACTCCGTTTCCATCGTTGAGTTGTTGGACAATATTACCTGCCGAAGCGGTTCATGAAAAGAAGAATTTGAAAGGAATGTCTTGATCTTTCGCGGATTTCTGTAATTCTTATGAGTTGCCATTTACATAATCCACATGACCAATTGGTCACAACGAAGGATCAGCAATTCGTATGCGTCTATCCGTTGTTATTCCCGTTTATAATGAAGTCAACACGATTGAGGAGATCATTCGCCGCGTCGAAACCACCCCGCACGAAATGGAGATTATTGTCATCGATGACGGTTCCACGGACGGGACGACTCAAATTCTGAAAGAAATCCGTACGAAAAAGCCTCATCTCTGCCTGATCTTCAAGGAAAACAACGAAGGGAAAGGCGCGGCCATTCGCGAGTCGATTCCGTTCATCACCGGAGATTATGTCGTCATTCAAGACGCGGATTTGGAATATTTTCCCGAAGAATATTCACGGATGCTTGAAATTCTGGAATCGAACAAGGCGGATGTGGTGTATGGTTCCCGTTTTCTCGGCCCGCATCGCGTTCACCTATTTACGCATTTTCTGGCCAATAAATTCCTGACCATGACTTGCAACGTGTTGTTCAACACGATCCTGTCCGACATGGCGACGGGTTATAAAATGTTCCGCAGCGAGATTTTCAAGGCTCTTCCCTTTCGCGCCAATGGCTTCGGATTCGACGCGGAGGCGTCGGGCAGCATCTTTCGCAAGAAGTTGCGGGTTTACGAAGTCCCCATTTCCTATGACGGGCGCTCCCACGAAGATGGAAAAAAGATTCGCTGGACCGACGCTTTCGTTATGTTGTATTGGCTTTTGCGTTGCCGTTTCACTACGATTGACATCGGCGAAGAAACTCTCTTCCGCCTGTCGTCCGTGAACAAATATTACGCCATTTTCTTTGAGCGAGTCGCTCGGTTGATCGGAAAACGCGTTCTGGAAATCGGTTCCGGCAATGGAAATTTCACTCGTTTTCTCATGGGACGCGAGTTGGTGGTGGCGACCGATTGTTCGAACAATCATCTTCACACGATCCGTCGACGATTCGTGCAAAATGATCATTTTCGCATCCACTTTTTCGATGCGTCGCAGCCTCCGGATGAGGAATTGTCGAATCACAAAGTGGATACCGTCATCTGCCTGAATGTGTTGGAACACATCGAAGATGATTTGAATGCATTGAAAAATATGCGCGCGTTGCTGGTACCCGGCGGCCGGTTGCTTTTATTGGTCCCCTGCATCAAAGCGCTTTACGGCAGTTTGGATATCGGTCTCGAGCATTTTCGCCGCTATTCGCGCAACGAGCTCATCGAACGGGTGAGACAAGCAGGATTTGAGATTGACGACGCCTTTTTCTTTAACATGTGGGGGGTGCCGGGATGGTTTGTGAACAGCGTCGTTCTTCGGCGAAAAGTGCTCCCCAAATTTCAACTGTACTTCTTTACGCTCTTTCATCCGCTGGTGAAATTAGAGCGTTTTTTTAAGACGCCGTTCGGATTATCCGTTATCGCTGTCGCCCGTAATCCGGAGTCTGACTCCATCAAAGACGAATAGGATTTTCTCGTTCAGAACTCTCCACTTGCCTCATTTCACTCAATCTGTTACACTCTTGGTTCTGTTCTTTTTTGTATGGAACGACCAATAATCGTTAATTCAATGGAGATCATCATGGCAAAAGGTAAAAACAAGAAGGCTCACAAGTTACGTTGGCGAAGCAAGAAGGCGCAGCATCGCTCCCGCCCGAATAAAGGACGGTAATGTCCCGCTGACCTGGCCGGTACATCATACCGCCTAGCCGGCGGAAAATTGCTTCTTTCAAATTGTCGTAAGTTCCGGTCTACTGATTCAATTTTTTGTGAAGACAAAACTTTTCTATATAATTCCTTACAATTTCTTTCAAAAAACACAAACAAATGTTATAATCTGAATGACACTATTGATTGAAAACGAATATTCATGAATCTGTGATAAATTTCTAGAATTATGAGTTTTGATATCAAACCAGATCGGCGTGTAGGTGGGATAAAGGCCAAGCGTCTGCTTGAGATTGGTAATAATCAGAATGTCGCCGACAAAGAGAATCCGGAAGACGTTTCCGTTATTTTGGTCATCTCACCGTGGCATAACCGTATCATTTCCGTTTTGAAAACCATTTTGATTCGGGGAGGGAAAAACCTATCGTTGGCCGGTGTGGAACTGTATCGGCGGGCATTATCTCGCATTCATGGCGATTTGGCGAATCGCGTCGTCGCTTTGGTGATAACCGATCGCGCCGACGATTGTTATGCTCCCGGTCGCGGCGAAAAGCCGCTTTGGCAGGAAACGATACTTTCATGCCAGGAAGAATATGTAACCAGCTTCGCCAAGGAAATCGGGAAAGAGATATTCCCGCCATATCTGACTGTCATCACCCTTTTTAAAAGTCAGCGTGGCCGTTTGAGTCCGCACGAAATTGATAAAATTGAAAAGGAATTTAATGAATTCAAACAGGAAAATGAATTCAAACAGATCAACTGCTTCAGTGAGTTGGAACTACAAGACACTCTGGACAAAGAAGTGATCAGTATGGTGATCAAACGCCAAAAGCAGAGAGAACACATCAAAAAATACGAGCGCACCCGCGCGCAGAAAATCGCCAAAGCCAAAAACATAACCCGCAACGCCCATCAAAAACAAATTTTCGGGCACGATTGAATCTCTTTTTTTCCTCTTGATTTTTAATTTCTTCCCTTTTACCGGCTGGTAATTTTCCATCGATTCTGTTATTGTTTTTCGAGCACGATTTTGATCATCGCCGTAAAATAGCGGGATCAATGGCGCACATTATGGAAATTGACTATTATTTCATATCGAATGACCGGATTCATCAAATTCATTGTATGATGCTTTGACTATCTGCAATGGATAATCAATGGAAGAGGAGACAAGAATGTCAATCATGCGGGCAACACGGGGTTTTACATTAATTGAGCTGCTGATCGTCGTCGCCATCATCGGCATTCTGGCCGCCATTGCCGTTCCCAATTTTATCAATGCGCAAATCAAAGCCAAATTAAGCCGCGTGTATTCCGATTTGCGCGCGCTTTCCAACGCGTTGGAAATGTATCGAATCGATAACAATACCTATCCGGGTGGAGAAAATTGGAATGGCACGAAATGGTGGACGAAGCATACATACCGGTTTCATATTCTCACCACCCCGGTCGCTTACATCTCCACGGTTCCCATCGATCCGTTTCAAACCGCCACACCGCAACAAATCAATTCGTCTCTGGGCACGATCTGGGACGGCGGTTACGTATACGACGATGCCAGCCGCTCCGGCCAGACGCTGAATGTATACGGAAAATCCTATCAGTACACGGTTCGCAGTCCCGGACCGGCGCTGGACTGGTCGTTGGCGCACGCCTCGTATGTCAATTACTATTCCATTTCGAACGGTTTAACCAGTTTGGGGGTCATTGCCTACCTCGGGCCGGGCGGAACGATCTATTAAACGACGGATTATCCGCTGAAGGATTAGCGTATGAGTCGTTCGTACATTATAAATGAATCGGTTATTGCTATAAATCATTATTTGATTGGAAAAGGGGGTGGTGATTTTTCGGTTTGAGTACTATTAAAACGATTTCAGACTTCGCAATCAGAGTAAACATAATAATGGTAGGGGAGGAAATCTTATGAAACGAAATGGATTAGCATTCTTTTTTTGTTTGATTTGTTTATTTCCTTTATGTGTAACCGCGCAATATCACTATCAACTCAGCCCGGCATGGCAAACCGGTGAAGGCGTATATGTGGTCGTGGATGAAGTGGAATTTTTCGGGAACAATATGCGTGGAAATCGCGTTCTCGTCGTTGCCAACATCGACGGCTCCACCAATCCACTCCATGCGTGGATCAATCAGGATTTTGGCGCAAATTATACGGTGAAGTGCGACGTGCGGATGGAATCCTGGCACGATCAGCAGGATTTAAGCCGCGGCGGAATAGCAGTGCGCCTTCAACCGCAAGGAAACAATGAGGGTGAAGGCCAGGATCGCGCTATCAATTTGCTGTTTCATGAAAATTATGACACGGTTGAGTATTTAAATGACTTTCGCGCATGGGCAAACACCAATGATAATCAATTTATGTGGGACAAAGGAGTCATGTATACCTTTGAATTGACCGTCACCGGCAATACGGTGAACGGAAAAGTCTATCGAACGGATGAAGGACCGGACGGAGTCGAGTCGATTGTATTGAATGAGTGGACTCACGCCTCATTTTCCGACCGAACGACCGGTTTTCCGGGAATTACAGGCAGTAACATTCAAGGGCAGGTGGTCATATTCGACAATTTCCAAGTTCTCGTGAACGGGGAAGTCGTGTTTGAAGATAACTTCGAAGGCGATTTGGAACGAATTCCGCAAACGGTGGGATTGAGCGAGAATTGGGTGTATGGAGAAGGCGGATATTGGGTCGTGGATGATGGCGTGTTGTATGGTATCGCGACCAGTCGGCTTGATCCTAAAAAAATATGGTTCAAAGAAGAAATCATCGGCGGAGCATCGATCAAAGCCGACGTGCGGATGCTTTCGTGGCATGATGGTATATTCATTCCCGGCGCCAACGCCGATTATAGCCGATCCGGCGTTTCGCTTCACATTCAGCCGGACGGACGAGGCGGCGGCCGAGCGCCAAGCGATCGCGGACCGGGCGAAGCGCGGAGTATCGTCATGTTGCTGCACGATAATATCAACACGGTCGAATTTCTGAACGATTTCGCCGCATGGGCAAATTTGGATGACAACACGATTCCATGGAATGCGGGGACGTGGTACACCTTTGAAATGCGTTCCGACGGATTCGTGGTGGAAGGAACCTTCATTGAACGCGATGATCCCGGTACGGCGGTGGAAATGACGCCGTGGGAGTTTCCCGGCGTGGCGGACCGTTTGGATGGATTCGCCGGTTTGAGCACGAGTACGGTTTCAGGAGAAATGGCGGCTTTCGACAATGTCGAGATCCGTGATGAGAATGGCTCCATTCTGTTTTCGGACGACTTTGAAACGGTTGTCGATGTGCGGGAATGGTATTTATTTTAAACCGCCGAGTGTGGAAGGCGGTTTGGTATCACCTTCCACTTTTTCATGAGTTCACGAAAACCTTGCAGGCCGTTTTTTCCATCTTTCGACTGCACTATACAGCATTCCACTTTTGGCGCTACCATACTTTCATGTCTGGCGCGAGATTTTTCAGCGAGATAAAATTCTGCGCCTGATTCTCTTTCATCATCAATAATCCGGAGGATAGAAATGGCTTCGAAAGACGAATTGAAACAATTATTACAGGGTCCAATCTATCTGGCGCCCAACACCTATCTGCATTTTTACAATGGAGGAAAATTGCGGGCGAAGTTCATGGGGGAGCCTGATCCCAAAGACGATTTCAACTCGGAAGAGTGGATTTTCTCCACCAACCGCGCCGTCACGCCCGGCCGCGAAAACCCGCCTGACAAGGGTTTCAGCAAAGTGAAACTTCCCAGCGGTGAAATCGTTCTTTTACAAGATATTTTGAAAGAATTTCCTGATGAAACGTTGGGACAGAAACATTTTGAGAAATTCGGTCCCAATCTTGGAGTGCTGTTGAAAATCTTCGACGTGGGCGACGACGCGCATATCCCCGTGCATTGGCATCCCTCTCCCGCATTCTCGCAGAAACACCTCAACAATCCGTTCGGCAAAAATGAGGCGTGGATCGTCATCGACACGCGTCCCGGCGCGAAGGCGTGGGTCGGTTTTAAGGAAGACATCGACGTGAACGAATTCAAAAAGTGGATGGAAGCGCAGGACGTGGAAACCATGCGCAAGCACATGCACGTGCTCGAACCCAAACCGCGCGACGTCATTTATCTGACCGACGGCTGGGTCCACTCTCTCGGCGCGGGTCTGTGCATTCTGGAACCGCAGGAACCCACCGATTGGAACATTCTCGCCGAATGGGAAGGCTACCCATACGAAAAAGAAGACGGCGCCTGCGGACTCGATTGGGATACGGCTCTCGAAGCGGCGCGGTTTGAGGCCATGCCGGAAGATTATCTCGAAAATTACGTGAAACGCACACCGAAAGTGATTCGCGAACAGGACGGCAGCGTGGAAGAAGCGCTGGTGCCGGACGAAGCCAAGAAATATTTCTACGCCACCCGTTTCATCGTCGGCGGCGAAATCGATGTGCCCGACGGCCGCGGTTTCCATTGCCTGGTGCCGACACAAGGAAAGGGAATTCTGCGCGGACCATTCGGCGATGCGCCCATCAGCAAGAGCAAATCCGTCTTCATTCCCCGATGCCTGCCGGGATACAAAATCGTCAACACCGGTGCGGACAAACTGGAGATTGTTTGCTGCTTCCCGCCGGAACTCGGATAAATAAAACATGCATTATTTGTAGGGGCGGTTCGCGAATCGCCCCTACATTCTAATCAGGGAGAAAAAGATCATGGCAAAGAAACTATCCATCGGTTCGTGGGCCTATTGCTTCGGACCGTATGAATCCAATCCGATCCCTTTTGATACGGTGGTAAAAACGCTGGCGGAATATGGCGTGGACGGCGTCGAGATCGGCGCGTTTCGGCCCCATCTGCATCCGGAAGACTACCCGATGAAAGCGGATCGAGACAAAATCACCCAATTGATCAAAGACAACGGCCTGGAAGTGTCCGGCCTGGCCGCCGATTTCTGGTCGTATCACGGACCGGGAACCGACGAAGCGCAGAAGAATAATTTCTACTTCAATCTATTCAAAAAAAACCTGCAACTGGCGCTCGATTTCGGCGCTCCGGCAATCCGCGTCGATACGAATTGTCCTCCTGACGGCATCCCGGGCGTGGACCGCCAGGTCATATGGGACCGTATCGTCGCCTTGTGGCGTAAATGCGCGCAAATTGCGCAGGATTTCGGCGTCAAACTCGTTTGGGAATTCGAACCGGGTTTCATATTCAACAAACCGAGTGAGGTCGTGCAGCTGGTCGAAGCGGTCGATCATCCCAATTTTTCAGTTCTGTTCGACGCCTGCCATGCGTATATGAGCGCGGTCGTCGGCGCGCGGCAGCACGGCGAAAAAGAAACGCTAGCCGGCGGCGTGGTGGAATTTGCGCGGATGCTGAAAGGCAAAATCGGACACATTCACCTGATCGATTCCGACGGCACGCTGCATGGCGGCGAGACGAGCACGCATCGCCCGTTCGGCGAAGGCAACATCAATTTCGATGAAGTTCTCCCCGTGCTCGCGGAAGAAATCGGATACACCAGCGATTGGTGGACCATTGACCTCTGCTTCTGGCCGGAAGCGTGGGACGTCACCCGCAACGCGCAGGAGTTCCTGAAACCTTATCTGCAAAGATATTAAGCAATCAAGGAGCGCGGACGTCCCCGTCCGCAAATTTTTGGACTGGTTCAAAAGAATATGGAAATGGAGGAATAAATCATGTCTGCAATGATGGCCGCTCAGGTCTTTTATGAGCCCGAAAAAATGGAAATGAAATCCGTGAACGTTCCCGTTCCCGGCGTGGACGAAGTGCTGGTGCGCGTGAAGGGCTGCGGCATTTGCGGCTCGGATATCGCCTATTATTACGGGCAGAGCTCGCTGGAAACGAAGGACGGCAAAGGGCCGCTGATTCTCGGCCACGAATTTTCCGGTGAAGTGGTGGAAGTGGGCGCGATTCCGGAAAAGCTGGGGCTCTTCCAAAAAGGCGATCGCGTGGTGCTGGATCCGGTGCAGTATTGCAACGCCTGTGAAATCTGCAAACGCGGGATGCCCAATTTGTGTGAAAACAAAGCCGTTCTCGGCGTCTCCACCAACGGCGGATTCGCCGAATATTGCCTCTCCAACTACACCGGCGTGCACAAAATCCCCGACGGCGTCACTTACGAGCAGGCTGCGTTGACGGAGCCGCTCGCCTGCGCCGTCTACGGCGTATCGAAAATGGAAATCAAACTCGGCGATTTCGCCGTCGTCTTCGGCGCGGGCGTCATCGGCGCGCTGATGATGCAGCTGGTCAAATCCAGCGGCGCAGGCAAGGTCGCTATCGTCGATACTCTCGATTACCGCCTCGATATCGGCAAAAAGCTCAACACCGACTATCAATTCAACGTCGCGGAAAAGGATTCGCCGTACTACACGCCCGATCTCAAGAAATCAATCGCGGATCTCACCAACGGCAAATACGCCGACGCCGCCATCGTCGCCACCGGCAGCATCCCCGCGATGGAGCAGGCGCTGGCCGTCACCGGCCGCCGCGCCCGCATCGTCTACTTCGGCCTTCCCGCCGACGACGCGGTGGTGAAACTCCCCGCCTTGCAGTCGATTTTGTGGGACAAAACCATCCGCTTCTCCTGGCTCGCCCCTCTCACCTGGCCAACCGCCCTGCAGGCTATTGCCAACGGCCTGGTGAACGTGGATATGGTGCACACGCACGATTATCCGCTGAGCGAACTGGCGATCGGCATCGCGGACGTGCGGGCGCGGAAGGGGAATGCTTTGAAGGCGGTGGTGAAGCCGTGAACGTTCTGAAATTCAAACGGGTAAGCACGTTGGAAGTTTCCGGCTTACCCGTTTGGTTTTATCCCGCATTATTTGACAAAGTAAAATTCAATCGCATGTAATTGTTGTATTATTCAGCATCATGGAAGACACCGACATTCATGATCATCAAGCAATCCAAAAACGACTTCGACGGCAAGCAGAAGCAGGTCGTTTTCGTGTTACCCTCCATGCTCACCAGGAAATGATCGATGAAGACATCTCCATAGACGAGGTGCGTGAAGTACTTCTTGATGCCACGGTTGTTGAGAATTACCCGGAACATGAGCGAGGATCATGTTGTTTGGTTTGTGGCTGGATATCCCGTAAACGATACATCCACGTGGTCTGTACAACTTCGCTTGATCTTGTGATAATTATAACAGTATATGAACCTATGTTACCCAAATGGATAACTCCATTTGAAAGAGGGAAAAAAGATGAAATGTAGTATCCAAGGATGCCCTGGTGAATATGAGAATCGGCTGATTATTCACACTGTGAAGCGTGGCAAAGACATTCTCGTGTTTGAGAACGTACCCGCTGAAGTTTGCGATGTATGTTCCGATATGCTTCTGGCTCCCGAGACTATCCGACGACTCGAGGAACTCATGCAACAGCGCGAAACGCCGAAGAAATATGCTCCGTTGTATGACTACGTTTAAGAGATGTCCATCACGGTTTAGCAGGATGGGCTTGATTTAATGCATCACGCATATAAACGTAAATTTTAGTGAGGTGCGCTTTGCTTTGAGTATACATGAAACAATTTTGGAGGATTTTTATCATACCATGGCGAAACAATAGCATTATATAAATAGGGATTTAGGTTTAAGAGAAAAAGAGTGAACGGGAAAATTACAAATTCAGTATAACAATCCATACAGATGATTTGGCTATTGTGAATTGCCTACGAGCTCCCTCTCAGTATAGTCAAAAGACCGGGAATAATCGTATTCCTTGGGGAGGACCAAAAAAAACGTGGCCACAAAGAACAGGAAATCATCAACCGTAAAGTTCTCGCACGGTTTAGCGATGTATGCGAAAAACAATTCTCCAACCTCAGCGCCAACCGGGAACGGATTACCCGGTATCTGATGGAAGCACTTCGAGGTGAAAACAAAATGGTTAACCTGTAAAAACATGAAGGATTTGATCGATGAAATTCATGAATGGCGTTCCGATCTGATGGCACAATGTGACAATGATTTGGAGAAACTGGGGGAGTTTTTCCGTCGCAAGGAATCCAAACATCCGCGTCGAGTGGTGAATCAAATCACGTATTCAAAAAGCGGAACGGAAAAACCTCCTTCCGGTAATAATTTATTGTCGGATAACATGGGCAAGGAGGCGCTTATATAATGATGCGCCGGCAAAAAGTCGGATGAAATTTTGAAACCGGCACAGATTGTGGTATAATCAACAATCTGTCACTTTATATTGTGCAGACAGGATGTCCGCACCACAATTTTTGACTTTTTGCCGGGGCATCCTTTATAGGAAAGTCATTCAAGAGACAAAAAAGTGGACATGGATTCTTCTGATTAATTCAAGGTGGATCAAAAAAAAATGAAAATAAAATAGAATAATATTAATTGGGGAAAAAAATTATAAGAAATTGAGGAGGCATATAATATGACTGAGTTCGATCAAGTGTCTTTTATTAGCGTTGAATTCACTGATAATCCGAAAGATTGAAAACAGAGTTAAATAATCCTAATTTCCGCATCAAGAAATCGGTGGGTGAAATTCTGAGATGGTACGCTAAAATTGACTTGAATCCCACTAATCGTCTAGCGGAAAAAAAACATCCCCACTAGTCGAACGCCGGCGGATCAGAAAAGATTGTCCTGAAGTAGTCGAACCGACATTGTTTGATCTTCCGGAGGAAAATGAATAATGGCTTTCGATCTTGCAATGTTTTCCGATAAACTCCGCCGTTATATGGAACAGTTCCAGACATCGTATGCTGAACTTTCTGAACGTACAGGTATTGATGAGAATCGATTGCGAGAATTTGATAAACAGCAAACGACACCAACTGGTGACGAAATTCTGATCCTGGCCGATGTCTTTATGTGTGATTAAAAGTTTTTTATTTCTAACGAAAAACTGGCTCCTTTCGAACAGACCGAAAATCTTTTTAGAAAACATAGTGAGGAATTAAATAAATTGGACAGATGGGCTATCCAGGAATTTTTGTTCCTCTGCGAATGTGAAGAATTTCTATTGAACGAATTGAAACGCGAAAGAATAAGATTTTCATTCAAAAAACAGGGTATTTTTTTTAAAGGGCACGGTAAACAGGCAGCCGCTGCTTTAAGAGAACATCTTGATTACGCATTCAATGAAATTCCGCTAAACATTTATAGAGATTTCACAAAAATTGGTTGTCATGTATTCCGTAGGAAACTTGATTCCAGTACTATATCTGGTCTATGCGTGAGACACCCTGTAGCGGGTCCTTGCCTTTTAATCAATTATAGTGAGGATATTTATCGTCAACGCTTTTCAGCAGCGCACGAAGTCGCTCATGCTATTCTTGATGGGGAGGAGGATTTTGTTGTTTCATTCAAAAGATGGGATAAAAAGGATCTTTCAGAAATACGTGCGAATACATTCGCTTCACATTTCCTACTCCCTCCCGATTTTTTAAAAACCATTCCCATTTCTAATCAATGGTCACCTGAAAAGATCGCTGAATGGGCAAATCGATTAAAGGTTAACGTAGAGCCTTTAATCTTTGCTCTTGCAAAAAATGATATTATCTCAAAGATTGAAAAGAAAAGTCTTCTGGCCAATCTTCAACGAATAAAACCTGATGATAAAGAAGATCCTGAGATTCCAACTGATCTGTCTCCTAATAGCAAAGAAAGAATTATAACTCTTTTACAGAAAGGACTTACAACTCGATATATCAATCTCTGCTTTGAAGCTTATGAAAAAGAAATTATTACTGTCGGACGCTTGAAAGAAATGTTGTTAGCGACAGATGAAGAATTAGAAGAAATTACAAGTATGTTTAATAAGAGGTTGGCTTATGAGCATTAGTGTCGATATTTCCAAATTTCATAAGTATAACCTTACTGATACATGTGTGATCTGGAATTTGCTATCGTCACAAAGGCTTTATGGCTGCGCTATAGAATCAGGCGTTACATTTTACTGTTCTTTTTATGTCATTTACGAAAGTATTCACAAACCTCGCAAAACATGGAGCAAAGCAGAAAAGGAATTGCTTGAACGGTTAATCGCAAATAGAAGAAAAAATCAATTTCAGGCATATTCATTAGATTTAGAAGACTTGCAGGATTTAGAAGTTCTTGAAAAACGAAAAAATCTGGGGAAAGGAGAACTATCGTCAATTGTATTAGCCAAGAAATACAAACAGGCTTTTATGACAGATGATAAAAAAGCGAGAAAATTGGCGGAAACCATACTTCCAAAAGAACGTGTACAGACAACACCACATCTATTGGGTTGGTTGTTTTATGAGGGCTACCTTAATGATTCTGATCATCAAATAATCGTGGATGAGCACATAAAGATGGAAAGGTTATTGTCAGAACATTTTACAAATATATATAGGCACACAATGCAACTTCGCTTAATGCAATATCACAAAGGGTAATCGGTGTAAAAAAATCAGGGGCTATTTATATAAAATCTTTTAACCACTTCCTTGGGCATAACTTCGTTATAGAATAATAAAATCCGAGTAACGAAGTCAAGCCTGGTGAATAATTTTGCAAAACAAGAGAATCAAGAATCCTGCGCACAGAATGGTCTCAAACCGCGTTTTTCGCTTTTGAGCCCATCTTGATCTGGAACGGATGGTTAAAAGAGGTGAGTGACTCTTCGCATGGAGGACACCCTTTGTAGCGAATCGTGAAGGGGAGGTATTCCCATCGAATAACAATCATGGCATCGGCGGCTCTTCCATCCAATAGATCAACCGAGCGTATGCGCTTTTTTTCACATGTTTATAGAAATCATGATCCGCGGTGATGAGCGGTATATTGTAATGTTCGGAACAAGCAAGATAAAGGCAATCATAGGGAGAATGATTGATTTCATTTGAGAGTCGGATTGCCCGCACAATAAGATGATTATCCGGATAAAAACAATCGATATATTCCAAAAGAATACGATTCGTTTCATCCGAAATTGATTGGGATATTTCTTCTTTGCGTCGCTTTCTCAACAGAAAATTGGAAAACTCCAACAGAAAAAAATAGGGAACACCAATCATGAAGCAGTTCTGTAAAAGCGAATACGCTTTTTCGTTATAATCCTCGGCAAAGAACCATTTAATGGCAACGCATGCATCAACGATGATCGGTATATTTATATATTCCGCTTCATTCTCCATATATTTCTCGCTTTAATTGCATTCCACTTGTATGTTGATGGTTGGCGGTTTTTTTCAGAATCTCCCGCCCTCGTTCCAAAGGCTTTTGTTTGGGAAGGAACTGGGGCAGATTCGCCTCCAAGATGCTCTTCGCCTCTGCTTCCGGCGTCACCTTTTTCAAGGCAGCGCTTTTTTTTAACCGTAATTCCAACTCTTCATCCCAGTCGGTAATGACAAATTCACTCATCATCGAATCCCTCACTTTCCATTGAGTTAACTCTATCATAAAAATATTAGACGAACAAGAAAGAAAACGATCATGCCATAGGGAACAGTCAGGGAACATGTGCAAATCAATCTCCCCTTATTCCCGCAGGCTCCGATCGGCATCGTTCCTTTCCGTTTTTCTTTTCCCGCCGAAACCGTTCTTTCCCTTCTTTTGTCATCTTCTCCGTCGCATATTGAAAAATGAGGCGCGGCGCGGCATCTTTCCATTTTAGTAAAAACGCCTCCACGACCTGCGGCTGCTTCTTCCACGTTTCCCGCAAAAACCATCCCAATCCTTTCTGCACCATTTCTTCGTCATCCATCATCAGCGGATCGAGGAAGTCCAGCAGCGGCTGATACTCTTTCGTGAGTTTAAGGATGTCGATCATGGCAACCGGAACCGCCCGCCGTTTCCATTTTGTTTTCGATTCCCGCCATGACGCCATTTCCTCGAAACCAGCGATGTTGTTCTTGAAAAACTCTGCTGCCACCAAACTACATAATATGTCCGTGTGCGCCCAGTTACGGATGCCTTTTTCCAGCCATTTCCCCATATGTTGAAACGTTTCTTTCGTAAACGAGTCCTTAAACGCCAGTGCGAAATAGATGGCGAACGAGGCTTCTTCATATTTTCCGCTTTCCAAGAGCACATCCCCTAATTTCAAAGCATCCTTCAAGTTGAGTTTCTCACGATTCGCATCGACAAATTTCTCTTTTCCCGCCTCCCACTTTTCCTTGCCCAATCCATACGCGTCGTATCCTTCTTTAAAATACTTCGCATATTTTGCTCGCATCTTTTCATCCGCATTCGCCACGCAATATGCGCGAATGTCTGCCAGGATTGTTTCCAATTGCTTTTTACTCGCCATACCATTCACCCCTTGCATATAATGTAACGCCGCCGTTCCGGCGGCATCTCCGGTTAAGCCGGCAGGATGCCGGCGTTACGAAATGCGGACGGGACGTCCGCGCTCCTTTGCCTCAAAACGTCTCGATTACTCGCGCCAACGCCCAATTTGCATGATCGCCGTTGCGAAAACCGGCGTCTTTGACCACCAATTTCAACCGCGTGGTTGTCTCGGTTTTCGGCAACGGCAGCGTCAATTTACGTGGAGGCGTCGTCGGAATCGTCAGCGGGCTTTGATATCGTTTCACGTCGTTGACGTAGATTTCAAACAGAACCGTCGCCAATCCCGGATATTGCTCGAATAGCGGCATGGTTTCGTGATCCACTCCTAAAAAACACTCAAGCAGATTGTATTTTCCCGGAATTTCATATTCGATCGTCGAGTTCGCATGAGCGCCCAGCCCATAACGATAATAGGTATTTCCGATTCGCAATTCTCTCTTCTCGACGGACAGATCGTGGCCGATTACTTTCTTCGCGTCCGTCCCGTCATTCTCCGGCCAATCCTGTTGAAACGAAACGGGCGTCAATGCGCTCAAATGAATGACGTGCGGATCGGCTTGCCGTTCGTTTTGGCGTAGCCATAAGACAAAATATAAACTCACGATCATCACAAGAAACACTTTTCCTAAAATAAAAACGCTGCGTTCCGGCCGTTGCGGCGCAATATATTCATAAGCGACAAACAGCACATAAAACAAAACGGCGCAGGCGGCAACCATCACCCCCATCGACGAATCGATCGCTTCGACCGGTCTTGGATTTCCTAAAAATGGGCAGATCGCCATAAGATTAAACAGATAACACAAGCTGAAAACCGTAAATACAATCATCCGAAACGGGTTAGTCGCCGCAAAGAACGCATAAAACAGGAAAAAGGGAAATAGGTAGCGTTCGTGAACTTTCGTCGGGAGCATAAAAAACGCAAGCGAAACGTGGGCTGCCGCGAGCAGCATTCCATCCATACTCCGCCGTTTCCAAAATCCAACCAATGTCACAACAAACGCCGCGCCGAATAAGGCGACTCCCAGATTTTTATAGGTGAGCCATTGCACGAAGAAATTGGCGTGCAGCATCCCGTCGCGCCCAAACAGCCATCCCCACATGCGGTAATCCAATGTGATCGGATCCGCGTGCAGGTACCACATGTTAAATGCGCCGACGGTCACATATTTTCCCCATTCCAAACTTCCCTTCACACTGTTTTCATACACGAGTCCCAATCGTCCGCTGAATAGGTAAGGGGATAAAATAAACAGCGCCGCGAGTAAAAATCCAGCGGCAAGCGGAAGGAGTTTTCGCGGCGTTCGTTTTGCAATAGGAATGAATAGCAAAAATGGAATAAATGGAATCGATTGAATTTTCGTCAACAAGGCGCAAGCGGCAAAACAGCCCGCCCATAAATGAGAATCTTTCATCATTAAATAAAATGAAATCAGCAGGAAAGCGCTGAAAACCGCGTCTACCTGGCCATAATACACGCTGACATAAAACACGGCGGGATTGCAATAAAACAGAGCCAGCGCCATGATCCCCGTCTTTTCATCCTTCAACAATTCTCCAATGCGGTATAGGATCAGTGCAATCAAAATTTCGAAACCAACGGTCGCCAGCTTGATCAGAATGAGAAACAACCGAGTTTCCAATGCGCCGCCGATCAACCATCGATACATCCGCGCCAAAAAGGCCAGCACATAGAGATACAAAGGCGGATAATTGACAAATCCAAATTGAAGTTGAGAGGGGTCATCATAAATACGAATCACGCCGTGATCGGCGAGGTAGCTGGCCCATGACGTGAAAAAAAGAAAATCCTGCTCGAACCCAATAAGAGGAATAAACGGCAGGCGAATCAGAAAACCGGCCAGAATCAAGGACGGGACGATTCGGGGAAACCGGATGAACGAACGATTCCAACCAAACATCTTTCGCATTCACTCGTATCCTTACCGCGTGTTTTATGCCGACACGGACGCGGGCGGCGTTGTCTATTATGCACAATATTTGCGGATGTTTGAACAGGTTCGTGCATTATACGTCGAAGAATATGGCATTTCCCTCACCGCCATGGTGGAACAGGACTGCCAATTTGTCTGTCGCCGCGCCGAAATCGATTACCATTCCCCCGCGCTTCTCGACGACCGGCTGGATATTGACATCTGGATTTGCGATCAGGGACGCTCCTATCTGACGTTCGCGTATGAAATTTTCCGTCTCCATCATAAAAACGGACACGGCGGATATCCGCGCCTGGTCACCGCAACGACCCAAATGGTTTGCTGCCGCAAAAAGAACGATCGCGTCGCGCCTCGTAGAATCCCGAATTGGATCATGAAAAATCTTGAAAAGGAACCGATTTCCCGAAATGAAACAAATTTCCTGACCAGAACCCCTGACAGCGATTGACCTTGAAGGGTTGTCTATGGTACAAACCTGCAATAACGTATCTCATATTTTATTGAATGCCAATACGGTAATCCAACATGCTGGAATAGATCGGAACCGATGAATCGACAGATATTACTACTCATTGCCTTGGCGGCGGCCTTCCCCGCCGCTCTTTTCGCGCAATCCACCGCCGAATCGGCGAACGAACCGGGCGCCGGCGCTCCTATAGAGATTCTGAAAGGAGAGTACACGTATGATTTTGCCGGCGAAATTCTGGAAATCCATGCGGACGAGAAAATGCGTCCGACCGTGATGATCGGCGAATTCTCCATTACCGCGGATGAAATCAAATATGAACAGAAACCGCAAATCCTGAACGCGACAGGAAACGTTCATCTATGGGATCGCGGATTGATTTTGCGCGGCGAGCAGTTGCTGTTTTTCGTGGAACAGGAAGAGGGGACGTTAACGGACGTCAAACCGTCGGAACTCTCCGCGGGCGTCTATTTTCACGGGAAAACGCTCAAATTTCGCCAACGTCCCGCCAAAGCGCCGAAAGATGCGACCGAAGCGATAACCGTCCCCGAATACACCTTGCTTCAAGGCGCGGTTACGGGCAACGATATGCCTGTTCCCTATTATGAAATTCAGCCCAGCCGCACCGTCATTGTTCCGGATGACCGTTATTGGGCGTTCAATCTTTTATTTGAAGCGCAAAGCTGGCCGTTATTTTATCTTCCCGTTTTTACCGGCTCTCTCAAAGAACACCGCATCGTTCACATATTCAATGCAAGCTACAATTCGGAGTTGGGATTGGGCATCTATAACCAACTCCACATTCGCGCCACCGACGAGGTGACCATCGATTTGTATGGCGATTATTTTACGGATGCCGGCATCGGCAAGGGAACGAAAGTCACGTTCGACGCGCCGGGTGAATATGGACCGAAAGGCTATGTGTACGGTTACCATATCGACCAGGAAGCGCCGGACAACGATTACGTTCATGACGGAGACGACCGCTATCTCCTTGCGGGAGAATACGCGCAGGATCTGCCCTACGACATGCGCATTTCCGCGCGCGGGCACCGTTTTTCCGATTCCGAATATCGATGGGATTACCGCAGTCCGGAGAGAATACGCGAGATGGACGTGCGCGATTTGGAAAACGATGTCGTCTCTCACGTCACGTTATCCAAATGGTGGGACGATCAAAGCCTGCGGATTACGGCAGCCTCCAGCCTCGATCCGTTTTATTACAGCGGCCTGCCGTACGTGGAACGCACTCCGCAAATTCACTTCGAACAATACCCCATGCGTCTTTTCGACACGAATCTCTTTGCGGATCTTCACTTGGATTATGGCCGGTATCGGCGTGAAAAAGGTTATACATGGCCGATCGACAAATACACCATTACCGATATCGCCGAAGCGATCGACGAGGTGGAGCGATTCGACGGAGAGTTGCAGTTATCCTATCCCTTTTATCTTCCCGGACGCGTTACCATGACGCCGTGGATCGGTTTTCGCGGAACTCATTACGCCGATCCGACGCGAAGCGTCCGAACCCCCATTCAAACGTTCGAATTCGATTCCGCCACCCGCGCGATGCTGGAAGGCGGAACCGAACTGTCCACGCGTTTCACCAACGAATTCGATCCGTTCCTCGACCGTTACGAAAAAATGCGCCTTGTCGTCGAACCGATCATCAATTACGGGTACTACAAACCGGATATCGATCTGGAGGAACGCTTTCTCGATGGAGGAAACGTGCGTTTCCCCTACATCGATCCGACGGATGCGATTCGATATGAAATGCACAACATTTCCGCGATCCTCCGCACGAAAATTCAAGGACAAACCGGCGCCGGGACCACGTCGGATTTCATGCAGTTCGGCATCGGCGCGGCCTATGATCAATTTCCCAACGACAACCTGCGTTTCACCAGTTTCGAGTTGTTCGACGATCCGGCGCTTCACAGCGGCGAACGGTACGCCGATTTGTTGCAGGATTTCGCTATTTATCCCTATTCCTGGTTGTCGCTGGGCGATACGCTGCGTTACGACGTCGAAGACGGCCGCATCCGTTCCGCCTACTATTACGCCAATCTTTCCCCGATTCAGCGCCTGCGATTGGTTTTGGGATACTACACGTTTCTCTATCCCAATCTGAATCGCGTGATCGACAACGACGAGCAGCAGGATGCGGTTCTTCAAATTTTATTCGATGTTTCAAAAAAATGGCAACTTTTTTATTCCGGCTATTACGACGTCGACGAGGGGCTTTCCCGCTCCAACAATATCGGCATCATGCGGGACATGTACGATTTCTTCACCGTTTTTCAAATCGAACATCGCGCTCACCCCGTTTTCGGCGACGACTACTCCTTCAATTTTCGCATCGGCTTTTGGGGCATCGGCGGCCGCCAGGGGCAGGATCAGAAGACCTGGCGTTGGCGGTAAGGCTTATGATTTTGTTTAGAAATTCTCTCTTGACAGAAACCCTGAACGCATTGAAGATGAAAATGTAAATCCAATGCTTTTGCAGGTGAACTATGCCTAAAAACCAGCGGCGCGCATTTACCCTGATCGAATTGCTCATTGTGGTCGCCATTATCGGCATCCTCGCGGCGATTGCGGTCCCGAATTTCATGAATGCGCAGACGCGCGCGAAAGTGGCGCGTGTGGCGGCGGATATGCGGAACATCGGGGTGGCGTTCGGCGCGTATGCCGCCGATCACAATGATTTTCCCCTCGGGATTGTCACTTTTCTCTCCCCTCGGGAAGCGCATAGTTGGGGATTTTTGCCGGAACGCCTCACCACGCCGATCGCGTATATGTCATTTCTTCCAATCGATGAATTCAACCTTGGCTATCGGATTTACGGGCAGCAGGACGCCACCGGTTCGACCAAAGCCGGCGATGCGCATACGCGCTACCGCACCGCGCGCCGCAAGCCCTACACCGGCCCCAACGCCGGCTCAACGCCGGAACAGTGGCTCGCGGGATGGAAAAGCATGCTGGCGCGAACCGGCATTGATGGCAATTTCATTATCACCAGTCCCGGACCGGACAAAGTGGAAGACATCCTGCCTGCGTACAATCCGCATCCGTACGACATGAGCAACGGTCTGCTCAGCTCCGGCGATATTGTGTATTCCGACGGAGGCCTGTCAGGCGTCCGATAAATTATTCCATAAACATATGGGAGGAAAAAATGATGAAACAAATTGGTCCGGTTTTATTGTGCTGTATATTCGCAGTCACGAGCGTCAATGGACAAACGATCGTCGAGGATTTTTTTACCGCGGAAGGCGGAAGCTCGCCGATCACGCTGAACGGCGGTCAAAAATGCGGCCAACGATTTGTCGCCACGCAACCGTTTGAGGGCATTCAGGTGAATGGTCCGACCTGGAGCGTCAGCGGAGAAAAAGGGATGACCATCCGCCTTTACGAATGGGTCGGAAACTACGCGGCCACCGTCGCGCAAGCCCCGATCGCGGTCAGCGTGTTGGAAAATCTGAACGACAACGATTGGTTTCTCTGCCCCGCCTCCCGCGAGCTGCCGCCGGGCGTCTATTTTTGGGAAGCGTCGGAGCCGACTAATTCCAATCCGAATGCGGTCGATCCACATCAGATCGGGTGTTGGCTGTATAATGGCAGTCGCTATCAAGCCGGCGAAGCGTATTTTAACGGCGCGCCTTATGATGAAGTGTCCACCGAATGGTTCCGCTGGTACGGCGACGATCAAACCGGGACCTGGACGCCGTTTCCGTTCACTTTCGAACCCAATTGCAGCCTTTCCCAGCAATTCGACGTGCCCTTTGAGTTCAACGCCGTCGGCATTGCCAGTCCGACGTGGAACGGATTCGGCGCGGCGTATCGCATGAGCCTGTTTCGCTGGAATCGAGATTATGACACAACCGTCGCCCAGACTCCCATTGCCCGCAAAACTTTTACGAATCTCTCCGACAACGCCCGCAACGAGCTGGTATTGGATTCTCCCGCCCAACCCGGCGTCTACCTGCTGGTCACCGATGAACCCGTTCCCAGCAACACGGGTTTGGTCGGGCATTGGGGATGGGTCAACTCACCGTGGGCGGATAACATCAATGTGGCTTTCGTTGATGGAGTTCCCCGCAGCGACTTTGCCAGTTACGACATTTTTGTCGGCGGCCCGACGCAGGAAGTGGTGGGGAAAGATTTCGCCTCCCGCTCCGTCACCGGCGTCGCGGTGTCTGTGGATGGATGGGAAGTGTATTAAGTTCGGAGAAGCAGAACGGGATCAGGTAAGCGCGAGTGTAACAAGCGTTCTCACTTGCATGAACAACGGAGGCGGGACGTCTGCTCAACTGACGTTATTTTCATGAAATAAAAAAGTAGAGTAACCTTTGGGCAACAGGATGTTCGATCATTGAAAAAATCGGTTTATATTGAAACAACCATTCCAAGTTATTATCTATCTCGCCCTTCTCGTGATATAATAGTGTTAGCCCATCAAGAAATAACACGAGTTTGGTGGGAAAAACGGTTAACGCTTTATCGTCCCTATATTTCGCAAGTTGTCATTGAAGAAATCAAAAGAGGCGATGAATCGGCTGCAAAAAAACGATTGGAGCTTATCGCCGGATTTGAAATTCTTGAAGCAACAACAGAAATTGAAAAACTTGCATCACGATACATGGGAGTGTTGAACTTGCCGGCAAAAGCGATACGGGATGCCGCTCATTTGGCATTTGCCTGTATGTATCATATCGATTTTTTAGTAACTTGGAACTGTACTCATTTAGCCAATGCCGAAATCATTCGAACGCTCGGCGCTTATAATCTGTCCAATGATATACCTGTTCCGATCATTTGCACACCGGAAATAATGATCCGTGAAGAGGAGGATGAATAGATGTATTACGACCCGATTGTAAACGAAACACGAGAAGCCGGAAGGAAAATGGCGGAAGAATCGAATTACGATATCCACGAGTTCTTTAATAACTTACGTGAATCTCAAAAACAATACGATAAAGAACGATTTCAAAATCTGAATTCCCTCCAATTGAATATGAAAAATCATTCCATGTCAAACTGATTTCCCTTTGATCTTTGGATGGGAAATTGTGTAATCGTATGACTTCCAAATGAGTATCGTGGACAAGATGGAATTGATGCGAAGCATGTTATAATATTGTTATCAATATTCATTGGCTGTTACAAAAATCCCGACTGTACTATGTATTTCTGTATGTCGATAAATTTCACGATTAAACGTTCAAATAAGTAACAATGAGGAGAAAGCCATTGAGACATTTCATGCCCATAATTATTTTAGTCTTCTCATGCACTGTCCCCCACGCCGAACCGATCCATTATGTCCAAATGATCTTTCCTCCGCAGGACAAGCACGTGCATTCCAGCAGCCTGGTCGAGTTGCCCGACGGCGACCTGCTGACCTGCTGGTTTCATGGCAGCGGAGAGCGGACCGCGGATGATGTTCTCGTGCAGGGGGCGCGTTTGAAGAAAGGCAACGACGTATGGAGTTCCGTTTTTCTCATGGCGGACACCCCCGGCTTCCCGGATTGCAATCCGGTGTTGTTTCTCGACCGGAACGAACGGCTGTGGATGTTTTGGATCGCCGTTCGCGCGCACGGCTGGCAGCATTCCCTGCTTCGCTGCCGAACCTCGACGCGATACGACGGGGATGCCGCGCCGGAATGGGATTGGCAGGATTTGATTTTACTCAAACCGGACGATTCGTTCGTAGACGCCATCAAAGACGGATTTAAAAAACTGAATCCGGATGAGGATCTGTGGGCGGAATATGCTCTTCCCTATACACGCATGATCATCGAGGCCGCCGCCGATCCCGCCAAAAGACAGGAAGGGTGGATGACGCGGATTCATCCGATTCAGCTTGCTTCCGGCCGCATCCTGCTGCCGCTCTATTCCGACGGATTCAATCTTTCGCTGGCCGCCCTGTCCGACGATGACGGCCGGACGTGGCGCGCAAGTGGTCCGATGGTCGGATTGGCGGGAATCCAACCCGCGATCATGCAAAAAAAGAATGGCCATTTGGTCGCCTTTTTGCGGGATGCGGGAGGCGCGCCGAATCGCGTGTTGCGATGCGAATCGGACGATGAAGGAGTGACCTGGTCCGTCATGCGCGATACGGACATCCCCAATCCCGGTTCGAGTTTGGAAGTGATCGCGCTCAAAAATCAGCCTCTTTGGGCCATGATTTATAATGATTCGGAACACCATCGCGACAGCATGGCCATCGCATTGTCGGACGACGAGGGCGTCAGTTGGAAATGGCAACGGCATATCGGCCGAACCGATTACTATGCGTATCCATCGATGATACAGGACCGTCAGGAGTTGATACACATCACGTATACGCACAACAGCCGTGAGGGAAAAACCATTCGGCACGAAGCGTTTACCATCGATTGGATCATGCAGGGCGATTGATCCGCTGTTGACGGAGTTGATGAGGCGAGCATGTAAGGTAAATTACGAATCTTTTATAATTTCCGGGTTGAGTCCTTCCAACTCGGCGATCACAAATTTGCCGTCTTTTCGAATCAAAACGTCATCGAAATAAATTTCCCCGCCGCCGTATTCGGGCCGTTGGATCTGGACCAGATCCCAATGCAGGGCGGATTTATTGCCGTTGGGCGCGTCGTCGTAACAGCTGCCCATGGCCATATGGATCGATCCGGCGATTTTTTCGTCGAAGAGAGTGTCTTTCATCGGCGTGAGGATATAGGGATTGAAGCCGAAAGAAAATTCGCCGACGTACGATGCGCCTTCGTCCTTCGTCAATACGCTGCGCAGGCGATCCGTGTTCGCTCCCGAATCCACTTCCACCGCTTTCCCCTCGTGAAATGTGAGGCGAATGGAATCATAAAGGATTCCGTTGTGGACGGAGGCGGCGTTGAAACGGATGGTTCCGTTGATCGACTCCCGCACCGGCGCGGTAAAGCACTCGCCGTCGGGAATGTTGTTTTCCCCCGTGCATTTCACGGTGGGGATCCCTTTGATCGAGAACTGCAGATCGGTGTCGGGAGCAACGATGCGCACCCGATCGGTTCGATGCATCAGCGCCCGCAATGGTTCAACGGCCACGGCCATTTTCGAATAATCCAAACAGCACACGTCGTAAAAAAACGATTGAAACGCCGCCGTCGAGGTTTGAGCGAGCTGACACATGGCGGAATTGGGATAGCGCAGCACACACCAGCGGGTGTGTTTGACGCGCTGCTCGATATGAACCGGACCGGTGATGTATTTATCATACGATTCGATTTTCTCTTTGGGCACATCTGCCAATTCGAAGATGTTGGAACCGCCGCGAATGCCGATGAATACCTGCGCCTGTTTCATTTCCAGCAATAAAAAGTCGCCCAATTTTTTAAAGGTTTCCTCATTGCCGTTTACCAGAAGCGTGCGCAACGCGCGATCATCTTCAAAACGGATGTAGGGAACCCCGCCGGCCTTGACCGTTTCCGCCGCCACCGCATCGGCCAGATCGAATGTGTCAAATCCTCTTGCAGTGATGAAAACCAAATCGCCGGATTGTACTCTTGTCGAATAGGTAACCAATGAGTTTGCCAGTTGCCGTATACGATCCTGCGTCATAAAAACGATTTCCTTTCCGAATGCGTGGGTAGTACAGGCGTCCCACCTGTATTCGCGGGTAGAACAGGCGTCTCGCCTGGAATGTCATGCAAGCGAGACGCTTGCTCTACCCGGATAACAAGTATGATTGCCGGATGCAATTCGTGCAAGTTATGAGTAAAAGGCATCCGTTTATTTCGCAACAGTTTCCGGTTGAGTCGAAGCGGCGTGTTTTCGTTTGACGCCTGCTTTTTTCATGCGATAGACGACGAGCGCTTCCCGAAACAAATCATCGCCGCGGAAAGAAACGTAAACAATCTTTCGCTGATTTAAAAAACATTGAAATTGAGTCTGTTCTTCGAGCGTATCGAGAGGAAAGATGGTGGCGCGAATGACCGGACGCCTGCCTTCCAATTTTGGAAATGCTCCATTTTTCTGTTCGAGACAAGAGCGGATGATTTCAACCGCGGATTGAATATGCCGCCGGACCGTGTCGTCCGATAGTTGCAGCCAATCGGCGATTTGCCGGAAATTGGCGTTGGAATTCAATAATAACAGCAGGCATTGACGGGTGACGCCGCTGAGTTTGCGATACGCAATCCTGCGAATTATTTCGATCTGTTTTTGGCTTTCCTCATCGATCACCACATCCGATCGATGATTCGCCAATTCCTCGACTGTTTCATTCTCGAAGAGATTCAGCATCAGAAAGGGATCCAACAGAATTTCACGAGAGTCGTGGTTTTTGGTTACGGAACGCAGTAGATGTTCCCACGGCTCCGGCTGCCTATCCGAAGGATACGACTTTTTATCCTTTTTTGATCGTTGGGAATGAATCGATTTCATTTTTGCCTCTCCATTATCTTTTTTTCTGAAATCCGGCTGTGCGTTCAAATCATCGATTATTTAATACTGCAAGATTCATGCCGATTTGGTGAACTTTTGTTCAGTGAATTGATTTCAAAAGAGATACGGCGATTTATGAAGCATTGAAATTATTGATGTGATCGATGAAGTTGTATTTTACAATTTCATTCGGATCGTTCCTGATCGTTGATTTTTTGAGGGGTTTTACGATATAGTATTATTTGGCTTATCGATGCATGTCCGCCTGGGGCGGATGGGTACACGGTGAAATCCATTGAAAGAGACGCGATGATGAAACTACTCTCTATTCTACTGTTCGTGTGCATACCGTTTGTTTTCTTGAATTTCTGCAAGACGCCGATTTCTTGCATCGCAGCTGATTTTCGCACCGTCGTGTGTCCGGCTTCCGAAAACAATCCCCGCAACAGCGAAGGAGACATCATTGAATTAAAGGATGGAACCTTGCTCCTGGCGTGGAGCAAATTTGCAGGCCGCGACGATCATGCCAATGCGGTTATCGCCGCCAAAACCAGCGCAGATGGCGGGAAAAATTGGGGCGAGGAATTCACGTTGCAGGAAAGCATCGGCGCGCAGAACGTCATGAGCGTCTCGTTGTTGCGGCTGCAATCGGGGACGATTCTTTTCTTCTTTTTAACCAAGAACGCATCGGATGATTTGCAGCTGTTTTTGCGAAGCAGCACGGACGAGGCAAAAACCTGGTCCGAACCACGAAAAATCAGCGCCATCGGCGGGTATCACGTCATGAACAATGCGCGCTCGATTCAACTGGCAAGCGGGCGGATTCTCGCGCCGATTGCATGGTGCGCGGATATCGGTAAAACATATGATTCACAGATTTGTTTTTGTTATTATTCCGACGATGAAGGCAAAACCTGGCATAAAGCGGAAGGATCGGTGAAACTCGAAGATTCCGCGGCGATGGAGCCGGGATTGGTGGAATTGAAAAATGGAACGGTATTGATGATCATTCGCACCAGATTGGACCGGATCTATCGCGCCTTGAGCGCGGATCAGGGAGAAACCTGGTCCGCCGCGCAAGCGATGGATCTGATCGCTCCCGCCGCTCCGGCCACGATTTCCCGCATCCCCCAAACCGGCGATCTGTTGATGGTGTGGAACAACAATCCACTGGGCAACCAGGCAGGATGGCGAGGGCGCACCCCGCTTACCGCCGCCGTCAGCGCGGATGAAGGAAACACCTGGACGCACGTCAGGAACATCGAAGACGATCCCGACTCCGGCTACGCCTACACCAGCATCATGTGGGTGAACGATCGGGCGTTGTTGACGTATTATCATTGGAAACGAGGATCGGAAAATTTTCAGAATACGGATCTGGTTCTTCGCTCGATTCCCATCCGATGGTTTTATGAGTAAACTATAGGGTTCGTCACAAGAACGGGAATTCGAACCGAATGCGCTCCGTGTAAATGGGACCGTCCGGCAGCAATTGACTTTCCATCAAATGAAAGGCTTCCACCTGCATGGTTCCGAATGAATATTCTTCGAATTCTTTGCCGGGAACAAAGAAAACACGCCGGTTTCGTATGGCGCGGGCGATGGTCAGGTGAGGAACGAAGGCTTTTTTGTCGAATGGAATGTCAGCGGCTTCCATCGCTTGACGGATTTGCGCTTCCAACGCCGTCAGACTGCTGAGTCCCTTTTTTACACCCATCCATAAAATGGAGAGTGGTCCACGCGGCGGGAAGGTTCCGATTCCGGCGATTTCCAAGGGAAAGGGAGAGAATTGCCGCGCGACCGGCGGCAGTATTTGTGCGAGAGTTTCCGCTGTTTGATCCTCGACTTCGCCAAGAAATTTTAAGGTCAGGTGAATGTTGTCCGGTTTGGTCCAGCGGATATTGTGTATTTTTTGATCCTGCTCTTTTTGAAAGCGGAGAATCGCATCACGAACGGCAGCGGTCAGGTTAATGGAAATGAATGCTCGCATAGTGCGCCTTTGTTTTTATTTTCCGTATCGGATGGATTGGCGATGTGGAACCCACCGTTACCAATCATAGACGTAGTTGGATTTTTCGTCATCGGGGAGAGGGCGATCAACATCATAAAATCGGAATTCGGGTAATCCCGCCTTCATTCCGTTCCGGCCGACCGTCGGATTATAAATACAAATGGGAATCATGCAGGAGAAATGCGTTTTATGCTATTTTTCATGTGGATGGCGGCGTTTTTTTTAGGCTGCCTGGCGCAAAATTACATCTTGGCGGACGCCATAGCGGCCGGATTGCTGCTTTATCTCGTCGCGGGGACGATTTCATTTTTGGCGTTTCGCCGTTGCCGCCGGGATGTTTCCTTTTTTGATCCATCCGATCGCGAATCTCCTATTTTTTATAAGGATATACATTGGATTCCCTTTGGAATCGGCTTGTTGCTGGCCGGGTGCGCCATTTGGTTGATATGGAAAGCCTCCATCATCGGTTTTCGGGTTTCGCCGGCGGATTGGGATGGGACGCGCATTACCTATCACAGGCCGCCGCAGGCCATTTCGGCTTTCTTCGCCTGGCTCGGATTCGTCGCCTGGCTGGCCGCTTCCGTTCGGCGTCCTTTTTTCCGTATGGTAAAAAAGCAATCCCGAACACCATTGGCTTGTCTGGGGATTCTGCTCCTGATCTGTTTTTGTTTAGGGATCTATCAATTAACCGAAGTCCCTGTGACGGTGCACGGCGATGAAGGAATGGTCGGCGTCCACGCCCGCAAGATTGTCAATGGGAATATCGATACGTTTTTTTCTGTTTCGTGGTATTCCATCCCACAATTTTTCTATTGTATTCCCGCCGGCGGGCTTTATCTATTCGGCGATAGTCTATTCGGTTTGCGGATGAGTGCGGTTTTGATGGGTATGTTGTGCGTCATTCCGTTCTTTTTTCTAGCGCGGGCGTTTTGGGGAACGGCGGCGGCGGTGATGAGCGCAATGTTGTTGATCGGCAATCATTTTTTTCTGCATTTGATGCATTGCGGAGTGCATTACGTGCAGGCGACTTTTTTTGCCGTCTCGCTGCTATGCTTTTGGTATGGAACGAATCACTTGCGTTCGCTCGCCATGTGCGCGGCGTCCGGGCTGCTGTTGGGATTCGCGCTGCTTTCGTATCAGGCGAATCATATTCTGCCGGTCTTATGGGTGGTTTCGCAGTTATGGCTGTTGATCCTGCGAAGAATCCGGTTTCCGTGGTTTTGTATCTCGACCATTGTTCCGCTGCTGATTACGGGATTGGTCATTGCGCCGTTGATTGTGCACGATCTGACGATTCGCGGTGGGACGGACGTATTCGCCACGCGCGCGGCGGCAGTGGGGATGTGGAATCCGGAAAATCTGCTCCACCAAAATGAAGTGACGCAGGCGGGCGGAGATTCGGCGTTGATTTGGGCGATGCAGTTACGGAACGCATTGCTCGCGCCGATTTGCTATTCCGACAGGAGCATTCAATACGGCGGCGACCTGCCACTGCTCGATCGCATGACGGCGGTTTTCTTTATGCTGGGTCTCCTGTTCGCCGGATTTCATTTTTTCGATATACGCGTATCGATACCTGCTCTGTGGATCCTGGGAATTTTATTCGCGGGCGGGGTGTTGACCATCGATCCGCCGTTTTTCCCGCGACTGGCGGGGTGTCTGGCGCTGTTATACGTGCCTGTCGGCGGCGTATTCTGTTATCTATTAAAGATGGATGTTGGAAACGGCTGTCTTCGTGCTGCAGTCATCGGATTTTTGGTAATCGTGATGGGGATGGGTTTAAAAATAAATCTGATCGGCTATTTTCATACATATGCCGATGAAATTTCACCGCGCAGTGTTCACTACAAGCAAACGCGGATGGCCTATTTTGTGGCCGAGAGGGGTTCGTCGGCTTTTACCTATTGTTTTGCGGGACAGCATTTTTCCTTCGGAAGTGGGACTGTGGCGTTTCTGGCGAACAAATGTCTGGGGCGCGACGTGGACAGGATACCGGCGCGGTTTCCGGCGCGGCCAATCACGATCGTGCTGGATTCCTCCCAACACAATCGGATCAAGGAAGTTCAGGAGCGGTTGCCGAACGCCGCGCTTCGCCGGCATGTCTCTCAATCCGGTAATATATTATTTTTTTCGCTTTCGCGTGATGGAAAGGAGTGATTTTATGTTGGTCACCATGAAAGTATTTTATCATAATGTCTTGACGCAGATTCAAACGACCGGGTCGATTGCGCCGAGTTCTCGCTTTTTGGCGCGCGCGATCACACAATGCGTCGAAAAAAAGCCGGAACCGGTATCAATTCTCGAAGTGGGGCCGGGCACGGGCCCTTTCACGCGCGTGTTGGCGCAGAAGTTAGGAGAAGGGGATCATTTGGATTTGTGTGAGTTGAACGGCGGTTTCGTCAATTATCTGCGGCAGCGGCTCCAGCGCGATCCCGTGTTGTATGCGCATCGCGAGCAGATTTCCATTTACCATCAATCGATCATCGAATTCGGCGGTGAGAATCAATACGATTACATTGTTTCCGGCCTTCCCTTCAATAATTTTCCCCCTTACCTTGTGCAGGAAATCCTCGAACGGTATCGAATTCTATTGAAACCGGGTGGATTGTTGTCCTTTTTTGAATACGCGATGATTCGGCAGATAAAAGGGCCGTTTATTTGGGGAAACGAACGGCTACGAATCCGTTCGATCGACCATATTTTCAAACATTATCTGCGTCCATACGAAATTGATAGGATATTTGTTACGCTTAACCTGCCGCCCGCGATTGTGCATGTATGCCGGTATAAATGACGATTCGTTTCTGTTTGCCAGGAAACCGCAATGGTTCGAATACTTGTCAGGGACGAGTTGTATGAGATTTATGGGTACATGACAAACGTGGGATGATAAAGGAGAACCAATGTTACAGCCCCCACTACAAAAGCGAGGATGGAAAAAAGGTGAAGAATGATTTATTTTTCTGTTAATTCAACAATCTTCCTCACCGGTCCGCAACCGAATTCCAAAAAGCGAAACTCGTTTTGTTCACAATCATAAATAACCAACGGGCCGGGCCAGGTTTTCAGATAATGCGAATGGCCGGCGCCGGCAATGATCAAATAGCGTCCTGAATTGGTGGTTTGGGCAAGCGTAACCGCGCCGAAATGTTGATAATCCAGGGCAACCGCCGCTAGTAGCGATAGCGTCACGGTCCCCAAATCCAGCCGAATGAGTTTCAGTTCGCTGTTTCCTTTCCCCGCGTAGGGCAAATGACAAAGCAGAAGGGCGTTGGAACCATGTTCTTTACCGATCAGCGTATGCGCCTGCGTTGTGGGAAAAGTCAGATCATGCTGAAAATTCGACCGGTGGAAAAATTCGAGATATTTATCTCCTCGCACATCAATGATTTCCACCACGATCGTGTCATTGAAATCGATCACGTTGGCCAGCATGGGAAAGCGATAGGGAATCGTAAACGTGGCGGCGCCGGCGCGATCCACTGCTTCTGGAAATGCCGATAAACCGAACGGGGCTGTCAGGCAAGCAATGGTATTCTTATCATAAATCACAAATTGGCCGTCCGAGAGCGGATACAGCCGCGCCAAATAAACCGGCGATGTAATCGGTTGAATTTTTATTTGGTTTTCCGCCAAGGAAAGCATGAGGGATTCCTCGCGATCGATGGATTCGAAAATCAGCCGGCCCGTCGGTTTATCCAAATAGGGAAAATCGATGCTCATTCCATCAAAAACAAAAATCGGATCGAATGTGCGCGCATTAATATTAAAACGGGTGAGCACCGATCCCACGCCGCTGATGCGTTCGCGATGCCGCCAAGCGGTGATATATAATCCGTCGCGATAGGGGAATAATCCACCGGGTATCGCCGCATCGCCGGGCAAGGTTGCATCATATATGATGCTCCCTTTCTCCAAATCGACGAATGACAAATGCGCTTCCAGCCGATCTTTCGTTTCCGATCCGGATACAACCGCGATGGTTTCGCCGTGGGTGGGAGAGAAGCATCGAGCCGCTATGATAAGATAGAAAATGAATTGTGAGAATAATTTCATGTACAAAACCGTTACCTGTTTATTTTCGTTTGCATGATTTAAGCAGGGTGGGCAGGAACACCACGCAGGCAAACCAGCAGGTGGCTGATCCCATCGCCATCAGAATCCCCAGACTGGCCAGACCTTTATGGGAGGCGAAGATCAAGCTTCCGAATCCGACTATTGTAGTTAGTGTGGTGAGCGTCAAGGTGGTGCCGGTGGTGTACATGCTCGTTTCCACATCTTCCGTTTCCAAATAACGGTGGTAGAAATGCACCGCGTTATCCACTCCGATTCCGATCAGAATCGGAATCGCAAAAAAATTGGCGAGATTGAGCTGCACATTGAACAATCCCATGATTTCCACCAGCCACAGAACCCCCAACGTGAGTGGAAAGAGAACGAAAAACAGCCCGCTGAGCGTGAAAAAGTCGAGGAAAACCAGAATCGCCACGGCGAAGTAGGAAAACAAGCCGATTTGCATGAAGGCGTTGCGCATCAACAGGCTGGATTCATAAACCTGAATCGGCGTTCCCGTCACGTTTGCATCGATTTTACGCATCTCACCAACGAATTCTTTCATCCGTTCCGTTTCCCAAATGTTATATTTGGGGAACGCCATGATCAACAACGAGCCGTCCTTGCCGATATAAAGCGAACGGATTTGTTGGGGAAGATCCTGCACTGTCGGCGGCGCTATGGCCGCCAATCCGGCCAAAAATTCGAGCGTCTCGCGTGGTTGTTCCAGCAAAAGGAAATTAGCTCGTTGCAAGCGCTGCAAAATAGCCGATTCCGCGCCCGTCAGTAGTTGACGCAGTTCTTTCAATTGTTCCAGCATCCGCTCCGACAGCGGATTTTCGTGGATTTCCATTTCCAATTGCGCGAAATCCATGCCTGGAGAACTATCGAGAGCAGGATCGTCGGTTTCCATGTTTTGCTGAAGTAAACGATTCTGCAGGTGCTCGCGCAGTTCCGGAGGCAGGGAGGAGGGATCATGTTGCATTTGCTGTAGCATTTGCTGCAGTTGGGGATCATCCGGGTTGAGAGCGCCGAGCGTTTGATTCGCGACGTTTTCCTCCGGATTTGGTTGCATTGCGGCCTGGGATTGCTCCATTTGTCGTTTGAGTTCTTCGAATTGGGCGATCTGCGCAAACAGGCGGTCGAGCTGAGCGGTCAAATCCATATAAATTGTGGGATTGGGGAGGTAGGGATACGGTTTTCTCTCCCGCAAAGGCGCAAGCGTATCGCAAATCGCGGCAAGCAATCGCTGTCGTTCTTCGTCGGGACGGGGAAGAGCGTCGTCAAGGCTTTCCACTCCCGCCACGGTGGGATTGGCTTTCAACACATCGATGGTTTTTCGGACTTCCTCCATCGTGTTTTTCGTGAACGCGCAATACCACGTCGAATGGTCTGACTCATCCAGGAGTTTGTGTTCGTATTCCACCGATTCGAGCCCATCCGCCTGCAACTCGAGAAGATTGTCGTTGAATTGAACGCGCCGGGCCATCGGAATCAGCGCCACCGTCAGAATCAGTATCCCCAAAACGGTCAAACGCGGATAGCGCGACACGTGACGCAAACCGAGAAGGTGAACCGGCGTGGGCGCCGCTTTCTTGAGGCGAAAATGCCGATCATAGGAGACCATCAACGCCGATAAGGATACGAGCATGGCAATCAGGCAGAAGATGATTCCCACGCCCGCAACGTATCCCAATTCCTGCAGGCCTCTGAAATTGGTCAGCAGCGCCAGTAAAAAAGCGACCGACGACGTTAACGCGCCGGTTAAAATGCCGGGACCGACGCCTTTCAACGCGCCGGCGACGCCGCCTGCCGGATTGCCTTCTTTTTTCAATTCTTCCTGATACCGATGGAGAAAATGAATCCCGAAATCCACGCCCAAACCAATCAGGATCAACGCGAACACCATCGAAAGCAGATTGAGATGGCCCAGAGTCAGGGCCACGAAGCCATAGGTCCATCCCATTGCCATCAACAAAGCCAACACGGTCAATACCGGTCTTGCCAATTCACGGAAAAAAAGCACGAACAGAAACAACACGCCGATCAGAGCCAGTACGCTGGATTTTTTCATATCGTCGTTCGTCGTGCGCATTTCGTCGGCCTGCAGCGCGGGGCGGCCGGTCAAACCGGCGCTGACGTTCGGTATTTCCTGTTGCGTCAGCCAAATATCGTCGCGAATTCGGTTCAAGGGTTTTTCAATGACGCTCAGGGTGGTGTAATCCTTATTCGGCATCACCAACATCAATAGAAATCGTTTTCCTGATGACCACAGATATTCTTTTGTATGATGGTTGGTTTCCTCGATTCGATTCTTTAGCTCGTTCAAATCCGCGAAGGGATTCGCGTATTCTCCTTTTATCAGATTCAACAGGACATCCAACTCTTCGGTCTGCGTTTCGCTTTCGTTTGCGCCGGCGGTCAGAGGAGACTCCAACGCAACGCTGATTTTGTGGAGAATTTCGTCGATGGAGCGGATCGAGGTGAATTCTTCGATGTCTTTCTGATGCTCGGACAATTGATTGGAAAGGTTGTGAAGGTCTTCGAGTTCGACTTCGTCAAAATGTAACGCAAAATCTTTTGCCCATGTGGTTTCGAACGAGTAAATAATCTCTCGGATATCGCTGCTGCGGCGTAATCGCTCCGCCAGCGTATCCGCGAATTGAATCATCCGTTCTTCGGAGGGGCCCTCGATAAGAATGTAGAGGAATTCCAGATCGCCGAAACGTCGAATAAACTCCATGTAACGGTGGTGGTATTCCAATTTTTCGGAAAGGAGCCGATCCTGATCGGTAATCAGTTCCATTTCCATCACGCCATACACGCCGGCAGCGGCGGCAGCCGCCAATGAGAGAAGGACAATAAACCGTGGATGGCCGGATGACAGGGAATGGATCAGTCGAAATAGCAGAGTTCTCATATCATTTTTCAGGGAATCTATTCTTTTCGTGAGAATCGTTGTTTGGCCGCCGCGACCGTCAATTGCTTGCCCACCGACCATACCGGTCCGGGAAATTTTCGGCATTCATCGAGTACGGCGTCGAAGGCTGTGATCAAACGATCCACTTCCTCATCCGTGATGATGAAGGGAGGCAGCAATTTCACCACTTCCTGATGATGACCCGCGACCTGCGTTAAAATATGATGCCGATCATATAACTGCATGACGACCGCCTGCGCAAACAAGCCGTGCTCCGCCGCGTGCAGCAACGCCCACGCCGGTTTCAATCGCAACGACTTCGGCGGTCCGAATTCCATGCCCACCATCAAGCCTTTTCCGCGCACTTCGTGGATGAACTCGTGTCTGTTTTGTAACTGCTGAAATCCTTCCAACAGCCGTTTTCCCTGCCGCGCCGATCGTTCGATCAAGCGTTCTTCCGTGAGCACGTGCAGCGACGCCAGACCGGCCACCATTGCCAGCGCATTTTGGCCGAACGTGGTGGAATGCACCACGCAGCGATCCAGCCGGCTGAATACTTTCTTGTAAATATCGTCGGTGTATAAGATCGCGCCGACAGGGATCAATCCGCCGCTCAGCGCCTTGGCTGCAATCAGAATGTCCGGCTCCAGATTCCAATGTTCGCACGCCCACCATTTGCCGGTCCGTCCCAATCCGGATTGGATTTCATCGACGATGAAAAGGGTTTCGTTTTCTCGGCAGAGTCGTTGAATCGTGGGATAGACGGATGCGTTATTCGGATAAAACACGCCTTTGCCGCGTATCGGCTCGAGGATCACCGCCGCGACGGTTTGCGTTTTCAATTCCTGTTCCACCTGCTCGAGTTCATCGAAAATCACTCGTCGGCAGCCGGGAAGCAACTCACCGAAACCTTCGCGAAACGATTCGTCGCCGTTCAGCGCGAGAGAACCGGTCGAGAGCCCGTGAAATGCGCCCTTGCTATATAAAATTGTCGGCCGGCCGGTTGCAGCGCGGGCGAATTTGATCGCGCCCTCGACCGATTCCGTGCCGGAATTGGTGAAAAAGACGTGTTCCAATTTTCCCGGCGCAAGGGCAATCAATTTTTCCGCCAACAGGCCGCTTAATGAAAAACAATCCATTTGCACCAGATTGGGCAGATCCATTTCCAGCGCCTGCGCAATCGCATGACGGACGGTCGGGTGATTGCGCCCCATGCCGAACACACCGTATCCGCTCAACGCGTCGAAAATCTTCCGTCCATCCAGCGTGGTCAAATAACAGCCTTGTCCGCGTGTGTATTCGTGCGCAAATCCGATCAACTCCAACACATTCGCAAACACGGGATTCATGTATTTTTGGTGAAGAGATCGCGCCTGGCCGGTCGCATGGTTGACCAATTCATGTAAATCAAAAGTCATTGAAAAATATCACTTTCTGTATTGCGAAAAATCGTTTACGAATCGGATGGAAGTTCGATGTGATGACGTTCCATCACCCCCAACCATTCGGCTTCCCCCATTTCCTCCGATTCTTCGATGAGCATCACCGGAATATCGTCTTTGATCGGATAACGCCGGCGCGTTTTCGGATCGGTGGAGACAAGCCAGTTTCCGTCGAGAACCACCGAGGCTTTTGTTTGTGGACAGGCCAGGATTTCCAATAATTCTTTACTGATCGGCATGATTGAATCCTCTTTTCCAACTGAATCTTGTTTCTTGATTCGGGTAAAGCAGGCGTCCCCGCTTTCATGGATTATTTCCTATTTCTAATCGCTTCGTTATTTTAACGGATTTACGCATTTCAAGCGAGGCGTTGACTTACACTTTCAAATGCGATTCCATTATAATGACTCGAATTTCGAAAGCGAGGAACACGAAATGAATCGCATCAACCGTCGATTGTTCATGCAGCAAACCGCTTTAGGCGCGGCATCTGTGAGTATGTTTATCTCCCCTCACGCTTTCGCGGCATCGCGGGGAAATGAAATATTGAAAGGAGTTTATGATTTCCTGCAACGGGTGGCGAATGAGGATGGATCGTTCCGGCCGGGCATCGATCCACTGTATAAAGGCACGTCCGACACCTATTACACCGGCATCGCCGCTCCGACCTACGCCGTTATTCTTTGCGAAACCTTCGGCTGGCCGCTTCCTTACCTCGCCGCGACGAAGGAATTTTATCTTTCCTCACAAAAACCGGACGGCGCGTTTCATTCCAGAAGCGGCGCGTTCGATCCCAATACGCCACAGGCCAAGTTTTATAACACCGCCCAAAGCTTGGTCGCGTTACGATTTCTCGGCGAGAAACCGAAATATGATCCTGCTTCCGTGATCGATTTTTTCTTTCAGCAGGATGAATTCGACAAATTGCCGTTATACATGACCAGCTTTTTCCCTTACTTTTACTCCGCGTTGGGAAAACCGATGCCGCGCGAATATGACCGACGATTGCGGGAGTACATGGAAAAGAAGCAAACCGACGACGGCTACATCGGCGATCACGTGGCGTCCGCGTTTCATATGGTTCATTATTATCGGTTGGTGGGCGCGCCGGTTCCCAAGGCCGAGGCGATGATCGAGCGTGTGTTGCGCGATCAGCAGAACAACGGTTCGTGGTGTCATCATCCGCCGGATTGGGATGTCCATGCGGTTTTCGACGCGCTGTTCATGATGCGGCAGATCGGAAATCCCGACGATCCACGAATCAGAAGCGCGTACGACAAAGCGGTGCAGTTCGTCCTGCAATGCCGCAACGACAACGGCGGATTCGGCCACTTTCCCAACTATACGTCTGACGTCGACGCCGTGTATTTTCACGTCGGCGCTCTCGTCCAGGCGGGATTTTTGCAACCCCGATCCGATTTAAAAAATGAGGAATTTCTGGGATGGGGACACGCGATGATTCCCGGCAAACATTATTCTTGTGTCGGTTAGCATACAAGGAAGTTGAACTCCCCGTTGAAACGGTGGACTTGTTACTGTTTGGCAGAATTGTTTTCTATCATTTCCGACAGGAAATATGTTCTGCACTTCAACCATGAGCTGGAACGTCGTTATTTCCGATCAGGCACAGAAAGATAACCGTGATATCCTTCAATATCCTTACGATAATTTTGGGAAGAAAAAGTCCGAAGAGTATCGCGATCTATTCCGAATCGCCGTGGAAGACTTGGCGCGAGATCCATTCCACTTTAAAAGCGTGAAACGGTCGGAACTTCATCCCGATGCAAGACCAATGAATCTCTCACCGATGGATTCATCAATGTAACGGATGCGCTCCTCCTTTTCTTTCACTCGGAGAATTGTGTATTTGTTCGAACGGTCTTGAAAGATAATTTCGGGGATCAAATCATGAGCCTTGGCGTTCCATTACCGGATTTATTTGACATCCTGCCCGCGGAAGAGGCGCAACGGGAATTCCGGAACGAATTGGGGAAAATCCACTCACTTTGTTTGAAATTGATTGAAAATAAAAAAGTTGCCGCCTGAAACTTGTTTTATTTTCGTTCGGAGATTGGATGATTTTTTCGAAAGACTCTTTGCCTCGTCTGTTGGACCTGGTTCTGCGCGTGGGAATCCTTTCTTTATGCCTGCTGGTCCCGCTCGCGTATTTTCCGCAGGCTCGTTCGATCCCTGAACATGCCAAAATTTCCGTTTTGGGCTTTCTGCTTTCTCTTTTAATCGCGTGTTGTTGGAGCCGGGAAGGGAAAAAAACGGCGGGATGGGATCGCGCGACGCTGATTCTTTTTTTAATCTCTATATTTTTTTTGTCGATTTCCACTTTATTATCGGTGAATTGGCCGAGAAGCCTGTTCGGCGTGCATTACCGTTATAACGGTCTGATTCTGCTTTCCGCATACGCTCTGCTTGCGTTTCTCACTTCTATCATTACGCGAATTGATCGAAAACTTCCACTATTCATCCTGCATACGATTGCATTCGTCGCCGTCATTGCGAGCGTCATCGGATTCCTGCAATATTGCGGAATCGGCGGCGAGATTATCGGCAAAACCGTCCTGCGCGTGCGTCCGCATGGCGCGTTCAGCTTCGTCAATTTGTATGCGGGATTCATGGCGTTCTCCATCCCTTTGATTCTGGCCGCCGGCATGAGAGAACGGCGCTGGCTGGTGGTGGGTCTTATATCGTTCGGATTATTGTTCGCGGTTTTCGGCATTCGCGCCGCGTCGTCGCGCGGCGCGTGGCTGGGGTGTCTTGCCGGATGTGTTCTCGTCGCCGGATGGTTGCTGTTGAATGCGTCCACTTCTCTCGAACGTAAATATCGGGCCTTGCGCCTGCATTGGTTTCTGATAACGGCGATGTTGCCGGTCGTGTTTTTCCCGCCGGAACGCTATGTCCGCCCGCTTCACTCTGTCGTGCAGGATAAAATCGTTTCCGAAGATTTGAATAATTTCTTGCAGTTGTCCACCGCGGACCGGCTGAGCAGTTCCCTCGATCAAAAGGACACGACGCGCACGACGCGGGTGTATTTGTGGAAATCAGCGTTAACAATATTTCGCGAATATCCGTTTTTCGGCGCGGGACCGGATACGTTTTCGTATTTTTATCAACAATACCGGCCGGTCGAGGACGTGCGGGTGTACGGCGATGACGCCGTGGCGCATGACGCGCATAACCTGTTGCTGCACAATCTGGCCATGTGGGGATTCCTGCCCACGCTGGCATGGCTGGCACTGCTGGGGCGTGTGCTGTACGTCCTGATGAAACGAGTTTGGAAACGCACACAGGAACAACGGGAGATTGTCGTGGTTTTGGCCATCGTGTTCGTTGTCGATCACGGTTCGCAGTTGCTCAACGTCAACAGCATTTCTCTGCACATGATCAGTTGGATCCTTTTGGGTGTCATGATCGGTTGGGGATTGCAGCCGCCCTCACCGGTTGGAAATCAATCGAACATCATGCGCAAAACACGATATATCGGAGCAGGCATCCTTGGCCTGGTTCTTCCTGTGTTCGCGATCATCCCTCTCTTCGCGGAATCCGTTTTCGTTTCCGGCGCGGAAGCGATAGCCAAACAGCAGGACCTAAAGGGCATTGCCTTGTATCAGCGAGCGGTTTCTCTATTCCCGTTTCGCGAGGAATATTGGGAACGGTTGTGCATCGCCCGGCTGGCGTATGGAATTGCCCGCCAGGATAAGAAGATTTTGCAGCAATCTCTTTCCTGTGTGAATGAAATGGTGCAGCGGTTTCCATTGCAATCGAGATTTTATACTTTACGTGGGAGAATTCGGATGGTATTGGCTTCTCCATCCGACGACCGCGCTATGATGGAAAAAGCGTTTCAGGATTTCCAACGCGCCTGTGAGTTACATCCGGTTCAGCCGAAGTATCATGCCTATTACGCACAGGCGGCGGTGCGGTTGAAGCAATATGAAATTGCGAAACAGGAATTGGAACAAGCGGTTCGGCTTGGCGATGAGAGAGAACGCGCGTTTTATCAGGCGATGTTGGCGGATCTTCCGTCTTCGGCTTCGTTTCCGTTAGACGAAATGGATTGAGTGCTTGTATGAGTTGGCGCGCGTGCGAACTCGCTGGATCGCAATGGCAATGCTCACTGTGTACATGCCTTCTTCTTTGGTAAATATATCGTAAAAACCAGTTTGTGAATGCATGCTTTCTCTGCTTTAAATAGTATTCTACAGCTTGGATAAATTTAAATTTCTTTGATGGATTTGAAGCCTCTGCGTAAAGTGAGTTGTGAATCATTGATTGTATTTTTTTTTCATTTCGTTTAGAATCCGGAATAGATTCGGAACAAATGTCTTGCTGATTTGTTTCTCCAGGCGATTGTGATATCCGGGGAAGCGAAAAGAGCGGATTTCCTGCGGGATGACGCGGAGAATTCCGGATTAGGAATGGAACCATGCTCGAAAGCGCTTTACAAATAGCCAGCCAGGATACGATCGAGGTCAAAAAGGGAACCGTGCTGATTCGTGAAGGCGAAATCGGCAATTGCGCCTATCTTGTTTTGTGGGGCCGTCTTCAGATTTCCCGTGACATCAACGGAAAACGGGTGGTCATCGGAGAAATTCGACCGGTGGATATCGTGGGCGAGTTGGCCATTCTTGATGAAATGCCGCGTTCGGCCACGGTAACCGTCGTGGAAGATTCCCGTCTGATCGAATTGAACAAGCATCGGATGAAGGCCATCATTCGCCGGTATCCGGACATTGCGGAAGTGGTAATGAAACTGCTTTGCGGCAAACTGCGCGCGACCGCGACGAAACTGGTCGATTCGGAGATTCGCTATTCCGAAGTGATCGAATATTTCTCGGAAAAATCCGTTCGGCCAAAAGCGGACGTGAAGGCGGAGCCAAAACAACAAGATACGAGTGAGCGAAATGGCGATATGGAGATGCAGACGGATGACGAAAAATCAGAGACCGTTTCTTCCCCATTGAAGCCGCAGGAAAAACGGAAATTGAATCGCATGGTCAACGTGGAGCGGCGCGCAAAATAAACTCGTTTGTTCCTTGCCTTTTATATTCCGGCTCACCGGATTTTTTAATTTGATCCTCATCTCAGTTCGGCGATACTGTCGTCGGAAAGAACCAGCTTGTAGGATTTGGGTCTGCGATTGGTCCGGTTCACGTACACGTTACGCCCTAAAATGCTGTTGTCGATGCGGACTTCCACGTTTCGGATTTCACAATTTTCCATGATAACGCTGTATTCCACTTCGCAATTTTCGAGAACGGTTCCGGCGCCGATGGAGGTAAAGCTGCCGACAAACGTGTCTTGTATGAGGCAATGATCTCCGATGATGACCGGACCGCGGATCGTGCTGCGTTCGATGCGTGTATTTTTCCCGATCACGACGTTGCCGCGAATATCCGATTCGGTGTCGATGTCGGCGTGAATGTCGGTTTCCAGATCCTGCAGGACCAGGCGATTGGCTTCGATCATGTCGTCCGGATTTCCGGCGTCGATCCACCAGCCCTCCACGATGTGGTGTTCCACTCGCGCTCCGCTATCGATCAATCCCTGAATGGCATCCGTGATTTCCAGTTCCCCTCGACCGGAAGGCTGTAATCGGTCAATGATCGGGTGAATGCGCGCATTGAACGCATACACGCCGATGCAGGCGAGATCGGATGGCGGCTGTTTCGGTTTTTCGATGAGACGAATGACGCGATCGTCCCGAATGATGGCGATACCGAAAAGGTGCGGTTTCTCGGTTTTTTTGAGCAACAGAACGGCGTCCGCTTTTTGGTCCTGAAATTGATGAAGCAACGGATCCAGGCCGTGTTGCAGCAGATTATCCCCTAAATACATGAGAAAGGGGGAGTCCTGGAGAAAATGTTTCGAGACGGCGATGGTATGGGCAATCCCTTTCGGCTCGTCTTGCTTAATGTACGCAAGGCGCACGCCGAATTTCTCTCCGTCGCCTAACATGGATTCCAAATCTTTGGCGTTTTCTCCGACCACCAATCCGATTTCCTCGATTCCGACTTTTCGGATCGCCTCGATGGCATAGAGCACCAGCGGTTTGTTGGCGATCGGGATCAAGGGTTTTGCGTTCGTAAACGTCAGCGGCCGCAGCCGTTCTCCTCGTCCTGCACAGGGTATGATTGCTTTCATGATTCCTCTTTTCGCATGAAATGGTTTGTTTTCGTATTATGTCGGTATACGATTTGCCAGATTCCTGAACATCAATCCGTAAAACATCTGCAAATAGCGTCGGGTTTCCTCTCGTTCCAGATTGGTGACGTATTTCCAAAATCCGTATATTCGCGACAGGGTCATTAAACGTTCTGCATAGAGTTTCCAGTTGTAGCGGCTTTCCACGCGACGGATCGCATTCTTCGATATGGTTTCCCAATCCTCTCCGTGTTGTTGGCAGCGGGCAAAGAATTCCGCGATGCGAAGAGCGGATGCATGGCCATGATTGGGATCGATGTGAAATCCGGAGATTCCGTCTTCGATGATTTCGAGTGGTCCGCCGTATTGTGTGGCAAATGTCGGCAGTCCGGAAGACATGGCTTCGATCACCGTCAGGCCGAATGCCTCGAATAAGGCCGGTTGAACAAAAACGCCTTTGCGATCGGCGATGAAGCGGTAGATTTCACCGGTAACGCTTTTCTCGATTTGCCTGCCCAACCACCGTACCTGTCCGTCGAGGTCGTAGTGATTCATCAGTTCGTGCATCCGATGAATCTGCTCCTGCTCTTCGTGGTCGGTGGATTGAGCGGGATCGACATGGCCGCTGATAATAAACAGATTTGCCCGTTCGCGCAAGTCCGGACATTGCCCATACCATTCCACGAATCCGGTGATGTTTTTGATATGATCGAGACGGGAGAGAGTGAAAATGAGAGGTTTTTCCGGGTCAACGAGAATCCCGCGAGCCATGTCGAGATCAGTTCCGAAAATCAAATCATTGATTTCATCGTGCAATTCGGTCAGGCGGTCATCCCGACGGGTATAAGGAAAAAAGATGTGAGGATCGGCGCCGGGCGACACGATATTGAATTTGGGATCGAAAACGTCGATGCCGCTGACCACGCGATACAAATCCGGCATCGTGAACGTTGAGTAACTTTCATATTGTCCGATGCTGTCCGCATTGCCGGCGATTTCCTGAAAGGTGCTGGTGATAATGAAGTCCGCGGTATTCATGGAAATCAAATCGGCGGTGAATTGACAGGAAAAATTATAATTGGCTTCGTTGTTTTTCCAATATAAATCCGAATACAAATATTTGGTTTTTTCCAGCGCGTGCGCGATGTTGCATTGGGTGACTTTCAATTTTTCAGACAGGAGAGTGGCGGCCAGATTGCCATCGGAATAGTTGCCGATGATCAAATCCGGTCGTGTTCCCAAAATCGCCAGAATTTCCTTTTCGGATTCGACGACGAAGCGTTCGAGATAAGGCCACAGATGAAATCGGGAAATCCAATGCGGCGTGATTTCCCCGGCCGGATTGCGAAACGGGACGCGGATGATTTTTGCATGGTTGGCGCCGACGATGGGCTCCATGGACTGGTTGCAGGAGGTGCCCTGCGCGTTGGGAATCAGGCGCGTGATCACAAGAATTTGCGGTTCGATGTCGATGCCCTGCTCGCAGAGCCGGTTATGCATTTCCTGTTCGAGAAATTTGACCTGATCGAGAATGTAGATCACCTGCCCGCCGGTGTCGGGCAATCCCAAGACATTGGACTGGCCGAAATAGCCGTGCGGCGACAGGATGACCACGTTGAAAATCATGGGAATCCGGCTGAGAAATTGACTTAAATTGTTATGATCCGGCGCTTCCAGAATGTCGGAGAGAAGATTCATGGTATCCAACATGCGATCCACGGTCCGGCCCCAGCCCGGCTCAAATCCGAAGTTTTGCAGTCGATAGGCAACCTCATTCCATTCCGCCTCCTTGGATTTTGTGAGGAGATACTCTTGCGCCTGGCTCAGCGAATTTCTCAATTCGGCCGGACAGGTGATCCGATGATTGGTCATCAGCTGCTGGCCGCGGCATTGGTGGACGCGCAGAAAATCCAGCAGCAATTGCCCCCCTTTATTGATATCGTTGAACATCCGGCTGGAAAGATGGCGGTTTAAAAATTCAACGCCTCGACCAATGGATCGTTGAATTTTTTGAACATAGGTTTTCACATGACTACTCCAGGAATAATGCCGTTTGACGCCGCGCAGTCCATTTTTTGACAATTGCAGCCATTCTTCACGGTCGCTCAGAATCTCTTCGATGGCTTGTCCTATTGTTGAGGAATCCAGGGGATCAATTAGGCAGCCGTTGTTGCAATGGTGAATGATTTCGATCGGCCCGCCATCGTTGGTGGCGACAATCGGGAGGCCGCAGCCGGCGGCTTCGATCAAGGTCAAACCGAATGGTTCGGTGAGGGCGGGATTGACAAATACGCCATGCGTCATGGCGGCAATTCGGTATAAATCGGGAACATCATTCGGCGTGTGGTGTTTCGGGTACGCGACGGAGCCATATAAATCATAATAATCGATCCACTGAAGAATTTGATTCAAGACCTCCCGCGCTCCCGCGTCCAACGCGCGAATATCATCGCGATTTCCGGCCACGATGACCAAATTGGATGTGTCTCTCAGGAAGGGATTTTGGGCATACGCATGGAGGAGAGAAGCAATTCGTTTCACAGACGGATGCTCCGCGAGAGCGCGCGCCAACTCGAGCACATATTTTGTTTGCCCGCCGGTGTCCGCATCGCGGCCCAGTTCAAGATCGTTGCCGCGAATCAGGCCGTGGATACTGATTAATGCGATATAATAGTCCTCTGGTACCTCCATCCGGCTTCTCCTGTTTATTCATTACCATCGCTCCATATTGATGATTTTGCAAAGGTAATTATATGAAATCCATGTTACATGCTTGAAATAATTATTTAGTACACATAATATTTCTGTATAATTATTTTCAAGGGATAGGCTATATGTTGTCTATTATAACAGAGTTTTTTTACTGATTTGCATAGTGCCCTAAATATTTTTGAGATACATTAGCATAAATATAATCTATTGAATAGGGTAAGTATAAGTCGTTTGATCGGAATATCCGTCTCGATTCCGCTGTGAATCGTTTTCATCGTTCCAAACGAAAGACCGGAATGCCGTTAAAAAACATCAATTTAGTAAAATCAATACCCTACGTACTGTTATGAGGATGTCGGATTAGGAGAAAAACCGTGTTAGAATCCATTCGGAATAAAAAAAGATGAACAATAAGAATAAGCACTATTATTAATAACAGAGATGTTGTATATAATTATGAATTTGGATTCTTTGGTTATTCTATCATTATTTTTTCATCGATGAGCCATGACCAAAATCTTGATAATAATCACGGTATGTCTTTTTCTGGGAAATCCTTGTCTGATATGTATAAGCGAAGACATTACTCCGAGCCCCACATTTACGCCGACTCCGACAGATACTCCTTCGCCATGTGAAACGGCAACATTCACCGTTACTCCAATAAATCCAACGAATACCCGCCTTCCCACGGCCACACCGCCGATGCCGGACACTCCTACGTTCACGGCCACACAAACGTTTACTCCCACACAGACTCCCACTTCAATCCATTCTCCCACCGTGATGTTTACCTTTACCCATACTCCTTCCCCTATCTTTCCCACTTCCACTCCCACTATTCCGCCGGATACAAGTACACCGACTCCCCCACCGACTTTCACACCCACGATTTCCAATCATGTTCCGGGAGACGAAGGGGAAATGAGAGAAACAGCTACGAGTACGCCGACAGATACCGAAACGCCGGAACCGCCGCCCACGTCGACCTCGACATTCAGTGCGACGCCGACGGCAACGATGACGTATACCTTTTCACCGATCCCAACCATCGTTCCATCGCCGATGTTCACTTACACGGCCACGCCCACGAACAGTCCGATTCCTACTTTCACGGCGATTCCCACCATCACTTCGACCAATACGCCGCGGCCGGGAAACCATGCGCCTTCGATCATCGTTTATCCGGGGGATCGACTGGTGGTGTTACGTCATGCATATAAAGTCCTTTCGATCATCGTGAGTGATATGGACCAAGATTCTCTCGTGCTCTCCCTGCCAGACCATTCACCGGCCCGTCTGAGCGCCTGTGCGGTCTGCGCCGGGATTGTATATCAGGATATTATTCTGGAGACGGATCGGTTGGGGACGTATTCATTCATGATTTATGCCTATGATGGGAGTGATTTGGGAGAAAAAGAAGTCGTTTTTCAGGTTGTGGATGAATATCCGACCGCGACGCCGACGCCATCGAATACGCCGACTGCGACGCCCTCTTCAACAGGAACGCCGACGGCAACTTTCACTCAGACGTTGACTCCGACCTTTACTTCGACGCCCACGTGGACGGCAACTTATATACCGACAAATACAAATACATATATACCCACAGCCACTCCTTCTTTTACATATACATCCACACCCACATTTTCTCCAACATCCACGCCAACGATGACAGCCACATCCACGAATACGCAAACATTCACGCCATCCCCGACAACTACACCGACTTATACCCATACTCCCACGCCCACAAGACTTCCGACTTTTACACCGACACACACCCAAACTCCAAGTCATACCCCGACTTCCACTTCCACTCCGACAGGTTCACCCACCTTTACACCAACAATAACGTTTACGTTGACACATACGCCCACTTCGACTTTTACCGTTACACATACGCAAACGCCTACTGTTACGATTCCTCCAACGCCTACACTCACATCCACAATGACATTCACACGTACTCCGACTTTTTCTTATACTCCGACCATGACGTTTACGCCGACAAGGACGCCGAGGCCGACAGTGGACCGCAAACCGAAATTGAGCCGGATTCCTGATTTGCGGATGGTGTTGAACCGTTCGGAAATCAATCTTTTGAATCTCGACGATTATGTGCATGATACGGATACGCCCAACACACAGTTGAACTGGTCTGTCGAAACCGAATCGAACGGTCCCGCGGTTCACATCGATTCCGCACATTGTCTGTCCGTATTTCATCCGAAGACGGTCGGCGTCTTCGCTTCCACCGTTTCCGTTTCGGACGGAGACGCGACCGCGTCACAGACGATTCGGATCAAGGTTTCTCATTTTCTTCTCGCGCCATTCTTCACGGATTCGCCGATCGTTTTATCCGCGTCGGAAGAATATCGCAGCGAATTTTCCCTTTATGATGGGATCATTCCGCCGGATTTTCCGAAAGAATGTATCCGTTGGGAAGTCAAATCCCCTTTCCCGGAAGGCATTGCTCATGCCGAAGTGTTATCGAATGGCCGTTTATGTGTGCGGGCGGATTCCTCTCCGCCACGGACGGCGGTGATACTCCCGATTTGCGCGAAATATCAGACGCCGTTGCCGACAATTCCTCCATTGTTCCCAACGCCGACGCCGTCGTTCACTCCCGTCAGAACCGCCGATATTGAGTTTTATCCCCACGGCAGAAGAATTTCATTCAATCAAGTGCAAAGCGAAATCGTTGGCGACGGACCTGTCGATGTGGCGGCGGCGGATTTTAATCGAGATGGGAATCCGGATTTTCTGACGGCGAATTTCGATACGAATACCGCGTCGTTGTTGTTGAGCGACGCTCATCGACAGTATCAGCGGATGGATCTTTATACCGGGGAAGGCTGTCAAAACGTGTTGCTCCATGATGGGAACGGCGACGGATGGGATGATGTGATCACCTTGAGCGTAATCGATTCCTTGTTAACGATCTATCTTGGAAATGCCGGAATTCCCGAAATCACGGACCCAATCGAGTTGTTTGACGGATTTCCGTATCCCGAAGAACGGATCAATCGAGCGCGAATCCGGCTGATGGCCGCCGGTCATTTCACGAAAGAAATCCCGTCGGCGATTGCCGTGGCGGATGTGGATGCGCTTAACTTGTATCGCCTTGATCCTGACAATCGGCTGCGCCTGTTGAGGCGGGAATCCTTCGCGTTCGAACCGATTCAACTTGCGGCGGTGGATTTCAACGCCGATGGCCTGGACGAACTGCTGGCGACTCATGCCTACCCGTCCGGCGTATCAGTCTTTTCCCTGCAATCCGACCGTCCGGTGCTGCTCTTTTATTCCAATCTCGACATTACGTTTATCGGAAACATCCCGCAGGGATTGTTCGTGAAAGACCTCGATGCGGATGGGTACCCGGATGCGGCGATTCCGTTTTCGGACGGACGACTGCTCATTCTATTCGGCGGCGAAACCTACGATTTGATTGCCCAGCCGTTACCCGACCCGCGCATGGTGCTCACCGATATCACCGGCGGGGATTACGACGGCGACGGAATGGAGGAATTATTGCTGGCGGGTTTGGATATTGCCTGTTCGAAACCAGTATTATCGTTGCTTTATGGCGAGGAAGCCGGACGATTTACGTTGCTGGAGCGGGTATTTCTTCAACGGCCGTATCCGCTAAATCAGGTGTTTTCGCTGGCGACTTGTGATGTAAATGCAGATGGTATGGTGGATGTAGTAATGGCGGATCGGGCGTCGGATCAGTTGATTTTTTATATCAATGCGCAGGAATGAATCATTGCGGTTGATCAAGGATCAAGAGATGGACGGTGTAAGGAACGCTATTTATCGAAAACTCTTTTTCGATTGCTACTTTCTTCATTTGCTGATACATTTCTGGAGTAAGAGTATTGACTGCTTGTGTAAAAGGAATACGTTTCATGTCTCGTTCCGCGTTTACTCTCATCGAATTATTGATTGTGGTGGCCATCATCGGCATCCTGGCGGCGATTGCGGTTCCGAATTTCATCAATGCGCAAATTCGCTCGAAAGTGGCGCGGGTGGAAGCGGATTTCCGCACGCTGGCGACGGCGCTGGAATCGTATCATATCAGTTTCGGGAATTATCCGGTGGCGCATTTGATCGATCAGATGATTGCGTCGGGCACGGCGATCAGCCGCTTTTCGGCGCTGACGACGCCGATATCGTTCATTACCTTCTACCCCGCCGATCCGTTCGGTCAGAAAAAACAATCGTCCGAATTTCACACGCAAACGTACGATTATTATGACTGGACTTCGGCAAAAATCGCAAATAACGCGCCCGGTTCGACGCGCGGCGCGTATTGGCGCATCGCCAGCGCCGGACCGGATCTGGTTCAAATGGTGGGATTTTCGGTGGATTACGATGCGAGCAACGGCATTCACAGCTTGGGAGACATCGTGCGGCTGGGTCCGCCGTGGATGCCGTTTGACAAGAATCGGCTGCAATAATGGCCGGGATCGTTCTTGGAAAAGAACGAGACAAAATTGCGGAATACATTTTCCATAGGACCTACGCTTGTAACAAAATGGAAAGTGAACGACCTTCACATTGATCAATATGGAATTTTATCTTACAATTCCTCTCGAAATAAAGAATCGGATATAAATCTCATGAGTCTGCCGGCAGAGAAAATTCGTTATCCCTATATCTCATCAAACTCGCAAATCGCAGGTGGGGCGCCTATTATCGAGGGGACGAGAATAACGGTTCGCACGATTGCTGGATATTATCAGATGGGAATGGATGTTAATGAGATTCTCGAAACGCTTTCTCACCTTTCTCCGGCGCAAGTTCATTCTGCCCTTGCTTATTATTTTGATAACCAAAGGGAAATCGACGCCGATTGGTGTGATAGTACGGACGTGGAATCGTGGAAACAAAAAGCGCTGAAACATCCGCATGAAGACCTCATTGTCTTGATACCATCAAATCATTTGGCTGCCAAGTGAAACCTCTGGCATAAAATCCATAACTATGTAATAATAAAGCTGAATTGAGTGTCTGAAATTTTAGGCCGACAAAATGCCGGCGAGACGATTTTCTGATAAAACATATAAAGGAGACAGATCATGAATCGTGGGGAAATGAAAAGGCGTGAATTCATACAGAAATCGGCGGCGGGCGCGGCCGTGACGTTGGGGGGGCCGATGATCATCTCCGCCGCGGCTTCCGAGCGCAGTGCAAAACCCGCGGCGCTGGGCGGAACGGCGGTTCGCAGCCAGGGATTCCCATCCTGGCCGCAAATTCAGGACAACGATCGCGAATCGATGAAAGACGTTCTTGAAAAAAAGGGATGGTGCCGACTGAACGGGGATTATGTGAACACGTTCGAGCAGGAATATGCGAAATTGACCGGGGCGAAGGAATGTCTCGCCGTGGCCAACGGCACCAGCGCGCTTCTCACTTCCCTCAACGCGCTCGGCGTGGGGCCGGGAGACGAAGTGATCGTGCCGCCGTATACGTTCGTGGCCACCATCAACGTGGTTCTCCTGCAACATGCGCTGCCGATTTATGTGGATACTGACCGGGAGACGTTCCAGATCGACGCCCAAAAGATCGAAGCGCGAATCACGGATAAAACCAAATGCATCATTCCCGTGCATTTGGGCGGAAATGTGGCGGATTTAGATACGATTTTGGCAATCGGCAAGAAGCACAACATTCCTGTCGTGGAAGACGCCTGTCAGGCGCACCTTGCCGAGTGGAAAGGCGAAAAAGTCGGGACGTTGGGCGCGACCGGCTGCTTCAGTTTTCAAGTCACGAAAAATCTCAGCGGCGGCGAAGGCGGGGCGGTTCTCTGCGATGATGAAGAACTGATGGATCGCTGCTACTCGTTCCATTCCAATGGACGAGAACGAACGAATAAATATGGGTACGGGTATATCCACAACGGGATGAATGCGCGCATGACGGAATTTCAGGGCGCGCTCCTGCTGCAGCAGATGACGCGGCTGGAGGAGCAATCGAAAACGCGGGAGCAGAACGCGGATTATCTCACGAAGCAGTTTAACGAAATTCCCGGCATCACGCCCGAAAAAATGTATGAAGGAACCACGCGCAACGCGTATCACCTTTATATGTTCCGCTACGACAAGGAAAAATTCGCGGGATTGCCGCGCAGCAAATTCATCGAAGCGTTGAATAAGGAAGGGATTTCCTGCGGCAGCGGCTACTCGCCGCTCAACAAACAGAAGTTTATGGAAGAAACGCTCTATTCCCGCGTTTTCTTGAACGTCTACGGCAAAGAACGCATTGACCGCTATTTTGCGGAAAACGAATGTCCCGAAAATGACAAACTTTGCAATGAGGAAGCGGTGTGGTTCTATCAAAACATGATGCTGGCCGAGCGGGAAGCGATGGATCAGATCGCAGAGGCGATCCGCAAGATTCAGGCGCACGCCGGACAGATCGCGAAAGCATGATTTTAGGTTAGGGGAGAGCTGAAAAGTCTACAGCTCTCCCGGTTCATCCGAATGGGTGAATCGGCGTCAATGAAATTAAGTGATGGCGACCGACCGATTCAATTCGAGGTTATCCGGTTTCGCCAAATACACGCTCCCTCACTTTCGATGAATTCATGCAAAACAATTACAGAGGAAAATGATATGAACAAATTGCTGTTTCACAATCCTATTATAAAAATCGTTGCCATCTCCCTTCTTGTCAGCATCATTCCCCAATCGCTTCGAGGGCAAACCGTGCAGGAATCGAAAGAATACTATCTGTATGTCGGCACGTACGCATCCGGCAGAAGCGAAGGGATCAATATCTGCCGATTCGACGCGACCAGCGGGGATTTGACGCTGCTCGACGTCGTCGTCGGCGTGGCCAATCCGTCTTTCCTGGCCATCGATTTCACCTATCGTTTCTTGTACGCGGTGACGGAAGTGTCCCGCTTCGACGGCCAGGCGGGCGGCGCGGTCAGCGCGTTTTCCATCGATGCGAAAACCGGGGGATTGACGTTTTTGAATCAAACGTTTTCCCATGGCGCTTCGCCGTGCTACGTCAGCGTCGATCGGCAAGGCAAATGGGTGTTGGCGGCAAACTATAGCAGCGGAAATTGCTGTGTATTGCCGGTGCAGGAAGATGGCCGGTTGGGAGACGCGACGGACATTGTGCAGCACAGCGGTTCCGGCGCCGATCCGCGAAGACAAAGCGGACCTCATGCCCATTCCATCCTCTTTGATGCGGCGAATCGATTTGTTTTCGCGCCTGATTTGGGGATCGATAAAATCATGATTTACCGTTTCGATGCAACCGCAGGCAAGTTATTGCCCAACGACCCGCCGTTCGCGCAGGTCAAGCCGGGCGCGGGACCGCGTCATTTCGATTTTCATCCCAGCGGGAAATATGCGTTTTCGATCCATGAACTCGATTCGACGATGGCGTCGTATGCATATGATGAAGCAAAGGGATCGTTACAGGAAATTCAAATCGTAACCACGCTGCCGGAAGGATTTACGGGGGACAATACCTGCGCGGATGTGCACGTTTCGCCGAACGGGAAATTTCTGTACGGCTCCAATCGCGGGCACGACAGCATCGTGATTTACGCCATCGACGAAAATGATGGAAAACTGACATATGTCGGCCACGAATCGACGCGCGGCAGCACGCCGAGAAACTTCAACATCGATCCGACCGGAAATTTCCTGCTGGCCGCGAATCAGAATTCCAATTCCATCGTCGTTTTCCACATCGACGCGCAGACGGGAAAACTGGAATTCACGGGGAACTCGATTGAGGTATCAAGACCCGTCTGTCTGAAATTCATGCCGATCAGCAAGGGCGCCGCCAACGCCACGACATTTTAACCGAGAAACGGCCATGATCCATCGATCGCAACATCCGGAAAACAAGTTTGATGGTTCATTCGGTATTTGAATACATGGGATAAGGAAAACCGGATAATCAATCCTCCCGTTTTTTGGCGGCGCCAAGGGGCGAAAGGAAAGAATTATGAACCAGATAGTTATTGAAGGTCCAACACTTACGAATGTTCTGCTTCAGGTAAAAGATATCGATGAGGCAATTGAAAAACTGCGTGAATTGAAAGCATCGTAAAAAACACGCAGACTTGCGCTCCATTCAGCGGTTTCGGGGCATTATAAAATCGATAGAAGCCACGAAAGCCGATGATGAGGAGTGGTATATGCAATGAAAGTATTTTTGGACAATTCTTTGTTTCCTGGGAAAGTTGAGCTTAACATTAATTTGACATACACACCATTGTTGTGTATCATGAAATCATGATGAACAACACTCAAACCAAAACCCATAAACGCATCAATATTTCTTTGCCGGTTGAAACCGTGGAACTGGTGGACCGCATTGCTGAAAAAGGCAACCGAAGCCACCTTATAGACCAAGCGGTTCGCTTTTATGTGGAAGAAATCGGCCGGGAAAAGTTGAAACTGGAACTCAAAGAGTGCGCGCGCCGGCGGGCCCAGCGCGATTTGGCGCTATGTGAGGAGTGGTTTGGGTTAGAAGAAGAAATATGCCCAAAAAATTCCGCCTAACTTATCCCAAACGCGGCGAAGTGTATCTGGTGAACTTTGACCCGACTGTTGGTTCGGAAATCAAAAAGACCCGACCGGCTTTGATTTTGCAAAACGATATTGCCAATCAGTACAGCCCGATTACGATTGTGGCGGCCATTACTTCGCGTTTTGACGAGCGGTTGTATCCAACCGAAGTGCTAATTCCGGCCAAAGAAGGCGGTCTGGAGACAGATTCAGTGGTGCTCCTCAATCAAATCCGCTCTATTGACCGGCAACGGTTGATAAAACGGAGGGGAGTGTTAAAGCCGGACACGCTGGCACGAGTTGATAATGCGTTACAGATTAGTTTGGGATTGGTGGAGATTTAACCGCCGATTCTCTTCCCTAATCCGTTTACTAACACTTACCTGAATCCGTGAACTAAGAATAGAAAACCTAAAATCCAATCTTCCATCGAACCATTCGAGTTCAATTGAGACCTCAAAAAAATTGAATCCGATTCTTTTAACGAATCGGGGCTTGTTCTTCCACGCGTAACGCTTCCTGCCCGCATACCCGCAAGCAATTGTACGCTGCCAGTCCCAACAGCAACATCACCGCGTTCGTGGCGAATTTCCCGGAGGGCAAGCGCTCCAGGTCGAGATCACTCTTGAGTTCCGAGTGAAATTGTTCGCTGGTCCCATGCGCATGATACAATTCGATGATCGTATCGGCAACGTCCGGCAACGACGTTTCATAGGTGTCCACTGCGATTTCCGGCTACAGATAAAATTGGCCGTTTCGATCACACTTTCTTTCCGTCACTTCGAACACCTAACGAAACGGTTGCTCAAATCCTTCTCTCTCGACGGCGACGGCGCCTCAATACACCCGTTTTCCCGGACGGGGAATTTGCATGCGTCCCACGCGATGGGCGATCCGGATCCACATCTCCACCGATTCCCGGCGTAGATTCCGTTATGAACTGTATTCGCTCGTTCTTCCAACTTGGTTTTCTGCAGGAGGGCTCCGATTAATGCCACGCCGCATGACTGGTTAAGTATTCATCGCTTTGTTTAATCTCAAAAATCATCATCCCACTGGCCACCTTCCGGGTGAAATTCTTTCGGACGATATTATACCTCTAACTATAACATAATTAATATCTTATGATGATTTATTGTGACCTTTTTTCGCGGATTCTGGTACTCACTTGCCGGATGAGCCAGTTTTATTATTATTTGATCCGGAAAATTGTTTTTTACTCCTCTTTTTGACATCCTCTCCATGCAATACACTTTCACCTATACAATATGGTTTCGAAAGGAACAAGTTCATGGGAAAGAAAACCACAAGCAGTCGTCGTGATTTTATGAAAGCGACATCGAGTCTGGGATTCGTGGCGGCCATGCCGACCATCGTGCCGAGTTCCGTCGTCAGCGCGGAAGTGGCGCCCAGCGATACCTTCGTGGTGGGAAATATCGGTTTGGGATGGCGCGGCATGGATCTGGTGAACGGAGCCATGCGAAACAAGAATCTGGAAATCGCCGCCATCGCGGATCTGGATATGCCGTTTCTTTTAAACGCGCTGAAAATTCTGGACGATCATTACGTCGTCGAACGGGAATGGATCGAAGGGCGTGGCAGTCAGATGAAACGTCCCGCCCTGACCAAAAAAGCGGTCGACGCCTACAACGATTACCGCTATTTGCTGGAAAGAAAGGACCTCGACGCGGTGATGATCGCGGTGCCGGATCATTGGCATGCGAAAACCTATATCGACGCGATGAACGCGGGAAAAGATGTGTATGGAGAAAAACCGCTGTCGCTGACGATCAATCAGGGACGCGCCATCGTGCGCGCGGCTCGCACCAACAACCGTATTTTCCAAACCGGAAGCCAACAACGGTCCGCGAAAGAATTCCGCACGGCTTGCGAATACGTCCGCAACGGGCGTTTGGGCAAGATCCGCCACGTGCACATCGGCGTCGGCGGCGCTCCGCAAAGGCAAGGCGTCCCCGACGAGCCGGTCCCGCCGGGTTTGAATTGGGAAATGTGGCTGGGACAAACTCCCGTTGTGCCTTACAATCCTTTGCGTTGCCACGTCGAATTCCGCTGGTTCTTCGAATATTCCGGCGGCATGGTAACGGATTGGGGCGCGCATCATTGCGATATCTGCCAATGGGGTTTGGGAATGGACGGATCCGGGCCGCGCTTCGTCGAAGGAACGGCGGAAACCAGCCCGGGATTCTATAACACCTTTACCAGTTTCGATTTCAAGTACACCTATGCGAACGGTATCACCGCCTCCATGCAAAATAAGAATAGCGGCGTGACCTTCTATGGCGAAAAAGGTGAAATTTACGTAAATCGGGGCAAGATATCCTCGAATCCGGAAGATATTTTAAAGGAGCCGCTCACATCGAACGATATTCGCCTCTATAAAAGCGAGGACCATATCCAGAACTGGGTCGACTGCATGAAATCCCGGGAATTACCGATTACGGACGTGGAAATCGGCCATCGCTCCATCACGATGTGCCATATCGCCAATATCTGCGGCCATCTGAAACGAAAATTGGAATGGGATGCGGAAAACGAAATGTTTGTCAATGATCCCGAAGCCAATGGTTTGTTGGATCGTCCGCAGCGCGCTCCCTACGCAATCTAACCCGTAACGCCGCCGGTCTCGGCGGCATTTCAAAATCAGTCGGCAGGAGGCTGGCGATACAATAAAAAAGGGGCCGCGCCAGGATTTTAAAAATGGGTCGAATAACCTGAGCGGCCCTGGAGGTTGGAAGCCTAAACAGATTGTATCAAAAAAAAGAGGCTTGTCAAGAAAAAAATACATAAATTCTTACAATCTTTGGGAACGAATGTAACGTTTTATTGCGTTTGTTTTTGGCCATTTTTTAGGATAAATGATTGCTATGTCCAACGAATTCAGCCATGTAGAAGGAATTGTGCTGTTTTTACCCATTGTCGACTACTCTCAATGGAAAAAACATAACTCAATATATGAAACCGCATTACGTTTTTAAATTTTTGTTCTTTCAACTTTTAGTAATGGTTGGATCCAAGGAATTTATCTCATCCTGCAAGTTCTGGTTTTATTGTTGCTTTATCCGTTTCGAATATAATGCCCGAGCGTATGCGCGCAAATCACGTACAATATCGTACTCGTCCACTATCTCTTTTCCTACGATCTCTTCGATTACATCCTCCATCGTGACGATTCCGGCAAAAACTCCATATTCATCGACAACGGAACGAATCGGTTCTCGTGACTCGATCAAGTTGGCGAACAAACGATCCATTGGCATCGATTCGGGAACGGTTTTCAGTGGACGTTTGAATTCGTTCACGGTTTTTGTGGAGGAGTCTCGAATGAGTTCCCTTAAGAGATCGCGTTGATTGACATATCCGGTGATCGTATCCGGGGAGGTCGGAGAATAGAGCGGTATCCGAGTGTGATTCCACTCGCCAATCGAATTACGAATGTCCTGCAAAACGGTGTTTTCCGCCAATTTAAACACCACCGCACGTGGAGTCAGAGCCTGCTTGACCGTGATGCGATCCAGTAGAACAATATTGCGAATGACCGCGCTTTCCAATATATCCAAAACGCCTTCTTCGCTTCCGATTTTAGTCATGGATAGAATCTCTTGCTCCGAAATCATCGGTTCGTTTGTCCCTCGTTTGACCAATTTGGATACCCAATTGGTGGTAAGGATGAGGGGATAAAACAGTTTGATCAGCAGCGCCAACGGGACGGCGAACCACAAGGAAACCGGCTTGTAATACACCGCGCCGATCTGCTTCGGTATAATTTCGCTTAAATAGAGGATCAGAAACGTAAAAACAATTGAAAACCACACCAACGCCGGCTCCCCATAGAGTTTATCGACCAATGCTCCGGAAATCGCCGCGCCGATCGTGTGCGCAACGGTATTCAGAATAAGGATCGCCGAGATGGGGTAACCAATATCTTTCTTAAAACGGACCAATATATGCCCTCTTTGTTTGTATTGATCCGCCATGGATTGAGCGGCGCTCAATGGCAACGTGAATAACGCGGCTTCCATCAAGGAACAGACAAACGAAACGGTAAGCGAAACGAGAATCACTACAAGCAAGGTGAAAAGCATTTAACAACTCCACAATGAACGTTCATTTATAAAACTCAAGATATATCCTAAGCGCGAAACGCTTTGGATGAACAAAATCCATCGCTGATTCCACTCATTTATTGATGGATTGTATTGTAGGATTGGAGCGAAACGAAATCCACCTTTCATGACGTTATTTCCAATAATCGACGAATCGAAACGGTGGAATGCAAGGAATTTATCACACCCTACAAGCTCTTTTCCGGCGGGGCTGTAATGGTCAACAGACGCATGGTAAAGAATTGCTGCGCGGCGTGGGCAATATCAACGGCGGATACGGCGGAAATTTGATCGGGTAACTGATTGGCATAATCCCAACCCAAGCCGGCCATTTCGTAGGTTCCGTAGCGGGAGGCCTGCCCCATATTTGTTTCCATCGCCATCACGTACGAACCGCAGGCGAAGGTTTTAACGCGGTCGAGTTCCTCCTCCTCGATGGATTCCTCCTTCAACCGCTCGATTTCCGCTTCCGAGCAGGAAACCGTCTCGGCGCGATTGGCGGGAGAGGTCACGGCATAAATCAGAAGCGGCGATAAATCCATTTGCGGGGAATAGCCGCTGCCGATTTGATAGCAAAGTCCCCGCTTGTCGCGAATTTCACGAAACAGACGGGAATCCATCGATCCACCCAATAAGGCGCTGACCAGCCGTAAGGCTACCGATGAGGTCTCGGTAATTTTCGGGCCCGGATACCCCAAAACCAGATATTCCGCTTCCGAATCGCGATGAACGAGGACTTCCTTGTTTGCATCGAACGCGGGCGTCGCCGCCGGCGGGAGCGTGACGGATTTGCTGTTTCGCGACGGACGCGCAGCTAAACATTCTCGAATAATCTTTTGTACATCGTTTTTTTCGGTTCCCCCCACCACGGACACGACTAGATTGGACGGATCGAAAGCCGCATGAGCAAACGGCGTCAAATCATCCCGTTGAATGTTATCGAGAGTCTCGATCAAACCCAAATTCGGCCAGGCGTACGGATGCGAACCAAAAAAATTTCGGCTGAATATGCGCATCGTGAACGTCATGCGGGAATCTTCCTGCTCAAGAATACTCATGCGGACGAGTTCGCGTTCCCGCGTCAGCTTTTCCTCGAGAAACGTCGGACAATCCAACAGCTCGATGACGGTTTGCAGATCATCCCGTAAAAAATAGGTGGTGGTAAGCAGGTCGACGTTGCTCCAGTCTTTTCCCGCTTCCGCCTTGAAATGCGCGCCGTTTCTTTCCAGATTTTCCGCGATTTCCTCTTCGCCGTGCTTTTCGGTTCCGGCGGAAAGAAGCCGCATGCACAGGTTCGCCATTCCCGCTTTTTCCGCCTTCTCGTGCAGAGAAGCCAGGCGCGAATAGATGCGAATCGCAACAATTTGATTATAGGGATTGGGAGCATAGAGAAAGGTGGTCCCGTTCGGCAGAACCTCGCGGGACACATTTCTCTTCGGAAGACGAATACGGTCGGAATTATGCGCCATATTTCGCCAGTTTCTTCGCATGGGCCAGACAGAGCGCCATCATATCCACCATCGGCATGGTTCCCAAACCGCCGGCGATACAGGCGGTTTCGTTGAATTCCGTCACTTTATCGATGCGCGCTTCTTGCGAGCACAACATGACCGGCACCGGATGAAAACTGTGCGCTTTCCACGGGCAGGGCGTCGAATGATCGCCGGTCACGAGCAAAACGGAAGGATTCAGTTCCAGCAATTGTGGAAGCAGGGCGTCCACTTCTTCGATTACATGCACCTTCGCGTCGAAATTGCCGTCTTCGCCGTAACTATCGGTCTTTTTGATGTGGACAAAGAAGTAATCGTAGTTGTTCCATTGCTCTTTCAACGTCACAAACTCGTCTGCGGGCACGTCGCCGGTTTTCAGCACATCCATCCCCACCAGTCGCGCCACGCCTTTATACATCGGATAGGCGGCGATGGCGGCGGGATTCAATTTGTAGATTTCCTGCATCTGCGGCAGTTGTTCATACCCGTCGAATCCGCGCAGCAGCAGGCCATTTGCCGGCGCATCGTCTTTCAACAACTCAAATGCCTTCGCGATGAATTGATTGGCCAGATCCGCCGTGTATTTTGCCTTGGGATCCTCGCTGGTTGGCGTCGCCGGCAACGGTTTTTTACCGGTTGCCTGCGGGTCCGTATCGGAAAGCAGGCCGGAAAGACCTTCCCCGCGCAGGATGAACGCGGCGCGATGTTCTTTTTCCGGCTGGAAGAAAATTTCCACGCCCGGCAGTTTGATTTGGTTGAGTTTTTCGCAGAGTTTTACGCAGGTTTCCGTCGGAATCCGGCCCGCGCGGCGGTCGCTGACCAGGCCGTTGGCGTCGATGGTGGCAAAATTGACGCGCGCCGCCACATCGCCGCCTTTGATATCGAAATTTACGCCCAACGCGGAAAGAATACCGCGTCCGATGTCGAATTTCAACGGATCATATCCGAACAAGGAAAGATGCGCCGGGCCGCTGCCGGGAGTAATGCCGGGAGCGATGGGAACCGCGAAACCGCAGGTACTGCGAGCGGCGATGGCATCCAGATGCGGGCATTTTGCCGCTTCCAGCGGCGTTCCCTTTCCCGCCGAAAGGTCGCCTACGCCGTCGAAAATCAAATAGACGATTTTTTCATCATTTTTTTCCGCTAATTTCTTAAGTAAGTCGAAACGATCCATGATTGTCCTTCTTGATTCAATGGTAAAGTGAACTTCGCTATGTCGAAATGAATTTTTACGTCCCGGAAGCGTTCCGTCAAGCGTTGTCCGATTGGTTGCGCCGCCGATTCGATCTTATCCGTGATCACTTTATTGGCGCCGGCTTGCACAAGACGGTCGATGTCGAGCCGGTATCGCGTGAGGACCGGAATAGGCAGATAGGGCGTGAGTCTTCGCGCAGCCCCACCGCGCGTTCGTTGGCGTCGGGATTGTTGATGACGAGATTGAACTCACGCGATCATTCGACGCCCGGATGATGCAGCACTTTGGCTCTGGTCATAATAGGGGACGAGTCAGATAAAGAATTGAAAGAAAGTATCTATTGTTGGACATCGGCCTTGAACAAATTATTTTTACCTTTTATGATACGGTAATTCAAAAAGGCAGTGTTATGAACGAAAATTATACCTCCTTTTCCTTTTATTACTTTTGGTGGCCCATACATGGGATAAGAGGAGGGTCTGCCTAGCACTTATTTCACATTTGAGTTATAAAAGCCGCTGGAGATTCTCCTCTCCCGCGGCTTTTTTCATTTTTATCCGATAAAAGCGACTCATGAATTCAAGAAGGAGGACCCAAACCATGATCAACGCAGCGGAAGCCCCGCCCATTGCCGCGGAAAGTGAACAACGCATCCCTCATGCGCCGGATGAAATGAACGCATCCTGGCCTTTGCCTCGAACGCCATTCGTTTCATCGCCCTATCGCTTAGCCGGACGAGAGTTGCATCCGCAAGACAGTGTTTTTTCCGTGATCCCCACGAACGGCGTTTCCTTTCAAGTCGGCGCTGACGCTTTCAGCGTCATCGGCGGACCGTGCACGGTTGAAAGCGAGCAGCAAATCGTGGAAACGGCGATCGCGGTGCGTCGAGCGGGAGGGGCCGCTTTGCGCGGCGGCGCTTTCAAACCGCGCACCAGCCCCTACTCCTTTCAAGGATTGAAAGAAGACGGTTTAAAAATGTTGGCAACGGCGCGCAAAGAAACCGGCCTGGCGGTTGTGACGGAAGTCATGAGCATCGACAAGGTGGATCTCGTTGCCGAATACGCGGATATCATTCAAATCGGTTCCCGCAATATGCAAAATTACCCGTTGTTGGAAGCGGTCGGAGCACTCGACAAGCCCGTGTTGCTGAAACGCGGTTTATCCGCGACGGTCAGCGAGTTTTTATCGGCAGCGGAATATGTGCTGGCGCGGGGAAATCAAAGCGTCATCCTTTGCGAACGCGGAATTCGCACATTCGAAAGCGACACCCGTTTTACTCTCGCGTTGGGTACGGTTGCTCTCTTGAAAGAAAAAACGCACCTGCCAATCCTCGTCGATCCCAGCCATGGCGTCGGCAAAGCGTCGTTGGTGAGACCAATGAGCCGCGCCGCCATCGCCGCCGGCGCGGACGGCCTGCTGATCGAAGTTCATCCCGATCCGATCCATTCCGTTGTCGACGGCGATCAATCCATTGGATTCGATACGTTCGCCGCGATCATGAACGATATACTGCAACTGGCGCCGATTGTGGGGAAATCGATTTGTCATGCAGCGAGTATTGAAGTTGGAGTCAAAAAGTAAACGAACGGAAATGGGGGATTGGATTCATAATATAGTATTGGTATCTTTCCATAAACGAAACGAAGATGGAAACGATGCAATGGCTACCATTCCACAATTTGAAATTGATTTTGCTTTCCACTCCCCTGGCTTTCACGCACCCGTTTTCCTAAAATCAAACTATTCAGAGCGTTATCATTTCCTCAAAACAAGGGAGGCAAAATATGAAATTTAAGATATTCCTATATTTACTGATATTACCGATTTTCACTCCACCGATTTTTTCCATGGAAGTTCTCCCCACCGGCCCCACGCCCGACGCTCTCACTTTCCCCCATTTCCCCACCCGTATGCATGCCTTCATCTGGCGCAATTGGCCGGTGGTGGAGGTGGAACGGTTGGCGGACGTGTTGGGGACGTCGGCCGCCAATGTGCGTGAAGTTGCGGAATCGATGGGCTTGCCGGAACAACAATCGATTGCAGTGAAGGACCGGAACCGCATCTATATAACACTGATTCGGCGAAATTGGCATCTATTGCCTTACGAGCAGTTATTGACATTGTTGAAAATGTCCGAAGAGCAACTGGCGTATGCCCTGCGCGAGGATGATTTTCTCTACATCAAACTCGGATCGCTGAAACCGATGTGCGAACCGTTGCATTATTCACCGCCCGATGAAGAAACGAAGAAGCGGTGCGCGAAAATCCGGCGAATGGTTCAGGAGTCATTTGGAGAAGAACTGCAAAAGCCGGAAGAGGCGCGTTTTCATTTTATTGACGAACTCAGCCGGGCGGATCCGTCATTTACGCCCGATTCTTCGGTGAAACCGCGTTTCTCCCCGCGATATATCTACTCCTATTTCGCGATTTTCGGGGATCCCCTGTTGCATCCGGAACTCGATCCTTATCCGGATGGTTTGCTGCAGCGCTTATCCGCGTTGGGTGTGGATGGCGTGTGGATGCACACGGTTTTGCGCCAGCTCGCTCCCAGCGAACTGTTCCCCGAATTCGGCGTCGATCATGAAATCCGGCTGCAGAATCTGCGGAATCTGGTTGCGCGCGCAAAAAAATATGGGATGGGAATTTATTTGTACATGAACGAGCCGCGCGCCATGCCGGAGTCGTTCTTTGCCAGGCGACCGGAGATGAAGGGCGTGCAGGGAGGCGATTTCTTCACTATGTGCACCAGCCATCCGGCGGTGCGGCAATGGCTGACGGATTCTCTCGCATATGTCTTCGAACAGGTTCCCGGTTTGGCCGGCGTATTTACCATCACCGCGTCGGAAAACCTGACCAGCTGCGCTTCCCATCACCAACATACCCGATGCCCGCGCTGCAAAGACCGCTCGGCGGCTGACATCATCGCCGAGGTAAACCAAGCGATCGAAGCCGGCGTGCATCGCGGCGATCCGGACGCGGAGGTCATCGCCTGGGATTGGGGGTGGAGAGATGATTGGGCCGCCGATATCATTCGAAATCTGCCCAAATCCGTCTCGTTTATGTCCGTCAGCGAATGGTCCAAACCGATTACGCGCGGCGGGATCGAATCCACCGTCGGCGAGTATTCGATTTCCACCGTCGGGCCGGGTCCGCGCGCTACGAAACATTGGGCGTTGGCGAAACAGGCGGGGCTGCGAACCCTCGCGAAAATGCAAATCAACATCACCTGGGAACTCTCGGCGGTTCCTTATTTGCCGGTATTGGATTTGATTGCCGAGCACTGCGAAAATATGCTTTCCGCGGATATCAATGGAATGATGCTGAGCTGGTCGTTGGGCGGCTATCCCTCGCCCAATCTTGAATTGATTCGCAAATTCGACCGCGAACCGGCCCCGAGCCGGGAAGCGGCGCTGGATGAATTGGCGTTGAGTTGCTTCGGCCCGGACGGAGCTTCATACGGGCGAAAAGCCTGGACTGCGTTCAGCCATGCATTTCGAGAATATCCGTATAACGCCGGCGTTATCTATCAATGCCCGGCTCAATATGGTCCGTCGAATTTGCTTTATGACGTTCCCACGAAATATAAAGCAACGATGGTCGGATTTCCTTATGACGATGTGGACGGTTGGCGCGGTCCCTATCCTGCCGACGTGTTTGCGGGACAATTCGAAAAAGTCGCATCGGGTTGGCAGGAGGGATTGCAGGACTTGGAAATGGCGGTTGAGCGAGCGCCCGCCGCACAGAAAAAATCGGCGAACGATCAATTACGATTCGCCCGCGCCGCGTGGCATCATTTCCGCACGATCGCCAATCAAACCCGGTTTACCGTCCTGCGAAATGAGTTATGGCATCAGGAACAAGCCAAATCCGAATCGGAACGACGGGACAGAATCGAAACCATGAAGAAAATCATTCGAGATGAAATCGCTATTGCGCGGGAATTGTATTCTTTGATTCGCGAAGATTCACGCATCGGCTATGAAGCGTCCAATCACTATTACTATTTGCCGGTTGATTTGATGGAGAAGGTGATCAATTGTCAGTATATTTCAGAATCACTGTAGATAATTCAAAAGCACAATGCATTTCAGCGGTTGTCCATTGATTCGTTTGGGTCTTACGATTTTGATCATATCGAAATTTTTCACCATTCCTTCGGTTTAAAAGTATTGTCGTTAAGGATCATCACCGAATCTCCGCTCTGCGCAATGACGAACAGACCTTGTTTGAACGCATAGAGATCGACGCCTTTCCTAATCACAATCCCGGCCACCGCTCCGACCACTTTACGGTTAGAGTATTCCGGAAAAAAGCTTTTGAATTTCGCCATTCGTTTCAGATGGTCTTTCACATCTTGAATTCCCAGCGTGCTTTTCACTTCGATCAGCACCACGTATTCCCCGTTCATCCCCATGATGTCGATCTCCAAGCCTTCCTTCCCGTTCCTGGAGACTTTGTAATGCTGCGTAACACTATCAATCGTGATTCCACGTTCGGAAAAAATCTTTATAGCGGCAGGGCTGACCATACCTTCGACAAATTCTCCCCATTTATCCGTCAACTTATGAAACCGTTTATCCGTCTCCTTCATTTGTTTACTCGTTTCCTTCATTTGTTTATCCGTTTCTTTCAGTTGTGCGGAAACTTCTTTGATATTCCTGTTGGTTTTTTTAAACAATTCCCAAATTTCCTGAAATCCTTTTTCCATATCCAGAGTCGTCATGTTCCCTGTGCTCCTTACGGTTGATATGAAAGAATTATAGCCTGAAAAATCCCCTATTCTTCATCTTTATTCCGCCAGTCAATACGCAAGTTTTGGGTTGTTTTCATTAAACGTTTAAAGATCGACATAATAATTCTTCGTGTTGCCTTTCACCGAACGTATGGTATCCATGATGTATCATCGTAAATGTAGGGTTCGGATATCTCGTCACGGGATTTCCGGAGTTTGGATTTTTTTTCGCATGAATTTCTCGGCAAGATGATTTTATTTCTGTCGTGAACCAGGCGATCGAGGCCAGTAGGTGTAGGATGGGTTATGTCGTTTTAACCCATCATTAATACCACACATTATCAATGGGTAGAAAAAGCACAACCCATACTGATTTGGAACTACATACGTATATTAAATAATATAATTATTTAATAAAAATTCCGTGTTTTTCTAACGGATATTCACCCCTCTCCAATAGTATGAATCAAAAGGAATCAAGAGGATAGATGAATTTTTGCCATAAAATGTAGTCACAAGAGCCTTGGAATATCCGGTTGGCAAAGAAGGCCAAAAGGGTACAATTCTGCGCCAAAATAGTATACCGTTTTAGTCAAGTATGGATCTAACTTAAATGGTTTGAAGATTTTATGTTTTGGTACACAAATTGCTTTAATAAAAAGGCAAGTAAATATTATAAATGGAGGACAAGACAATGACTTACCTCGTGCTTTCGTTCGCAATTATGGGCCTGATGTTGTTGGCCACACGGAATGTTCGCTCCACGTTTTCCCGCTATGCGAAGGTCCCCGTGCGCTCCCGTTTGACCGGCGCACAGGTGGCCCGGCAGGTGTTGGACAGCCATGGATTGCATCATGTCCGCATCGAACGGATCGAGGGCGAGCTCACGGATCATTATGATCCGCGCGAAAAGGTGCTGCGCTTGTCGGAGCCGGTCTACGATCACGCTTCGCTCGCGGCCGCCGGCGTGGCGGCGCACGAAGCCGGTCATGCCCTGCAGGATAAACATGGGTATCTACCGCTGCAATACCGGCAGGGAATTTATCCATTGGCCAATTTTGGTTCCTCGTTCGGAGTCCTGTTGATTCCCCTCGGCCTGATGGCCGGCGTGATTCTTGGTCCGATGGGCTTTTGGATTGCGCTCATGGGATTCATACTGTATCTATGCGCGGTCCTGTTTTCCGTGATCACGCTTCCGGTCGAATTCAATGCGAGCAGCCGGGCGATGGCGGCCTTGTCCCACGGCGGCATTGTTTCTTCGCACGAATATCGCGACACGGAAAAAGTCCTGAACGCCGCGGCGATGACCTATGTGGCGGCGACTATCGGAGCGGTCGTGACGCTGCTCTATTACGGTTCCCTGCTTTTTGGCGGCGCGGAGGAATAATCCGCCGACAAAAAATATAAATCATGAATCCTGAACGACAGCCGGGATCTCCTATGGGGAGATCCCGGATTCCTGTTTTTTCATGAACAACCAAAAAATCAATAGGAAAGCACGACATGTCCCGACAAATTCAAGAACCCGTATCCAAATTCCAGTTTCTATTGACTCCATTTCAGCAATTCGCGCGCAGTGAAAGTTTCGGCGGCATTTTATTGATTGTGGCCGCCTTGATCGCATTCGTGATTTCGAATTCCCCGTTTTCCGCCGCCTACTTCGATTACAAACAATTGATGTTCGGATTTGAATTCGGAGGTTGGAGTTTGAAAAAACCGTTGTTTCTTTGGATCAACGACGGTTTGATGGCCGTGTTTTTTCTGATGGTCGGGCTTGAAATCAAGCGGGAGCTGCTGGTCGGCGAGTTGTCCCGTCCGCGGGATGCGGCGTTGTCGGTTTTCGCGGCGTTGGGGGGGATGGTGGTTCCGGCGTTGATTTATACCCTGTTCAATTTCAATACTCCCGCAATCAGCGGTTGGGGGATTCCGATGGCGACCGATATTGCCTTCGCGTTGGGGGTGATGGCGCTGCTTGGCTCCCGCGTGCCGCTGGCATTGAAAGTGTTTTTGACCGCGCTGGCCATCGTCGACGATTTGGGGGCGGTGCTGGTCATTGCCGTTTTTTACACGGAATCCCTGCAATTCCATTATCTACTCTATTCATTTTTATTCTTGTTCGGCGCCTGGATTTATGGCAAAAGCGGCGGGCGCAGTCTGTTTGTCTTTCTCGTCCTGGGAGCGATCGCCTGGTATTGCATGTTGAAATCGGGAGTCCATGCGACGGTGGCGGGCGTTCTTCTCGCCTTCACGATACCGATCAAACACGCCATCGCCTCGCACGATCTGGAAAATCACCTGCGCGAAGTGATCCGCGACGATTCCTTCGAGGAAGCGGAGGTGAAAATCGAGACATTGGAATCGATTCTCGAACACGCGCAGAGTTTGCTGCACCGACTGGAACACGCGCTGCAGCCGATCGTCGCCTATTTCATCATGCCGGTGTTCGCATTTTTCAACGCGGGTGTGCGACTATCCGCGGAAAGCGCCAGTTGGAGCCCCGTCGTTTTCGGATGTTTTCTGGGATTGGTGCTCGGAAAACCGCTCGGCGTGTTCGCGTTTGCCTGGATTTCCAGTCGCCTGGGGATTGCTTCGCTACCGCGGGGAATCCATTGGATGCACATCTTTTCCGCCGGGATGCTGGCGGGGATCGGTTTTACCATGTCGTTTTTCATCGCGGCGCTGGCGTTCGGGGAGGGATTGATGCTGGATCAGGCGAAAATCGGGATTTTGTCCGCTTCGGTTTTTGCGGCGCTTGTCGGACTTTTCGCGCTTTTTCTTTCAACGCGATCCGCGCGGTAGATCGCAGGTTGGTGGCGTTGTTCGATCTATTCTTGATCAAAAAAGACGGATGGGACAAATCGTATGACTCCTTCTCCCCGCTCAACCGTCGATGAAGGGATTTTTAAGCATTATGAAAAAAGCCGAGCTGGGTCGACTGCGTCAATCTGTTTTGACCATCATACGCAGGGATGTTGCGATATTACACCAGGAATTAACCGTCAGCGCGTCGTTCGATGAAATTCGATCGCAAGGGATCGGCGAGAAAATCATTTATTTCTATGTGGTGGACGATAACAATCAATTGGTGGGCGTCGTTCCGACCCGGCGCTTGCTAACCGCATCGCTGCACCAACCGCTCGCCGAGATTATGATCAGACAAGTCGTGACCATTTCCCGGGATGCCATCATCCTGGAGGCTCACGAATTGCTGGCTCGCCACAAATTTCTTGCGCTGCCGGTGGTGGATCAACAGCGGCGCATCGTGGGAGTTGTCGATGTCAGCATGTTTACGGATATGGAGTTCGAAATCGCGGAACGGGAACGGATGGACGAGGTGTTTGAATCCATCGGTTTTCTGGTTTCGCAAGTGCGCGACGCCTCCCCGTTACGCGCCTTTCGATATCGCTTTCCGTGGTTGCTGGCAACCATCGCCAGCGGAACGATTTGCGCGCTGCTGGTTAGCGCATTCGAAGCCACGTTGGCGCAATGCATCCTGCTGGCTTTTTTTCTTACGTTGGTTTTAGGGCTTGGTGAGAGCGTGAGCATTCAGTCCATGACGGTGACGATTCAGGCATTGCGCGCGACGCGGCCCACGTGGCGATGGTATACGGAGGCGTTTCGAAGAGAATTGGGCGCGGCGTCATTTCTGGGCGCGGCTTGTGGCGTTCTCATCTCTTTAATCGTTTGGTTTTGGCGTGGAACCGGTTTGGCGGCCATCGCGATTGGAAGCAGCATTCTATTGTCGCTATGCGCCGCGTGCCTTTTCGGATTGAGCATCCCCACGATACTGCATGCGCTGAAACTTGATCCGAAAATTGCCGCCGGACCAGTGACTCTGGCGCTCGCCGATATTTTCACGATTCTATTTTATTTCGGTATTGCATCCGTTCTTCTATGAACCGTTTCCTTCTTGGTTGTACACAAAGAAAAGCCGTTTTTTTGAATCCGTTGGGTGGGCGGCAAGGGAAAGTGAAGATTCCCTTGTCGGGTGGCGTTATGCGGGTGGGATGCCCGCGTTCGGCGCCCATGCGCTATTCTATCAACCGGACTCCCAATTTTTGGGCGGCTGCTTTCAGTTTTTTATCCAAAGTGGCTAATGGTAATGTTTCTCGAACCGCCAATTCCAGATAGGTTGCATCGTATGATGATAATGTTTGTTCTTGCGCCAAGGTCAACACGTCGCTGAAAATTTGATGTGCGCGAAGCGTATCGACTCGAATTGGCAGTCTTTCAAGGAAAGAGATCATTTGCCTGACATCATTAGATTGTATACGTTTTCGGCGTTCCGCAATTAACAATACGTTTGCAACTTCCAACGGCCATATGGAAGGTACATGCGCCGCTCTTCCGCTCTTCATGGACCGAAGAAGCGAAATGGAGGACGGCGTCGCTTCATCATCGAAACACCACGCCATCGTCATGGAACAATCCAGAACAAATTCGTCCATTATCGTCGTCCTTCTTCCATCATTTCTCTTATGTTGAGGCCGCCAAGGACACAGCGTTTTCGAAGCCGTTCCAGCCCCTCAATGGCTTTTTCAATGTCGTCCTGATCCGCTATCGAAACCGGCGTTAAATAAGCCACGGGAATGCCTCGTCGAGTGATGGTGAATTGTTCTCCTTCACATACTTTGGCAATTAATTCGGATAAACGGGTTTTGGCCTCATGAAGACCGATTTGGTTCATGATTCGCTTTCCTTATTGAGCTGGTTTATTATCCAGCTTAATGAGCACTGTCAGAAAAGTCAATAGACCGGGTGGCGCTATGCGGGCGGGACGCCCATATTCCCAGGCGTCCATAAAGAAAAACCATTTTTTTCGAATCCGTTTGTTGGGGGGGCTGAATCCTGATCCCTAACCCATAAATCCAAGCCCCTGTATAGTAAAGTGAAGTAATCTTGAGAAAGGAACACATCTTATATGGGCGAATTGTCATTTCTACGCGAGCTGGCCATCATCTTCGCCATCGCCGTGACGGTCGTCACCGTATTGCACCGGATCAAAATTCCCTCCATCGCCGGTTTTATCCTGGCCGGAATTCTCGTGGGCCCGCATGGAATCGGTTTCGTGAAAGACATCCATCAGGTCGAAGTTCTGGCGGAAGTGGGCGTGATTCTGTTGTTGTTCAGCATCGGCTCGGAATTTTCGCTGGAACGGCTGCGGCGTTTGTGGAAACCGATTGTCATCGGCGGGGCGCTGCAGGTCGGCTTGACCATTCTGTTGACGTTGGCGCTCGGATTGCTGTTCGATTTATCGTGGCGTGTGGCTTTATTTATCGGGTTCATGATTGCCGTATCCAGCACAGCGATCGTGTTGCGCGGGCTGGAATCGCGCGGCGAGACGGACGCGCCGCACGGACGTTTGACCATCGGCATCCTGCTGTTTCAGGACCTCAGCGTCGTTCCGATGATGTTCGCCATCCCATTATTGAGCGGAACCAACGTTTCGACGGCGTATCTCATTGCGCTCCTGTTGCGAGCCGTTTTGATATTATGCGTGGTTTTGGCGGCGGCCCGCCTTTTGGTCCCGCCCTTTCTGCATATGATCGCAAGAACCCGGCAGCGGGATCTTTTTGTCCTGGCTGTCCTGCTCGTCTGCATTGGCACCGCCTGGGCGGCGACGATGTCAGGCGTTTCGCTGGCATTGGGCGCATTCATGGCGGGATTGGTGGTGGCCGGAAGCGCCTATCGCCATCAGGCGTTAGCCGAATTGATCCCCTTCCGCGAGGGATTCACCAGTTTGTTTTTTATTTCCATCGGTATGTTGCTCATTCCCCATACTCTTCTGGAAAATCTGGAAACCATTCTGCTTATTCTCGTGGGAATTTTGATCGGAAAATTCGGCGTCGTCTTTCTGACCGGAATCATCATGCGGCTGCCGTTGCGCGTCTGCGTCATGGCGGCCATGGCGTTGGCGCAGGTGGGAGAATTTTCCTTCGTGCTGGCGCGCGCCGCGCAGGGCGCCAACCTGTTCGAAGATCCGTTGGCAGGCAACGTGCTGGCCGCCGTCATCCTGTCGATGGTCATTACTCCGTTCGCCATTTCGTACAGTCCCCATCTGGCCGCCGGAGTCGGTAAGATTCGCGTGTTGACGCGGTTGTTGGACATCCGCGTGGCCGAGGACGCGGCGAAGGACGGGCAAAGGAAACTGCGCGATCACGTCATCATCGGCGGGTACGGATTGGCCGGAACCCAACTGGCCAATGCGCTGAAAAAACAGGGAATCCCATACGTCATCGGAGAATTAAACGCGGAGAATGTTCACCGCGCCATCGAGCAGGGAGAACCGGCCTATTTCGCCGACATCACCAGTTCCGAAGTGCTGCATCATCTGGGCGCGGAACGCGCGCGGGAGTTCGTGATCGTCATCAACGATCCCGGCGCGATCGAACGCGCGGTGGAGGCGGCGCGCAGGCTCGCGCCCAACCTGCACATTCTGGTTCGCACGCGATACATGCTTGATGTCGACCGCCTTGTGCAAGCCGGGGCGAACGTAGTGATCGCGGATGAAATCGAATCGGCGGAATTGGTAGTTTCGCGGGTTGTGGAGCGGGTTCACACCCGTCGCGATGGATGAGAGTGAGACCCATTAAGGGTTAGGGCGTGGGATTCGTGTAAAGGCAAGTGAAATCGGATTAAGACAAATCATCAATCATAGGAATCAGCGTCCATTCGTTTTTGTTATCTAATACACATAATTTTGTAACGGCGCTGCTCAACGTCGTGTTTCGATAAGGAATTTCAGCATAGCCGGTAATTAAAAAAGCGTTTTGGATTTGCTCAATTGGTAAGTTCACATAGTCGGTTTTCTCAACGGATTGGCAACGATACCCGTAGGTTGCACGAATCACTCGCAGATCATCCTCAGGTTCACCGATGGGATCGTCGCCGATATAAATGGGCGCGATGTTTTCTGTATATTCTTGTGCGGATGTTGGATTCGGCGCGTCGGGGGAAGACAACGCGTCGAGGGCGCGTTCGATGGCGCCATTCGCGAGCGCCTGCGCTTGTTTGGATAGCAAAATGCGGTGGGTTTGACGAGACAAAAATGTCATTCGCCCGACCATAGACGTAATTAGCATCAATCCAATTGCGGTGAACAGGAGAATGACGGGAACCGATATGAACGCTTGTTCGGCATGTTTTGTTTTCATGGCATTCGTCCTTCGATATTCACGAATGTGACTAGACGATTCATTTGGAGTTGAAGCGGGTGGTTTCTTGCTTCCCGATGCCACTCCAACCGAACGGTTGCATCATTCAAAAAAGTGATTGTGAGCTCATGGGAGTGCAAATCCGCGATTTTGAGAATCCGTGATTCTCCATTTTCCTGAATTTCGCGCGATAATTCACCGGAGTCGATTCTATAGGCTACCTGTCGGACCGCGCCGTTCCCATATTGCTGTTTCAGCAATAAAAGCGTATCCGCAGAATGAGTAATGCCGAATGAGCGTTCGATATCCCGCTCGATTCGATCCAAAATCATCTGTCCTTGTAGAATAAATTTAACATTCTGAGTTGTTTGTTTCGAGGTTTTCTCCATCCCATACCACAATTTTGAAACCGCGCCGCTCATGACGACGATGATCGAAACCACGATCAGTAATTCGATTAACGTGAACGCTCGTTCCTTGCCTTTCATTTTGAATTTCCCTTAGCTGTTCTACGAAAGCTGATCATGCGGTAATGGCGTTCTCCCGGCGAATCGGTTTCCTGTGTCAGGGAAACGGTTACTTTTAAAATATTCGGATTATCTGTTTCCGTGATGGAATAGTGGCCGGTGATTTTTGGATTCTCGATAAATTCGGTAATGGGAATCGGTAATGGATTCGGTTCGGATGAAGGATTCGGCCGATTCGACGTGTTTATCAGAGTCGTGATTTCAGCGGCCAGGATTTGGGTGATTTGCACGCGTTCCGCGAGGCTTTTTTGCGTTTGCAGCAGATAGCCCCAGCACTGCACAGTTCCGGCGGATAGTATTCCGATGATGGCGATCACGATCAGCAATTCGATGAGTGTGAACGCTTCGCGATCATCTTTTTCGGTAAAAAATAATGGTTTATTTGCCAGTGGGACCAAGTAACGGCGCAGTTCAATGCGGCGGGGGAAATACGCACAAGCAAACAGCAGCGCGGGAATGAAGAAAAGGAGAAACGGATTGAATATCATTCCAAAATTCGGAAACAAAGCGTATCCTTGTCGCGCATTCCCCTCGCCTAAAAAAATAAGTGGAATAATGATCAAAACAGAAAACGCCGCGACGGTGATCAGAATAAAAACGATGATATAGAGAGACAATTGATTGCACACCAAAAATAGTAACAGACTGAATGCGATGCAGCTTGCCGGGATGATTCCCTCTTCCCACGATACGTAATTGGAGAGGATGGAAGAACCGATCAATACCAATAAAATCAACGAGAACGTCGTGATTTGCCGAATGCGCCGTTCGTTTCGCAAGAAGAGGGAGCCGAAAAGAAGAAACAACGGGGGAATTGAAACCAGAAAGCGAAAATAAAACTCATGTTGTCGGCTGGCTATTCCGTAAATCCGCGCAGCTGTGAAATATTGCCAAATCAGCAGGATCATAAGGATCAAATAGGCGATCAGGTAATATCGTCCCCATCGAATCGAAGAAAGCGTACGAATCAGACGTTCCTTATCCATGACAAGTATCCTTTTTCGCCATTACACGATTACCATCACATGTCTGAATAGAGCTACATATAATGCGATCAACGCGAACGCGCCGATCAAAGCCACTGCCAACAATAGCAAAGGTTCGAGCACTTCGCGAATGACGCCGGTCAGCATATCCAGCTGGCGGCGATGATAAGCGGCTACATTTCTGAGCGCCTGCCCCAGTTCCTGCGAGCCTTGTTCGCCGGATTGCGCCAGCATCCACAGCGTCGTGTGCGGAACAACGGTTCGATTCGCGTTTTCCCGGTAATTTTCACCCGCGAGCATGGCGACGTGCAACTCTTCCAGCGTGGAAAGGGTGGTGTGATTTACGGCGGCTTCCTTTGCGATGGCAATCGCCTTTCTTCCGGAATGCCCGCCCTCCACCAGCACACCTAACACTTCACAAATCTCAGCGGAATTGGCGTGTCGCTGCAAGACGCCTAAAAAAGGAATAAAACGCAAAAACCGGTTGATTTGGGAAGATAGATAGGATTTTCCTTCCACGTCACTGCTGATCCAACCAATCACAATCCACGCCAGCAGGAAAATCATGCCGTCGAACAGAATCAAAAAGGCCGGACCGAAACTCAAAAAGAGGCGCGTCACATCGGGAAGCTGGCTTCCCAACTGTTGATACATCTCCTGAAACCGCGGCAGGCAGTTAAAACAGAGAATCACGAAATCCACAAGCAAAAACGTCCAAACGAGAAAGGGATAAATCAGGCATTTTTGTAATTTATGACGGATTTCCCTTGCGGATTGCAAATAGCGACTGATGGAAATCAGCATGGCGGGAAGAACGTTTCCCTTTTCACCCATGCGCACCAGTTGGCGAAGCATGGCGGGGAAATAATAGGGGTACTGCTCCATCGCGTCCGATAAGGAAGAGCCGGAAGCGAGCTGTTCGGATATTTTTTCCTGTGTTCGTTTCCAGCCGCGATCCAGCGCTTCACAACTCATCGAATGAATGGTTTTATCCATCGGCAGTTTCATGGCCAATGCGGATGATAGTTGTTCCACGAAAAATATGAGATTGTCCCATTTGTATTTGGACATGGTTTTTCCTCTTTTCAGGAATGGTCACTCATCATATACAACTCGATCAAGAGTTTGTGGTGCGGACCTCTGGTCTGCACAAAATTTTTAGCAGACGGGATGTCTGCACCATTATAATGTGCAGACCAGAGGTCCGCACCACAATAAATTGCGGGTGGGATGCCCGCGCTCCGGCAATTTACCTATCAGGGACCGAACGTTGTCAGGTAGCCGCGCGAGGATGTTCCGTTGCTGGGATTGTACATGACCAACGTTTCCGGTTTTTGCGGAACGAAATCGGTTGAAAATGCCGGCCCTAAACCGTAAACCAAATAATTCGCGCTTCCTTTTAATCCAAACGGGTCGACAGAAATCCGTTTCCCGGTCGGTTGCATATAATTGATATAAAAATAGGAAGAAACGCCGTTTCTCGCGGTCTCAATAAATTCATGCCGGTCCTGTTCTTTTGGAAAGAGAAAAATGTCGTCCGGAAGGTTGGAAATATACGGAATCGGCGTTGTGATCGGTACCAAATCGCCCGGAGAAGCGACCTGTTCCTGTAGATTCGGCGGATATTCGTCTCGATCCACGAAATACGATTCCAGCGCCCATACGATCAATTCCTGCTCGGCGACGGAGCGGGCGACTTTGGCTCGCACGACGGCATTCAGGAAGTTAGGGACGGCAATCGCAGCCAATATACAAATGATTGTGGCCACCGTCATCAGCTCGATCAAGGTAAATCCTTGCATTCGCAGTTGTTTTTTCATAAGTGTTCCCTGATTTTGTGATTTTTTGCCTTCCGTTCATTCTTCGGAAGCGTCATTTCGAATTCTGCCGATGTCTCGCCGTCATAGCGTCGGTATACGATACTCTCTTTTTTTATACGGTATTACAATTAGACTGGTTCCGTCCAGCTGATAAAAAAAAAGATGCACATGGCGGAGACTAATTTTGCCTTGCTTTACGCCCTTACCGAGGTATAATGTTTTTTTATTATAGGAGTTGATAGAGAATCAATAAAGTTAGGAGAACGTTATGTCAAGTGAAATAGAGATTGCCGGCGGCAATTTTGAAAGTGAAGTGTTACAATCAAGCGTTCCGGTATTGGTGGATTTCAGCGCGACGTGGTGCGGTCCCTGCCAGAAGATCGCCCCGATCGTGGAGCAATTGGCCGAGGAGTTTTCCGGCCGGGCCAAAGTGGCGAAGGTGGATGTGGATACCAATCAGGACCTGGCCACTCAATACGGAATCATGAGCGTTCCCACATTGTTGATCATCAAAGGCGGGGAAATCGTCAACAAATGGATCGGTTTCACGTCCAAACAAACGCTGGTGGATGCGTTGGAAGCGGCGATCAACGCATAAAAGGCCTATGATCAGAAAAGGCCATTGGAGAAAAAATCCGGTGGATTTTTTTGTTTAATTTCTTTAGGACGATGTGCATATTCCGCTTCTGTCGATAAATATGCCGGCAAGGATGCCGGTGTTACATTACAAAAAACTGAACAGAGGCGTATCGGCCTCTTGAAACGGATTGCGCAACTCATCACTGACAGGCGGAAGTTCGTTTTCCCGGATCAAATCGCTTTTTAATACCTTATCCAACAATTCGGTTTGTTTGGGTTGTATTTCGATCGTTTTTTCCAATACCCATATCAATTCGAGTAGTTCTCGCGTAAATTGGGCCGTCCAGCATTCCGGGCGGATGTCGTCGAGAGGAGACGATTTGCGGCCTTTTCCTTCTTTCATGCGATAGCCGAGCCACGACTGGACAACCTTTAAACCGGAGACTTCGAAATGGTACACTGCCGGCGCAACCGGCTGGAATTCTCCTGAGCTGACGACAAGCCGATGAGCTTCTTCTTCATACTCGAACGATTCCGGATAGTGATCCGGCGAATCCGAAACGTTTTTTACGCATCGCGCCTTGCCGGGAGGAATCCGGCTTTGGGATTTTCCTTTCCCATAAAACCGTTCGCCGTACGTGTGCAGCCAAATCAGGTATTCCCCGATTTTGGCGATTTCATCAAATAATTTTATATCTTTCGTGATGGGGATCCGAAGCTGACGGGACGTGAGTTCCGTTTCGAAACGTTCCGTGAATGCCGGATTGGAGAGAAGACCGTACAGGTACGATACCATGTCTTCCGGCTTGCATTTCGTTTTGGACAATTTCAACAATCCGGGATTAACATTTTTATATTTGCCCTTGGCATCCCTGCAAAAGGGCATGACTGCCTTGGCGCCGTATGATCCGCGAAAATAATCCAAATCAGGGATATCCGCGCATACTGTCAGACAGGGCCCATGACTGACCGGCTGGGAAAAGATACTGATGAGGTAAATCTGTTTATCACTTTGACAACGCCATAAAGAAGGTCGAATTCGATCAGCCATCCGGTTATCCGCAATCAACCATTGTCGATCAAAAGAACGATAAGCGTACCGAACACACGCAGGAATTTTTGTATTGATTTTCAAGTCAGAGATCGGCGTTGCCGGTATATTTTCGGTCGGACTCGAAGAATAAGAATTCCTGATCAGACGTGCCTCCGTTTCTCGAAAAGCCAGCGCTCGATTTTCGGAATGAAGTAACGAATGCCATCTACGTTCAAGAGTTTCCTGATCCGGCGCGACCGGCCACGTGCGCTTCAGCTGGACACCCGAATGGTGCCAGGGCATTACGTCCGTTAATAATGGCCAATCAAAATAATCTCCTTTGCCCGCCGGACGAAATGGCGCTTGCCAATCAGAGGGACAGGTTGCCCATTCCACACTTTGAAATGATTGGATTCGATCCAATGTTTTGAGTTTTTGCTCTTTTGTTCCTTCGACGAGACAATAATGGACTTTGGCCGGTTTTTTCGGATTCGATTGTTTATAACATACCGTGATCGCAATGGCGACAGGGGTTTGAATGGCGAAGATATTCTCACTTTTTCGGGTTCCTCGTCCTTCGCCGCCCAGATCGAGAATCCAGATTTCGTCGCACAACCTGCGCATGTATTCACGAACGCCGACAAATGCATTTCCATCCAGATAGGAGGATGCGCTGATAAACGAAACGATTCCCGGGCCGGAAGCCGTTTTATGCTCGAAGACTTTCCACAACGCCCAACGCCAAAAATAGATATATAAATTATAAAGATTTTTGACGTCGCCGCCGTAACCGGCATCGAGCGCAGGTTGGAGAAAATCATTCAAAATTGCGCTATTCGTATCTCCATTGTTCCCCCATCGAACCCACCCACCCGTTCGACTGCGGTTTTCGGGGTCTTTCGGATCTGCGGCGGGGTGCCGATCATATGGAGGATTCCCCATACAGACGATCACAGGAATATTATCTTTGATTTTTAATGCTCTTTTATGTTCCCGGGCGATGGGTTCGTACCACAATCCCAATTGAGAAGGGATGGTGAAGGGAGATTCGAGCGTATCGGTCAGATAAATTCCGGGGCCTTCTGCAGGAAGAGTGGCGTTTTTTTCCATCAATGCGCGAGTGACGCGCAGTTCCGCCACGGAATATGGTCCGGTCATCATTTCAAATCCGAACAGGGATTTTGCCAAATCGGTCAATCGACCGGCAACCGCGCCCTTGCCTTCTTCTTGTTCCACTGTCTTCGTGACGTGTTCGATGATCCCCAACAAATACGTCCCGGTTCCCGCAGCGGGATCAAGAGTCACGACTCCTTTGTCGGCAAATCCCATTGCCTTTTTCAGTTTTTCGGATAACAGGGAATCGACGAGCCGAACTTGCGCATGGACGACTTCGACCGGCGTGTAATACGCGCCGGCATTCTTTCGCAGAGCGGGATCATACGAAGCCAAAAAATCCTCGTAGAAATAGAGCCAGGGATCTTCCTTATCCGATTCGCTTAAGGCGCATTCCGATACTTCATCGATAACCCGCTGGAGGGTGCGCAGCGACGTCGAAATTTCTTTTTCAATATTCTCATCCGTCAATACCCCCAGCGCGCGGGATAGCAGGGTATGTTCCGCCGCCACCGTCTGCATGGCGAGGTGAATATCCGCTACCGACCCCCCTTCCGCGCGAGCCAAAAGCAATCCAAACGTCACCGTTTGCGCGTAGGCGTCGGCAAACTGGTCATCATTGGCATGAGGAAACAACAACTCACGCCAATCCTTCTCCAATTGACGCAATGACGAATAAGGATTTTGAAGCGCTTCATAAACCTCCTGGCGAAGCAACCGACACAAAGGCGCGATCAGTTCGGCCAATTCGTTTGCCCGCCTGGGAACGAGGGGAGACCAGGAGAAGAAGTTGGTTATCAGAGATTTGATTTGATTCGTATTTTGGAGGGTGACGGCCTGTTCCCCATCACAGGTGACATCCCCATCGAATTTCACCGGATTTCCTTCTCGTTCCCCGTTGCGATAAAGGCTCCATTCATTGCCGTCACAATACAACACATTGGGCAGCGAACGAAATCGTTGCCATTGCTCCCGATCATGTCCTTTGTAGCGATTCGGGTTCGCGCCTTTCCCTGGTTCTTTTAATTCCACATATCCACAAAGCAGGTTATTGATACTGACGGCGAAATCAGGTTTGCCCGATCGATCCGGCAATTGGCTTTCCCCCTTCAACACGATTTTCAGAGACAGGAGACGCCCGATATCCATCAACAAGGTTTCGAAAGGGGAACGTAATTGTTCTTCCGGCGCTCCCTTTACCGGATCTACAAATTTTTCACGAATGCTTGCGGCAAATTGTTTCAGCCAATGATGGAATTTCTCTTCGATTGTCGGCATTGTATGGCATCCGCTTTGGTTCAATCCTATTTTGAAATCGTGTTGTAATGATTGAATCTTATGATACTATCCCAAATTAGGAATAGTCAAAGGAGGGCACTTCCATGATTACTCTTTACCTGATTGGTATATTTAGTTGGTTATTTTTTTGCAGGAATTTTCATATATGAATATAAAACGTAGTTTGTTTGTTCCTGATATTTACTACCAAGGGATTGAAACCAATCCAACACATCTTTATCGATATGGGCGGATATCGATTGTTTATGTCGCGGCGTAATCCATCTGGCGTTTTTCCAATAATGATCGTCCAACTCCGGAATATCCGACAAATCGATATTCATCTGGTAGTTACGAGCGATTCTCTTTTGGCATCGTCAATTCGTCATTTGATATGTTTTTAACTAATTGATCCTGTTCGGATCGAAAAATCCGATTTCGACTCATCCAATACGCGATTTTTTCTTCTCGTGACAAATCTTTAATTTGCTCATAAATGTAGGAAGCGCCTTCTCTTTTCATTTTGATACAGTCAAATGTTTTTGTCTTCATCGATCAGAACCTCCTGAGGACTATGAATCGCAATTGAATGATATCCGTTTGCCTGATTAATCCCGTTATAGAGAGGAATTTTTTGATAATGTACAATATGTTTAAAATTCCAACTCACGATCAGGTGACATTCTGCGACTGTAGCAATGGCAACGTGAAGCGCATCTGTCTCTGATTTTGGAGCAACGATTCCGGCTTCAAGATAAGCATGTTGTAAATCGATCATTTCTTCCATCAAATCCGCAATTTCAGCAGTAACTCGAATCTTCTCAAAAAAGGTTTTCACTTTCACAGGAGCTTTTTCAAGTTCATCATGAATTAAGGGAGAAAGAACGAGATGAAATTGTCCGTTTTTCACTTGATCAAAAAATAATCGGCTAACTTTATCGAATTCCTCATCGAAAACTCCACCAAATACGGATGTGTCGGCATATACGCGAATAGGTTTCTTGCTCATTCTTTTTAATCTGCCTGTTATACTTTTACCTTTTATTGTATCATGGCTTTAACCTATAAAAAGGAATATCTTTTTTCAGAACCAGCGTTGACTATCCATTTACCAATTCTTGAGAGTTATTTCTGTATTCATATGATCAACGACCTCGACAATAAGTGTTTCGCTCACTCCCACCGAATATCGTGAGGATAGGATTTCATATGTCCCCGGCTGCAAGTCGTCGAATTTGAAATACCCATATTCATCCGCCTGCACACTGCGTTGCGGGCCGAAATTGATCATGGCTTTCGTACGTGGAGTTTCGGGAAATGGGAATCCGATCCAGACATAAGCGCCGCCGATCGCAGAACCGCCGGAATCGGTTACCGTCCCGGAGATGGAAACGCCGTTCAATTCAATCGGCGCAAACCGATCTTCATTTTCCGCGATGGTTACTTCATAAAAACGAAATGCAGTATCGCCATTTTTATTGTCGGACGGATTCGGATCCCGTACAAACAGAAAATAGCGACCTGCCGGAATTTGTTTGAATTGGTATCGTCCCAATGCGTTGGTTTTTTCCTGAAACAGAATGGCCGGTTCACGGCCGTCCGCTGAAAAAAGCGAGACCGGAGCGGCCAGGACCGGTTTGTTGTTTCGCATGACGATTCCCCTTACAATTCCATTGCCCTTCTTTTCCTCATAAACAATTTCATATTCTTTTTTTCCCGGTTCCAATTCATAAAAAGAGGAAGGAGATTCGTTTATGGCGAAAAGTAACGACTTTTCGAAATCGTTGTGACGACTGGAAAAAATACAGCGTCCATTGGCATCGGTTTCACGGTTTTGCAGCCAGCGGAAATGGCCGACGATTTTCGTATTGAATGCCGGCGAACCATCGCGATGGTTTATTTTTAAATGAATCGTATCGGTATCGTTTTTTTCCAAATTCTCAAGCAATAGATTTCCAAGATCGTATACCCGCGCCTGCGTGATCGAAATGCAGGTCGCGGAGGCGACGCCGAGCGCATTGTCGGAGAGTTGAATATCATACTGCCCGACCGGAACATTTTCGAATTGGAAAGCGCCGGTTCTTTCATACGAAGCAAAAATACCGAAATATGTGGGATAGTCGAAATTTCGATCGGAAAGATCCGCCGGTTCATGAATCCGAATCCGCTGATGCATTTTGAATTGCCGATCTCCGTTTTTTGTATAGACTCGTCCGACGATCCTTGCTTCTTTCTGCAAGGCGGTAAACGTTTCTTTGGTTTGATCCGGCTTCAATTCAAGCGGACCGACGACCTTCGCCGCATATCCCGGCGCATAAATAACGAATTCAGTGGTTACCGGTGAAACTCCTGCGAATAAAAACATTCCATCATCGCTGTTCACCTCTTTTCCGCTCCCCGTTAGATAATTCATATATATTATTATCTCATAACTCGTATTTCCGCCGAAAAGTCTGACAAAAAAATGCGAAAGCGGCGCGCCGGTCAATGCGTCCACAACCTTTCCCTTCAGATTCGGAAGCGACTGCGGCGGTGAATTGAAATGAACGACCAGATCGGTCTGACCGGGATGAATATTCTCCAGCGTCTGCGTTTGCTCGATTTTTCCTTGTGGAACGGGACGAGTAAATGTGAATGTGTGCGCGGCATTTTTCAGTTGTTTGAATTCAAAGGTTCCCTCCTCACCGGTTTCCACGCTGAGCATACCGCCTTGCACTTTCACCCCACTCAGTGGTGTATCCGTCGGACCGATCACAATACCCGCAATCGGCGCGACCGGCGTCTGGCGTATTTCCGCGTTTTGCGTAGCGTCATTCACGATTTCAATCACTTCTCCTTCATACGGTTCATAACCATCCGTCGCCGTTCTTAATTGATAACGGCCCGGCAGCAATTTCGGAGATTGAAATTCCCCTTCCTCATTGGTCATCGGCGCCATCTTTAGCGGAGACATTCCCATCCGCATAAGTTCGATGTTGGCTTCCTCGCCGGTAATATCCAAGCTTTGAATGCCAATGCGCAAATGGGGGAATCTCTCGCCGCTGCCATCGTACACGATCCCGGCGATGGTTCCACCGGTGTTTAAAACGATGTCTTTCCTGATCGTCGTGGTTCTCGATGGAATGTGAAGCGATTTGATTTCGGTTCTCAAATATCCGTCGGCTTTGGCAAACAATCCGATTTCCTGATTTCTTGCCACATCCATCGTCGGCAGTCCGGAAAGGCGATAAAAACCGTTTTCATCGCTTTGCGTTTGAATCCAATAAAAACTCGACACATCCGCATTTGCGATCGGAGCGCCATCGGGATTAAAAACCGTCCCTTCGATCTCCCCGCCGGGAAGCAATTTTAAGAGAACATCGTCTTTCGCCGTGACGGATGTCAAATCCACGTTCTGCATACATTGATTCGCAATGTCTCTATTCACAGATTGCAACAGATCACTCCTCAGATATCCTTCCGCATTGGCGATGAAACCAAATTGCCCGGCGGGAAGGTCATCAAAGGCAAAACGACCCGCGTCGTCGGTTCGCGTGGATTGTTCCCGCTTCTTGATCGTGTTTTTTCGATTCCCGGTTTGAATAAAATTTGTATTATACTCGACTACGACATCAGGAATCGGTTCGCCGGTACCGATTCGCGCGACTTTCCCGCGGATACGGCGCGGATCGGATAAATAGAGTTCAACATTTTGTTCGGCTTTGTCTTTCTGTAAATGAATAAATTCCACCGCCTGCCGATAGGGATCGATTTCAACTAAAAAGGAGGAATAATTCTGCGCGTTATTTTTATTAAACGACACGTGTCCTTCTTTTTCGGCGATGAGACAATAATTCTGTGCAGGGAGTTGTACAAACGTAAAGGAACCATCGCTTTGCGTGACAATCTCCCCCCAATCCGCTTTGCGGGTTTTTGAAGGATCGGCGAAAAGATGAATCTTTGCACCCGCCAGACCTTGCATCGTATCGTGATGAATCACTTGCCCGGAAATGATCCCGTTTCCTTCAGTCACGTCGTCGATTTTGATGCCGGCGGCGGCAAGATCGAATTTGGCCGGATCGATCGGACTCAGAGAGACATTTGAAATCCTGGTGGCAGACAAATGATCGCCATTCAAATAAAAATTGGCTTCCTTGACCATCCATACTTTTCCATCGACGAGTTGGAACGAATATTCCATTCGCAGCGGTTGTTTCATAACCTCGCTATGTAAAACGATTGTTTGCGGCGCAAATCCCGCAGCCGTTTCATAATATCCATCCGGAAATTCCCAACGAAACGAATTTCCGGTCAGCTCCGTGGAATGCTGGTTTTGCGAGGATATGGTTTCTTCGATACATATCAACGTATAATTGGTCGGGTCGACATACCACCGCACGTTATCCAACGCAGTACTCTCATCGCGATAGGAAAAAGAAACATCCTTTCCCGCCAGGCTATAGCCTTGAAAATTTGGGGCTTCGAGTAAGAGTGCATTGCGTCCGTCGATGATCTGAATCCCTCGATTTTGCATGGAGGCAGGAATTTCATTCTCCCGAGCGGCATTAACAATGGATGGATAGACCGCCAAACCGATGCCGAGGTCGGTGGGAACGTTGGCATCGTACGTCGAATAATTGGTAGAGGGGATTCCACGAATGCCGTCGGAGTAAATCACGGTAAATCCGTTTTTCCCTTCCGTTTCGATGCGAGCCTGGTCGGAGCCGGAATACCAAACATGCCTCTTCTGTTCATTTCCCATTCCCGGATCGATTTCGGCGATTCGTTGACTGAGAACATCATACGAAACATTCTGATTCTGCGGAAAGAGCCAGGCGTGGTTGGCGTCGAGAATGTTTTGCCAAAGCGCCTCCAGCTGTGGATCGGAAGACGATTCGGCGGAGATTGAAACAGGGCTTGAAAAATGAGGAATGGAAAGAAACAGGAAGAAGTATACAAACAGACGTATCGTGACCAATGAAGAAGAACGCATAAAATTTCCTCGTTAAAGATCGGTTTTTCCAAAGCGGACGGAATGCGTGTCGCATTCGTTGCCGATTGACGCGGTTGATGGACCATACAATTTCGGCTGACGAGCGCGACTCCATCATCGTCCGACGCATTGATCTAATAACGAAACATCCGGATTTATGTTATCTTTGGGGGGTAAAAAAAACGCAATCCACTTCACAACCGCTGTTTGGCAAGAGGATAACAAGTATCATACAACCGGGTGGAGAAATTACATCCGCGCTTTGGAGCGCAAAATTATGACAATGACAAAAAAGCATATCGGTAACGGATCAACAAGCCGAGTGGATCCAGTCGCAGATTGCCGGCGGCCGCTATGGTAATGAAAGCGAAGTGTTACGGGAACTGATCCGTAAAGAACAGGCTCGTGAGGTTGAAATCGAAGCGATCCGCGCAGCGCTGATCGAAGGTGAAAAAAGCGGGATCAGTGGGCGAACGCCAGAGCAAATTTTCGCAGCGGCAAACGCGCGTCTGAAACGAGATGGCAGAATCCTGAGATACTCGATTCATAAATCCCTCATCAAAAATTGATTTTTCCGAAACGAACGGAATGTGTGTCGCGTTCGTTGCCGGTTGGAACGGATAATGGGCCGTACAATTCCGGCCGGCGAGCGCGAATCCAACGGCGCCCGGTGCATTGATCCAATAACGCAGCGTCCAGGTCCGCAATAACCATGTCGTCGTCCGCTTTCCAGGTTTCGGCGAGAATGCGTCCGTATGGATCGAGGATCATGGAGTTGCCGGTGCGGATTTCGTCGCCATCCACGCCGACGCCGTTGCTGAAAATGAGAAACATGCCGTTGTCGTGCGCGCGGGAGGGCAGCCAGCGCATCAGCCAGCCGCGGCCTTTCGGTCCCAGGAATTCCGCTTCGATGGCGTCAGGGTTGCTATGGCGATTATCCCATAACGAACGATCGATCACGCCCATCGCGTGCGGGCTTTTCGAGGCGCAACCGCCTGTCTGATGAGGCGCCAGCAGGATGTCGGCGCCTTGCAAGGCCGTCATGCGGGCGTTCTCGATGATGTTGTTGTCGTAGCAGATCAGCACACCCACACGGCAGCCGTGTGGAGTATCAAACACGGTATAGTCGGCGCCGCTGGAAAGATGAACGTTCACGAACGCATGGATTTTTCGGTGGAAACGAAGCGTCCCATCCGGCATGACGACGAGATAGGTGTTATAGAGAGAGCCATCCGACGCGATTTCGATGAGTCCCGCGCCGATGGTCATGTATGTATCCTGCGCCAAAGTGAGGAGAAAGCGCGAAGAGGGACCAGCCGTGGCGGATTCCGACAAATCGAGGAGTTTATGCCGCGCCAGGTTTCGCAAGAACCAATACCCGGTGACGCAACATTCGGGAAACACAATCAATTCCACGTTTTGGCGTTGCGCCAGTTCCACGAACGAACGGATTTTTTCGAGATTCGCGTTTTTATCTCCGGCCGCATGTTCGAATTGAACGGCGGCGACTCGTATCGTTTTCATGGTTCGCTCCGTACCGCCGCCGTCCCGGCGGCTTTGTATTCCTTTGCCGTCTCGACGGCGACATCCCCAGGGAAATTGTAAAGGTGTTTGATTCACTTCCGTAGTGAAGGAGTGCATCTATAATTAAATAAGTGAGTAAAGGCGCAGATTCCGGCGTCGACGAATATTTTAAATGCCGTGGTGTATCTCGATGGAACAAAAAATCGATCTCCAGAATTTTTCCGGTAATTTACCGTTATTTCCGTTGCCCCACGTCGTTCTTTTTCCCAATACCATGCTGCCGCTGCACATTTTCGAGCGTCGCTATCGCAAGATGCTGAAAGCCACACTCAAAGGAGAGAAAATGATCGGAATCGCTGTGCTCAAGCCGGGGTGGGAGGAAAATTATGAGGGGAATCCCGAGATTTATCCCGCCGCGTGTATGGGAACCATTCTCAAACACGAACATCTGCACGATGGACGCAGCAATGTGCTTTTGCTGGGATTGAAACGGGTTAAAATCAAAAACATTGTGACGCCGTTACCCTATCGCACCGCCAGCGTTGCTATTATGGAAGACTGTTGTGAAGGTTTGGATCCTGCCGATGTAAAAGACTTTCGCCGAAAACTGCTCCACAATTATAGCGAATACGTCATCGAGTTCGCCGGAACCGGTAAAAAATTCCCCACTCTTTCCAACAGCAAAATCGACCTCAGTTACCTCATCGATGCCATTGCTTCTTCGATCGGACTTCCCATCGAAGAACTGGTGCGATTGCTCGAAGAAATTCACGTCGGCAAACGCGCGGAATATGTGTTGAAACGCATGGAAGTACAACTGAAAAAAGGCGGGCCGAAAGTCACGTTCAATCATGTCGCCGAGGATTTTCCCCGCCTTCATCTGAATTGAAGCAGGGGGTTAGGTTAAAGGCTGAAGGGGGAAGGATATTTGGAAAAGGATTTAGGTTGAAGGCTGAAGACTGAAGGATATTTTTAAGCTGTCAGGCTTGTACTATTGGCCTTCTGTCTTCAGCCTTCAGTCTTTTTTATTCATATACCCAATGAGCGCTATGATTGAAACTGCCAATCTCGGAAAATGCTATCGTATTTATAACCATCCTTTTCATCGTGTGCGGGAAGCGCTCAAATTGGGAAAAAACCTGCATCGCGAATTCTGGGCGCTAAAAAATATCTATTTACATATCAGCCGGGGAGCGTCATTCGGGATCATCGGACCGAACGGCGCCGGCAAATCCACGTTTTTAAAGTTGTTATCCGGGATTACACAGCCGACGGAAGGTACGCTAACAGTCAACGGAACGGTGGCATCGATTTTGGAATTGGGGGCGGGATTTCATCATGATTTCACCGGACGCAGCAACGTGTACCTGAATTGCGCCTTGCAAGGGTATACCCACGAGGACACGAATCGCATTCTGCCGGAGATTATCGAATTTGCCGAGCTGCACGATTTCATCGACCAACCGGTTCGCATGTACTCAACCGGGATGTATTTACGGCTGGCGTTTTCCGTGGCCACGGCGGTCGATCCGGATATTTTAGTTGTTGATGAAGCGTTGTCCGTCGGCGATGAATATTTCCGTAACAAATGTCTGGATCGCATGAACGAATTCAAGGCGAAAGGAAAAACGATCCTTATCGTGTCTCACGATCTGGCGACCATTCGCCATTTCTGTACCCACGTGGCCTTGTTCGATCAAGGGAATCTCCTTGCCGCGGGATCTCCGGAAGAGATTCTTGATCAATACCTCGAAATGGCTCATAAAAACCGCATTCTTCACGCCGATCAGCGTTCCGGTTCGAGTACGAGCCCGCGATGGGGAACGGGGGAAGTGCAGGTCGAACAGGTTTATATGCGGGACGCGAACGGACAAACCACGGATGTTTTCGATACGAATTCACCGATAACGATTACCGCGAATTTTCGAGTACACCGGCCGGTCAAGGGCGTCGTTTTCGGTTTTCTCATTTTCCGTAGCGATGGAACGTATGTGAACGGCTCCAATCATTATTGGCACGATACGCCACAAATCTTTCATTTTGAGAACGATGGAGAAATCGGGCAGATTCAATGTGAAATTACCCGTTTTCCCTTGCTTCCCGGTCACTATTATATTACTTCGTGCTGCTATAACAATTTGGAAGGCTTCCCACAGGCGGTGGATCATTGGGAACGCGCCCTTACGTTCACCATCAGCGAGCGGATGACGGGCCAACATGGAGTGATTGCGATGGACACGGCATGGAATTTACAGCGACAAATGAACCGATGAGCTGAGATTTTTTTCGTTTTCCACTCAATCCTTGATCATTTTTTGTTCCCGCCTATAGTAATCGGCGTTATTGACATCACTGAATCGAACGGGTTCCATCAGGAGCGAATTATGGGAACATTGGTACAAAATCTGGACAGCTGGTCGCATTACGACTGGTCGCAGGGCGGAGACGAATGGTCGGCGTGTTGGGGCGGGACGGATTATTTGTGGACCGGAACCATCCTGCCGCGCATCCGCGCGTTTCTCCCGACCGACACGATTTTGGAACTAGCGCCCGGATTCGGTCGGATTACACAATATTTAAAAGACAATTGCAGGCATTTGATCGCCGTGGATCTGGTCGAGCGCTGCATTGCGGCCTGTAAAAGCCGTTTTGCCTCGAGTTCCCATATCGAATATCATGTCAACGACGGAAAATCGCTGCCCATGATCGCCGACGGTTCCATTGATTTTCTCATCAGCTGGGATTCGATGGTTCACGCCGAAAGCAACGTCATGAAAGCGTATATCGATGAATTCGCGCGGATTTTGAAGCCGGAAGGATTCGGATTCATCCATCATTCCAACATCGGGCATTATTTTTTGGATAAAAAAGAGAAAGTGAAGAATCCGCATTGGCGCGCCGAAAGCATGAGCGCGCGATTGTTTGCGAAATACTGCGACGATGCAGGTTTGCAATGCGTCTCGCAGGAATTGATCGGATGGGGCGATACGATTCATAACGATTGTTTTTCCTTGTTTACACGAAACCATTCGCCCTATGCCCGCCCGAATCAAGTGTTTGCCAACGAAAATTTCATGTACGAAGCCGGGCGGTTGTTGCAAATCGCTAATTTTTATAATCCTACGAATTTTAAGAAATAACGGTGGGTTTCGCTTCGCTCAACCCACCCTACAATAACATGTGTAACGATTGGTGTCTTGAATTCGTTCAGCAAACTTTGGCGCATTGGCCTGAGTGCGCCGACGTGTTGGAAGTGGGCGCGAGGGAAGTGAATGGCAGCGTCAGGCCGATCTGCGAGCGTCGCGCAAGACGGTATCTGGGGGTGGATATCGAAGCGGGGAAGGGGGTGGACGTCGTCGTTGACGCCGGCCAATTGATCGATCATTTCGGCGTTGCATCTTTCGACGTCGTCATATCCACCGAGATGGTGGAACATGTTCTCTGCTGGCCGGATGTTTTTTATGAAATGATGTCCGTGCTCAGGCCGGATGGTCTGCTGATTCTCACCACTCGGTCGATCGGTTTCGAGATTCATGATTATCCGGGCGATCACTGGCGTTATTCGAAAAAAGACATGACGCGGATCTTTCAGCTGGTCGGAGAAATCCTGCTTTTATCCGATGATATGACGTATGGGTATCCTTGCGGCGTCGGCGTGGCGGTTCGCAGGAAAGCGGAAACGGCGGAACTTGTCGTTTGGAAAGAGTATTTAAGAAAAGCCTGCGTATTGTATAATGTGACCGTGGCCGATAGAGTCACGTTCGAACAAGTCCTTACAAAAACCTGTGAAAGAGACGGCGCATCCATCGTGAATCGCTGGAAACTACTTTTTGAACTCCCGTTTCATGCAGAAGAACCGATTCGTTGGCTGGATCTCGGTGGGCGGTTAAATGATCAGGCTGACGATGCCTGGCAGCAGGGAATTGCGCTTGATGCCGTCATCGATCCATCACAATCTCCCGAGGGCGAATCGTCGAAATCCGGGAAAGATGCCCGATCGTGGGTGGATCTCCTTTCCGCCGCGGACGAATCATACGATGTCGTATCCTTTTTGGATCTCATTCATCAATTGAATACGCCGGAAGCGTTGTTAAAAGAAATCCGACGAGTCCTCAAGCCGGAAGGCGTCTTTATCCTTTCAACGATTGATCCCCGATTCGGAGAAGAGGAACTCATAACGTCCGGCCATGTGCGGCCGCCGTCGTTTTGGGTGCGAACCTTGGAAAAACTGGGATTCGATGTATGCCTGCGTTTCGGCGATCAACCGGATGAATTGGAACTGTTGGCCGTTCGTGGGAAACAGGATCAAACGCTTTCCATAAAACGCGCCTTCCAGGCATTGCGATCCGAATTTGCGAAAGATATTTTCATCGAGGGCGAAACAATTCATCTGGTTCCGCGAACCAGCGATTGTACGCACACCTTTGTGCGGAAAACGTTGTTTTATGCTTTGAATCCATCGAAAACGCCTTTTTCGATCACCTTCGCTCTCCATACGAAAGAAGAGAGACATCCCGATTTATTCCTGAATGATTTAAAGTTGCATTATACCGGTTTTGAGCAAGACGGAGCGAGTTATTTGCATTATTGGAAAACCATTTCTCTGCCGCCCGGCGGTCATGACCTGACCCTTGTCGTCGCGGACAACTCTCTCGAAATTTCTTACCTGCACGCGGCGACCCACAAAAAAAATACCGATGAGTTTCTTTTGCAACTTTCGTTTGATCATTACCAACGCTATCGTTTTGTTTCACAAATTTTGCATTCGTTCGCGAAAAAATATCTATCCGTGTTGGATGTCGGCGGCGCTCGCGGTTACTTGCAACTGTTTGCCTCACAATACGACGTTGCCACTCTCGACATTACATACGAAGATCTCCCCAAAACGCTGCAATACGACGGAACCGATATCCCCTTTGCGGATCATGCGTACGATGTCGTGGTTGCCGTGGATACGCTGGAACATATTCCGCAGGCGGATCGGCAGCATTTCATCGACGAACTCTGCCGCGTGGCGGGCGACGCCGTCATTCTCTGCGGTCCGTTGAATGAACCGAATGTGGCCGATGCGGAAACGGTATTGAAGAACTTCATTGAAGTCCAGTTGGGCAAAAGCGACCGTTTTTTGGACGAACATTTTCTGTATACGTTACCCGACCGAGCCGCCGTTCGCGGCATTCTCGCGCGCAACGGTTTTTCCGTATCCGAAGTTCCCAACGGATTTTTACCCCGATGGCTGTCCATGCAGCTGGCCGATTTCACGTTGAACCTGTGTCCCGAACAAGCGGAGGGGAAAGCGCGATTCAATGCGCTGTACAACGCGCATTATTACGAACACGACAATCGTTTTCCCGCGTATCGCGTGGCCATCATCGCAACGCGCGAAGCGCCTTCCTTCAATCTGCAGGCGAATCTCAAAGCGCTGATTTCCGCGCGCGAAGAGCCTTCCTATCCGGCGTTGTGGAATGTGGCCGCGCTGATCGTCGCGCTTTCCAATTCGGGCATCCTTCGCGAAAAGGATGTGTTTCTATCCGAGCAGGGGAAACAACTGTCGCGGCTGCTCGATCACGCGAACGAATTGGAGCGGGAACTGAGCCGGCGGCAGGACAATGCCGATCGACTCCTCGACCATCTCAACAATCTCGAACATTCCCTCACCAAGGAACGTTCCCATCGTTCCGAAATCGTTCAACACACTAAAAACCTGGAAGATTCATTACGAAGCGAACAAAACCATCATCGCCAATTGTTGCAACATACAACGTTTCTGGAAACCGACCTGCGTGAACGGCAACGGCACGCTGCCAATCTCGAGCGATTCCTGGATAATCTGCGAGACAATATTAACGGATTGCTTCAACATACGCAAAATCTGGATCAGCAATCTGTTTCCGCACAAAATCATATCGCAAATCTCGATGAACATGCGAAAAATCTGGACCGGGAACGAAAAGAACTTGTTCGCCATACAAATACGATGTCCGAGCAAAATATGGGTCTCGGTGTGCAATGCCAAAACCTGACCGATCATATTAAGAATCTCGAACAAGACGTGCAGGAGCAACGCCGACATGCTGTAAACCTGCAAACGCAAATGCAAGCACAGCAAGACCAAATCGCCCGTTTGATGGACCACATTGCGAATCTGGAAGAAAATGCAACGCAATGGAAAGCCCATGCTCAAAATCTGGAAACAATTCTCGTTTCCACACAAACCCATGCGGGAAATCTGGAACGTTTGCTGACGGAAAAAGAACGTCACGCACAAAATCTCGAAACCGTGGTGGCGGAGGAGCGACGACAGATCGATCTACTCAACCGACAGAGTCAGGAATTGCAAACAAAAAATACAATTTACCAATCCATCATGAGTAATATTATCAACTACATTCGTAATGCGCAAGAGAGCGCCAGGCCGCTTCGAAAACTCTATCGTGAATTGGACGAACGGTTGGATCTTTCCACGAGTCCGGAGATTGCCGCTTCGTTGAAAGAGCTGTTATCCGCGATTCACACCCACCTGGAGAATCGAGACCGGCTGCGAGACGCTCTCGATTCGTTCCGCGCCGCCCGCAGTTACAAATTCCTCCATCACGTCGGGATTCTCCCTTCGCTCGAGGAGTGGACCGACAAATGAAAATCCTGCAAGTCATTCACGATTTCCTTCCTCACCATCAGGCGGGTTCGGAACTGTATTGTTTCCATTTAAGCAAGGAACTCCAACGTCTGGGGCGCGATGTCAAATTGCTGTTTACCGAAATCGATCATCAACGCCCACAATATTCTCTTCGCGAGGGAGTATATGAGGATCTGCCTTTTATCGAAATCATCAACAATCATCAGTACGGAACGTTTGCGCAAACCTATTCGAATCCTGTGATGGATGAGATCTTTCTGCACGTGGTGGATGACTATCGTCCGGACGTCGTGCACTTTCATCATCTGTTGGGATTATCATTCGGATGTGTTCGAATCTGTCATGAAAAAAACATCCCTTCGGTATTTACACTGCATGATTATTGGCTGACCTGCGCGCGCGGAGGCGGACAACGGTTTCGCGGACCGGGAAAACTCTGCGATGACGTGGATTCATCATTCTGCGCGGAATGTATTTCTTCCTATTCTTTTCCTGCCCGCGCCGGACAACGTTTGATCAAGGCTCTTCTCGCTCCCCTGGAACGGGTGGATGCTCCCACATTGATGCCCGCCATGAAGAACGGAACAATTACCGTTCCCGTTCCGTCTTTTTATACGACCGGCGTCTGCCAAATTCACGGCGATGCACGCCAGGCGGTGTTTGCCCATCCTCCTTGCACGATCGCCTTTCGACAACGAATTCCACCGGACGCGCAACTCGTATTTGCGGTCGCGATGGATCCTTCCACATATGGCCGGCCGGGCGACGGGGTGATGTTTACCATTCATGGTAACGGAAAACGAATATATGAACGTTTTCTTAATACTAAAAACAAAAAAGAAGATCGCCATTGGTGGAATGAACAGCTGTCATTAAAGGAATTCGCCGGACAAACATGTGAATTGGTTTTCGAAACGACCGCTTATCCGAACGGCCATAATGAACATTGCAGCGCTTGTTGGGCCGAGCCCAAGATCATTCGTGTTTCCGGAGAGCCATTTCGCCGCAGCCTTACCAGTCGCTTTCGTTCCTTGGCGGAATCATTATTGGCCACTGTTCAAAAAAGTCGCTTGAAAGGAGAAGCCGATCGCCGCCGGAAAAGCGCATTCCAACTATTCGACGAAGTCGACCTGTTTATCGCGCCGTCTCCTTTTCTTCGCCGTAAATTTATCGAATACGGGCTGCCGTCCGAAAAAATCGTTTTTTCCGATTACGGAATCCATGCATTACCGCGCGAGATAAACCCGTGCGTCCCCAAATACCCCATCCGTTTTGCTTATGTCGGAACCTTGGTCGAACATAAAGGGCTGCATGTGCTCATCGAAGCCTTTAACGGTCTGCCTCATGGCAAAGCCACGCTCGATGTATACGGCAGTGTGAACGAATTTACCGGCTACGTATCTCGTATTCAATCCATGATCACGCATCCGGGAATCACGTTGCGCGGTCGGGCGGAAAACAACGAGATCCCCCGCATTTTAAGCGAAACCGACGTGCTGGTTGTTCCCTCCATCTGGTTCGAAAATTCGCCCATCACCATTCACGAAGCGTTTCTGGCGCGGGTTCCGGTGATTACCTCACGCTTGGGTGGAATGGCGGATTTAGTACAAGAGAAACAAAATGGTTTGCTTTTCGAAGTGGGAAACGCCGCCGATTTACAGCGGCGACTCCTGCAATGTGTGGAATCCCCCGCATTCATTGAAACCATCCGCCCTGATCCCCAAACCATCAAATCCACCCGCGAGGACGCAATGTGGATGCTGGACACGTATCGCGCATTGATGGCAAAACGATCAAAGGACCGTAGGGTGGGTTGAACGGAGAGAAACCCACCTCCTCGCAACAATCATATATTAATCTTAACCACATTCCACAAATTCCGGATCACAAGGATACGGGATAATCCCACTCTCATAGCCTTTTTCGAGAAACAGCCGATACGCCTGCTTGCCACGTTCCCCCAAATGCAGCGTCAGTTCGTTCACATACATCCCCACGAAACGATCCGCTGATTCTTTGGGCAGGTCGCGCGCGTACTGCAACGCATGTTCCAACGCCTCCTCGCGATGGTTCAGGCTGTATTCAATGGTTTGCCGCATCAGCGGAGCAATCCTGGCGATGATGTCGTCTCCCAAATCCTTCCGAATGGCGTTCGCGCCGAGCGGTAAAGGCAAACCGCCCGTTTCACCCGCCCACCATTCGCCCAAATCAACGATTTTATGGAGGCCTTGGCGATGGTAAAGCAATTGCCCTTCGTGAATGATCAATCCCGCATCCACCCGCTCGTGAAGAACCGCGGGTAGGATTTGATCGAAAGGAACTACGTCGAACGAAAATTCTCCTAAACACAACCGCAAAGCCAGATACGCCGAAGTCTTCTTTCCCGGAATCGCGATGGTTTTGGTTTTTAATTCTTCCAGACTCATGGCTTCGCGCGCCACCACCATCGGCCCGTATCCATCCCCCATACTGCCGCCGGCGGTGAGAAGAGCATACTGCTCTTTCACGTAAGGGTACGCATGAACGGAAATTGCGGTTACGTCCAATTCGCCCAACGCGGCGCGATGATTCAAGGTTTCGATATCCTGCAAAATATGCCGGAATTCCAATTCTCCGGTATCGATTTTATTCTTTGCGAGCGCATAAAACATGAAGGCGTCGTCCGAATCGGGACTGTGCCCCAGCAAAATTTCACGAGGGTTCATCCGTTTTTTTTCTCCTGCTTTTTGATTGGCTTACTCTATTTACGAAATTATCGTATCTGACCGTAGTTGGAATTGCCTTTCTTGACAAGACTCGTGAGGGCTTGAACCGCTTCCGGCTTTCGCGCTTTTTCCATACACAACACGATGCACGCGGCTCGATCTTCATCGATATCGATTTGAATCGTTCCTTTGTCATATTCCGGCTCCAACTCTTCGAATGGAATCCATTGCCCCTTTCTCATTTCCCCGATGACAAGCCATGGATTGCGAATGGTTTCCGACCGAAAGCGAATCGTTCCCGCTTGTGTCGGATAGATCGAAAAGAATTGACTTTGTTCGAGAGGGAAACCATCCAGGCTTTGCAGCATGGCATGGCCCAAAATCTCAACACACAAATCCCGGCCGCGACAAAATCCCGTTCCCTCCAATGCGAATAATGCGCCTTCCCGGTTGGTTTCAATCAAACCGGTTTGGAATCCCGCGAGCGCCAGAGAAACTTCGCCGCCGGGCGTTTGTATTCGATATTCCCGCAAATTTTCGTCTTTCTCACAACGAAATAATGTATAAATCAGATTCTTGTTGGTTTCCGGGATCGAAAACAGATGCAACCGCGGGTCGTTCGGCTCGACGAATATCCCCGATTCCTCCACGCGGGTAAGGAATTCCGCATAGGGATTCCCCTCCCATTCGGCCAACGGTTTCCATTCAATCGGCGCAGGCAAATAACAGACTTGTCCCTCTCCGACTTTCCGCACGATAAAATCCGGGATTGCCCGTGGAATCGTAGTCTGAAAAGGAGACGCTCCCTGTGCAAGCGGTAATCCGAATTTTTTAAAACGAGAAGTCCGCGAAGGACGTCGCCATTCATCAAAGGAAAGATCGCCGGAAAAATACAGATTTCCGCCTTTCCTTACAAACGCCAATACCTTCTCGAAAACCGCATCGGCCGGACAATAAGGGATCGGCCAAAAAATGGTGCGCGCTACATTCGGCAAATCATCGAGCGATTTCTCATTGATGACGTTGAAATCAATGTGACAGGCGAATAGCAGATGGATCGCGTTATCGATTGCCGCATAAACCCGGTCGGACTGCCCTCCCAGCCGGTGACTGTCCGGAATCAACAAATAAATGCCGGGATCTTCATAAACCGGCTGAAAGGCGCGGAAAAACAAACTCATATTGCGATACGCGGTCAACCAATCTTTCGGAACGTAATCCTGCGCATACGAAAGCCCCCACGGAAACAAACAGTCGTCGAAATCCTTCCAATCCCAATTCAAGGCAAAACATCCGCCCATGCCGAACGTGTCGTGGCCGACCGCAAGGAAATGTCGGATCGAGGCGGTGGTTTCGTCCGCGAAACGGCCATGGGATCGCGCCTCGTGCGCATCCCACGCGCCGAATTCGCCTACGGCAAATCCCTGTCCACGAAAACGGCGATCGATCAATTTCGTGATCGATGCAAACGGCTCGATGGGGCCGTGATAATGGGAATTGCAAAAATCGAGTCGGCTCGTCGCAAACAATTTTTCCGCCGAGCCATGGGATTGCAAAAAACCGACCGAGGCAGGAATGACGGAGGAGCCTTCTCGAATCCCATTCATGTTTTCATCGATCCAACGTTCGAGCAAATGCGCGCGGAACCGGTTGTAGTCCACCTGCCGAGGATTCTCCCAAACATCCGGCCCCGGATTGCAGGGAATCTCACCCAATGGTTCAACGGGTGCGAATGCGCCCCACGCTTCATGCAGCGCAGAGTCATTCGCATATCGGTTTTTCAAAAATTCGTTCCATCGGTTCCGGGTATCGGCGGTATCGTCGGGTTGAACGGACGGTTCGTTTTGAATATCGAAGAATACATGCGTTTGGCCGTGATAGCGATCGGCCCAAAATCGCGCCCACTTTTTTTGCGCGTCCAATTCCGGGTCCGACAAAGTAACCGGCAGCCAGTCATGCAGAGTCAACATCAAGGCCACTCCGTTGCGAGCGCACATCGCGACCAGATCATCGGTCTGCCGTATCAATCGCGCGGGAGGATTTCCGGCCAAATCCATGGAGGAATGTCCTCCGTGGCCTTCATATCCTCTCGCCGCATACGGCGAGAAGTGCAAAACGCGAAGCATTCTCAATCCATGATCTCTCATCCGCACGAGATCCCGTTCCCACGTCGCCGGATTCTCTTTTGCGGAAAACCAAACCATGCCGGTTTGATTTGTGCCGAAGAGAAACGTTGGCTTGCCATTGATGCGCATATAATTGTTTTGGAAGGTAAAATCATCGAGGGCGTCATCGTTGTCGGCAGGCTGATAAAACCCATGTTCAATCGAATCTCGAAATTGGCCGGCGGCTACAGACACATGGATCGGTATATATCCATTATGGAGTAATTCATGTGGAATCGCATGCCGGATAACGTTTACGTTACCGCGGGAAAGAGAAACCGTTTCTTTCGCAAGCGCATTTTTGCCTATCCAGGATTCCAGCGCAACGCTTTGCTGATTTTTACCGTAATTGGCAAGCGTGGATACGAGTGTGGAAACGCCATGTTCGTCTGTTTCTGTCACAGTAGAAATAAGAAATGTTCGTAAATGGATTGCCCGAATCGCCGCCGACAACGTCTGCAGCATCCGCGGATGCGCATTCGAAAAAAGGTTCTCATTCGTCACCCCCGAAAAAGCCCAGGCCGATCCTTTATAGGGCCCATCATGATGGAGCACAAGGCTGAACACGCTTCCCCGTGATTTCCCATAACGGTCATACGCGGTGACAAGCGGATACCAACGCCCATATTGTTTGGGGAAAACGGGATTGTTGCTCCCCGTCATGGCGGTTGCGGGAAAACCATCGAATGTACCGTTTTCGGACCATGCATCCAGTAATAAGGGAGATTGGGTATCGCTGCCCAATGTGTGTGTTCGTTTGAACGGATAGGTCGGATCGAAAATTGGAATCTGTTCCGCTTGCAACCGCATCCAATCGCCTGGTTTCCCCCGTCGGCCGGATATAGAGTGATCGGGAGGAATCGTATCGAGCCGTTCCCATTGATTCCCCCTCTTCACAACGAGATCATCGAAAGCATACCCGCCCATGGAAACGAATGCTCCACCGTTTTTCAAATATGAAATAAATGAATTGCGCGCCGCGAACGGAAACGTCGCGCCGTATGGCAAAATGAGGATATCCATTGGATCCGAGCGGAGAGCCGTTTCATCAGCCAGTTGATCCGCCGATAGGAAAGAAACAGTATATCCTTCATTCTGCAGAAAAACAGATAACTCACGCGGATCGGCATGGGATGGTTGCCGCGGGAACTCGTCCTGCAGTATCCCCAATCGAATCGTGGAGGTCGGTTCCTCTGTGTTTGTGTATAAGCAACTCAAGCCGCTAAGTAACGCACAGTAGAAAATAATACCGAATGAACGCATATCGCTTTATATATTCCTATAAGCCCCCGGCGTCTTCCCCGCCGCCAGAACGCTGCAAGCCTGCACCACATGCAATCCCAGTTCCTCCGCGCGTCGCAACACCACTTCACTCTCCGTCCCCGGATTGAGAAAAACGGTTTTTACTCCTTTCGCGGCAATGTCGTCCAGCGCCTTCAGCGTATATCTGGGCGGTAGATAGACGCTCACCGTTTCCACCGGGCCGGGAATGGCGAGGAGGGAAGGATAACAAGGCAAATCCTCGATCGTTTGTTCCCTCGGATTCACCGGATAGACGGTATATCCTTGATCCTTATATGCGCGAACGGCGATATTGCCGTATTTTTCTCGGTTTGCCGATGCGCCGATCACGGCGATGGTTTTGTTTTCCATTTTCATGCTGCCTCCTAACGGCGAATGCCGAAATTATTCAATTGCCAGCTGGGAAAGGTGCAAAATTCCAGCGTGTCCATATGATCCGGAAGATGACAAAGCGCTTCCATCTGTTCCGCGTAAATTTCCGGATCCGCATAGATCTTATCCACAGAATGCGGACGTCCGCCCATGTTGTCGAAAAAACGGGTTTCCGTCATGCCGGGACAAAGAATGTGGACATGAATGCCATATTCGCGCACTTCTTTTGCCAGACAATGCGCAAAACCGTTCAACGCCCATTTGGTGGCGAAATAAAGAGAATGCCCTTTGCGGTAGTATTTGGAGGAAACCGACGAGATCATAAAAATGCGGCCTTTTTGGGCCTGCATCATCGCTGGCAACGCCCGCCGTGTGCAAAGAAACACCCCGCGACAGTTGACCGACATGGTCTTGTCCCATTGCTCTTCGCTCAATTTCGTAAAAGGACCGACGCCGGAAATGCCGGCGTTGTTGACAAGGATCGTGAGCGAGCCGAAGCGCCGTTCCGTTTCTTCAAACCATCGTTCCACATCCGCATCGGCAGAAACGTCGGCGCGGACAGCCAGTACATCGATGCCTGCGTCGCAAAGCGTCTTCTCCACTTGCTGCAAATCGGCCTCGTCCCGCGCGCAAAAGCTGATTTTGCTCCCACGCGCGCCAAGACGTGCCGCCGCGGCGAAGCCGATTCCCTTGCTTCCCCCGCTGATCATAATAACGTCGTCCTGAAACGAATGCATAACGACCTCAATAATTGAAACGCTGGAATGTGTTGGTGTAGGTGATTTCCGGAACCTGGGCATGAGCCGGCAGGCGGCAGAGAAAATCGACGGTATTGGCGATTTCAGCGGGATCGATCCAATCGATCTCCATATCCGGCTTGCCGATTTCGTCAAAAATGCTGGTGTCGGTCATGCCGGGACGAATGGTGTGGACCACGATGCCATATTCGCAGAGTTCCTGCGCGATGCAACCGATGAAACCTTCCAATCCCCATTTCGTGGCCGTATAACAGGCATTGCCGGGAAGAGACACGATGGCCAGCATGGAGGAAATGAAGATGATCCGTCCGGACCGACGTTCCATCATTTGCGGCGCAACCGCCTGCGTCACCAAAAACGGACCTTTGAGATTGATTGCGAGTTGGTTTTCCCACTCGGAAAGGGAAGTGTCCATTATTTTGCCGGGCCGATAAATCCCGGCGTTGTTGACCAGAATGTCAATCGGCCCGAAGGCGGCGTTGATTTGTTCGATTCCGTATTTCACTGACCTCGCATCGGCGATATCCGCCGGAAAAGCGATGATTTGCGGTGATATCTTACGTAATTCATATTCCGCGCGTTGCAGAGAATCCGCATCGCGGGCGCAGATCGCGGTTTTGGCCCCATTCTCAGCGAATTTTTTCGCGATGGCGAATCCCATGCCGCGACTGCCGCCGGTCACGAATACCACTTTGTCTTGAAAATATCCCATCGTCATATCCCCATCGCCGCAGGTTCTGCTTCCGGCAATAACTGATCTTTATATTGCAACTGATACAGGCGGTAATAAAGCCCGCCCTGCGCTAACAATTCTTGATGCGTCCCCCGTTCGGCGATTTCGCCCCGATGCAGCACGAGAATTTCGTCGGCTTTTTGAATGGTGGACAGTCGATGCGCGACGATGAGGCTGGTGCGTCCTTCCATCAACCGCTCCAGCGCCTGCTGAATGAGATGTTCGGTTTCCGCATCGACGCTGGAGGTCGCTTCGTCCAAAACCAGAATGCTGGGATTGATCGCCAGGGCGCGCGCAAACGAAAGCAGCTGCCGTTGCCCGACGGAAAGCGACGCTCCTCGCTCCTTCACCTCCGCCTGATATCGCCCGGGAATCTTTGCGATAAAACGATTCGCCTGCACGGCCTGCGAAGCGCGGATAATATCGTCGAGTTCAATATCCGGTCGCCCCAAACCGATATTACCGGCAATATCGCCGGAAAACAAGAAGACATCCTGCAGCACCAGACCCATATGGGAACGCAGATTTTTCAACGCATAGTCCTTCACGTTGATTCCATCCACCAGAATTTCACCCTTTTGCACGTCATAAAAACGAAACAGTAGATTGATGATGGTGCTTTTTCCGGATCCCGTCGCGCCTACCAGCGCAATTCGCATCCCTTTCGGAACCGTAAACGAAACGTCGCGCAGCACCCAATCCTCTTCATTATAGGCAAACCATACATTACGAAATTCGACCGAACCTTCGATGGATTTCGTAATCGGAGATTCCTTCTCGACGATAATGTCTTTCATATCCAGCAATTTAAAGACTCGCTCCGCCGCCGCCATCGCGGTTTGCATAATGTTGAATTTGTCCGCCAGGTCGCGAATCGGCTGAAAGAATTTTTGCGAAGCCTGTAAAAAGGCCGCCAGCGTTCCAAACGTCAACGCCTGGGAATCCTGGAGCATTTTTCCTCCGCCATACCATAGCAGTAGTGCGATGGCCAACGCTCCCAAAAATTCCACCGTGGGTAGGAAAAAGGAAAAATTCACCACGCTGCGAAGATTGGCGTCCCGAAACGATCGGTTCAACGTTTCGAATTGATCGAAATTGCGCTGCCGTCGCCCGAAAATTTGCACGGTTTCCATTCCGACGATATTCTCTTGCAGAAATGCGTTCATACGGGACAGATATTGCCTGACATCGCGGTAGGATTCGCGGATATTTTTCTTGAACCGTAAACTTGCCCAGGCCATAATGGGCAACACCGACAATGCCACGAGAGTCAGCGAAGGGCTTAAATACAGCATGATGCCCAAAAGCCCCACAATAATCAAAATATCGTTGAACGTGAACACGATGCAGTTGGCGAACATCGAATCCAGTGCTTCAATGTCGCTGGTAATGCGCGTCAACAGGCTGCCGACCGGCCGGCGATTGAAAAAATGGAGGGACATGCGTTCCAGATGGCGGAACAAGTGCAGCCGCAGGTCGTACATGGACTTCTGGCTCATGATGTTGACCAGATAAAATTCCACGTAATTGAAAATCAGACCCGCGACGAGCAGCAATAAATAAAGCAGAGCCAAAAGAGATAATCCTTCGGCTCGTCCTGCCTGAATAAATCGGTCGACCACGATTTTAAACAAATAAATCGAGGCAAACAGATCAATGGCGGTGAATACCAACAACGCGAGAAACGCAAGGATAATATATTTTCGATATGGCAGCAGATACACCAACAGCCGCTTCATCAATTTAGCGTCATACGCTTTTCCGATGACGGCGTCTTCCTGCGAATGGGATGCTGTTTTCGTGGATTTCATAGACTCGAATCTAAACCAAAGGAATTAAAAGAAAAGTATATCATGGAGTGTGATCATTCCGAAGTAATTCATTTCCAACCGCTTCATCTCGACAATACCGTTGCTCTCACCGTCGATGTCGAGGACTATTTCATGAGTCCGGAATGCATCCCGGTCGAAACCTGGCCGGATTTCCCTCCCGCGATACACACCGGCATGGAACGCTGCCTGAACCTTTTCGAAAAATATAACGCCAAAGGCACGTTCTTTTTCGTCGCCTGGTTGGCCGAACGCTATCCGGAAATCGTGGAATGGACGGTGGAAGCGGGTCACGAAATCGGCACGCACACATACGATCATACGTTCTTGACCGAACTCGGTGAAAAGGAGTTTGCCGATAAAATTGAACGGAGTTTAAACATTTTGCGATCCCTCGCGCCGAGTCAGGCAATTGTTGGGCATCGCGCGCCGGCATTTTCACTGGAACGGCGCAAGAAATGGCAATTTGACATCCTGCGGGAAAATGGGATTCTCTACGATTCCTCCATCAGTCCTCATCAAACGTATTTATATGGGGATAAATATGCGCCGCGATTTCCGTATCGGCTTCATGGGCTTGTCGAAATCCCGCCGGCGACCATTCAATTTCCAGGAAAACGCCTGCCGGTGGGCGGCGGAGGGACGTTACGGATATTGCCGGAAATGTACCTCACGCGAGCGAGAAAACGCTATCAATACGAAGGCTTCCCGCCGGTGATCTACATCCATCCGTGGGAATTCGTGCCCGAACACCCGAAAACCGCTTTGCCCTTGAAATTGAGTCTCATTCACTGGTGTGGAATCAAATCCACGGAGCGAAAAATCGAATCCATCCTCCGCGAAAACAACATCATCACGATGAAGAACTATTACGACCATCTCCTCGATCCATGTCGTTAAAAAAGCAAAACCAATTTCGGTTTTGTTGCTAAAATGAGTGATTTCCGGTAAAATTGGGTGAAAACACATCCGCATGAAAAGAGAATCCTGAAATCGTGATCTCCGAACCGATGGAAATGCAAATTCGTCACAAAGATCGCTGCATCGTGATCGAAGTCTCCGGCGCCGTCAATATGGTTTATTCGCCCCAATTGCGCGAAGCGATTCATCGAGCTTTCCCCGAAAAAGTACACGGCGTGATCGTCGATCTGCACGGAGTGGGGTATATGGACAGTTCGGGCCTGGCCACGCTGGTCGAAGGCGTGCAGCTGGCGCAGCAAGAAAATAAGAAATTCGCATTGGCGCGAGTGGAGAGTGAAATGGTGCAGCATTTGTTCGAAATTTCGCATTTGGACGGATTGTTCGAGCAATTTTCGACGATTGAAGAAGCAAAAGAAAGCATGATGAGAAAAAAGACAAAACTTACAAATCGATGATCAACGAATCTCTCCCCAAATGACTCCCTTCGAATCCATAAACAAATACCCCACACTCCACAATCCGTTCGTACAATCATACGGCAAGGTCAGAAATTGATGCTGATAGACGCCGTTTTCCCCTAACGCCGCCTGAATTTCCGCTGGGATTCGAGCGGGACCAAAACTATGCACAAACCAGCGAGGTCCGTCGGGATCGATCAACGGATTTCGTATCGCCAGAGCATGACGTACGGTTCCGTAACGCAAATCCAGCCAGCCGAACGTCCCATTCTGTTCGCAAAACGGATCGGACAAGTATTTATCGATCACGTTTGGCAGGCCGGCGCGCAACGCGGGAAACTGATTCCCTGCCTTTTGTCTGACCGATTCGGGAACCGGGGTCGGCTGCTCGATCAGCTCGCCGGGAATCAGGCGCGAAAGAGTATACGCGGCATGATTAAAAAAATCGGTGACATCGACGCGGGTTTTTAATTGCCGATAACGAAAAAGAATCAACATCGTCAGCACAATGCAAACGATTACAAGCGCGATCAGTCGGAAAAAATACACGCGAAAAGAGGTCGTTGTCAATTTCAATATCCAAAAATCTGTTTGTAGTCCTCGTCGGCGTACCGATCTGTCATTCCGGATACATAATCCGCGACGGAACGCGGCAATCCTTCCGTTTCGACGCGTTTCAAAAACGAACGCGGGAGTTGTTTGGGATTGGCGGAATAATGTTCGAACAGCCGGGTAATGATTCTCCGGCAACGGCTGTTGGTGCGCAAAACCAGCCGATGTCGATAGAGATGGTCCATGAGAAACCGTTTGGCTTCTTTGACTTTGATCGACATGGATTCGCTGTAATCGCCGGCGTGATCGATCCGCGCGAAATGGGCATCGCATAAACGACGGTGAGTTTCCCGCGCCACGTCCATCACCATTTCGTTGATCAATTGAATGATGATTTGATAGCGCCGGCGTTTCTCATCAATGGCGGGAAAGAGCTGTTCCACTTTCTCCCACGCTTCGTTCCACAACGGCAGTTGCCTAAGATCTTCCAAACGTAACAATCCCGATTCGATTCCATCGTCGAGATCGTGGCTGGTGTACGAAATTTCGTCGGCCAGGTCGACCAATTGTGCTTCGATGGGCAAAAAATCGGCGAGGTTTTCGCCCATCCCCGTATAAGGAGGTTTATTTTTCAAAATGCCCCGTCGGGTTTCTGCCGTCAGGTTCAAACCGGGATGCGTGGGGTAGTGTTTTTCCAGACAATCCACGATCCGCAAAGCCTGCGCGTTGTGTTCGAAGCCGCCATGATCGGATAGAAGTTCATTCAGCACCCGTTCCCCTTCATGGCCGAAGGGAGGATGGCCGAGATCGTGCGCCAATGCGTTGGCTTCGCAAAGATCTTCGTTCACGCCGAGAATGCGACCGAGCGTCCGCGCGATTTGCGCCACTTCCAGCGTGTGGGTCAGGCGGGTGCGGTAATGGTCGCCCGCGTTATACAGAAAAACCTGGGTTTTGTATTCCAGCCGGCGAAATGCAACGGAATGAATAATACGGTCGCGGTCGCGTTGATAGCAGGTGCGATAATCATGCTCGTTTTCCGCATAACAACGTCCCGCCGATTCTCCCGAACGCATCGCATAGGACGCAAGAAATTGTGTTTCCAGATTCTCGTAATCATGGCGAGTATGGAGGGAATTCAACCGGCAATTTGGCTTCAACATGATTTCAATTGGAAATGCGGACTTCAAGGATCAAGGTTTGACATTCGCATCTCATTATACAAACTTTGTGCGAATCATGTAGATCAACCGTATTGAATTATTCGTTCTGCTTGCAGCCGGGTTTGTCCAACAGTTCACGGATTTTCTTGATCAGTTTTTCCGGACTCGCCGGTTTATGCACAAAATCGGCGTTTCCATTGAACGCCCCGCTGCGAATGATGGCGTCATCCGTATATCCCGACATGAACAGGATTTTCATATCGGGATATTTGACGGAAAGTATCTCCGCCAGCTCCCGCCCGCTCATGCCGGGCATCACCAGATCGGTAAGGAGAAGATGGATGGGTTGAGGATTGGTTTCACATAGTTTCAACGCTTCGGATCCGTAACTCGCGGCAATGACATGATATCCATACTCCTTCAACATGCGAATCATCAGATTCCTGACGATGGCTTCATCCTCGGTCAGCAGAATGGTCTCCGTTCCGCGCAATGATTCCAGCGATTGTTTGGCTGGCGAACTCGCTTCCGATTGGCAGGCGGCGCAAGGAAGGTAGATTTCAAATGTCGTTCCTTTTCCCGGCTGGCTGAATACCTGAATATCACCGCCGCTTTGTTTGACGATGCCGTAAACGGTGGAGAGCCCCAATCCTGTTCCTTCTCCCATCTTTTTCGTAGTAAAGAACGGATCGAAAATACGTTTTTGCGTTTCCTCATCCATCCCACAACCGGTATCACGAATGGAAATGACGGCATAAGCGCCGGTTGGCACTTTGTTCGATAGGAACGGCGCATCTTCACGATTCCGTTGTTTCGTTTGGATAATCAATTTTCCCCCATTCGGCATCGCATCCCGCGCATTGACCGTCAGATTCATGATAATCTGCTCCAGCTGGCCGGGATCCGCCTTGACCATTCCCAGGGAGGAATCCGGGAGGATGATCAACTCGATATTCTCATTGATGAGACGGCGCAGCATTCGATTCAGGTCCAAAATCAATGTGTTCAGGTCCAACAATTTGGGCTGAAGGATTTGCTTCCGGCTGAACGCCAACAATTGGCGGGTCAGCGAAGCCGCCCGCTCTCCCGCCTTCTTGATTTCACTGATCTCATCCCGCAAGGGATCGTTCTCTTTCAGGTCATTCAGGATGAGATCGCTGTATCCGAGAATCGCCATTAATAAATTATTGAAGTCGTGCGCAATCCCGCCGGCCAATTTGCCGATGGCTTCCATTTTTTGGGACTGGCGCAGTTGTTCCTCCATATGCTTGCGTTCGGTGATGTCTTCGAATACGGTGGCAAACCGGTTCGGCGCGGGAGAAAAGACGGATATGGCAAATTGTTTGCCCATGGGATCGAATGCGGTTTCAAACGATTGGGGTTGGCCGGTTTTCACGACCGTTTCGTAGTGATCCAAATAGGGCGGTTCGTCGGTTCCATACACAGCGGTTGCTTTTTTTCCCACGACGCTCTCTTTTTTCCTGCCCATGATGGATTCGAAAGCGGGATTTACATCGAGAATCACATAATCGGTGGCATTCCCGGCGCCATCATACAAAATTTCATGGAGCGCTGCTCCCTCTCTCATGGAAATGTAAAGAGAGCGGTATCGCTCTTCACTCAATGTCAACGCTTCATAATTTCGGCTGTTTCGCAATGCGATGGCGGCCAATCCGCCGAAAACGCGGGCCAGTTCCGCGTCATGTTCGTTGAATCCAGTTGCCTTATTGGCCAGACCCATCAATCCCACAACCTGGTCCTCGATAATCAAGGGCGCGAACAAGACATTGTCCAATCGCACGTGGCCTTCGGGGATATACTCCATCCAATCACTGTAATGAAAATCATTTTCGTAGACCACTTTTTTTCGGTGATACGCATCCGCCCGCAGTCCCCGAATCGGCATGGGTAAATTCGGATCAACCAAACAAGGCAACCCGCCGGCATCCAGAAATAACACCTCATTTTCGGCTCCATCCGCAGATAGCAATGCGATATATCCCGACGAAGCCTTGATCAGTTCCTTACAAATGCCGAACAGGTTTCGTGCAACCTTGTCAAATTGGCTGCTTTCGAGAACCGCGCGGGAACCGGCCAAAAACGACAGAAATTCTTTTTGTTTTTGCCGGGAAATTTCAAGCGTCAGTTGCAATGCCTTTTCGTTTTTCTTGCGCGCCGTGATATCTCGCCCTACACTGATGATACTTTCCATTTCCCCATTGTCGGCAATCACTGCCTCCGCGGACCACTCAAACCACCGCCACCCGTCTTTCGTACGCATGCGCTCTTCGTGATTTGTGATGTGAGGGGGGGACTTTAATTTTTGTAAGGAAGAAAGAACTTTCGATTGATCTTCGGCAAGGATGAAATCGACAAAGGGCTGTCCTATCAATTCCGCTTCTGTTTTTCCAAAGGTCTTGCAATAATTCGGACTGACAAAAACCAGGCGATACTCATGATCGAATTCCACGATCAAATCCGTTTGATTTTCGACCAGCAAGCGGTATCGTTTTTCACTGGCGGCCAATGCTTTCAATGTTTGTTGCTGTGCCACGATGGTTCCGATCAATGTGGCCGCCGAATGGAGATGATTTTTTGCGATTTTAATTAGTTGCGGCGAGCGCGACCAATATGTTTTTGCCTGCTCCGGCAGTTCTTCGATCCTGATATGATAACGATAGGCAATCGCCTCCAACTTTTGTCGGTCTTGGGGAGGCTCCCCATATCCCATATTGATCGCGCCGATAATGTCGCCATTGGCTCGGATGGGAACGGAATAAATACGAAGCCCGCCGCGACACGCGATATCCACCACGGCTCCCGTTTCCACACATTCCCGCGAACACTCCGTCCAGCAGGATTCATGGCAGTGCCAATTTCCGCTGGCGAGAGCTTGCTGTACGTCATCGGTGTTGCATAGCCGAAAGGATTTTTCATTCAGAAATCGGCACCAATGCGAATGCACGATGCCAAGGGCATAATCTCCGTTTTTTTCATATACGGCGACGGATGTATCCAACAAATCGATCACGTCATTGACGATATCACTCAATTTTTCCTTGCCGATGGCATCCAGAATCAAACGGCAGGTGTTGAGCGCCGATAAATCAACGAATCCAGTCCGGCGTTCATCGGTTTTCGTAGCTGGATGGATTCCGGCTTTTTCCTCCGTCAAGCGATTCCGTTGAGTTGAATTTACACGAGAGAATGGTTGATCGGAACAAGTATGATTCCATTCAACCTCATCCGAGATGATAGTATTGCCGTTTTGAGGCAAACTGCCTTTCGATGGTTCTGAACAAGCCATGTACGTTTTCCCTCACCACAATTGCAATCTCACGCGGGTATTCGTTAGTCCGATTCTGTTTTATTATACCATCGGTTCATCGAATCTGAATGGAAATCCCTAAAAAAGTGAGGCAATCAAATAACAAGGCTGTATTCATTTTATGTAGAATGTTAACCGGATAATACCACCTGCCCATTGCGCATTTCCGGCACGATTTGGGTCTTATCCATTTTCACACACTCGGTCAGGTCGCCTCCCAATCCGATTGATTCCAGATAGCGCCCATGAAAACACTGCTTCACCATATCCGACAGGCGGCCGCGATACAGTTCGAACAGATCGACGGCGGATCGTGCCGCGTCGGTCAATTCCACCGAGCCGTCCGGCGGCCCCAGCAACGATACGGCAATGCTCCCCAGGCAAACGGTGTCTTCCAGGCAATACATCCCCTCGCGGCCGGAAGCAACAAGCAAGATGGAGGCGTCCGGCTGCGTTCGCCATTCACTCAAACGGTTGCCGACGGCGGAACGATTGCTGAAACATGCGATCAACACCTGCTGTGCGCCCGCCGAGGCCGCCAGCGCTTTCGTCCCATTCGTGGTGAAATGGATAATCGTCTTGTCACGAACTTTTTTGGCCGTGAATTCATTCGGCGAGTTGCCCAAATCATATCCTTCGAGTTTGAATCCGTTTTTCTCCCCGCATAGAAGCGTGGGAATGCCCTGTTCCTGCAAGGTGGTATACAGCGCCCTCGCCGCCTGGTCGCTTTCTTGCGGAATGATCTTCTTCGCGCCTTTCGACAACGCTCTCACCATTACCGTCGTCGCGCGCAACACGTCCGCCACGACGAGAGTTTTTCCACTCATATCTCGATTTTTCAGCTCGTTCCAGGTAAATATAACATCCAACAACACGATTTCATCCTTCCGGTCGATTCCATTTTTTGGTGTAGGGGCCGGTTTTAAAACGATCCTCTACAATTGATAATCCAACAATCATTCGTGGATTCCACTTTCATTGGAATCGATATTCGGATAATTTCAGGTAATATAGACCATATTTATTTTTAATAAACGTTCATGGTCGATTCGTCACGACAACGTAACGCCGCCGTCTCGGCGGCATTCTCGGCAAATTTGGCAATACGCCGACGATACGAAAAATAACATGATCCCGATTCAATTGCGATTGCGAAATTTTCTTTCCTACGGCGAAGAGGTGGAGCCGCTCGATTTCACTACCTTTAAATTGGCCTGTTTGAGCGGGCGCAATGGGCATGGGAAATCCGCCCTGTTGGACGCCATGACGTGGGCGATTTGGGGAGAAGCGCGCAAAGCCGGCTTCAGCCGCACACCCGACGCGGATTTGATTCGTCTGGACGCGGAAGAAATGGAGGTGGAATTCACCTTTCAACTGAACGGACGGGACTTTCAGGTTCATCGCAATGCGCGGCGGGGCAAACGCGCGGGAAAGTTGGAATTTCGCGGAAAAAAAGAGAACGGCAATGAATTTCTGGTTCTTACGGGAAGCAGCAAACGGGAAACGCAAAAACGCATTATCGACACGCTGGGGTTGGATTATAAAACCTTCATCAATTCCTCGTTCTTACAGCAGGGAAAAGCGGACGAGTTCACGCGCCAGACGCCCGCCGAACGCAAGGAAATATTAGGCAATATACTCGGACTCGATTATTACGATCGCCTGCTGGAAGAAACCAAACTGCGTTTGAACAATGGCCGCGCGGAACGAAAAACGATCGAAGAAATCCTTGCCGCGATCGATCAGGAATTGACGGATGAAAACGAAGCGCGGCAGGAAGAAACCCGTCTGACCGGTGAAATCGGAGAAAAAGAAAACGTATTGGAACATCTGCAAATCGAAGAAAAGGTGTTGCGGGAAAAATGGACCGCTTTGCACGTCGAAAAGGAACGCATCGAGTCGCTGGCGCTGGAGGAAAAATCCCTGCGGCAACGGCAGGCCGAACTGACTCGGCTCGTCGAGAAGAACCACCGGGAACACACGGAATTTCGCGAATGGATTGCAAAGGAAGAGACGATCCAATACCAATTGAATCGTTTCGAACACGTCAATCGTGAACTGAAACGTTTGTTGGAAGTGGAAGCGAAATACCGTCAACTCGAAAACCGCCGCCAGGCCATTGATCGCGAGATCGAGGCGACCCGCGCGCGTTTTCGCGAAGAGCTGGCCGCGTTCAAATCGGAGCGGGAACATCTCAATCAAAGCTTGAAAACCGCCCGTTTGATCATTGCCCAAAAAGAAGCGATCGAGAAAAATTACGCCGAATTCAAAAAAACAGAGGCGGAAGCACAGCGCCTGGAAACGTTGCGGCCCCGATACGAACAACTGGGCAAGGATATTCAACGCGCCGAAGCCGTCATCGAAAAAGAGCGGCAAGTCATTTCCGAAAAAATAGCGGAATTACGCGGACGCACCAAACGGATGGAAAGCCTGAAAAAAGAAATTGCCGACGCGCAGCGGAAATGCGAACGAATCTCCACGGTGGAGAGTGAATTGACTCGTTTACGGGACGAGATCAAAACCATTGAAGAGCAAGGCCAGCACCTCCGCGGACGCATCGACCAATCCAAAGTCGAACGGGAGCGCCGCCTGCAAATGATCCATGAAAATGAGGAAAAAATCTCTCTGCTGCAACGCGGCAAAACGCAGGAATGTTTTGTCTGTAAGCGGCCGTTGGACGAAAACGGAGTTCGTGAATTACAAAAAAACTACCAAACGGAAAATCAACGGTATCAATCGGAAGCCGCAGCAATGGACAGGCAAATCGCCGAGGATGAACGGCAGCGGGATCAACTTATCCAGCAATACAAACAGCAGAAAATGATGATCGCCGAGAAAGAGAACGAATCGGCGCAACTCCGTTTTGAACGAGAGGCGTTGCTGATCAAAGAACAGGAACTCGGTCAACTGGCAACCGCACAGCAGGAAATCGAACAACTGACACGGCAATTGGAATCCGAATCATTCGCTGTTTCCGCGCGGCGGGATGCGGATCAACTCCGTAAAGTGATGCAGGAACTCGCGTACGAACCGGATCGGCATCAAACGGTCCGCGTTCACTTGCAATCGCAGCGAAAAAACGAAACGATGTGGGAACGCCTGCAGGAAGAGTCCAAAAAAGAAACCCAATATGAAATCCGCTTGAAAACAGTGGAAGAACGCATTGCGGAAATCGAACACATTCTTGAAAACCAGGACTTCGCCCATGCGGAACGCGCGGAATTGGCGCTTCTCGTCGGATCGATCAAACCATTGACGGATGACTTGAACCAGCGCCAGTCGCTGCACGATGAACAACAGAAACTTCGCAATGCTCCCGGCGACTGGAATCGGGTTCAATATGCGAAAGAACGCATCCCCGCATTGGAAAAGGAAATCGCCGAACATGAATCCCGCATGGAAGAAACACGTCATCATTTACTTGTGTTGGATGAACGACGCAAGCAACTCCTGCCCCGCCTGGATGAATTGAAGGAGACGGAAACACAATTGCAGGAGAAGGAAGCCGCTCGAAAAACGCTGCAAGAGGAACGGGATCGATTGAATCTTCGCCTCGGCGGCATCCGCGAAAAATGCGCGCGTTTCGAACAGCGTAAACAAGAACAGATCGAAAAGAAAATAAAGCGGGAGGACCTGCTGCGCGACGAACGGCTGTATGAAATACTGAAAAATGCATTCAGCCGCGACGGCATCCCCGCCATGATCGTGGAACAGTCGTTGCCGGAACTGCAGGAAGACGCCAATCGTATCCTGCACCGTCTCACGGACGGCGCTTGTTCGATCCGTCTCGAATCGCAGCGGGAAAAGAAATCCGGCGGCGTGGTGGAAACGTTGGACATTAAAATCAGCGACGAAATGGGTACGCGGGATTACGAAATGTATAGCGGCGGGGAAGCGTTCCGCACCGATCTGGCGCTGCGCATCGCCCTGTCGCAACTGCTCTGCCGCCGCGCCGGCAGTCGCCTGCAGTTGCTCGTCATCGACGAGGGATTCGGCTCGCAGGACGTCGAAGGCTTGAATTCGATCGTGGAAGCGATTAACGATATTCAGGACGAATTTGAAAAGATCCTGCTCGTTACGCATCTCGAGGAACTCAAAGAGAAATTCTTGACGCGCATCGAGGTGTATAAAGAGACAGGCATCGGATCACGTTTCACAATCGTTTATACGGCATAACGACAATCAATTATTTCGGAGGAACATGATGGGTTCGACAAATTCACTATTTATTCGCGCAGGAATGGTACTGTGCCTGCTTCTCCTTGGATTGACCGTATCGTACGGCGCGGCGCCGGGAAAAATCCGGGTTCTCCTGTTTACCGGCGGCCATGATTTCGAGCAGGATGCCTTCTATCAACTGTTTCAAGGGCATGACGACATCGAATACACGGAAGTGATCCAACCTCGCGCCAACGATGCGTTTACCAACGGCGCGGTTCAACGTTACGATGTCCTTGTATTTTACGATATGTGGCAGCCGATTTCCGAATCGCAAAAACAAGGACTTATGCAATTTCTAAAGGACGGCGGCGGACTCGTGGGATTGCATCACTGCCTCGCTTCCTATCAGGATTGGCCGGAATTCTTGAACATCCTCGGCGGGAAATATCTGCTGGAGAATGGAACCATCGACGGAAAAGCGTACGGCGCGTCCAAATACAAACACGATGAGGAAATGAATATTTCCGTTGTCGACAAAAACCATTTCATCACCCAGGGCATTGAAGATTTCCAGATTCACGACGAGACCTACGGTGATTTTTATACGAAACCTGATGCGCACGTTCTTTTGAAAACCGATCATCCCAACAGCAGCCTGAATCTGGCGTGGACGCAAAATTACGGGAAAGGCCGCAGCGTTTATATTCAATTGGGACACGATCATTTGGCCTATGAAAATCCCAATTATCGACGGTTGGTGACACAGGCGATTCGATGGGCGGCCCAGCGGCCGAATCCGATCTCTCTTTTCAACAACAACGATCTGACCGGATGGGAAGCGGAAGGGAATGCGGTCTGGACAGTGGAAGACGGAATTCTCATCGGCAAGCAAAATGAGAACGAAGAGCCCGGTGATTTATTGACAAAAGAAAGTTATCGCGATTTCATTCTCACGGTCGAATTCAAAGTGCAATGGCCGGCCAACACGGGCGTTTGGTTCCGCTACCAAAACGCGGATAAAGCCTATCAGGCGGATATTCTGGAATGGAAAAATCCGGTTTGCTGGACCGGAACGCTGTATTGTCCCGGGAAAATGTTTCTATCCATGAACGAAAACGAAAAATTGGTCAAAAAAGACGACTGGAACACCTTCGTCATCCACTGCCAGGGCGATCATCTGATCACGTATTTAAACGGTACGAAAGTATCCGACGTGTTCGATAAAAGTAGCGATCAGGGCAAGGTTGGTTTTCAAGTTCACGCAGGCAGCGAGTTCAAAGACATGGCTGTGTTGATTCGTAAAGTGGTTTTAATTCCGGAGGCGGAAGATTGAAGATATCCTTCATTGAAAGTGATTGCGGCGAATAATGCTATCGGCTGAAAATAACAGAGTCGAAACCATGGTCACGAAATTTCTCGAATCCCGTGGCGTTCGTTTTCGCATCAAGCCGCATGAAAACGATGTGTTTACCTGTGAAGACGCGGCGCGTGAACGCGGGGTGCGGCTTTCGCAAATCGTGAAGTGCATGATCGGGCGCGATCCGTCCGGCGATGTGCACGTCATGCTCATTCCCGGCGATACGATCCTGAAATTGAAGCGCGTCCGGCAATTGGCGGGCGGGATTCGCATCGACTTGGTTCCGCCGGATACGATCGCGAAAGAAATGGGATTGATCGTCGGCGCTATTTCTCCCGTTCAACTCATTGGCCGCGCGAAATTCTACATGGACCATCACATTTTCAACGAAAAATGGGTGGATATCAGCGCCGGAATCCCCCGCGCCGGGATCGAACTCGCTTCGGAAGATTTATGCGCCGTTCTGTCGGCAATCCGCGGGGATATCATTTCCACGTCTCATTCATCATGACTTCGCCGGCGGGCCAGGTTGGGGACGGAAAGAGCGTTCGACAACCTCATCGAAGCGGGTGGGAGAAAAAAGCGTTCCTAAAAACTGCTGCGCAAAACGATGCGATCTCTCTTCAATCGACGCCAATCGCCCGAAAAATCGGTGATACCATTTCCTCTCGATTTCGTACAATCCATTCAATTCCAGATGATCGTATAAACGTTGTGCGATATGTAAAAAATACCACGGCCCGTAATATCCGACGTATTGCTGGCTGATCAGATTCAACCAATCTTCCATCGGCAGATAACGATAAATGATTATGGTCGGCGGATCGAATCGATATTCCGAAAAAACCAGCGGACGGGAGGCGTAACGATCGAGTTCCACGATGTCCAGTTTGACGTTCAATTCCTCGATCCATTCCAACAGACTTTCCGGCGTTACAAGTTCACGATCGAAAGGAAGCGGAAGCATGAGTTTTTAAAAGTAGTCAGTAGCCAGTATTCAGTAGTCAGTTGTTGTTGTAGATTGGATGAGTATACCTTTGATCCATGCAGGTATTCTGAATTCTGTCTCCTGAATTCTGTATTCTTTTTCTATACTCCATCAATATCGATGTGTTTATTCGTTATGGTTTGGATTGCCGGTTTCATTTACCTCTGATTGCACTTGGCTGATTTCCTTGAACGATACGCCCATGATGATCAGGCAGACGAAACCGAGCAGAATCACCGGCGGCACTTGTGACATCCACATGACCAACGCCACCGCGCCGGCCTGGTCCGGATCAATAAAAAACGTTGAACATAAAATGAGTTTTACGGCGAATTGATAAACGCCCACATACCCCGGCAATTGGGGAAACATGACGGCAAAACAAAGTCCGGCCATTAAAAACAAGGCGCCGGTGAACGGCACGTGATAAATCCCAAATGCCCATAATATCATCCATTCGCTGAACGCGATCGTTGACCAGAGCAGCAGCGTATAAAACAGACAATACAAAAAGGAGATCGGTTTGCGAAATGCGATCGCGCCTTTCTCGAAGGATTCCACCATCCGTAATAATTTTGAGGCAATCGTATGGGGGAGCGGCTTAAACAGCGTCTGCGCGAGGCGCAGACTCCATTCCGGCGCATAACTCATCGCGGCGATCACGCCGAACAGGCCGATAAAAGCGATGACGCCCAACAGCGCCAGGTCTTGCATCCATTCCCAAGGATCTGCCGCGAGCTCGGCGGGAACATCATTATCCGCGCCGGCGGAAATGGCGGAATCGGGAGAGGCGGAGTTTGCCTGCGGAAACGGCATCAAGATAAAAACCAACGCCAGGATGAGCAGGAGACCGAGCAAATCGAATACACGTTCAACGACAATCGTCGCAATCGCGGTGGGAAACGCGTGATCCGTATAACGCCAGATCAGAAAGGGGCGGATCAATTCTCCCATGCGGGCGGGGAACACGCCATTGCCCATAAAACCGATATTCATAATGAGAAACAATTTGCCGATGGAGACAACCGGCCGATCCAACAGGATCTGCCAGCGCCAGGAACGAATCAGCATGGAAGAAAATCCCAACAAAATAGAGAAAAACACGAGTCCGTAATTGGCGCTTTTTATCGCGGCCCATACTTTCGGCCATTGCATATCATCGTCGGATGCGAAAAGATACAAACACCCCAACCCGATTACAACCGCGATTGCTATTTGAACTTTACGTGATTTCATAAAAAACGTGAACTATCCTTTTTGGTGATAATACGAATGGATGGCTTCTTCGTATACGGCGACAAGAGGAATTTTCCGTTCGCAATGAATTCGTTTACAATCTTCATATTCGGGTGTAAACCGTTTTTCAATCCCCATTCCCCAACAGATTTTCCCTTTTACTGGCCCCCATTGCGTCTGCACTTCACCGGCTTCCCGTTGCAGCGTTCGTCTTTCGCATTCGTACAGGCGCACACCGATGGATGTGCTTTCTCGCAGGATAATGCGAGAGACTTCTTCTTTTCGCTCGGGTGAAACAATAACCGACAGAAGCGTCGCCGGGCGGTTTTTTTTCATCATCAGCGGCGACAGCGTCACATCCAGCGCTCCTGCCTCGAATAATTGTTCTATCAGCGGTTCGAAGAATTCCGGATTCATGTCGTCGATATTTGTTTCGATCACGACGACTCTCTCCTCGCCGCCTTCTGCGGTATGGCCGATAAAGACGCGCAACATATTGGCCAGATCGTCGGTCTGTCGGGTTCCGGCCCCATATCCAACCGTTTCCAATTGCATTCGCGGAAATGGAGTCGAGCGGCCGGAAAGCACATGGAGCAACGCCGCGCCTGTGGGCGTCACCATTTCCATCGGGCGGCCGGCCGAGTAGAGTTGGAAGCCTTTCACCAATTCCGCCGTGGCGGGAACCGGCAGCGGGAGTTGGCCATGGCGAGTATCAACAAATCCTTGCCCGACGTGAAGGGGGGAACATTCGTACTGTTCAATACCCAATATATGCAATGCAAGAATGGTACCGCTGATGTCGATGACGGCATCGTAACTTCCCACTTCGTGAAAATGAATATGATCATACGGTTTGTTGTGAATTTTCCCTTCGGCTTTGGCCAATGCGGTAAAAACATCCTCGATTCGTTCTCTTACACGCCCCGGCCAGGTTACGCGATCCACGATTTCCAACACGTCGGATAAATGGCGATGAACATGATGCTCTTCCTCAACCTCAACATGAACCTGCGTTCCCGATAACGCTCCCCGCATAACTTTTTCCGCGCGCAAATGGAACGACGGCAGTTTCATTCCTGCCAAAATCGAGTGAATTTCACTAAGCGGACAATCCGCGTCGACGAGAGCGCCGAGACACATATCGCCGCTGATACCGGCAAATACGTCAAAATAGATTTTTTTCATGATGGATCCGTTACGGTGCAAGCGAGACGCTTGCTCTACCCACTTATATTTTTGTAAACAAACGTAGACTCATCCATTATAACGAAGAAATGAAAAGACTTATATTGGACAATGCGGACAGGATGTCCGCGCTCCAATATTTTTTTCGGACAGTTCTCATAAAATCTTGTAAAGAAACGTATTATAATTACGTAACAACGGATAGACCATCCTTACAACTCATGTAAAATCGTATCGATTCGTTGATGAATTCAATTGTAGGTCAAATCAGGATGAATTTTCAATTTCATACTCCGATTCGATTGATCGTGGGATGTGGGACCTGTAAAAATGCAGGAACTCTCGCATCGGAAATCGGAAAACGTGGTTTTGTAATTTTTAACGCCTCGTCCGAAATCAACGGTAATCTCGAACGATTACTCGAATCCCTCGCCGATCGACAAATACAGGCATTTACTCATAGAAAACCTCCGGGGGAACCCGATGTGGATATGGTGAATGCCGCGACGGAAATGGCAATCCGTGAAAAATGCGATTTCGTACTCTCGCTGGGCGGCGGCTCCGCCATCGATCTGGCCAAAGCGGTTGCCGGCCTGGCGACGAACGGCGGCAACATCATCGAATATCTGGAAGGAGTCGGCAGCGGACGTTCCGTCGATCATCCGGCGCTGCCTCACATTGCGATTCCGACAACGGCGGGAGCCGGCGCGGAAGTGACGCGCAACGCCGTGATTCGTTCACCAGAGGGACGATTCAAAAAAAGTTTTCGCAGCCCCTATCTTTATCCTGCCATTGCGATTCTGGATGCGGAACTGACCGTTAGTCTGCCGCCCGAACAAACCGCATTCAGCGGGATGGACGCCGTCACGCAATTGATTGAATCGTATCTGACTCGTAAAGCCAATCCGATTACCGATGCGCTGGCATTGCATGGCATGGAGCTGGCTTTTCGCGCCATCCGCAATGTTTATCATAACGGCGCCGATCTGCAGGCGCGCGAGGAGATGCTGCTTGCAAGCACGTTGAGCGGGATCTGTCTTGCCAACGCGGGATTGGGTATGGCGCACGGATTCGCATCCGGCCTCGGCGCGTTGTACGACATTCCCCACGGCAAAGCCTGCGCGATTTTACTGCCGCATATGATGCGGTATAACGTACATGCGGCGTTGGAAAAAATGGCTCGGATCGGTTATATCCTGCATGACTCGCCGGTGGGTTCGGAAGAGAATCTGGCCGGATTCGCCATTCAACAAATCGAAAAACTCAATGAAGAATTCGGAATTCCCGCCGATTTGAAATCGTTGGATATCCCTCCTTCCGAATATGATCTGTTGATCGAAATGTCAATGGGAAATAGTATGTCGGGAAATCCTCTCGAAATCACACTCGACAAAGCGCGTGTAATTTTGGAGCATATCGCATGAATACCCAACTTCGCCGGTGGATTGAATGGATCGTTTTGGCTATGGTTGCCGTCCGGCCTTCGCTGGATGTTTTTACGGATGCCGTGTTGCTTCCGGCGCCGCTTAGATTGAATCCGGCATCTTTTTTGGGGCTGGCTTTAATTGGCTTGGGCGCCATTTGGTTTTTCTTGCTCACAAAAGAAGAGCGTGATTCGATTCTCAAACAACCCATTACAATCGCTCTTATCTTCTGGCTGTTGGCTTTATTGTTGTGGGCTATCATTCCGTTCGTGAAGCACGGCGCAGAACGATTGGCGGGAATGCGGGAATGGATTCGCCTGCTTTCTTACCTGCCATTATATGCCATTCTGTTTCATCTTGCGATCAAAGGGAATTCGAAACGGATTTTACATGTTTTATTCATATCGCTAATTCTCCCAACGGTGGTCGGTTATTATCAAATCCTTTTTCATCAAGGAGCAATGATCAAGGGTGTTCATCGCATTACCGGCACTTTCGTGCATCCCAATCCGTTCTCGTTTTACATCGTTTTGATGATGGGGATTACATATTGGAAACTGCGTTGGAGCGCCCAGCGCATTTTTTGGGGAGCGGTTTTGCTGGTGGAATTGGGATTGTTGTTATCCACATTCAGTTTTACCGGCGCGGCCATGTTTGGTGTTTTGCTTTTCGGATGCGCGCTGGGTGAAAAACGCGCCATTCGTTTGGCGGCGGTGGGAATCCTGATCGTGTTTGCGTTGGGATTCGTTGTTACGAACACCGGCTGGCAGCGTCTGATCGACGAGTCGAAGATGGAAAGTCTGGACGAAGTCGAGCGGACGGGAAAAGAAACCACCTCGCTGATCTGGCGACTATTGAATTGGCGTTTCCTGATCCGCACCTGGTCCGACAGTCCGTGGGTGGGATACGGCCTGGCCACGAGTTCGCAAATCAATCCGATGAAAAATCCCGAAGGCGTCGGCTCCGATCCGCACAACGATTACATTCGTTATTTAGCCGAAACCGGCGTGGTCGGCGCGGTTTTTTGGATTGCGCTTTTAATCGCAGTGGGGGTGGGAATTCGTCAGGCGATTCGCAAGGCGCAAACGGCGGAAACGCGAAATTTTGCGTGGGTGACATTGGCGTTATATGGCGCGTGGCTGATCGGCGGCGTGAACGACAACCTTATCACCGCGACCGCCTATCAATTTTCTCTATGGGCGGTGTTTGCCCTTGCCGTCGGACTCAGCCAGACGGAGGCCGCCATCCCTCAACCTCAAATCGAGGCGCATGCATGACGATTTCTCTTCTCATCGTTCATCCGTTCGATCCCTGGGGCGGCAAGATCGGCGGGATCGAAACGATGATTCGCGCTACCATGCGGCATACTCCCGAAGATTGTAAAATTTCTCTGATCGGCGTAACGGAAAATCCCATCATTCGGCCGGTTGGACAATGGCGCGAAATGAATTACGGACAGACTCCCATTTCTTTTTTGCCTATCATGCAGGTTCCCGATCCCAACCGCCGCCCACGAATTCCTCTCTTTCTCAATTTTTCACTGCGGCTGTTTAAATACCGGCTTTCTTTGCCATCCACGATTGCCTTGTTCCATCGCGTCGAACCGCTGTATTGTTCGCAACTTGCCGCCGCCGCCAATGTTTTATTTATTCATGGAGATCCTCGTGAGATCACAGGGCCTTTTTCGGAAGTGCGTTGGAAGCATGTTCCGCGACTGTATCGATATGTTGAAAAACAGGCGATAAAAAAAGCAGTGTACGTGTTTGTCGTCAGCCGCAAGGGCGCGGAATACATGCAAAATCGATACGCGCGATACGATGATATCTCGTTTTTCCCTACGGGATATTGTGAAGAGATATTTTATCTGCCTGCGGAGGAGGAATGGATTGAAATTCGTAAAAATACAATAAACAAATACAATCTGAATCCTTCCGCCCGTTACGTGCTTTTTGCCGGGCGTTTCGAATTACAAAAGAATCCGATTCTGGCGTTGGAAACATTTGCAAAAGCAGCTTCACAGGTTCCGGATGTGGAATTGTTGTTGGCGGGGCAGGGGAATCTGCGCGCGGAAATGGAACGGAAAATCAAGCACTTGCAACTTGAAAACCGCATTCATTTTCTCGGACCGCTCTCCCCCGCGGACTTGGCGGATGTGATGCGCATAAGCCATGTTCTTCTCATGACGTCCCACTTTGAAGGAATGCCGATTCTGGTTCACGAAGCGCAAGCCTGCGGTTTACCGGTCGTCTCGACGGATGTGGGAGAAATTCACGATATGATTCAACCCGGTATAACCGGCCAGGTGGTTTCAGACTATGATGGTGAAGCATTGGCGCAGGTTTTATTAGATTTTTTGAACCGTTCGGACAATAACCAAAAAATACAATGTGCTAAAAATGCTTTTCCATTTCGTATCAATTTTGTGTTAGGCGATTTGTATGAGATGATAAGAAAAATCGCGCCCGCTTCATGAATACAGGTCTTCTCCGCGATTTCCGTTTCTTCACCAATCGAAACTTTGAATGATGATCACGCCTTTCTCTCTGGCTTCATCGAGAACCGATTTACGAGCAAAATGAGTAATGAGAATGCGAATGCATTCCTTTTTGCCATATTCCGCTTGCACGGCATTCACCTTTTCTTCCAGCTCATCGAAAATACTCTCACGGAACTTATGCCGTCTTTCATCCAAACGCAGTTTCGCTTCGCCGATAATGAACAATTCTTTCCCATCTTTCCTGGCTCGCCCGAACAAGTTGATTTCTTTATGACCGATTTCAGTTCGGATCAGTTTTTCTTCGACTACGATCCCAAATTTTTCATTCAAATAGTGAGGAATCATACGATAGGCTTCATTTTCCAAGGCATACCCCATACTTCTCGATAAACCGCCTAATTCTATTTGCGTACTATTTTGGCTGATCGCAAGTTCTCGAACTTCCTCGGTAAGTTTTTTAATTTCTCTTTGTGTCTCCTTGTGCGCTTCCACCAATTCCTTGACCGTTATTTCCGTTTGTTTCTGTAGTTCAACCAGTTCCTCGACTTTAGTTTCCGTGCGCTTCTGCGCTTCCGCCAAATCTTTGACAATGGCTTTCAATTCGTTGAAATCGCCGGTTTTCACCAGTTCCTGATGCGCGAAATACACGACATCTGCCAGCAAAACGGCTTGTTGCTCTTCGAATCCTTCCCGCAGGCGATCCTTCATATATTCCAACATGATGGGAGTGGCGCTCATGAGTTTCTCACCGGATGTTGTTTTTATTTGAATGTATCTATTATATCACAACACGACAAGGATGATATGATAATGTACGGCTGGTAAATAATCATGCGATTGTTGGAAATTGCGGGGCGATTCACCGCAGCGAATTTACTCTTTGATCCTGCCGATGAATCGTAGTAGTCCATCGAGTATCGTCAATGGATGGGGCGGGCATCCGGGAATGAAGAGGTCGACAGGAACCGTGGAGGCCGCGCCGTTGCAGACATCGGGCAGATCGATATAGGGGCCGCCGGATATGGCGCATGCGCCGACGGCAATGACAATTTTCGGCGAAGGAACGGCTTCATAGGTCTTTATAAGCGCCAGTTCCATGTTTTGTGTAACCGGTCCCGTAATCAGGATCCCATCGGCATGACGCGGGGACGCGACGAATTGAATGCCGAACCGGCCCAGATCCCACACGAGCGTATTCAGAACATTCACATCCACTTCGCATCCGTTGCATCCACCGGCGCTGACTTGCCGAAGTTTCAACGAGCGTCCAAAAATCCGTTGTGATTCCTTTTCCAAACGTTTCGCCAGTTTAAACGCCTGATCATCCACAACTAAATCATCACGCTTGCGAACCGCCAGACGATAATCTTGCGTAAAGCAAATCGCTGTTTGCGGACAGGCTTGCATACATTCCGGGCAAAAAAGACAGCGTCCTAAATCAATGTTGACCTTTTCATTGTGGAAATGGATGGCATCTGTCGGGCATTGGTCCGCGCATTCCCGGCATCCCGGCGGACAAAGCGAGGAATCCACGCGGGGAAGACCCCGCAACCGGTCCGGCAGTGCGGGGATTTCATTGGGAAACTTGTTGGTTCGATACCCCTGTTTGAAACGAGAGAAAAGTACTTTTAACATGTTTTTTACAAATCGTGCCCGCAATAGGATAGATTGAAACTCTTGTTACAGAGAGGGAAATCGGAAATCTGTTGATTTCGCATCGCCAAGGCCAATCCCATCCAGTTATGGAATGAGGGATCGACAATCTTGTAATGGGCGAACGTTCCGTTTTCATCGGTCATGGCGATATGGCAGATTTCTCCCCGCCAGCCTTCGATGAGAGAAACGACTAATGTATTCGGAGAAAAAGTCCGAATGGGAGTCATGATTTCTCCTTTCGGCAAATTCTCCAATTGATCACGCATGAATTCCGCCGAACGCTGGATTTCCATCCAACGAACATGCGCGCGCGCGAATACGTCGCCGGAATGCCAGGTGGAAACCGGAATCTGTGCAAAGCGGTAAATGCCGGTGGGAAATTCAAAACGCACGTCCTGCTCCACTCCGCACGCGCGCGCCGCCACTCCCACAAGTCCCAACTTCCGACAATCCTGTTTTGAAACCGTACCCGTTTCTTCGAATCGCGCCATGACGGAGGGAGTATTCCACAGCAACCGAACCGCGTTGCGAAGATCAAGCATGACTTCATCCAACCATGATATCAAATGAGTTACGGTGGATGGTTCAAGGTCAAACCACACGCCGCCCGGACGTACCAATCTGCGGCCAAGACGGCTGCCGCAGAGCACTGCCGTCATATTAAGGATATCGCCGCGAATCCGTCCGCAATAGGATAAAGTGGGAAGGAATCCGATATCTCCCGCCAATGCGCCCAGATCGCCGACATGATTGGCCAGACGTTCCAATTCGAGAGCGATTCCACGCAGACTCTGCGCTCGCGGCGGCGCTGTTAAGGAAGCCAATCCCTCAAAGAGTTGGCAGTAAGCAAGGGAATGGCCGACCGTGGTGTCGCCGGCCAAGGTTTCCATGAAGGAAAGTGTTTTTTTGTTCGGTCCTCCAATCAGAGCGCGTTCCACTCCGCGATGTTGATATCCCAGCGATATTTCCAAATGAAACACATTTTCCCCGTGACACTGAAAACGAAAATGGCCCGGTTCGATGATGCCGGCATGGACCGGCCCCACCGCCACTTCATGCACTTCGTCTCCTTCGACTCTAAAAAAATTCGTAACGCCGGGAAAAATAGAAGGGCTTTCGTTTTGTTGCCATCCATCCGGATGGGAAGGATTCTTCCGTTGAAAACGAATGGGTTTCAGCCATGGATGCCCCTGCGGTTTCACCGCGCATTGTTCGGTAATTTCACGCTCGAACCAATGCGCTTGCGGCGCATTTTGCGTGATCGCCGGATACGATTCATGTACATCCGTACGGGTCAGGGAGATTTCACCATTCAATCCATTCGTGAGTACGGCTAACAGGCGCACCGTATCGTCGGATCCAGGAATTCCATAAAGAGCGCTCAGGCGTGCGCCATCTTCTAACGATCGAATCACGAATTCCCGAAATTCTTCAACCGGATGGATGGGAATATGATCCAGCCGGATTGCCTGACTGTTACGAACTCGCGCCGCGTGAGGCAGGCTCATCATATCCCTCCTAAAATTTGCGCCGCATCATGAAGCAGCCGACTGAAAGCGGACGGAAGATAAATTCCCAAACAAAGTACGATCACTGCCAGACAGAATGGCGGTACAACCATCAATGCATGTTCTCTGACCGTGTCGTTATCGGACTCGATCGATTGCCGTCCAAGAGCGGTGCGAAGAAAAATATCGGCCATACCGATAAAAATCAAAGAAAGCAGCGCCAGATAAACGACGGCAACGCCGATTTGCTGTTGATCGATTGCCGCTTTCAAAATGGTGAATTCACTCAAAAAGGTCCCGAAAGGAGGAGACCCGACGATAGCAAGAAAACCGGTTATCCACAAAATGCCGGATAATGGAAGGATTTTCAGAATGCCGCGGACATCGGATGTCGATTTTGTGTGATACACCGCCAAAATATTTCCCGCTGTGAGAAAGAGCAATCCTTTCGTAAGGGAATGATTGACGGCATGAAACATCGCGCCGAAAATTCCCTCTCCGCCGAGTCCGATTCCCAACGCCAGAATGCCCATATGCTCGATGCTGGAATACGCCAACATGCGTTTGTAATCGCGCTGGCCTAAAATGAAAACAGCGGCGACCGCCATCGAAAACAGGCCGAATCCCAGCAGTAAATCCTGACTGAAACGTTGAATGCCGGCCGCCACGCACAATTGGTGAGTGCGTAAAATTCCTAAAAATGCGCAGTTCAAAAGTGCGCCGGACAACAGCGCGGATACCACCGACGGGGATTCGCTGTGCGCATCCGGCAGCCAGGTATGCATGGGGGCCAATCCCATTTTGGTTCCATACCCGACCAGAATGAAAATAAACGCCGCTTTTAACCAGATTATCTGAAAACCGTTGTTATGTTGAATTAACTGATCGAGAACCAACGAAACGGATTCTCCCTCAGCCGGAATCGTTGCCGCCACTAAAAAGAAGTTTCCCAGCAACGCCATGGCAATGCCGACCGAACAAATCATTAGATATTTCCAGGTTGCTTCCAACGAGCGATGGTGGCGGTGAAAATAAATCAAAGGGGCGCTGGCCAATGTCGTTGCTTCCATTGCCACCCAAAAAAGGCCGAAGTGCCGGCTCAGAATGACAACGGTCATGGTGGACAGAAAAAAAAGCAGGCAGGCAATAAATCGAGTTTCCGGCGCATTGACAAACAGCGATTGATCCTCGAAATCCGGCCGGCTTCCTTCCGTCTCACGGCGGAGATATCCCACGGCATAAAAAGAGGAAATAAGAAACAGCAGACTGGTTATACTCAAAAACAGGAGAGCCACATCATCCAACATCAACCAACCCATTAAAACGCTTGGGGGGGAAACAATCCAACACCCCGCGGTGAGCGTCGTGTGGAGCGCCGCAACGATAATCAGCATAAGATGCCTGATTGTGTGGGACCGGATACCAAAAATGGAGATACCGGTAAATATGGGAACAAGAATCAGTGTAGCGATCATGATAATCAATCTTTCAGTACAGAAAGCCGGTCCGTATCAATGTGATCGAATTCGCGGTTGATATGAAACATGAGAATACCCATAATGAAAACAGCAACAAAAGCGTCGAGCAACATGCCCATTTCCACTAAAAACGGCGCTTCCGGGGAAATCGCCACGCCGAATGCATAAATGCCGTTTTCCATGACGAGATATCCGAGAACCTGCGTCAACGCTTTTTTTCGACTGACAATCAGAAGGAGACCCACCATCATCATAAAAAAGGAAACAGGGATGACCAACGGCGAAGTAATCATCGAAGGCAGGGGTAAACGAGACCCCAGCCAGAGAGAGAAACCCAACAAACCAATCCCCGCCAGCAGGGAAATGGAGTATCCGATAAATGGCTCCACCTCGCGTTGCACGTGGGTATCCTGCAAGGTTCGTTCGAGTAAACGCGGAAATACAATCGCTTTCATCACCATTCCTCCCCCCGCCAATAAAAAGGCGCGGAAGGAGATCAGTTCAATTGTCGTGGTCAGTGGAAGAGTCCCTAACAAGAGTCCCTGCAACGCGCAGATGTGTATACATGTCCGGAGACGACTCGTTCCCAACAAAGCGAGGTTGGTCAATATCAAAAGAACCATGATGGCGTCAAAGAAGGATGTCATCGGATTACCTCAAGAGTAAGAGAAATGCCAGGATTGAGAGTGAACTTGCGGCAACCAACAGTTGAGGAATGCGCAGCAGACGGAGACGGGCCATGCAGGATTCGATCACTCCCACACACACCGCCATGATCACCATTCCCCCATACGCCGCCAGAGCGTCAAGCCAGAGATTCGCGCCATGAATCGGCAGCACAAGCCCCACCAGCAGCGACCCGAATATCCATAGTTTCAAGGCGGAAGCGTAAAAAATCATGGCCAGGTCAGGGCCGCTGTAATCCAAAACCATGACTTCATGGATCATGGTTAATTCGAGATGTGTGTTGGGATCATCCACCGGGATGCGCGCATTCTCGGTTAATAGAACAATCAGGAAAGCAGCGGCGACCAGCAATACAATCGGACCGATACTCATCCACGTCTGGAACGATAATGCGCCATACATTTCGGAAAGTGAAAGGCCGCCCGTGGCTCGACTCACTGCTGCCAGACCCACCAGAAAGGCCGGTTCGGTCAAGGCGGAAAACTGCGCTTCCCGGCTGGCGCCCATTCCTTCGAAACTCGAACCGGCGTCTAACGCGGCGATGATCAAAAAGAAACGAGCCAATCCTAAAACATAGGCAAGAATGAAAATATCCCCCTTCGTTGCCAAAACGGCAACGGAGCCGGCGAAAGGAATAAACGCCAGCGCAACCAATACCGCGCTCAGTCCAATAATGGGATTCATGCGAAATACCCATGTGGTTGTGCGGCTGTAAACGGCGCCCTTCTTCAGCAGTTTGGCAAGATCATAATACGGCTGCAACAAGGGCGGGCCGGTTCTCCCCGCGAAAAGGGCTTTGATGCGGTTGATCACGCTCAGCAAGGCCGGCGCGAAAATCAGGGCAACAGGAAGATGAAGATAGGCGGCGTTCATGATTACCAAAGTTTTAAAATAAGAAGAATGAATAGGATGAGGGCGATATACAAAACATAAAGTTGAATTCGTCCATGCTGCAACCACCGCAGTTTGGAAAGCCCCCGGTTGATTCCTTCGAACAGGGGACGAAACAGGCCTTCACGAAATCGGTCCGGCGTTTCCGTATGGAACGACGATTTCTGAGGGAACAATCCTTGTGGAGGAGAATACGTGATTCGAGTTCGTAGGATTAACGCGAAGAGCGACGTGAAGGGTTGTACGAAAGAGGAGGCCGTGTATTGCATGCGGGGCATTGGTTGCGCATATCCGCAATCCCAGGTGACCGAGGAGCTCACTGTGCGATTGGATAGAATTCTCGACCGGATGAACGCCAGGATTCCGACAATGACGAAAATCGCGAAACCGGTTACAACCAAGACGTTTAATGTTCCCGAGTAGGCTGCAAAATGCAAGTGAAGTTCCTGTTGCGAAAAACCGGTAATCACACCGATGACCGGGGAAAGAAATCCCATACCGAAAGGCAACAATAATCCCAATGCCATACAGCTGAATGCCAATACGATCATCGGTATACGCATGGCGATCCCGCATTCGTGCGCTTCTGCGCCATGTTCACTGCGCGGTTCTCCCAAAAAGATGATCCCGAATGCCTTGCTGAAACATGCGGCGGCCAAACCGCCAATGAGCGCCAGCCCGCAAATCCCTCCGAGACAGACAAAGGCAAAATGGGCATGGAGAGAAACGCAGCCCTCTAATGCGCTTACATAAATCAAAAATTCGCTGATAAATCCGTTGAACGGCGGAATCCCTGAAATGGCAATCGATCCGATTAAAAAGGTCGCCCCGGTCCAAGGCATTCGTTTCATCAGGCCGCCCAATTCATCGATCTGTCCCGTTCCGGCGGAATGAAGAATCGCTCCGGCGTTCAAAAAGAGCAACCCTTTAAAAATGGCATGGTTCAGGATATGCAGAAGCCCGCCTCCAAATCCCAACACACACAATGAAATCGAGTGAATGCTCATCCCCAACATTCCCAAACCCAATCCCAGGCTGATAATTCCTATGTTTTCAATGGTGTGATAGGCCAGCAGCCGTTTTAAATCATGCTGACTCATTGCGAAAATGACGCCCAGGATTCCTGACGATACGCCGATGACTACCAGAATCACTCCCCACCAGGCCGGCAGCGGTCCCAGGAACGTTGCTATCCGGATGATTCCATAAAGACCCGTTTTGACCATGACGCCCGACATCACCGCCGAAACGTGACTGGGCGCGGCGGGATGCGCCTCCGGCAGCCAAATATGAAAGGGCATAAAACCGGCTTTGGTTCCAAAGCCGATCACTGACATGAGAAACAAGATCCCCGCGATGTGAGAATAATCTTCGCTCGATGCCATAAAACGGTCGAATTCCAAACTTCCGGCGTATCGCCCCAAAAGCAGGAACACAACAAAAAGAATTGCGGTTCCCACATGGGTGGCGACGAGATAAGTCCAACCCGCTTCGATCACTCCTTCCTTCTCGTCTTCGAATGTGACCAGAAAGAACGACGCCAGAGACATGATTTCCCACACGACGAGAAACAAAACCGCGTTGCGCGCCGCCACCACCATCACCATGCTGGCAACCAGAAGATTGTAAAAAAACCAAACGCCCCCCAATTTTTTCTTTCTCAAATAAGTTCCGCCGGCATCTTGTCGGCAAGATACCGGCGTTGCGGCGGCAGCGGATAAATATCCGATGCCATAGAGTGCGGCCAAGGCCGCGAGCAAAAATATCGGGATCAGAAAAAACGCCGACAGGGCGTCGATTTCCATGGAAAAAGACCCATACGGAACCATCCAGCCGGCGTGAAAACTCGGAAAATCTCCGGTCGCAAGAATCCGAATTACCGTGACTAATCCGATCAAACAGGAAACGATACAACCACCGGCGGCAACAAAAGAAGCGGCCTTGGCGGATTTCTGAAGACAAAGCGCCAGGATTCCACTGCCAAATAAAAGAAGCAAAAGAAATAATAATGCGTGCATGAATCAACCAATCTTTTTTCCTGTGGAAGATGCACGGCGGCTTACATCGGAATCCACCTGCCGCGCCGCTTCGAGAATTTCTTCCGGATGCCCTTCTCGCTTCAGTAAGTATTTGAATTCAGCGTCGCGCAAAGCAAAAGCCAAACGGGATAAAAGTTGCAAGTGGATTCTCGTTGTCGGAGTAATCAAGGAAAACAGGATATTAACTGGGATGCCATCCAACGCGCCGAAATCGATCGGATTCTTGAGGAAGAAGAGTGCAATCAACGGGCGATTGACATGCAAAACAATCGGACTGCGAACGTGAGGAATCGCCACGCCATCCCCAACAGCGGTCGAAGCCAGCTCCTCGCGAACCAGAATCATTTCCAACAAAAAATTCCGGTCGATTTCATCCGGCAGATTCATGTGATGCAACACGGAACGCAAAACCGATTCCTTGTCCGTACCATCCACCTGATAAAATATTCCACCCTGTTCCAATGAATCGGCCAAACCGGCTTCGACGCCGGACTGATTTTCCTGTGCGGGGAACGAATGCGGAGAAACATGAAGACCTTTTTGTAAGGCCCATTCCATCAATTCGGCCCGATTGAACCGGTATTGCTCGCAAACACGGTGAACCGGGATCTCGCCATTTTGAATCCAACGGTGGATCGTTTTTTCGGGGAGATTAAAAAGTTTGGTAACATCCTGAATCGAGAGTTGCACCGACGTTTCAACTTTTCTGAAAAGAGAATTTCAAATGGGATACGTCTGGGGGTGGTTGAAGCCCTCAAGCGGCTGATCGGATTAGTGCGTCATTCTTTTGGGAAATGACACAAGTCATTCGTGAAAGCAGCAAAAAAGAAGTGTATTAGGTTTTCCGGGGGATGCAAATACATTGGCGATCTTTTTTCAGAAATTTTTTCCATAGATGGTTGGGGATTCCTTTCTTCGCTTTCCGCAAAAATTCCGGTTCCGTGTTGATGCCAAGGCCAAAACCCGTCGGCGCGTTGACCGTTCCTTTTTATAACCACAACCTGAAATTCTACCATTTGGCGATGGCGAGGAGATTGGAACGTGGGGATATTGATGGAAAGAATAAATTAATAAACGCCTTTGACGCGCATGGGGAGTCCATACAAACCTTTTGTGGCGGTAATAAATAAAGTATTCCGATCTTTTCCGCCGAAACAAACATTTGCGGTCCACCGTTCGTTCACCTCGATGTGCTCGATTTGGTTTCCGTTTTTGTCGAAGACGGTAACGCCTCTGCCGGTCAGATAGACATTTCCTTCGTTATCAATCGTCATCCCGTCCGATCCCATTTCGCAGAAGAGTTTCTTATTGGCGAGCGCGCCGTCTTCCTTCACGTCATATACATAGGTTTTTCTCGCGCGAATGTCGGACACGTATAGCGTCTTCCCATCCGGCGTTCCGATGATGCCGTTCGGCGTCATGAGATCGTCGGCGACGCGAGTCAAGGTTTTGCGATCCGGCGACAGAAAATAAACACACTGGCCGTCCTGCTCGATGGGACCGCGGTTCCAATACTCCCTTTTATAAAACGGATCGGTAAAATAAACGCCGCCGTCGGGACGAATCCACAAATCATTCGGTCCGTTCAGCAATTTGCCGTTATACTCTTTGACCAGCACGGTTTCCTTGCCGTCCGCATCGATGGACCACAGTTGGTTGTTTAAATCGGCGCAGGCCAGCAAATCGCCATTTTTGTCGAAAAACAATCCGTTCGAACGTCCGCAGGGCTGCAGAAACGTCGTCAGTTTGCCATCCACACTCCATTTCAGAATACGATCGTTAGGCTGGTCGGTAAAGAAAACGTTGCCTTCCGCATCAACGGCCGGCCCTTCGGTAAATTCGAAACCGTCAGCCAGTTTTTCCACGCTTGCGCCATCGGCGATGATCCCCGATTCCGCACCCATTGCAGACAGATTTCCTATTACGAGTAACGCCAACGGTATGCATAACAAGGTTCTCATTTTCATTTCTCCTTTACACAAAATTCAAGGATTCGAAAAATTAGTGGAACGACATATCTCACTTGGTTAGAAACATTGTAAATGAAGATGATGTGCGCGGCAATGGATGAGAAAAACGGTCTACATTTCCGCGCGAGAAGAGAAGGCCAGAGCGAGAGTGACTTCGTCGGCGTATTCGAGGTCGCTGCCGGAGGGCAGACCGCGAGCGATGCGAGTGACTTTGATGTGGAGCGGTTTGATGACTTCCTGCAGGTACAGGGCGGTGGCGTCGCCTTCCATGGTGGGATTGGTGGCGAGAATCACTTCCTCGATGGGATCGTTGAGGCGTTGCAGGAGTTTGGTCACCCCGATTTCTTCCGGCCCGACGCCGTCAATGGGAGAAAGCGCCGCGCCGAGAATATGATAAAGGCCGTTGTAATGACCGGTGCGTTCGATGGCTTGCACGTCTTGCGGCTGTTCGACAACGCACAGAATCTTCGTATTGCGGCCTTCGCCTTTGCAGACAGGGCAGGGATCGGTTTGCGCGTAGTTGCCGCAGACGGCGCAACGGAGCACATCGTTCGCCAACGAATGCAACGCATGGATCAGTTGTTCAATTTCCTTCTTTTCCCGTTTGAGCAAAGCGTAGGTCAACCGTTGCGCCATGCGCGGTCCGATGCCGGGAAGTTTGGCGAGTTGCCGGCTGACCGCTTCGACGGCGGGGATGGATAACGGACGAAAATCGCGTCCTGCCGGCTGTTGTTTCATGATGTGATGCCGGGAATGTTGATGCCGCCGGTCAGGGCAGTCATGCGTTCCTTGACCAGTTCCTGCACGCGATCCTGCGCTTCGTTGATGGCGATCAGCAGCAGATCTTCGAGCATTTGCACGTCGTCGGGATTGACGACCTCCGGCTCGATTTTGATGGCGGTGACTTTCTGTTTTCCGTTCATCGTGATGTTAACCATACCCCCGCCGGACGAAGCGCTGATTTCCTCACGTTCCAGTTCTTCCTGCACTTCCGCCAGGCGTTGTTGCATTTGTTGCGCCTGCTTGAACATGGAAGCGAGATTGCCGAGATTTCCCAGACCTTTCATATCGATCTCCTGAAATTATGGTCGAATTGACGAAATGATTGCTAGTATTGTAACGCAATGTTGTCGGTTTGCCACTGTTGAATGATAGATGCGAAAGTGGAATGTTCACACGTGTATTCTCGTGATCGAATTCATTTCTGAAAATCAACATTTTGATTTCCCTCTCTCCCCTATTCCATAACATTGGAATTGATATTCTAATACTGCTGATTTTTCGAATCAGCAACATTCTTCCGGCTAATTCCAACATTCTTTTTTTCCGTCTGAAAAAGCCGATCAACTCCGCAAAAGAGGAGAACCAACAGATGTCAACGAACAATGAATCCGAATCGGGCGCGAAAGTCGGGATTTATGTTCTCGGTCCGAAAGATCATGCCCTTCCGCGGGCGCTCAAGCGTAGCGGCTCCACTTCCGTGACCGAATTCGGCGGCACGGCGCTTTGCGCTTCGATTGGCGTCGACTTTGCCAAAAGCGCCTGGCCGATCGTGGTAAAGGTCAAGGCAATTGTAAGTCGCAAAGAATTATCGCAATCCTTGCGAGATCTCGCGGACGCCGTCGATCGGGGCATGTTCATCCAACTCCAACCGGATTGCATTCCCAATCAACAACCAATGGCTTCTGGAAAGCAAGGGAGCAATGTAGCTGCTCCATTTGATCCGACGTTGAACTTACAAGACGAAATCGATCCGAAAAATCATTGACTTCATGCCGGCGCTGTTGAAAGGTGGTTTCTAAATGGAGAAATTGGAGAACGATACACGGACGGTGTAAGGTGGTGCAAGTTTTTTTGATCCGTTATTTCTTCTATTCCATTTTAATCAAACCAATCCGCCAAAGAGGAAGAACGCATAAAAACCGAACGCGATGGGAACACCGTACGGCAGCAGAATTTTTTCGGGCGTATCGTCCGGATTTCCCATTTCCAGGTTGTTGCCGGTCACGAGATTGACGCCGGCGCGCCCGACGGTCCGCAATCGCTTGCTCGCTTGGCCGCTGCGAATAATGAGTAGGATACCCATCAATCCGCCGATCAAGGCAATCCAAAGAAAAGCATGAAGCGTCGCGGCGGCGCCAACCCACGCGCCGACCGATGCCATCAATTTCACGTCGCCCGCCCCCATTCCATTCAGCGCGTACGGGATGATCAACGTGGCCAGGCCCACCACGGTTCCGATCAAACTCATGGTTAAGCCGTCAAATCCACCGACGATGGTGTGATAGACCATTCCACCAATCCATGCGGCGAATGTAAGCCAGTTCGGCACGCGGTGCTCTTTCCAGTCGATATAAGCGGCAATCGTAAGAATAATGGTGGCGCTGATGATCTCAATTTTCATGATTTTCCTTGACTCCTCCGTTATCGTATTAAATGGTAGGAATGAGAGGAGGGAGAGTTTCTGCGGATGGTTTCCACTTTCCATTTCCTCTTTGGCAGAGAAGGTATTCATCCACCGTAGAAACTCCCCCTCGATTGTTTATCCCTTGCTGCGGTTGAATCTTTTCATTTCGCGCGCTTGCGCTTAATTGCCGTCGGTTGTCAATCCACTGACGGTGGCTGACGTGTTGGTGAACCAGGCGCCCAGCTGATCGCCGAATTCGGTGATCATGAGGATGCAGGACACGATGATCAATGCGACCACCACAGCGTATTCGACTGCCGTCGGACCGTCTTCACTCTGGAAAAACCTTTTCACTGCGTTGAACGTTGTTTTCATGATACTTCTCCTTTTTTTAATGTGATTTATAATTCCTTACTTTCGTAAGTTAATCATCGTTTCTGAAAGACATTCCCCACAAATGAATCCATAACTCCTTCTTATTACTGCCTTTAGATTTTATATTCCGAATGGTGGATGTCGCTGGTTTTCGTACTGCCTGCCGCTGTTTCTTCCCAATCTGCGATCTTAATTTCATTCAACCTTACTAACATGAGTATAACTCCGGATCAAAACAAATCCAAAAAAAATCTATACAATTTTCCAGGTTTATTTACAGAATGATCCGTTTTTCTCGCTTGTTCCGTTCAATACAAACCAATCATCAATAATTAAATCAACATGACGATCTCAACTTGCGTACGCCTCTATGATTTCCAATCAACGAGGTGATCAATTCTCCTGCCCCGTCGACGGAGAGGGGTGGGGTGGGGGAATTCCAGCGGGTTATGAATCGGTTGTGGAAGTTGAGTTATGATAAAGAAAACAACGGACGCTGTGAGCGTCGCCGCAGGTAACGATATCGCATGGCTGTTGTTCGCAAAGCGGTTTTCGTTGCTCACATCGTGGGTGAAATCGGCACCCGCCGGGGAAACGGGTCGGAGTGGGGACTGCGCCGTGGATGACATGTAATTTTTGCCTGTCGGCGGCATTCCATTGGGGTATGGATCGCAGAAGCCCCTGCGTGTACGGGTGCAAGGGATTGGAAAAGAGTTGATCGACCGGCGCCTCTTCCACAATTTGGCCGGCATACATGACGGCAACGTGATCGGCCGTTTCGGCGATTACGCCCAGATCGTGCGTGATTAGAATGACGGCGGCGTTTGTCCGCTGTTTTAAATTGTCCAACAAGGCCAGAATTTGCGCTTGAATGGTTACGTCCAGCGCGGTCGTGGGTTCATCTGCAATCAATAAATCCGGATCGCAGGCGAGGGCCATGGCGATCATGATCCGTTGCCTCATGCCGCCGGATAATTGATGGGGATATTCGCGCGCGCGCTTGCGAGCGGCCGGGATTTTTACTTTTTCCATCATATCCACGGCTGCCTCGAAGGATTCCCGGCGATTCATCCCGCGATGGATGCGATACATCTCGGCGATCTGTTCACCCACGGTAAACACCGGATTCAGAGCGGTCATGGGTTCCTGAAAAATAAGAGAAATTTGATTGCCGCGAATTTGCCGCATCTTCTTTTCGGAGAATGGCAGCAAGTCGTTTCCTTTGAACCGGATCTGCCCGGACACAATGCGGCCGGGCGGCGATGGAACCAATTTGAGAATGGAAAGCGAAGTCATGCTTTTGCCGCATCCGGATTCTCCCACCAAACCAAAGGTCTCCCCGCGACGAACTTCGAAATCAACGCCGTCGACCGCGCGTCCCACGCCTTCCGTCGTGAAAAACCAGGTATGGAGATCCTCGATCTTTAGCAACGGTTCGATCATGAATGTCTCCCTGGTTTGCGCCGGCGCGATTTCAACCGGATTGAATGATTTCGTGAGTGATTCTGCGCGACTCCGTTGTCACATGCGAGATATCGTCCAATGAATAGTTCACGTTGGATTGGTGGCGATTCATGCTTTTTTCCAAATACCGAGGAATGGAACCGAAAGAAATACGTTCGTGGAGAAAGGCGTCGACGATGATTTCATTGGCCACCGAGATGTAGGCGGGCATGGTGCCTCCCATGCGCGCGGCTTCATACGCCAGCGCCAGGCAGCGAAAACTCTGCAAATCCGGCGAAAAAAACGTCAGTTTGCCGATTTCCAGCAGGTCGAGTTTTCGTCCGGAGCGGCCGATGCGTTCAGGATAGGACAGCGCGTATTGAATGGGAGTACGCATATCCGCATCGCCCAACTGCGCCATGATGGAACCGTCGATGAATTCAACCATGGAATGAATGATCGACTGCGGATGAATAATCACGTCGATTTGATCCAACTCCACCGCGAAAAGATGGCGCGCCTCGATGACCTCGAGACCTTTATTAAATAATGTGGCGGAATCGATGGTGATTTTCGCGCCCATGTTCCAGGTCGGGTGGTTCAGCGCCTGCTTGACGGATACATTTTCAAATTCGTCCGGTTTGAGTTCACGAAAAGGTCCGCCGGAGGCGGTGAGGATGATTTTCGATACTTCGTTCGGTTTGCCGGCCTGCAGGCATTGCAGAATGGCGCTGTGTTCACTATCGATGGGAACGACGGACACGCCGTACGCCTTTGCTTCCTGCATCAACCGATCGCCCGCCATGGCCAGGACTTCTTTATTTGCCAATGCGATGTTTTTTCCGGAACGGATCGCCGCAAAAGTGGGGTGAAAACCGGCCGCCCCGACCGTGGCGATGACGGCGACGTCGGCTTCACATTCCCGCGCGATGTCGATCATGCAATCCGGACCGGTGAAAAGCCGCGTGGCAGAATTCGTAAAATTATCGGAGAAGTGATTTTCAACGATGCCTGCAAATTGAGGACGAAACTCACCAATTTGTTCTTTCAGCAGAGCAATATTATTCCGTGTGGCCAAAGCGACCACTTCGAATTGATTCGAATGGCGGCGAACGACGTCGAGGCATTGGCGGCCGATCGAACCGGTGGAACCGAGCAGGAGCAATTTTTTCATGGTAATTAGGCGCCTATGGGCATACTCAATTCGTTATCAGGGAAGTTATCCTTTCCCACCGATTTGAACAAGGGATCGCCGGGTTCATTTATTTACTCTATCCACTACAACATATTGTGGAGAAAACAATTTGAACCTACAATACTTGGAGGTATCTATCCTACTGAAATCTTGACATTTATGAATCATCCACTATAATGTATTCTTGTTTTGATGCAAATGTACCGTACCACTGATCAAGTATCACCATCGTATCACAAATGAATCCAATCAAATAGAGTCTGTCTGTATCTGTGATGCGCCGTTGTGGTTAGAGGGAAACGAAAATGATGACGAATACGAATAACGTGCCGAAGTATGATGAAAGTAATATTGTTATTTTGGAAGGATTGGATGCCGTCAAGAAACGTCCGGCGATGTATATCGGCAGCACCGGCGTCTCCGGATTGCATCATTTGGTTTATGAAGTGGTCGATAATTCCATCGATGAAGCGTCTGCCGGCTTTGGCGACAAGATCGATGTCATTATTCATTCCGACAACAGTATCACCGTGGCCGACGAAGGACGGGGCATTCCGGTCGGTCAACACAGCGTCCACAAAAACAAGACCGCGTTGGAGGTGGTTTTAACCATTCTTCACGCGGGCGGTAAATTTGATAATAAATCCTACAAAACCTCCGGTGGTTTGCATGGTGTGGGCGTTTCCGTCGTGAATGCGCTTTCCGAATGGCTGGAAGTGGAAGTCAAACGGGGCGGGAACGTGTATTACCAACGATACGATCATGGCATTCCGGAAGGGCCGCCGGAAAATATTCGCCCCACTAAAAATACCGGAACAAAAATTATATTTAAGCCCGATGGGAAAATTTTCGAAACCACCGAGTTCTCGTTCGACGTGCTGGCGGTGCGGCTGCGGGAGCTGGCGTTTTTGAATGGGGGCGTCACCATCACGCTCACCGACGAGCGGGAGGTGGGCAAACAGGCGATTTTTCATTTTAAAGGCGGAATCGTTGAATTCGTCAAGTATTTGAATCAAAACAAGACGGTTTTGCATAACCGGCCGATTCATTTTTATAAAGAACGGGAAATCGAAGTCACCGGCAAAGACAACGAAATGGTTTCCGTCGAGATCGCCATGCAGTATAACGACGGATATCAGGAAAATATCTTTTCCTTTGCCAATAATATCAACACGCGGGAAGGGGGAACCCATCTGGCCGGATTTCGCGCCGCGTTGACCCGCACCACCAACGACTACATCAAGAAAAATGATTTGCTGAAAAAAAACGACGCGGTGATTTCCGGCGAAGATTTTCGCGAGGGATTGACCGCGGTGATTTCCGTCAAAATATCCAATCCCCAGTTTGAAGGCCAGACCAAGACGAAACTCGGCAACAGTGAAGTCAAAGGTCTGGTCGAATCTATTGTCAACGACGGCCTGTCCGAATATTTCGAGGAACATCCCGCCGAAGCGAAAAAGATTGCTCAAAAAGTGATCAGCGCGGCGCAGGCGCGCGATGCGGCGCGGAAAGCGCGCAATCTGGCCCGTCGTAAAAATGTGCTGGACGGAGGGGGATTACCGGGGAAATTGGCGGATTGCTCCGAACGCCAACCGGAATTGTGCGAACTCTTTCTGGTGGAGGGAGATTCCGCCGGCGGTTCGGCCAAGCAGGGGCGGGATCGCCGCTTTCAAGCGATTCTTCCCTTGAAGGGGAAAATCATCAATGTCGAAAAAGCGCGTCTGGATAAAGTACTCTCCAACGAGGAAATCCAAACGATCATTACCGCGATTGGGACCAGCGTCGGCGAAGACGCCTTCGATCTGTCCAAAAGCCGATATCACAAATTGATCATTATGACGGATGCGGACGTGGATGGCGCTCATATCCGCACATTGCTGTTAACCTTTTTCTTTCGCCAGATGCCCGAATTGATCCAGGCCGGATATATCTATATTGCGCAGCCGCCGCTGTACCGCGTGAAGAAAGGAAAGAAGGAACAATATCTCGACACGGACCGGGAACTCGATGCGTATTTGATGCAATTGGGTGTCGATAATGTGAAATGCTCGCCGCTCCAAAATGGAAACGAGAGCAAACCGCTTACACAGAATCAATTCAACGAACTATTGGAATGTTTGCTACAATTGGTTGAGTTCGATCGCAAGTTGTCGCGGCGGGATCTTTCTTTCCGGGAATTGCTGGAAGCGCGCCGGGATTCCGGCGGCACGCTTCCCCTATACAAAATTATCAGCGACGCCGGCTCGCAGTATGCGTATACGGAAAAAGAATACAGCCAAATCATCGAGGATTTACAATCCTTTAACGAGACTTCGTCGGAAACGGGAGAGGAAGAGGCGAACGGATCGAAATCCGGAAACGGTAAAATTCAGTTTCGTGTGATTGAATTTTTTGAATCGCAGGAATTGGAGCCTCTGGTGAAGAAATTGGAGAAAAGCGGAATCGATGTGCTCTTGCATTGGCCGGAGCACGTGGATCCCTATGCTTCCGACAATGGGACCAACGGAATAGAGAAAGAACTCCCAGTTCCCCTGTTTATCATCGAGGAGAAGGGGATTCCCAAGAATGTTTATTTCCTGCCGGACGTATTGGAAACCGTGAAACTCGCGGGAAGAAAAGGAATCGACATTACCCGGTATAAAGGCCTCGGCGAAATGAATCCCAGCCAGTTGTGGGAAACCACGATGAATCCGGAAATGCGCACCATTCTGCGAGTGAATATGGATGATGCGGTGGAAGCGGAAAATATATTTACGATTTTGATGGGTGATTCCGTGGAGCCGAGGCGGGAATTTATCCAAAATCATGCGCCCGAAGTGCGATTTCTGGATATATGAATTCGTGTGTTCCTTCCCGTCGCCCATCCGGCAAAGTGAACGTTCCATCAGGAAAATAAAGGGGTGAATTCATTTCAGCGCCATGAAACTTCAAGAGAGAAAACGGTGGGAAACGAATGGTTTTCCGTGGTGGTTCGCGGCGCTGATTGGAAGTATTATTCTATCCCCCATGCACGTCATCCCTGCCGCAACGGGGAATCAGAACGTTCTTTCCCTTATCGAAAAACTGCCGCAACGGCAGCAGCAATGCCTTCGAGAAGTGGCGGAACATGTCATGGCGTCCACGATCGAGCGGGGAACGGCGTTGTTGTTTCTCAATGAGCGACTGCTTGAAGCGAATCGATTGCTGTTGGATTTTGAAAATCAGAATTCCGATATTTTAGAGTGCTCCGTTCTCATTCGTCTCTTGCTTTCCTATTCCGCAACCCCCACCCTCCTTTTTCCGGAAACACGGAATCATTTGGAGAAGGAACTGGCGGAGTTTATTGCCGGGCAATGGGATGCCGCGCTGAATCCGCCGACAAATCCGCAGCCTCTGGCGGATCAGATCGTGTTACGCGATTCCTTTTTATTCCTTTGGTCCCGACAGGTACAAGATTCCACGAAAGCGTATGTGTGGCCGGATAAACGCCCCAATTCGGAGCACCGGAAGAATTATCGCGCGAATATCGATGATGCCCTGAATCTGTGGGGACGTTATGGCTTGGGAGAGCGTGGATCGCCTTATTATACGCATATTCTTTCGGCGCTTTTCAATTTGCGCGATTGTTCCGGCGACGAACTGATGCGTAAAAAAGTCGACGCCGTGTCCGATTTGTTGGTGGCGGATATCGCGCAGGAAACTCTGGGCGGTTTGTGGGGAGGAGTCCGGCGCCGTTCATTCGACGCCATCACCCCCTTGCCGGGAAATCGGTTGTTGTTTTTCCTTTTCGGGCACGATCGCGATTTTGATCCCGATGAATCGATCGATCCTCTCACCTTGATTTGGAGCCATACCGGCTATCGGCCTCCGCCGGTCCTGGTTCGGATTGGCCATGAGTATGAAAAACGGGGATCGTACGAAATTAAAACCCAATTTTATCTGGATCGCAACCAACCCGAGAAAACCGGAACCGGTCGAAAATATTCGTACGTGACTCCGCAGTACATCTTAAGTTCATTTTACTTGCGAGACGACCATGTCCCCAATCAGACTCGTCCGTGGGACCTATTGGTTCGAAACAATGAAAATGAGGGGCATCACTTCTTTTCGTTTTGCGGGAATCAATTGTTCAGCGGAGGATATCCACCGTACACGGACGCGCATTATTTATGGAACGCCACCTGTTTACAATACAAAAACGTGCTTTTTTGCCGATTTCATCGCAGCGACAAAAAGCACGCCGGTTCCAAAGGATTAAACGAACCGGTCAGCCGTCGGTTCGAGCAATTGCCCACGCGCGTCTGGATTCCGAACGAGTTTATTCCCATTGCGCAGGAAGGCGACTGGTGTTTTGCGCAAACGGAAGGGCTTTATATTGCATTTCGGCCGTTGCGCGGCCGTTATTATTGGTGGCGAACCGCCGTTCTGGAAAAACGAATCGACGCCGCAGCGGCGATCCTGGGGCTGCAGGATTTGGATGCGGCGTTTCTTTTGGAATTGAACGAGGCGAGTCGGTTTTCATCTTATGAAAAATTTAAAGAAGAGATGCTGACCGCTCCTCTGACCGTCGATAAACAATCCGTCACGTTCGTTTCCCGCTCCGGCGACGTATTGTTGTTTCCTCTCGACGATGGGGAATTTTTAGTCAATGGACATGCGTTGAATCCGTTGACGGATTCTACCTTCGATCTGTATTCCAGTCCGTTTACACAATCGCAATACGGAAGTGGAATATTCAAGGCGAATTGGCTTCCCTTTTCGCATTTGGTGGATTTGCGTGATTCGAAAAATCCCTTACGAATCGAAACGAACGGAGTGGATACCCAATAAGCGACGATCGGTTTGAACAACCGACATGAATCGAGTAACCATGATGACATCGAATAACAAATCCTCTTCTTTTGTGCGGATTGCCGCCGCACAGATCAATACGACGGTGGGCGATCTGGCCGGAAATACTCGCAAAATCATTGATCACATCCAACGCGCCAAAGCGGAGCACGTCCAAATTCTCACATTTCCCGAACTAGCGATTTGCGGGTACCCGCCGAAAGATCTGTTGCTGAAAACCAGGTTCATTTCCGACCAGATGGAGCGCCTTGACGAGATCATTCCCCTGACCAATGGACTGTTGGTTGTGGTGGGATTGGCGATTCGCGAAGGCGACAGTTACAACGCGGCGGCAGTGATTCATGACGGAAGCCTGATCGGCGTTGCCCGCAAGGTGGGGCTTCCCAATTATCACGTATTCGACGAAAAACGATATTTTGCGCGAGGTGAATTTCTTTCCGTCTTTCATCTGGACGTCGCCAACGTCGGCGTTTTGATCTGCGAGGACCTTTGGCATCCTGAAACCGTTGCCAATATGGCATCGACCGGCGTGGATTTGATCGTGGGGATTTCCGCCTCCCCGTTCAGCGTGGAACGATGCATCGAGCGGGAAATCCTGATTCGTTCGCGATGCCAGGATCACACCGTCGGCATGGTGTTTTGCAATCAAATCGGCAGTCAGGACGAGTTGATTTTCGACGGGCGCAGTATGGTGGTTACGCCCCACGGACGGATTGTGGCGCAAGGAAAAGCGTTTTGCGAAGATTTGGTCATCGGGGATATTCGCTTCGAAGAGATTCATCGAGGCCGTTTGGCTGTTCCCATCCAGCGCGATACGGTCCCAACGGAAACACCCGGACGGGAAGCGGTGCGCATCATCCACTCGGATGGAATGACGGACCCGCCACATCGTTCCGATTTTTCGTTGGATATCAGTCGCAATCCGTTCCTGCCCAAATCGATAGAGATGAAATACGATCCGGTTGAGGATGCCTATAACGCGCTGGTATTGGGTGTTCGAGATTACGTGCGCAAAAATGGATTCGAGAATGCCGTGATCGGATTAAGCGGAGGGATCGATTCGGCGCTAACCGCAACCATTGCGGTGGATGCGCTTGGCTCCGATCACGTGTTCGGCGTCTCCATGCCCAGTCGTTTTTCTTCCGAACACAGCAAGGACGACGCCGCGCAATTGGCCGCCAACCTCGGCATCGGCTACAAACAGTTCCCCATCGAAACCGTCTTCGCGACGTATCTGCGTCTGTTCGAGGCGGAATTTTCCGAACGGGACGCGGACATCACCGAGGAAAATCTCCAGGCGCGCATCCGTGGGAATATTTTAATGGCCCTGTCCAATAAATTCGGCTATCTCGTGCTGGCGACCGGCAACAAATCGGAACTGGCCGTCGGCTATTCGACGCTTTACGGAGACATGTGCGGCGGCCTGGCGGTGATCGGCGACGTTCCGAAAACCTGGGTATACGAAATGGCCCGTTTTCGCAACCGGCTGGCGGGAACCGCCTTGATTCCGGAAAACACGATCCGCAAACCTCCGTCGGCGGAACTGCGGGAAAATCAGTTGGACGCGGACAGTTTGCCCGCGTATGACGTGTTGGACGGAATTCTGCATGCGTATATCGATCAGGATTGCAGCGTTGATGAAATCGTCGAGTTGGGATACGATGGGATGTTGACGCGACAGATCGTCAATCTGGTGGATCGCGCCGAATACAAACGCCGTCAGGCCGCCATCGTGTTGCGGGTGACTTCCAAGGCGTTTGGCAGCGACCGCAGGCTGCCCGTCACGAATAAATATCATGCGTGAGCATTCCCCCACGCTTGTTTTGAATCATAGGGGCTGATGGAAAAACACGCTTCGAAAGGATAAATCATCCATACGCGGGTACAACGGTGGATTGGTGAAGGTTGAAAACGTATGCATCGGAAATTTCTTTTTCTAACAACATGGATTTGTGGATTCACGGGAACGGTTCGCGCGCAAGAGGTCAGTGAAAGTTTTATGGATAAATATCTTCCCATTGCGCGACTCTTCGACTCGCCGATTTTTTTTGCGGCCGTGGTGGGAAGCGCCGTTCTTTTCCTGATCTTTTCATTCTTATTCTTGTCTTATATCAAGAAAATGGAAAAACGCGCGGCCGAATGGGGGGCAACACTCGAACCGGAAAAACTGATCGATCTGCTCGACAGTCCGATCTCGTCCGAATCGCGGGCGGCATTTGTTTATCTGCGAAATTATGGCGGCGAGCATGAAATTTCGCTCCTGCTCGAGGTTTTGCAGGAACAGCGCAAAAAAGGCAAGATCAATCCTTCCATTATTTATCTGCTGGAAGATATGGAAGCCGTTTCCGCCATTCCGATCCTGCAATCGATCGCCAAAGGCAAATCCAAAGCCGCCGAATTGGCCGAAGCGGCGCTTTCTCGAATGCCTTATTCCGACGACGAGGAACCGTCGCCGGCAAAATCGTAGACCGGAATCCGCACTTCATGTCAAATACTCCAAATCACGCAATATCGAACAATAACAGAAAAAAAACTCTATGCCACGAATCGACAAATTATAAATTATAACACTTTAGTTTTAAAGGGTTGATCAAAAAAACGATCATATACATTAAAATTGAATATCATGATGATCTACCAACCGTTCTAAAATGTCCACGCTCCGACCGTAAAGCCATCTGTCGCAACAATTCACAAACGATATAACTCTTCCCCGCCCCCACCGGCGCATGAACCACCACCAGCGGCTTCGAGCCTGACACGATCGCGCGCAACGCCTCCCGCTGAAAGGTGCGCAATCCGTCCACGCCTCGCGTCAGCATCCGTGGTCGAAGATGAAATCGAAGCGTATGGAAATTTGTGTAGGAATCCATGACGTCCTGTAATGTTCGGATGAACTGATTATGGTTATTCCATCGTAAGAATCATAAAACAATAAATTATTTTTTACTATTCCAACGGAAACATGTCGAGGAAATCGGAACATGATGTAGCATTTTCATTGACAGCCTTTTTTTTCTCTAGTCTGTTTTTCGCCAATCGGACAATTTTATTGTAGCAAGAACGGCGCCGATTTGATTATCTTTGAAGTAAAATAACTTTAAACAACTGATTTTATATGAGTTATCCCCGTAGAAACAAAACCGAAGGAACTGATCGCAAACGGATGAAACAGAAGGGCTGAGCGATCAATTATTGATGGGTAATGTCAGAAAATGATTGATCAACAGTAAAAACCGGTCATTCGTGGAGCCGCGTTGTCAGGATATTTTCCCATATCCGCAATCCATCCCGGCCACATCAAATCCCCGATCCTCTCTCTCCACTTCGATCTCGAGGGTGCGTCAAACCATCCGGTCAATCGAACATATCGTCGCCGTCGATTTTTTTTCTACCCCAAAAATCACGAACAATCCTCATAAATCCGTTTCGAAATATATACTTTCCACCCTTAATCGTCATTGATCACCTGGATCGAAACCGTTTTGCCGATCAGGTTATCAAGCGCGTCCGCGTCATGCAAATCCGTACCCTTTTCGATCTTCACCCCGCATTTTTTCAAATCCGAATACAATAACCGTAACGATTCCTGGGAATGACAAATCGTGGTATGCCGTGTCACAACGAATCACTTATAATCCGGATTCACGATCTCAAGCGCCCACTTCAAACGGGGATCGCCTTTTGGGGTTTTCGTCGGTTGGACGTTTCGTATGACGTCTTTGTAAATGTCACTCGGCAAATCATTGTCGAAGTGGTCATCCATTTTGATTCTCTCACAACCTCGATTAAATTCTGCCGGTAAAGTGGCCCCCATGGTCATGTCAAAATGTACTGCAATGATAATATCGAGTGAATTCCCATTGCGCTTAGCGTAACAACACATCGCGATAGATTTGCAGAATCTTTTCCGACATGATTTCGTGGGTGAACAGATCGAAAACCCGTTTCCGCGCCGCGTTGCCGTAGCGAAAACGCAACGAGGCGTCGTTGAGCAAAATATTCAACGCCTCGGCCAGCGCCTGCGGATTTTCCGGCGGGACGACGATTCCCGTTTGTTCGTGCTGGTTGATGTACGACGTGCCGGTTCCCAGTTCGGTCGAAACCAATGGCAAACCACAAGCTGCCGCTTCGGCCAGAACCATGCCGAACGCTTCGGAACGATAAATGGAAGGCAAACAGAACGCATCGGCGGCGAAATAATAGGGCGTAACCGATTCCACTTGCCCCAAAAACACGATCCGATCGCTATAGGGCAGATTTTGCGAATAATCGATCAATTCGGGCAGCAGCGGCCCGTCTCCGACGATCATTAAACGCCCGTTGACGTTTTCCATCGCCTGAATCAGGTATTTCAAACCTTTGTAATACCGCAAAATCCCCACATACAAGATCAGCCCCATGCCATACCGCTTGCGGATCACTTCCGCCATCGAATCCAATTCGGGACTGGAGGAAAACCGCGACATCGGCACGCCAAACGGCACGACCGAGCATTTTTTCCTGAACTTTTGCAGCACTTCCGACGATTCGACGTAATTGGGCGAGGTGGCGATGATACAATCCGCTTTTTCCAAAAAAGCGTCGCGGAGAGGGCCGTATAATTTCAACCACTTTTTTTGTCGCACGATGTCGCTGTGATAATGCACGACTACTCTCCCTTTGGGCCGCACCAGCAGATGAGACAGCACCGCCGTCGGATTGGGGAGATGGTAATGCAGGATATCCGCCTTCAGTCTTTTCAGCCAATACGGAAAATAAGGTGAAATCGGCGCGGACAAAAACCGCCCCCATTCTCCCGCCTTAAAAACCGGCGTCCCTTCCACTTCGGCGAATTCGGATTTTCGATTGCGGCTGCAAATCAGAACCGAGATCCCGCCGCACTCATCCCGCGTTCCCTCGATGATCCGATGAATGGCGATCTCGACGCCCCCGCAGATTGGTGGATAATAGTCTTTGTAAATATGAAGAACACGCAAGTTCGTTGCCTATTTTGATTGAGATTCAAATAGTTTACCGGATTTCAATGTTCCGGCTAAGGGATAAGATGGAAGGAATATCTATTGCCATTTGATAAAGATTCCGCCGACAAATACGACATCCGGGATCCGCACGTCGATCCCGCGAGTGGAATACAAACCTTTTGGGTACACAGCCCTCAAGGAAACGTCCATTCGGAAAGAATATTTCGAAGCAGTAAAAACAGTGTGGAGTGAAGTCGATTACACGGGACTTATTCGTTTGTTTGATCGCCTGCTTTTTTCAAAGTAGCCCTAACTTTTTGCATTCGCAAACGCGCCGCTTCCTCAAGCAGCAGACGGGCGGATTCATCCATTGCTTCCAACGAAACATTGAACGCTACCGCTTCCCGCAACATGGCTTCGCGCTCTATTTCATCCATCTGCTCAAAGAATTTCATGGCGAAAATCCTGTTCCTTTCTCCACTCGTAATTATACCCCCAAAAGGCAATTTCGTACAATCAATATTCAAGTGTCACCATAATCGGAATTTAAAAATTCTGTCTTTATATTTCGATATCTGCAGGAAAACGCTTTTGTACGTTCATTCGGTGTGCATACATCGCCTCAATCAAAATGGTTTTTTCGTTGGTGAGTCGGAAAAAAATGGAGTGGGGAAACCGTTTAAGCGTCCATCATATCTTGGTCGGTCAATGGGCTGTAGTCATTTTCCGCCAGGGACTGAGTCAGCAAGGTGTTAATCTCTCTATATTCCGTTTGCTGCACATTTTCCATGTATCGCCGAATAAGGTCTCGGACAAATTCGCTTGGGGTATCATACAATCCGCCAGTACCCGTAATTTCCCCAACAAATCGCGCCAACGGGTCTGGCAACGTTGCATTCAGCCGTTTTACAACTTAGGATTTTTTTGTGGCTTTGGATGCTTCCATAATAAATCCTTCTCGTCATTTTGCTTTTCTGAATATCCTATGTGTGCGCGCGTTTAATGTCAACTTAATCGCATATTTTACACAAAATTTCACGAAGACGTTTACGATAGCGTTTCCCTTCCATTGAAAATTCCTCATTAGGTTGTTTCGGCCTTAAAATCCCCTCTTCTTTAAAAATAAGGACGGTTATTGCGTTTGACCGGCTCCCCCAATATACCCACTCATTGCCAGTCTGCGTAGGATTCCAAACGTCACTCTGTGGATTGGGAAGTACACCATTCATCGTAACCTGCCGACGGTTTCTGTTATTTTCCACTTCATTTCTATTGTGTTATCTTTGATTTATCGTAATTCTCTTTCCTCCCCCCCTATCGCCATGTCGAGTAACATCTGTTGGATTTCCTATCATCCAATCACTCGTTGTTTTTGACTTGGATAATGATGTTATCCAATCCCGGCAGCAATCCCTCCATTTTGCCAATCAGATCGGCTTCATTCAGGCTGAATTGTTTGTTTGACGGGTAGATGGTAATCGTATGTTCCACACCGGGACGCAGCCCGACAATCCAAAATTCGCCATTCTTGCCGCTTTTTTCATATCCGTGCGACCGTTCGCCTCGCGCCCAAACGTTGGCTTTGGCAACCGCATGGCCTTGCGCGTCGATCAACCGGCCTTTGAGAAAACCGGCGGGAGTGAGTTCGATATCCCGCGTCACCGTGCTTCCGTCTTCGGGAATTTCCACTTCGATGAATTCGTCCACATAATCATGCCGTTTCGATTCTATCCCGTCGGCATTCGATGATTGATTTGTCGGTACGCTGATTTGAAGAGAAGCCGTCCCTGGCTTCAGTCCGAATATTTTGTAGGTTCCGTCTTCTTCGATTCGCGAATACCCGTCGCCTTTTTGCACATGGATTGAGATCCCTTCCGGTTTACGTCCGTCCGGTGTGATGATTCTGCCGGTTAGGGAAAGGTTTTCTTCTAAATCTCGCAAGGTAACAACGATACCGGATATTGTATCGCCCGCTTTGCATTTCACCGCAGTTTCGCCTTTGGCCATGAGTCGTTGATCCTCCGTGATGCAGAAGTAATTCATTCCCTCCGCGCGATCGCCGAATCCTTTCACCGTCGTTCCGGAAAATCCCATGCCGTAACTATGGCCTTCTTGAATACGATCCTGGATCGACAAGGCGGTTACGGTTTTCTCGTATGGATTCGCGTCGGCGGCGGTGACGACGGAAAATTGAAATTTGCCATTCTCATCCGATACGCCTGTGCTGCGCCAAATACCGAATTGCCCATTATCGAGAAAGAGTTTTGCGCCCGCGCGCGGAGTTCCGTTGCTGTCGAGCACGGTTCCGGCAAAGGTGGTTTCCACGCCCGGCTCAACGAAAATCTCCACGTTATCAATATCTTCATCCGTCACCTCGATTTTGCTGGAATACGCCAACGAAATACAATCCGGAACCAAGACGCCGCCGATCGCGACATAGCCGGCATAGGTTCCACGCTTCACCAGCAGTTCGATATCGTATTTTCCCGGAATCACATTTTCGAAGGTAAAATTCCCATCCGCGCCGGTTTTCGTGAAGGCATAATCGCCGAGCATTTCATACGATTCCGCATCGGACTTGTTGCGAAATAAATTCAAGCAAAAATCGGGAACGGGCGTTTGCGTATTCGTATCGATGACCCGGCCGGAAACGGAAAACGCCGTTTCCATTTCATATTCGATTGTGACGATTTTATACGGCTCCTCGATCGTCAGGGCAAGAGTTTTGGTTTCATAGGAACTACCGGCGGGAGGAGTGACGGTTACCGTATACTTGCCGAACGGAACTTTGGGAAAATCCGCGCTTCCTTCTGCATCGCTGCGAACCACGGATAACCCTTCCCCGCCCTCGTTCGATTTTAAAACCACGGCGGCGTTGGCGACTCCCGCGACGCCGCGCAATTTGACGCCGGGCCGTTTGAGATTCACTCTCAATTTGCAACTTTGCGCCAACTGCAGATACGAGGCTCCGCGAATGGGATAGATTGCATCGATCTGACTTTTCTCCTCTCCTTTTTGCGCCAGGACGTAATACATCGCGGCGGGAAGGTTTTCAAACCGGCAGTGACCGTTGTTATCGGTTTTGAGAGTCATGACGATTTCGCCGGGCGTCTTTTCGTTTATTTTATCTACTTCAACATAAGTCATAAAACGTTTTCCTTCCCGCTCCAACTCGATCGGAAGGAAGAGATCAATTCCCATCGTATTCACCGCTAAGGTATCCCAGATTCGCAAATACCGGGAATTCAAATCCCCTGCCGATGATAATTCCGGCGCTAATTTACGTAGGGATTGATCTCCCACCCGCATCATGCAGCCGGAAATACCGGCCAGGCGATCGCCTTTTTTCGCATCGGCGGTATTGTATCGATCGATCTCTTGCGGAATGAAATCCTGATTCGCGTCGCGGATGTAAATTTCATTCGCATTTCGTTCGAAAACGATGGTTTGGTTTCCTTTCCACGACGAAAACGGTATTGTCGTCCGCGAAGAGAGCGGACGCAGCACAGGCTTGCCTTTCCACAATACCACATCCACACCGCTTTTTTCCGCGACACGGCTATTTCGATCGCCGGAGCCGGATGCGAAAACATAACAATCAAGAGTGATAAGATATTCCAACGTCACGGTTTGCGACATGTGGCCATTCAGTTCCAGGGTTTGTTCGGCTGGGGCATATCCTTTCGCCGTCACGGTCAACGTGTGAGTTCCCACCGGCACGTCGGCGATTTTCGCTTGCCCATCATTGAAATGCGCGCTCTTTTGTCCGATTTCAACCTTCCCATTTTCAATCGCTTCACCCCACGCGTCGACGATAGAGAGCGATAACGAACCCATGACCGTTTCCGTGGCGGAAAGGGGAGAGGGTTGGGATGCCGAAACCGGTTTCGCGGCGATCATATGGGTTTCATCCTCCTGCTTCTCGTCATTCGACGTGAGATCGACGATAGAAGATGGGGAATCAATTTCCGCTTGCTGTCCCGCCGCGATGGTTTGTGAATGGGAACCATCATTTGCCGTGAAACGAACCGATCCTTCCTCCACGACCACATCCATGGATTGAACGATTCCCGCCGGATTTTCATCATTCCGCAAAAGACTGACCGCCAGCACCGTGCTGACGACAAAAATGAGTGTTGCTATAAAAATCCATTTCCGCATGGTGTTCCCCTCGAATCACGATTCTTCATTCGTGAGCACATTCGCGCGTTTGATTTTGATGTGAAAAACAGTGCCGGTTACTTCCACCCGTCCCAGCGGCGTTGCGACGGCGAACGTTGATCCCGGGAGGGACGCAGCATGGACGGATAGTGAACCGGAGCGAAGACCGACAAGCCGGTCGCGGGCAAAGTTGATCGAAAATTGTGTCTCCGGAGAACACGTAACAATCGAGCCATCGGCTAAAGTCAGATTCGCCGTCACTCCGGGCGGCGTGGTGACGAAACAACCTTGCCGCAGGCGGTAATTCCATAAAAAGGGCAGGGATGTAGATTCATTGGAGCCGACCGGTTGGAAAATCGCGTGAGAAACGGATTCCGCATGGCCATACAGACGGGGTGAAACCATTGAATACAATGAAATCCCACCCGCCAACCATAAAAGCGCGCACACAGCGGCGAACACGGGTGCAGGTATCCGATCCATCCAACGATCCCAACGATGAAAGAAACCGGAACCGGAAATCAGCCGCTCATGCAAACGAGGGATCATCGAATGCGGATCGACGAGAGGAACTTCCAACGCGCGCAGTTCCTCGCGAATGCGGCGATACGCCTGAAACGCGTTTTTTTCATCGGCGCCATCTCCGGGCGGAATCCCCCGGTCGAAGCGTTCGATCCATTTCCATTCGTGTTTTTCGAGTGGTTGCGGCTTCATGATTCGCTCAAAAAAGGCTGTAATAGGATTCGCATTGCGCGTCGGGCGCGATAGAGATGTGTTTTCACGCAATCCGGCGACAAATGCAGATTCGCGGCGATTTCCGCCTGGGATTCACCGTTCAATTCATGTAAAACCATGACCGTCCGTTGCGCATCGGTCAAACGCGCCAATGCGGAGGAAAAAGCGGTTTGAAACCGTTGTTCGTCCAACGCCCGATCCGGCGCGTTCGTCTCATGCGGCAGGATGTCTTGAATCGCTTCCTCCTCGTCATCGATGGAAGCAAAATTGACTTTCCGTCGTAATTTATCGATGCAGAGGTTCCGCGCGGTCGTCAGCAAAAATCCCTTGATCGATCCATTGGAGGAACGCAGACGTTTTTGTTTCACGGTATCGATCAGGCGAAAAAGCGTCTCTTGCAACACATCCCGCGCTTCTTCGCGATCCCACAACAACGCGTAACAAAGCCGCATGACATCGGCGGAATACCAGGTGATAATATCGTCGAAACCGGTAGGGTCGTCCCGCAGCAGGCGTTGGATGAGATCACGAGGGTCTTGTCGCATACGAATTCTCTCTTCATTTATCTTATACGCAATTCGAGTGAAATTGTGACAGGGAAATGATTTCTCTTTGATTCGGGATCAATCCTCACAAACAGGAGTAGAGTTGTTACTCCCTTCACCATTCTTTTTATGAGATTCAGTGATTTCTTCAACTGCCCATTTGCTATAGACATACATTACGCGTACTATATAAAATACAATGCAAACACTTAAACAAATCAATTCGTTTTTCTGAAAGGAACACAATCACGATGAATCTATTCTATTCTGTTTGTCTTTGCCTTACGATTGTCCATGCATCCGACAGCATCGAGAAAAGAGATACGCAATGGTTCCGAGATGCAAAATTCGGCGTTTTCGTTCATTTTCTCGGCGGCGGCGATCGCTGGAACGAGAAAGTGAATGGTTTCAACGTCGAAACGTTCGTGGAACAAATCCGGCAGACGAAAGCCGGTTACGTCATCTTCACTCTCGGCCAGAATTCCGGATGGTATTGCAGCCCCAATGAAACTTATGAACGCTTCGCCGGGTATGGACGATACGAACGATGTTCGAAACGCGATTTGCCGATGGAATTGGCGAAGGCTTTGGACAACCACGGCATTCGTTTCATGCTGTATCTCCCTTCCCGCTCGCCGCAGGACGATAAACAGGCTATGAACAACCTCTACGACGTGGACCAGTCGCAGCCCGCGCCGCAGGAATTCACCCGCCGCTGGTCGGAAGTGATCCGCGAATGGTCAATTCGTTACGGCGAAAAGGTAAGCGGCTGGTGGTTTGACGGCGCGTACAGCCGCGCCGGTTGGGATGACCTGTCCAAACCGTTCAACTGGAACACATGGGCCGCCGCCTGCCGCGCCGGCAATCCCAACAGCCTTCTCGCATTCAACGCGGGCGCGGAAATCGACGTAGCCTTCCTCACACTCTGCGATCAGCAGGACTACACCGCCGGCGAACAGAACCGATTCAAAGCCACGCCACAATCCCATCCCGCTCCCGCGGAGGTTCAATGGCATCTTCTCGCCCATTTGGGCACGTACTGGGCCAAAGCCGACGGCCCGCAGGAAAACGACGCCTATATGATCGATTACGTTAAAACAGTGAACAAACAGGGCGGCGTGGTCAGCATCGAAGTCAATGTTTCCGATGATGGCAAGATTTATGAACCGCATTTTAAACAACTGACAGCGATTGGAACCGCTTTGAAATAATAATCAATTGGTTTGTCACCCAACGTATGCATTTCCTGCCCATTCTTTGGACAATCCCGGTTTTCGTGTGTATGCTATGCTCGAATTTGATGAGAATGGCGGAAAATAAAAATGGAGAATCCATCGGTAAGAGGAATAAGAAACATGTTTAAAAAGATCACACTTGCCTTGTGTCTGATTTGTTTGCTGTTTTCCTTTTCAAACGCTGATTTCAAAGCGGGAGTTTCCTATCGTATCGTGACGCCCGATCCGTTACTTCCCGTTTCGGGCGGAATCGGACCATCGCATCCAACCACGATGAAAAAGGGAGAATTGACCGTCCGCGCCTTGGTTTTGGAAAACGAGGAAACGCGCGTGGCGATTGTCAGCGGCGATTTTTTGGGATTTCCGGCGGTTCTGGGCAACAAAGTCCGCACGAAGATAAAAGACATACCACCGGAAAATATCCTGATCGGCGTGACGCACACGCACAGCGCCCCCGATTGTTACGGTTTTCCCAACGAAAAAGGAGAAGTTCTTGTCAACTTTGATTACCTGGACATGGTCTGCACGAAAATGGCGGAAGCGATCAACGAAGCGGCAAATTCTTTACAGCGTGTCTTTGTGAAAATCGGAACGGATAAGGCCGAGGGCAAAATCGCATATAATTACTATGCGGATAGACTCTACGATCCGCGCTGTCACGTCATGCAATTTGTGGATGTCAATCAGCAAGCCATCGCCACGTTGGTGAACTATGCCATTCATCCGGAAGTGCTGGGAGCGGATCAGGGAATTCTAAGCCCTGACTTGATCGGTCCGCTGTATGATCGTATTGCTGCCAATGGCGGCGGAATCGGCGTCTTCATGAACAGCGCGCAGGGCGGCATGGTGACCGCCGATTGCCGCGGATCGGATGGGAAGGATATCCAAACGTGGGAGGAATGCATTCGCATCGGCGCGCTGTTGGCCGATGAGGCGTTGCGCATCGCCCAAAACGCTGCCGTTCAGGAAAATCCCAAACTCTCCTGTTTTTCCACAACCATCACGTTTCCCATCGAGTCGCCGATCATGCGGCAGATACTTCAAGTTTCTTCTCTCCAATACCAACTCGACGACAACGGCAACATCTCCACGCAAGTCAACATGATCAATCTGGGAAACGCGCAGATTCTGACCATTCCCGGCGAGGCGTTGCCCAATATCGGATATTATCTCAAACGAAAAATGAAAGGCGAACACAATTTTCTGTTCGGTCTGACCAATGATGCGTTCGGATATATGTTGACCAAGGTGGATTTCGACAGTTTTGATCGTTACCGTTACATCACACGTACGAGTTTGGGGGAAATGACCGGTGAAATATTCATCGAGGAAGCCTTGCAATTCATCGATCGTCTCCCCTTGCCCAAAAAGAATGAAAAATGAAGGCAGACGGTTTCCTATGCAAACAATGCAACGTCATTTGTAAAAAAGTAGCTTTCTTCGTTGAAATGGAAAGGAGGATGTGGTATTCGCCATGAATCAAACTGACCGTATTTTCCGATCGTTGTTCGTTGCCTTGGCCGTCGGGCTGGGATGGGGGATTCGCGGAGACTTCGGGCACAATCTCGGCGCCATGTATCCCGGCGCGGCGCTAGGTTTGGGATTCGCATTCGCCACCGGCCAAAAGAGCATGTTTCGTTGGATGCCGGTTTTGGGCCTCATCGGCGGTTTGGGGATCGCTCTCGGCGGTTCGATGAGTTACGGCCTTTTGCATGGATACGCGAAAGCCGATTCGCTGATCAATTACGCCTATGGCTTCTTCACCTTGATTCTGCAAGGCGGGGCGTGGGGATGTTTCGGCTGCGCCTTCATCGGCCTGGCGCTCGAAAAAGACCGACTGAAAGCCTCGGAACTGTTTGCGTTGATTCTTACGATCTTCCTATGCGGAACGGCCGTGTATGCGGTGATCGTTCACGGCGTCGGCTTTCACATCAATCCCGACCGGTCGGATTTGTCGATCGGATTTACCGGCGGCGTGATCGGATTGTTTCTCTGGCTCGCCTTCCACGACAAACCGATGGGCTTGCGCGGCGCGGTTTTGGGATACGTCGGATTCGGATTGGGCATGTCGCTGGGACGCCTGCTGGCCAACGCGAGTTACGCGCTGCCGTTTGCGATCAATCATTGGAATATCATGGAAGTGATGTGCGGTTTTATCGGCGGATTCATTTTCACGTTCGGCATGTTGGGAAAGAAATTCGACGATCTTCCTAAAAATGACAGTTTTCCATTACTCGGCGTTTACGGCATCTTTTATTGTCTGTTCGGCATTCCGTTTTTGCATTATATCCGGCGCGTGAATCCGGCGGAAAAACTCGAGGAATGGGGAAAAACGATCACCGGCTATGGGTATACGAATCCGGATACGATCATCCATATTACGATGATTTGTGTCTATGCCGTTTGTGTGTTGGCTTTTCTCAGCGCCTTGGTTTGGTTGCATTTTTATATCAAAAATAAAACCGATCACGTCGCATTCCCGATTTTATCCTTATCCCTTTTCATGCTGTTGATTCAATATCTGCACGCGTTTTACTTTCTCTATCCCTTCCACATCATGCACAACGTGAATTTGGTTTTTCTGATTGTGATGGGAATATATGCGTTCTTTTCCAAAAATGAGGAATATATTATCCCCGAAGACGAGTATGACTATTTCTTATGGGGAAAATGGATCGCTGGTCTGATTGTCGCCTATATTGTCATCATCCTGTTGGCGGGGGTCATCAACGGTGAAGAGACGATGAAATCCGCCTGCACACGATTTCCTGTCTGGTCATGGCGGGAGGGAACAAATTGAAAAATCACGATTTCCTGTCGTTTTTCTTTGCGATTTTCCTACTCAATTATCTTTTTCAAGATGCTTCCGTTAGATGGACATACCTCGGCCAGAATACATTCTCCGCATTTCGGTTTTTTTGCCGCACACACCTTCCGCCCGTGCCAAATCAAGCGATGAGAAAAATCCGTCCGTTCCTTTGCGGGAATCAACGCAATCAAATCCTGTTCAATTTTATCAGGATCTGATTTGTCGGTCAGCCGCAGGCGCGTTGCCAGTCGCTTCACGTGAGTATCCACCGTGATTGCGGGGAAACCGAAAGCAGTTCCCAATACGACATTGGCTGTTTTCCGTCCGATTCCTGGCATTTTCGTCAATGCGACCATATCCTGCGGCACTTCGCCGCCGTATTGTTCCGTCAGCACATGGCTGACGGCTATAATACTTTTCGTTTTTTGCCGAAAAAAGCCGGTCGAACGGATCAAATCCTCCACTTCCTCCTGCAAAGCCGTGGTGAACGCTTTCGCATCGGGAAAACGCTCGAACAATGCGGGCGTGACCTTATTGACCCGCTCATCCGTGCATTGCGCGGAAAGAATCGTGGTAATCAGCAGTTCGAACGGATTTTTGTAGCGCAGTCCGCAAACCGGTTCATATTCCTTCGCCAGGAATTGAATGATTTTTTTGATCCGTTTCCGCGCCGGCGCGTTTTTCAGGTCCGTGTTCGGCATGTTTTCTTATTCTCCAATCAATTGCACGACGATACTGCGGTCGCGCGCTCGATTGTCGAAATCGAGCAGAATCACCTGCTGCCAGGTTCCCAGCGTAAGCGTTTTTTTCTCGAATGGAATGGTGAGTGAAGGTCCAACGAGCGTGGCCCGCAGGTGAGAATGCCCGTTGCCGTCGTGCCAGGTCATGTCATGATGATACGTTGCCCCTTTCGGCGCGATTTTCTCGAACATATCGGGAATATCCTGCAGCAATCCCGGCTCATACTCGACCGTGCTGAGTCCCCCCGTCGCTCCCGGTACAAATACCGTCACTTGCCCTTCCGTCATGCCGCTGTTCGATACAATTTTCGTAATTTGAGGGGTTAGATCGATAATGTCCGTATTACCTTTGGTCGATACGCGAATTCGTTCGGTTTTGATTTGCATGAATACCTCCGGATATTGTATTTTCAATGAATTATACGACTTCATAACGTATTGATCCACATCCGGTTAAGGATCCGGGCGACTCATTCGCTTTCTGCAACAGGGATTGATGAAAAAGGAGAGACTGACTACAATAGAGAAACTGGTTGAGCGGCTTGGATTTACCATGAACCGGATATATACTTTGACATCATTGGATCAAATACCCCATATTAAAAAAGGGCTACATTTAAGATTTGATCCTGATCAAATTTGAAATTGGATTGAAAGTAATTTCCATCGCTTGGTAAAAGAATCGAAAAATAACAATGGGGCTCCAAGTGGGGCCCATCAAAATAAAGTGCTCGTCGCACTTGTAACAAAGCCGGAGTGGTGGAATTGGTAGACGCGCTAGGTTCAGGACCTAGTGTCCTTTGGGACGTGGGGGTTCGAGTCCCCCCTTCGGCACTCTGATTTCACTAGACTTATGAATAAATTGAAAGACTTGATCCTTGAAGATGTAAAGCATTTATGTAGCAAGTCAAATTCTATCCTATTCTGCACTCATATTAGATCGATTCCAAAAAAACATATCAATAAACATTCCGCGCCGGTTGTCAAGAGTTTTTTTAGGTGTGAGTAAGATTTTTCCGATGATCAACCGGATGAATGGAAAAGCGGTTATCGGGAAACCATATCCAACGGTTTGAAAGCGAGCGTATACCCGAATGATCGAAGTATCCGTTGGAGATTTTTCAACGTGGGATTTCCGGAAAGCGCAAGCATTCGGTAAAGGCTTTCGCGTGGAATGTTCGTTTTTTCAGCCAAAGCCATCATGCCGCCTTTGGCTTTAACCACGTGGCGCAACGCCAACAGTAAGGCCGTTTCATCCTGATTCTTCTCATATTCTTCCAGCGCCGTTTGAAGAAATCCATCGATTCTGTCCGGATTTTTTTTTAAATGATCTTCCATATATTTGTCGAATGTTCGATATTTTCTCTCAGCCATTTTTATAATCCTTCCAGAAACATTTCGCCATTTCAATATCCCTTTGCGGGCTGCTTTTATCGCCGCCGCAAAGGAGTACGACAATCTTTTCACCGTCCCTTCCAAAGTAAATTCGGATACCGCCGTCGAAAAACAATCGAAGTTCATAAACGCCCTACTCGATTCTCTTGCAATCTCCGAAATTACCTGTCTGAATTCTGAAAAGACGGTTCTGAATTCTGTCTTGAGTTTTCACATCAAGATTTTCCAACCAATCCGTAAACGGTTCTTTTCCATTTCGAGTTGAATAGATAATAATTTCAATCATGATTTAATGTAGCATATATGTTACACTATGTCAATGCACCGGCATAACGGCAAATGGGAGAAAGTGCCGTAATTGGTTATCCTAATAACCAATGGTTCCTGCAATTCGACAGTTTTTCAAGCAGACAGCGCGCCGAAAAATGGAAGTACATGAGCATTGATGATGAGTTCCCTGACCTGATATCACGACGGTGAGTTTTCCGTTTTCGCGATAGCGAGATGAGTTTTTATCAGATCATAGCGATTTGATTCATGTTTATAGGGGATTACGCGCGTTGAAAAGAAAAAAAACGAAAGCGGGATAACTGCACAAAAAATCACCCTTATCAGGTTCAGGACCTGGCGTTCTCTGGGACATGGGGGTTCGAGTTCCCCCTTCGGCATTTTGATTTTCCTCAATTTACATCGCCTATCCTTCATGTGCTCCTTCGGGATCGTGGAAAAATTTTCTTTCCTCGCCCGTGATAGGTTCCTTCTTCACCGTTCATATCCGGATTCATATGTTGTTTTTTTCTGCCTATCCCTACTCCCAGATAAGAAAGATAGGGATGCCACTTCCACGCCTTCAGGGCGCGGCGATACGTCGTTTTCATGATACTCCAAATATCCTTGACGGAAACGAGGCAAACGATACACAACAAGATCATGATGCCCCAGAAAAACAGCTTATCGAGATCGGTCATGATAAGTACCTCCTCTCGGCGCGCGTACAGTACAACTTCCTATTCATAGTATATCACAGCGACGCCAGGATGGAAAATATTTTACACCTGCGGGCCGCGGATAGACGCAAGGCATGACGGAACGTTTTTGCCCCTTTTCATGAAGATGAAACCGATTTCTCATCCATACCGTTGACATGGACATGGTTATATAATAAAAATGATTCTATTGAAGCATCCGAGCTGCCAGCGATCGATAATAAAGGAGAGGGAATCCGTGAGTCTACAAACGGTCGGAGTCATCATGGCGGGTGGATCAGGCGAACGTTTCTGGCCGGTCAGCCGCCGCTGCCACCCGAAACAGCTTCTCTATCTGACAAGTGAAACGGAAACGATGCTGGAGGAAGCCGTCAATCGCTTGACTCCCTTGATTCCCAAAGAACAAATTTTTATTGCAACCAGCGTTCATTTGCGCGATCTGATTCGACGAGCCTTTCCCGATCACCCCATGGATAATATTCTTGGCGAACCGCTGCCCCGCAATACGTCCGGCTGCCTGGCTTTCGCCGTCGCCAACATCCTGGCGCGATTCGACGGGAAAGCGGAAAACCTGCTGATGTCCGTCACCACCGCCGATCACCTGATCGGCGACGGCGATCGTTTCCGCGATACGATTTCCGCCGCTTTGCAATTCGCCAAAGAGGAAGACGCCCTTGTCACCATCGGCACGCATCCGACGCGACCGGAAACCGGATATGGGTATATTCAGATCGATCAGCTGAATCAACCGCTTTCCGATTTCAAAGGCGTGCCGATTTATCAGGTCGCCCGTTTTCTCGAAAAACCGAATCATGAAGACGCCGAACGCTATCAGGCGTCGCGTTTTTATTATTGGAACAGCGGCATGTTTTTCTGGCGCATTTCCACCTTCATCGACAGTTTGAAAACCGTGATGCCGCCGCTCGCGGAATCCATCGACCGGATGGCGGACATTCTCAAACGCAGCGACGAATCCGATCCGCGAATCACCGAAATTTTTAAAACCATTCCCAATACCTCGATTGATTACGGTTTAATGGAAAAAGCCGATAATGTTTATGTGGCATTGGGGGATTTCAAATGGGATGATGTGGGATCGTGGGATTCTCTGTCGCGGTTTCGCGCCCGCGATCAACATCGAAACATCACCGTCGGCGAACCGGTTTTGATCGACTGCAACAACGTGATTGCTTACAACGAACCAGGCAGAGAAAACATGGCCGTATGCGTGATTGGCATGGAAAACATAATCGTTGTAACCTCGAATGATGGCGTCCTGGTTTGCCCCAAGTCGCACGCGCAGGATGTCCGGAAAGCTGTCGACGAACTGAAAAACCGGAATGCGAAACAGATTTAATCGAATTTTTTGGAACATGCCTGGCAGGAGTGGTTTTATAACCGGCCCCCTACATTTTTCGCCCATTAAATTCATGCACGGCGTTGATCATGGCCACGATATTCTCGACCGGAGTATTGGCCTGTACATTGTGAATCGCATTGAACACAAATCCGCCATTGGGTGAAAAAATTTCACAGCGTTTCAGCACCTCTTCCCGCACATCAGGAGGCGAACCGAAGGGCAGTATGCGTTGCGTATCGACGCCGCCGCCCCAGAAAGTGATGCGGTCGCCATAGGTGTTTTTTAAATACGCCGGATCCATTCCCGCCGCCGAGCATTGGACCGGATTCAAGATATCGAAACCGGATTCGATGAAGCTGTCGATGAACTTCACCACCGAGCCGCAGGAATGTTTCATCGTCTTCCATGCGGTATGTGCATGAATCCAATCGTTCACCTGATTATAATAAGGCATGTAAAGTTCGCGGTACGTGGCTTCGGAACAGAAGGTGGACTGCTGCGTGCCGAAATCCGTCCCACAGACGAATACCGCGTCGACCACATCGCCGACAACCGCATGAATCTTCGCCAGATTGGCCAGCGCATATTCACACTGTTTCTCAAAAATTCGGTGAACATAATCCCGGCGTACGGCAGTGGACATATACCATTCCGCTATGTCGCGAATGCCTTTCGGATGTTTCAAAAACGGCGCGGGAACCAGGGCAATGTCGCCGAATGCGGTTCCACCGAACGTTGCGACGATGGCGCGGCCGGAATGCGACGCGTTTTGAACCGCTTCGGAGAAATGGTTCACATCGACATCGGATATCGGGCCGAATTCTTCCACATTATCTTCCACATTCAGATGGGCGTCGTCGATCGGCTCCTGGCGCACAATGGTATCAAAAAAATGCCCCGTTTTCGGCATTCTCCCACTCGGCGGCGCGCTTGTATCACCTTGCGGATAAATCAATGTGTCCCCATTCTCGTCCACTGTCGTTTGAAAATGTTCGGAAACCAAAATTTCCAATCCGCTTGGCATCTGCCACGGTTTCCACTGTTCGTTCGCGAAACCGAACAGCGTCGTGCGGCCGATCACGGCGTCAACGTCGATGCCGGCGGCGTCTTTCAAATCATCGTCGATCCAACCGAGCATTTGATAGGGTTCATGCACCTTCACCAGGCGTTTTTCCAATCCGTAATACTCCCGCAACGCCGCCACACAGCTGACGTGCATTCCCGACGTGGCGGTTCCACCGAAATCGATGGGAATCCGGTCCGGCTCCCGATGTTGCAGCGCCGCTTGCACTCGTTCTTTGCCGTTCATGGTTCTACCTCTTCGCGTCCTCAACGAACACCTTGAGTTGCGCCATCGCCGTCGTTCCGTTTTGCGAGGTTCTTTTCACGGTAACGATATACAAGCCCGGTTTTTCATAATAATGCGAGATCGCGGCGAATTCATCTTTCGAACAGGTCGTTCCCGTTTGCCCGTCGCCGAAATCCCATTCCTCCCGACCGCCGGTCACGCGAAACGCGCGGGCTTTGAAATATACCGTATCATCGATTTGAATCGATTCCGTGGGAAAATACGCGGCATGAATGGATGGCGGAAGACGGGTTAACGTATTGTCGCCGTCCAATACATGCACCACGGCGAAATCGACGTCCACCTGCCCGCGATTGTCTTTCACTTTCAAAATTTCGGAATACACGCCGGCCTGTTTGTAGACTCGCTTTACGATCGGGCCGGTTGCTTTCGTTCCATCATGAAATTCCCACTCATAGGCAACGATTTCGCTGTTGTCGCAGATCGAATTGGAGCCATTGAGAAACACGGCATCCCCCACTTTGACCAGCTGATGCGGACGCGCAACCGCCAACACCGAGTTCGGATGTTCGTTCAAATACGCCTCCACAGCAAAGGGATAGGCCTCGATCAATCCTTTTTCATCGCCTTGCGTTCCGTGAATACCAAAATGAAGATGCGACCATCCCCCCGATGCGCCTTCTTTTCCCAAAATGCCGATCCATTCCCCCATCTTCACTCGATATCCGATTTTGATTTGGGGTAGAATGGCGGCGAAATGAGAATAGCGATAATACCAGCCGCGATCGTCGCGCAGGTAAATCACGTCATAGCGAGGCTGAACAATTTCTTGGCCTTCCGGCGGCAGATTTTCATCTATTACTCCTGCGACAGAAACCACATCGCCATCGGTTGCCGCTACCACGCGAACCATCTGATCATACCCGCCGAAATCAAGCGCATAATGATAGTAAATCGATTTGTTGCGGGGATCTTCTCCGCCATCGACAAAGGTGGGTTCGTTCGCCATTTGTGTTTGCGAGGCAAACCAGCGCTGTTTGACGGGATAGCAAAACGTCCCCGGCTCAAGCAACGGCTGATCCGGATCCCAACACCGCAGCCGAACGTCCGCGTCAGGCGCCAAATCCCAAATCGCCGGGCTGCCGGAATTGCTCAAATAAGCCTTGATCACCGGCGCATCCAATTTCACGCCGTTCACCACGCGCGGCATGGTGTACTGCGCAACCGGAATCACCGCCTGCACGCCGTCGACGTCCACCGTCACTGTCGCCTGACGTACGGCATTCCTAAATTCGTCCCGCACATCCTCGCAGGCAAGTACAGTGATTTTTTTCTCCTCGCCGGTTTTCAGTTGATACACGTACGATTCCCCGACGGCCAAATCCACCGTGACCGGTTTGGCCCTGACTTGAGAACTTGTAATAAAAATCATGGAAACGATGACAATAACGATTCGCTGCATGTAAAACCTCCATTCGATGATTTGTAAACAGATCAATTGTAGAGGAAATGGAAAAGATAGACCAGCGGTTTGGTTGCCTTGATGATTCAAATTTTGTCAGGGGGACAAATTCTCTAAGGTTTATGACGAGCTCGCTACATCCTAACGGACTTCTATTCGTAATGATAAATCCGTTTCAACTTCTTCAAGCCGACGGTTATAAATTTTTATAATATCTTGCAAGACTCCAAAAAATTCCTTATTTTCCTCTATCGCCAATTCGATAATGTTGAGCGCGAGGAATGCTTCAATCGAAATGATGGTTAATTCTTTTTCTATCCCTTCATCCTGAGAAAGGGCTTTTGCTTTATATTCCTGTTCACTCGGAATCAGTAATATGGGAAACAAGCCAACCTTTATGTTTTCTGCGCACTTTTGAATAACATTTCGTGATGGAGTCGCCGTAACATGATAAATGGTTTGCGAAATGGAAAAGTCGCCAACCCTTGCCGTCTGACGATCGGCGGCGTGTGCGGGATGATTAGAGATGTCCATATTGTGGAACCGTTTTTCCAACTTTGCGCCCACAAGATGTTGTTCTACCACACCGCCAGAACGCTGTTTTGCATTTTCAACAATCAGATGAATCCACGCCGTTGGAGCTTGCCGTCTATCAATATCTAATTTTAAATTTTGCCTCTTCATCCAGCGAGAGGCCAATTCGGTTAATTTATCGATCAGTTCGAGGAAAAGGATATCTCTTTTCTCCTTCGGTACCTCAATAAGAATATGCCCCCAATTAAAATCTTCGAATAAACGCTGTCCATCTTGATGGCCCTGCCTTGTTGTCACTTCCTTCAAGTAGCGGCGTGGGATTCCGTACTTTTCCAGGATAGTTCCAAGACCGGAACGGGCGCCTTTGATTTCGCCGCCTTGCGAAACAACGTCATCTCTTGAAACCGGGCATTGTTGCCGTAAATGATCGATAACCACGATCCCTACTGATACCGTATTTCTAGAGATATTGCCGCCGCGGGTGCAAGAGGCAATCCATTCATTCAGAGTACGAAAACATTCTTTTCTGAGATTGTCATAATTGTTCATTGATTCTCTGCCGCTTGTTTGATTGCTTGCCGTATTTTTTCCCTCACGCGTTTTCGTTCAGCCGGATTTCGAATTTCATGCTCCCAGATTCGGAGCACTTTCCATCCCGCTTTTTTTAATTTTCGATTATATTGCTTTGCTAATTCGATGTTGCGATGGATCTTTCGCTCCCAATATTCACGGTTTGTTTGCGGCAATTTTCTATCACAATGGGGGCACCCGTGCCAAAAGCAGCCATCGATAAAAATGGCAATATGTTCCTGAGAAAAAACCACATCCGGTTTTCCGACCATATCATCCGCATTTTTTCGCCAATTCTTTAGTCGCATGCCTGCAAGCATGGAAAAAAGACATCTCTCCGGCTTTGTGCACCTCCCTTTTACGGCCTTCATCGTTTTATGACGGTCTTCGGGACTTATATTGTCAGCCATAACGTCCCATCGACTGCAAATTCTTTTCAACCAATGGATTGAGAACATTCTCGGCTATCCAGGTGATTACAGGCACACAAACGGCGTCGCCAAACGCCGTTAGCGCCTGAATTCCATTGATTGTAATCCGGCAATCATCCGGAACGCCTTGCAAACGAGCATATTCGCGAGGCGTCATCGTGCGCATTTTCAATTGGCCTTTACCCGCCTGTATCAAAAATTGCTTACCGCTGCCTCCAACGGCGGTGCGAAGGCAGCCTGATAAATCATCGCTGCGAACTTCAACCCTTTGGCGTCCACTTCGGCGTCGACGGAAAAACGTTCGATAAACCACCTTTTCACTTTGCGCCAGTTGCATGACTTTTTCGTAATGAGATCGTTCCATCATTTCAAGATGCCGGCTGACCTCCAAATCATCCCACCATCTTTCGTCCGTATCATTGATTTGCTCGATAATTGATGATAGACCGCATGTGAGTAAAGGCGGCGGCGGAGGAAGATCATTGGAAAACCAATCCAGGTCCATATTAGCAAAAATACTGTTTTTCAACCGTTCGGATAACAAGGAAGCAGGACGGTTAAAAAGTCGCTGTGGATTATTTGCATCAAGGGGATGTTTTACGCCTACTACGAAAACTCGCAAACGGCTTTGTGGTCGAAAGCGTAAAGCATCGAGTGAAAAAACATCGCATGCATAGCCAAGTCGATTAAGGGCTTGAATGGTAATACGGAAATCCTCTCCCTTGTTCGAGTAAAGCCAGCCAGGTACGTTCTCTACAAGAATAAATTGTGGAGAGCGCTCTCCTTGCGATTCCAGAATATTGATAAATCCCCAAAATGCGCTGGAATGAGCTCCACTGATTCCATTCATGTTGCCGGCCAGAGACAAATCAATACATGGAAATGAGCATGTTGCCAACGTGGTTTGAGGGACGCTAACGGCGTCAACTTTAAAAATATCTCCTACAAAATAATGGCCATCGGCGTCCGGGAAAAAACCTTTATACATTTCATATTTTTTGGACGATATATCGTTCGCCCAAACCACACGCCAACCGGCCGGCTCAAGTCCCATTCGTACTAAACCGACGCCGGCAAAATACTCTGTTACCGTGAAATAAGAGTCGAAATAATTCATAGAGGAATTTTAACGTGAATCCGAGTTCAATTCAAACAAGTTGATAGGGTTTTCTTTGGATTATTCAATTCGCGATGGAAAAAATGAGTCAAAAAGAGAAGTTCAGTTCATTCGTGTTTTTTTTCGCAGCACTTTATACGCGATAACGCCGTTTAAAACAAGGAGAATGCCGACAGCCAGCAACAGATTGCGGAACAGGGATGTGAAAAGGGGGATCCTCTCCTCGCCTTCCGACTCCTCAATCGGCGGCTCCGCTTTGAGCGGTTCCGTTCCCAGCAGGAAGGCTTCCTCGATTCGGTCGACAAAACGTTCTTCGAGCGCGCCGTCCCAATCCACGGCGATCAGCATATCCAATCCCGGATTCAAGTCTTTGACTTCGCAGGAGCAGGGGCCGGTGATAAAAGCGCCCGCTTCGAGCACATTCCTGTCATCGATGCCCGCGCCGACGAGCGCATAGAGAATACGTCCACGGCCATAGATGGGGAAAACCATCGGCTCGTTCGCGTATTCATGGAGATCGGATTCGCTTTGCATGAGCGTATGGAGGAACAGCTGCTCCGCCGCATCCGTTTTTGATAGGTGGATGGAAGAAAAATGAATCCGCAGGCCGGACGCGGCGCCGTTCTCTTCACCGAGATCATTTGCCAGCGCGACCACCGTTTCCGGTAGTTGCAACTGGTCTTCCATTTTCTTCAATTGTTCGTCCAACAAGCGGGCGGCGGATTCGTCTTTTTCCCGCTTTCCGCTTTGCAGCAATACCCACACGGCGGAATCCCCGTTTAACAGACGCTTGGCGATTTCGTGACGGATAGGGGAATCGGGAATGCTTTGGACGGTTTTCGCTGATAGCGACGTGTACAGTATATTGGTCTGAATTCCCGTGTGCGGCGGAAAGCGCACGATCAGAGCCGGCAATTCGGTTTCCGACTCATTCTCGAACCATGCGGCAATCGCCTGATTGGTTTCGTCCGCCAAATCCAGGACATGCAGATTGTAATTGGAGAAGGAAATGTGACGGTGCGATCGTTCGTCCAACCAATTCACGAGTTCCTGCGCGTCGGGGCTCAAGCTGCCGCGATACAGAACGTAGACTTGGAAAGAATCGGCGGGCCAACGTTCGAGCGCGTAGCGAAAGACAGGGATGTCGCATGGGCGGATATTCACGATCGAAACAATCGTGATATATGCGAAAAATAAGACATGTATAATGGTTCGTAAGGTTCGTTTCATGATATCCGCAATTATCCCATATAAATGGTAAGGTATAGATTTCAATCATAATTAATTTTAAACTTAAGGGAAGTTGCATAATGTCATGGCGTGAAAATGTCTGTTTTTCGGTTGTCGATGCGCCAAAAGGAGAATTCCATGTTAGGCGATAAAAAGTTTATACGAACCTTAAAAATTAGGAATTTACTCTCGTTTGGAGTAGAAGATCAAACAATTGGTTTGGAATCACTCAACGTTCTGATCGGTCCCAACGCTTCCGGCAAATCCAACTTGATCGAAAGTCTGATATTGTTGAAAGAAGCGCCGAAAGATATTTTACTTCCCATTCGAGAAGGAGGAGGCATTGGGGATTGGCTTTGGAAAGGGCAAGACTCTTCTCCCATTGCAGAGATCAATGTCACCGTGGATTTCCCGGAAGGGAATGTACCCCTCCGATACGTTCTTAAATTTACAATGGTAGGACAGCGCATGGAGATCGAAGATGAGATTATTGAAAATGAGCAGCCTTTCTATAATGAAAGTGAGGCGTATTTTTATTTCCGTTATCGGTGGGGGATTCCTTATCTGAATGTGCGAGAAAAACTGTCAGCGCCGGTAGGGGAAGGAACCGGGCGCGTGGAGCGAAAATTAAAAAAGGAAGCGCTGGATCTTCGACAATCCGTTCTTTCCCAGCGAAAAGATCCGGATCAATATCCTGAATTAACCTATTTGTCCCATAATTTTTCCAAATTTAAATTTTATAGAAACTGGATTATTGGCCGGTATACCCCTGCACGTCTCCCTCAAAACATCGATAATCCCGAAGATTTTCTCCTTGAAGATGCCAGTAACCTGGGATTGGTCTTAAATGATTTGTATCATCAGGGTTTTCGAGAACCACTATTAGATCATTTAAGAACATTTTTTCCTGCGATTGATGATATTTCAACGCGAATTCACGGTGGAACGATTCAGATTTTTCTCCACGAAAAAGGCAGTAGAAATCCGATACCCGCCACACGATTATCCGACGGAACGATACGCTTTCTCTGCTTATTGACGATTTTATGCCATCCGAGTCCTCCTCCGTTAATCTGCATCGAGGAGCCAGAAATGGGATTACATCCCGATGCATTGCCGATCATTGCGGAATTGTTGGTTGAGGCTTCCCATCGCACGCAATTGGTCGTGACTACCCACTCGGATTCATTGATATCCGCATTGACACATGTTCCCGAATGTATTCTTGTTTGTGAAAAAGAGTTGACCGGTACGACGCTTCGCCGACTTGAAAAGGACGCTTTACAGAAATGGTTGGAAACCTATTCATTGGGAGCATTATGGAGAATGGGGGAAATAGGGGGGAATCCGTGATGCCGGAAATTCGCATTTATGTGGAAGGAGGAGGAAATGAGAAGGAAACAAAGGCCTTTTTTCGAAAAGGATTCACTGAATTCTTGAAGGATTTACGTGACCATGCTCGTCAGTTTAAGGTTCAGTGGAACGTTGTAGCTTGCGGATCACGTGAGGAGACATATAAAAATTTTCGTATAGCATGTCAAACGTAATTGTTCAGCCTCTTGAAGTAAAATTTCAGTAAGTGTAATATATTCAGGGAGTTAAGACGATGCTTAATTCAATATATTAATATCCTTAGGTATTT
>QZKN01000085.1 GCA_003598175.1 Candidatus Omnitrophota bacterium
TGCGTCTTCAGGCGACATACCGCAGCCGTCGTCCGTCACCCGCATCCCGCGCAATCCTCCCTCTGCGATTTCGATCTCGATTCGTCCGGCCCCCGCATCGATGGCGTTGTCGATCAATTCGCGAATCACCGAGGCGGGACGTTCCACCACTTCGCCCGCGGCGATTCGATTGGCAATTTCAGGGGGGAGAATATGAATCATGGTTGATCCGGTTCGGAGTCGGATTGCAGGTCGTCCGCGCGAATGAGAAGAACACAAAACATTCCAATACAACCGCAAATTGTAAATAAGGATGCAAGAAAACCACGCCAATCACTTCCATCGCGTTCCACCAGCGTCAGCAGGCACAACCCCAGGAGAAATAAGGCTAAAAATAGAAAAAACAACACGAATTTCAAACGTCCGGAGACCATTCTTTTGATCTGAATTGCAATTTTGGATGGCAAGGGCAGCGCTGATTCCGCCCTTGTGTCAAATTCATTATGACTATCGCAACGAATGCTGTCTAGTCAACATCTTCCAAAACTTTTTTGAAAAATACAACGTATCAATCCACCATCCTCTAGACACTGACTTTCCTTACATGGTACACTCATGGAATTTTCGGGCGGAATCGTCCTCTTGTGGTAATCCAATTTTTTTTTATGTAAGGAGATCATCATGAAACACATTTCTATCGGGATTCTGTGCTTGGTTTTCGTCTTTCTCGCGAGTATCGGGGTGGAAGCGCAAATTCAAACGGCGGGTGTTCTTCGGGACGAATATGCGCTCGGATTGACCCCGCCGATTAAAAGTCTCGGCATGGGCGGCGCCTACGTGGGCGTCGATCACACCATGTCGATGAACCCGGCCTCGCTGTCGGGCGTCGATTTTCGGGAAGCCATGCTGATGTACGGCTTGTATGACCACGATCAGGGACCGACCGCGCATCGCGGCCGCGGCAGTTTGGTTACTCCCGTGCCCTATATCGGCGGCGTTGCGCGCCTCATGCTCGACGGCCTCGCCAGTGACGGGGATGGCGCCACCAAATTGGCGGGAAATCCCGACATCGAGTTCGACGGATTTACGTTGGGACTGCAATATGGACGAAACATCGTCGATTGGGCCGCCGTCGGCGTCGGCGCTTACCCCTACGAAAAAGCGAATGTTGAACTGGGAGGCGCGAAAGGCGAGGCGCTGTCTCAGATCGGCAGCATGCAACTGGGAACTTTGCTGCGGCCCCACGAAAAAATCAATATCGGCGCGCAGTTCATCTATATCAAGGATGATTTGGAAGTTTCCATTCCCGGCGTGGGACATTTCGGCGATTATTATCACATTCATTATTTTGCGGTAGGCGCTTCGTTCATGCCGTTCGATGGCACGTTGCTGGCCTTGGATTATTGGAATGGGGAAATCGAAGGGTCCGCCAATGCCGTTACTCCTTTTGACGTGGATATCGACCGCTGGAATTTCGGCGTTCAGCAGCGGGTTTGTCAATACGCCGACCTTCGACTCGGCTCGAATAACGGCGGATTGACCACCGGATTTACAGTTCACATCACCGAAGATATCGATTTTGACTATGCGTATATCAACAAAGCGATGCGGGACAAGGAAGACGTATTCGATGAAACCGAATTTCACGGTTTTTCTCTTACCTATCGCTTTTAACGCAACAGATGACAGGCGCTTATGATTCCGCCGCCGGAAAATACAGGCGGAACGTGCTTCCTTTACCGATTTCACTTTGCACTTCGATCCAACCGTGATGTTGCTGAACGATGCCATGGACGCCGGCCAGACCGAGGCCGGCGCCTTTCCCGACATCTTTTGTGGTAAAGAACGGCTCGAATATTTTTTGCCGGATTTCCGCGGACATGCCGATTCCGTTATCGGAAACCTGTAAAAGAATGAAATGCCCGGGGCGGGCGTTTGCGTTGCGGGAACAGTCGTCATGAGTGACCTCGACCTTGCCGGTTCGTATCGTAATGAGAAATCGGCTTGCCGGGGGTTCCACGGCGGTTTCTTTTTTCATCACTTCTTCGATGGCGTCGCGGGCATTGTTGCATAAATCCGCCAACACCGACCGGATTTGTTTCACATTTCCTTTTATGAGCAAGGAATCGTTTTGAGTCTCGATCTCGATCCCGATGCGGGAATCGATACGCGGACGAATTGTTGTATACATGTCGCCGATCACGCGATTCAATTCGACCGGTTCGAGTTCAAAATCGGATTTGCGGCTGAACATCAGGAGTTGTTGAACTAATTGGGCGGCGCGGTCGGTTGCCGATTTGGCATTATTTAGGTATTTTTGGCATTCATCGGGAATCCTCGTGCTCAGAATATTGATATTGCCGATAATTCCGGTCAGCAGATTATTGAAGGCATGGGCGACGCCGCCCGCCAATCGGCCGATCGCCTCCAATTTTTGCGAATGATAGAGTTGTTGTTCGAGCCGTTTTTTTTCCTGTTCCAACCGTTTACGCTCGGCCAGTTCTCGTTCCAGCTCGGCGTTGGTAACCGATACCTTTCGCGTTCGTTCTTCCACCAGCGATTCCAAATTCGATAAAATATTCTTCAGTTGTTTCTCGTTGCGCCACTTGGCGGAAAGACTCAGCGCGAATTGCTGGATTTCTTCCGCATGAAACGGTTTGCGCAAATAATGAAGTTTGTGAGGCGGCGGCACTCGGCGAATGATTTCTTCCGGCTGTAAATCGGAAAACGCCGTCACGAAGACGATTTCGATCGACGAATCCAGGGCGCGAATCTGCTCCGCCGCCCATATGCCGGTTGGTCCGGGCGGCATGCGAACATCAAGGAAGGCGATAGAAAAGGGTTGATGGATCGAAATGGATTCTCTCACGAGTTCCACGACTTCATCGCCTTGATAACCTACGCTCAAATCGAATGATGGCTTCGGGGATGTGATTGATTTCCCGCCGAACAGCCGCATTTCGAGATCGCTAAGATTGCTTTGTGTTTCCGTTCGGTTCGCAATGGAGGCAAAGATCGCCTGATACAATTCCATTATCACGAGATCGTCGTCTGCGGCTAAAATACGAAACGTTTCACATCGCTCGACTTCTTGTATGTTCATATTCACATTCTACCTTACGAATGGATCGGAAGCAGCAGATGCAGACAAGCGCCGGTTCCTTTCCCCTGGCTCTCCGCATACAGCCGTCCGTTCATTGTGGAGATGGTATTGGCGCTCCAATGCAAGCCTACTCCGGTTCTCGTTTCTTTTTTCAAGGAAAAGACCGGTTCGAATATTTTTTTCAACCCCGTGGGATCGATTCCTTCGCCGTTATCCATCACACGAATGTGCGCCATCTTCTCGTCATCCACGGTTTCTGTTTCCGCAGCGATTTCGATGCTTCCGCAGGATCGGCCGGCTCGTTGGATCGATTCCGCCGCATTGCTCAAGAGATTGACTATGATTTGGGTAAGAACGAAACGATGAGTATTGATTCGTTCGATCTGATTTATTGAAGGATCGATTTTTATCATAGTCCCCTCCTGCAGTTCCTTGGAAATCTGGTGAACCGCGTCTTGAAGGATTTCTCTCAGCGCGACCGTTTCCAGCGGACGTTGCGCCTGGCTGAATCGCTCTTGCTCCGCCAGAATCGTTTCGATTTGCATGATCAATCCGGAAAGACGCTCCAATTCTCGGGTTGTTTCTAGTATCTGCGACGCCAGCGTTTGAGTGGCCAACCGCACATACTGTGTCAGATCCGATTTTCTTTCCGGCGATGGCGTTTCCTCGATCAATTCCTTTTGCGCCAGCTGGATGCGCTCAACGGGATTATTTTTCAAATCATTGAGCAGGCTGTCAATGCTGATTGTCACGGGATTGAGCGCATTACGGATATGATGAAGAACGCCGGCGGCGATTTCCGCCATTCCCGATGAATACGACTGCTCGATCAGCCGTTGTCGCGTATCCGCAAGTTGCCGCACCATCGTGTTCAATTCTTCCCCCAAAATACCGAGTTCATCCCTGCGCGACAAATCGATATGCAGGGTCAGATCATCGGTTTCGCGGATGGCGACGGCATGATTCGTCAGTTTCGATAGCGGCCGAATCACCGTCTGTTGCAGCGCCAGCAACATCACGATCAACACGAGCAGACCGACGCCGATAATTGAATTTTGTGCAAATCGCAACGTTGCTTTTCCTCTCTGGCTGATATCCCGCGGGATGTTCGCTCGCAGCAAAAGCGCGGGTTGGTTTTGGATATCATGATACTTCGTGTAAACGTTTAAAATGAGATATTCCGAATCGGTCATCCAAATCGGCGACTCTTCCGTGATGCGAAGGGCGCTCTCCTTTTCTGCTTCGGGAAGTTGTTCATTTGCCAACTCCCATATATCCATATCGACTTGCGTCTGTTCGACAATCGTTTCTCGCACTTCGTCGCTTAAGAATCGTCCCATCATGATCGTTCCCTTGATCGGCCCTTCGTTCTCACTGGTAACAATCGGCCGGGAAGCGATCAGTAATGGCCCATGATCTGTCATACTCACACCGGCGATGGCGTCATCAACCGTTTTCTGCGCCAGCAGGGGATGCGGGATGGGAAAACGATGAGACGGGAATTCACCCAACGTTAACTCCTCTTCCTCCTCGAAATCGAACACCTTTCCCCATATGACTTCACCGGCGAGATTGACGATGTAAATCAGGTTCAGTTTGGCGTCCAGAAAGGTGGTGAAAACCAAATTCGTATCGATATATTCCTGATTTCGGTCTTCGACGAACTGGTAAGTGTTATCCCATGCGCCCCAATCATGCGTCAGCAGATTGAGATGATGGATTTCTCTGCGAATGGCCTCCACGCATCGATTCATGTCTTTGATCGCTTCGTCCCGCTCCAAAGACAAAAAACTCGGTTGAATCATCCAATGCTGGATTCCGTAATTAAACAGCACGAACAATCCGACGACCATAGACAAAATAAATATGATTTTGCTTTTCAGCGACATTATGATTCCTTTTGAAAAGGTTCCATCCCATTCGGGTCTGTGTACGGCTACGCCTCCAAAAGATTTCCAAAAGAAATATTCCCAGAATCATTTCTCTGAAAATACATACGGGTAGAGCAGGCGTCCCCGCCTGCGTTGTTCGTCAAACGAGGACGCTTGCTTTACCCATATATGTATGAACAACGGTTATTTTCCTCTTTCGTGATGATCAACCGATCATGACGGTTTCTATGGAATCTAAATCCAGCTATATCTTATGCGTTCCTGACCATTTTGAGCAATAAAGGTACCAACATGCAAATGAATTTATCATTTGTCAATCGATAAATAAGTTCACAACAAGTTTTTGATGCAAGGATTGCCCGACAATTAGTTTTACCTTGCTATGCAAATGGCGTTGGATTGTCATCGTTATGAATACTGCTTGTTTATCAATGGATAAGCCGTCGCCAGGTAACTATTTCTACTTCAATGCGAAAAAAAGTAATCGATTCGGTTACAGATGGATGAATGAAATAAACACTGATTTTGGTTGAAACCGACCCGCTATCCAGTTTCTGTCTTTGCATAATGAAAGGCCATTTTCCCAAATCGATACAGGGCAGGGAAGAAAGCGTAGGGACGAATCATGATTCGTCCCTACAGCGTTCATGGAAACCATCACGCCGATACGAATTCACATTGATCGGTCAAGTCGTTGATCCCAGATCTTCCCATGAAATCAAACGTGGTTCATATTTGTTCTTCTCGACTTGATACATCGCCATGCGCCCCATGATGCCCATCAGCGTGGATTGCCTCGAGGTTTCGATGTTGCTGAGCGATTGTTCGCCGTTGCGGATATGTTGCGCGAAGGCTTCCAGCTCTTCGTAGGTACCCTGATCCCAATCGGAGGATTCCTTCCCGATGCGTTCGGGCTCTCCCATGCCTGGCCGTGGATATTTCATGCCCATCGGCAAATCCACGCCGCCTTTTTCCGCATACACCCACAATTTTTCCCCGGTGAATTGATCGGGGCAATACATCAAATGAGTGTAGGAAAATATCGAACCGTCGGCGAATTCGAAGGAGAGAGCGGAATGATCCTCCGCGCAACGCTCCGGCGGATTCGGATGCTCGACGGTCACTGCGCCCATCGCCACGCAACGAATCGGCGGTTTATCCTTCATGACCCACATGGCCACATCGACGTGGTGGCAGGCCTGCGCCAAAAACCAACCGCCGGACAGGTCGATATCAAGGTATCGGGGGCCGATTCCGTAGTTCCAATGCCACATGCCCTGCATGAAAGTCACTTTGCCCAAATGCCCTTCATGAAGATGTCCGATTCCGTCCTGAAAGGTGGACAAATAACGGCGTTGAAAGCCGCATTGGTATAGTCCTTTCGATTTGCGGGCGGCTTTGGTGACGCGATCCACCTGCTCGACCGAAATATCCATCGGTTTTTCACAAAAACAGTGAATATCAGCCTCCAATACGGGAATCACGCATTTGCCGTGATTGGCTTCTTCCGTCGCCACGAAACACGCGTCCAATTTCTCTTTTTCTAGCATTTCCCGAAAATCAAGATAGGTTTTTGCCGCCGGCTTATATTGCTCGCAGATTTCCGCCGCTTCCTTCACCCGCTCCTCGCGCAAATCGCATAATGCGGCGACGTGATAGTCTGCGATGTTGGTCAACGCCTGCAACAGCCGTTTACCCCGCCCGCCGGTTCCGATCATGCCCACCATGATCTTGTCGTTGGCGGCCAACGAGTTCCGCGGCATTCCCAACGCCAGCGCGGATGCGCCGGCGGATGTGGTTCGAAGAAAACTCCGTCGTGAAAAAGTAGAATCGGTCATTGTTGCCTCCTTATCCTGCTCGATTGGATCATTTCAAGATCATATTTTTTATCCGGTTTGTATAGGGGCAGAGAAAGGAAAAAAGAAAAAAAGGGAACGCGCAAAAGAATCGAAAGCGTAGTTACCGGATCCGAATTTCCTTTCGGAAAAAGACGGTTTGATCCGATTTTTCTCCTTCCGGAGTCCAAATCACCTTACAGGACAACAGCGGAACGTAAAAAGCGAACGGTTGGTGGGAACTTTGCCAGCGGGAATCGTCCAAAAAACCGTTTTCCTTTGACTTGATCCAAGTCGAATCATCGAATTTACGCTGATTCCATCCTTCTTGCTCTGTTGACGAAACCAGCCAGCTCGAATCGGAAATGGTTAGCCCGCGATGGTGGCTTAATTGAAAAGCGAATCCGGCTCTTCCGGATTTGTTCTCGCATTTCACGGCAATCATATGCGCTCCACGAAATTCGATTTCATGAATGCCGAGTCGGTCGCCGCCTCCACCGGTTGCCACGGATTTCCCATCCAGAAAGATTTCGTATTGATCATCCGCCAGCGCATAAATCCAGGCCTTGCGTTTATCATCGAGAACCGCGTGTTCTTTTTCGCATACGCGGCGAATCTGTTCCGCGTCTCGCTCCTGACTTTTTCGGTCTTCTTTTTTACTTTTTTCCAACGCCGAAGAGAACGCCTCATTTGCCAACGGCAAATTGTTCGACATTTTTTCGAGAAATCCCCGCCGCATGGACCAATAACCGTAATCATCCGCTCCCTCGTTTTCACTGACGAACTGTTCGATCCGGTCCAGCGATTCCATGAACCGCTCCTCGTGCAGATGTAAGGAGAGTTCTTTATTGATGAAGATGCGTTTGGCGTAGAGTTGCCCTTCGTCGGGCAAACGCTCCATCACATTCGCCATGACGGGCGGTTCGGGGCCGGGCAACGTTTGATACCAAAACGAAACGGTATAAAAATCGTCCTGCCGGTCGTTGGCATGTCCGTGTTCGATGGTGGCTCGAAGCGATTGTTTGAATGCGATCGGATCGAAAATATGCCATTTATATGCGGTACCGCGATCTCTCTTCTTATACCCTTCCCACAACGTCACGCCGTGATATGGAAAACAGAATTCGCGAAATCCCCAGGCGTCATTAAAATAATCTTCCGTCCCCGTACCGGTCATGGTCGGCGTTTCGGCGCCGTCGACAAAAAACATATCGTCGCCTTCGCCATACCAGCCGTCGTTGTTGGTCTGTACGCTCTGCACGGTTCCAACATATAATCCCTTGCCGTTGGTTTCCATCAAAAGATAGTTGGTTTTTCCGTCGAGGTTTTTCCCCGCCAATTCCACTTTCGGATTGGGCGTTACCTGGCGGTATTGCGCGTGAAAATAGAGGGAGTCTGCGGGCAAACTTTCATATTTCCGGTAATCGATATAGTAATAAAACGCATACACTTCCTCGAATCCTTCGTGCGTGACGGTGACGATGGCGGATTTTTGAAACGGCATGAACCAATAACAATTTCGCGCGCGTCCTTCGGAGGAAACCGCAACCGGAAAACTTGCAAACGGCCGGTCGAGGCCATGACCGACGCCGAAAAAGTCGCCGATCGGCGCTTCGACGGAAGGGATATCCTGCCCGTCCCAATAAAACCGCAATATCAACATCCTTGAGTAATATTTTTCCGCCGCAATCGTGTTCCAAATATGAGTGATGGCGGCCGGACCTTCGATTTCGGCCAAAATTTTCGTCTCGCCCGGTTTGATGGACAGGCGGTCGGCATTCCCGCCGGTCAGGTCGTAACTGCTGACGCGATGAGATTCAAAATTCGGAGCTCTCGCCAGATTTTCCAATAACGAACTCGTCTGCGAAAAAACCGGAAGAGTGATGAGCATTAAAAAAAATGAAAAAACCAATCGCCGCAATGCCTTCATTCGATTTCTCCTTGTTCTCGGTGGTTGGCCGCATCGCGCACACAAAAGCGACAGGGTTGAGCCATGATACAATACAAACAGGTATAAAGAAAAGGGAACGGAAAGAGATGGGATTAACTGGTTGATTCTTGGAGTTGGATTTCAATGAATCCGTATGATTTTATCGTATGGCCGCCTTCGTTTTTTTGATAAAATGCGCAGTATCGATCCACGATCAAATTCGAGCCGTCATTACTCATTGACGGAATTGTTTTCGTGCCGGTTAGTACTTTTTCGTTTCCATCGATTGTTTTTGTGCAAATCCCCAGTAACGTATTGTTTTGTTCGAATGGATTTTTCTGCTCGGGAAACAGCTCGTTGAATTCCGGCATGTCATTGATATAACAGACGTATTCCTCATTCTCGATGGTGAAGGCGTTGGCAAAGTCGGTAGCTACATTTTTATACTCTTTCAAATCATTCGGTTCCTGCAATGCCGTCTGACCGTCGCTGTCGAGATCGTTTTTCCCTTTTGTGACGTAGGTGTCATAAGAATTGGTCTGGGTATTCAAAACCGCCAGAAAAATATACACCCGCATTAACTGACTTTTGGGGCTTAACTGTTCTTCTGTGCGTATTTTATCGATGTCCAGCAGTTCTTTCGGAATATATTCCTCTTCACACCAAGCGTAATTCGAAATGAAAACAATGAAAACCGCTAAAATAAATTTGAGATAGAATACTTTCATGATTTCCCCCTTTGACGCCCACTTACATGTGAGTCGCTAGAGAATGAATCCAGGTTTCCTTTCTCGGTGTTCTTACCCCTCAATAAAATCGAATGAGCATAACAAAAATACGTGATCAATAGACCATCATGTATACCTTAACATGACTGTGTAAAAATTGCAATTTTTTTTGTATTTTTTACCACAATTTGATCTTTCCATTCACCTTTCGAATTGAGAAAGTGCTTTAAGTGTAGTCCTGTAACTCAAAAAAAGCAAGCGATTTTTTTCGACTTTACCAAGTTTTGTAACTTTTTCCAGAATCGGAGCAACAGGGAATAACGCCGGATTTTCTATCGCTATATCTTACATTATTAATAATTGAAAAAGAGGGGAACGTGGATGATGGGTAGGCAGAATGAAACGAAACGTTTCATTTTTGATCCTTGGAAAGGTTGAGAGGAATTGTCGGCGGTTTTCCGTTGATGCGTTCATATTCCGCGGCGAAAAAGGAACTGATGTCGTTCACATCCCCTTCCATCAACGCGGAACAGTTGCGGCAGTTTTCGTTCAACTCGCCGCAGATCCATTCGTTTCGCAATTGCCGATACTTTTCACCATTCCAAATCGCTTCGAAGGTTTGTTCGTTCACGTTTCCCATCACCGAACCTTTCCATTGGCAACAGGGATAGACTTCGCCTTCGTGGCCGATGAGCATTCCTTTCCACGGCCAGTGGCATTGTTCTGTTCTCAGTTTCTTTTGTTCGCCGGATTTGCGGGTGAGATCGAAAAGCGGCGGCGCATCCGTTTTGATGCCGTATTCCTCGCATTTTCGTAACGCTTCGCTGAGATAGCGGTTGGCTTTTTCCTGCTCGAACCACAAACATTCGCCGGTCAGGTCTTCGTGGGGGATAATAAAATGTTGGAAACGAATGATTTCCGCACCCAATTCATGCGCCATGTCCACATACGCCGGCATTTCCTCCACATTGCGCTTCATCATGGCGAAGTGGAACTTCAATCGCGGATAGGGGCTGCCCATTTCCCGCTTGATTTCCTGCAGCCGTTTCAGATTTTCGATCAATTGCTCGAATTTCGCGCCCTTGCGGATGCTTTCATAGGTTTCTTTTTTTACGCCATCAATCGAAATGGATATTTCCTTGTATCCCTTCTCCACCAGCAAACGCGCCTTGCGTTCGTTGAGAGGAATACCGTTGCTGGTCATGGTGGTGAAAACGTAGGGATATTCGCCGAACAGATCGACGATTTCTTCGAATTGAGTGTTCATCAACGGCTCCGCGCCTAGCGACATGCTGATGCCGGAACACCCATCGAACGCCTGCTCGGCCAATCGCGCCATTTGCTCGCGGGTGACCTGTTTCGCGGGCGGCAGCTCGACAAATACGCGCAGGCAAAAAATACATTCCAAATTGCAGCGGGTGGAGGCGTCGAGTCCCAACATGTACTCGCCGTAATGACAAAACCCGTCGCTTTCCGCCAGCGGCATGACCGGCCATTCATAATCCGACCGCGCCAGTTCTCTCTCCCGTCGCCCGCGAACGAGAGCGACGGCCAGCGCATAGGTTCCCGCTTTTTGGGGAGTATGAATTTGCGCGATAACGCGCGTGTTTTCACGGGCGTGGGATCCGCGTAAAATGGGCGCTTGTCCGGCAAAATATTCAACGCCGTCCTGACCGATCCATCGCATTCGGATTTGCAATTGATCCCGTTCCACCAATCCATTGGCGTAAGGAATATGAATATCGCACGGCAGGCGATGCGTATATCCGGCGATCAATGGTTTGGGAATCGGCAGATCGCACGAAAACGACGGCATGGGCGTGCAATATTTGATGATGCGCCGGGTTTTATTTAAAGTTTTTTTTAGTGCATGTAACATAGTCATTGTTTGGCTTCGAACGGCGCAAGCGGGAGGCTTGCTCTGCTTTCCTTGCCGTGTTTCTCGCGGGCGGCTTCTTTGTTCTCCATTCAAAGCGAGAAAAGTATTATATATGGGTGCGTCAAGCGGACACAGGGGAAGGTTATTTGTAAACCTTTAAGAAAGTGATTTATCAGTATTGGATTAAAGGGATTCTCTCGGAATCATTCTATTTTTAGGGTGGGGAAGTTAAAAGAAAACGGAGACACTTATCAATTAATTAATTGACATAAAGGATTTACTATATTATGATAGAGAAAAAAAGAAAGAGGGTACATCATGCCCTGTAATATTATTGTTGGCGGACAATATGGTTCAGAGGGGAAAGGGAAGGTTGTTGCTCTTTTATCGCAGGAGTTGAACAATCCTTTTGTTGTTCGCTGTGGCGGCCCGAATTCCGGCCATACGGTAACAATCGAGGGGAATGATATTATTTTGAGACATATACCGGCCGGCGTTGTAAAAGATGACGCAACTTTATTGTTATCAGCCGGTTGCATCATCGATGAAGGAATATTGGTAAATGAATTGGATGTTTTACGAATCCCTCCGGAACGGATCATTGTTGATCCACGGGCCATTTTAATTGAACCGGATGATAAAAAGCGGGAAAGCGCCGATTTGAATTCAATCGCAAGTACATGTTCCGGAACGGGTTATGCGCAAATTCGTAGAATAAAGAGAAAAAAAGAATCAAGACTAGCGAAAAATTCATCTGTCTTGCGTGAACGATGCCGGGTTGAAACCGTTGCCCCTTTAATTCATGAACATCTTGATCATGAGGGACATGTTTTGGTGGAAGGAACGCAGGGATTTGGGCTTTCTCTTTATCATGGTTTTGAATATCCCTATGTCACTTCTCGCGATACGACTGCTGCCGGTTTCGCTATGGAAGTGGGTCTCTCTCCAATACAAATCGATCATGTTACCTTGGTTATTCGCACTTTTCCAATTCGAGTTGGCGGTACAAGCGGACCGTTAAAGGATGAAATCTCGTGGGATGAGATCAAAGAATTGTCTGATGCTCCGAACGTGATTCCCGAATTCACTTCTGTGACCAAACGTTTGAGAAGAGTCGCACAATTTGATCTCGAAGCGGTTAAAAAGGCTTGTTTGTACAATCGACCCACCGGAATCGCATTAATGGGGTTGGATCGTCTTGATTATCGCAATTATGAGATATCGCATTATGATCAACTTGCACAAAAAGGAAGAGATTTTATCGATTATGTCGAATATTATACCAGTGTTCCCGTGATTTTCGCGGGGACAGGATTTAAGACACATGATGCAATTAAAATCACATCAAAAGTAAATGTCGGGTGATATGGAAAAGGATTTTATCAATCGTTTACGAGATTTACGGAATAGGGTGAATACACTTTCATCAACGTTAAGTGGTGATCTTTTACCATTTTTACATGAAAAAGATAAGATAACATTTCGGCGATTACCTGATAGTGAATCAAAAGATAATGATGTCAACATTACCACAACATGTAGTTGCTTAATGGCACTTTCTCAAACAAATAAATTGTCGGAATTTTATTTGAAAAAAATTCAAGAAAATGAGAAATCAGAAAATAAGGTTGGAAAAAGAACATCCGAAAGAGAAGAGAATGAACGTGGAAGAGAGAAAGGGGAAAAATCGTTTAGAAAAGTTTTTGATTATGAGGATTGGCGTAGTTCCGGTCTGCTTAAAATGAACGCTTTTACAACAACGATTGTCGTGCGAACTTACGGGTTCCTTATTGATTATGGTATTTTAGAAGATGAAAACAAAAATAAATTGATACATAAGGGGCATAAAGAGGAATGGGATAAAATTAGTAAACAGAAGAAAGACAGTGAAAAAAGTGAGTGGAATTATATTAACATAATTGATGATTTATGTAAAAAGATACCAGATAACTTCGAAATCAAAAATTACCCGCCAACGAGTACTATTGCTTATTGGTTTGTCGATGGATTGGAACGAGCGAAAACAAATATAGCTGAACAAATATGGAAGGATTTATCAAATTGGATAAGCAATAAATTATATCAACAAATTTCTTATGTTGAATCAAATAATGATTTGTTAATGGATCCAGTTGATCTTGCTATGGCTGCTTGTCTTTGTGCGAAACTGAGAAGACTGGCTGAGAATGGAATTATTGGATTGAAATCTGATAATTTAAAGAATCTTCCAACAAAGCCTGAACTTTGTCATGGCATTGATTTGGTATTTTCAAAACAAGCAAAATCTGGTATTTGGCCCAAATATTTTCCATTGTTTCATTATCCCGATGCCGGGTCGAATTTTTGCTTTACATTTGAAATGTTGGAAGCCGTTTTAAATGAGTTCGGTGGTGATAATACTCCGATTTTCGAGATTGATGGTGCGTTAAAAGGATTGGAGAAAGCAGTTAAATGGTGTGAACATAATCGGTTTAAATATAACTATAATAAAAAAGACTATTATGGTTGGAACTCAGGGGGGCAAATTGAATCTCTTTTACAAAGAAAACCTGAATCATGGGCAACTGCAGTTGTTCATATGTTTCTTTGGGAACTTGATCAGGTTTTAACTCAGAAAATTGAAAATAAATTGTTGGATAAATACAATGCAATAGAACCGAGCAAAGAAGATATTTGGGAGAATTTTATTGACATTGATATAGAATTAGGTAATAATAAAAATACAGTAAAAAAAATATTCGAAGAAGAATTTATTGATAAATATAAAGATATTCAAAATTCAGAGAACAGAACAAAAAAATTGGAAGGGAGCATATCTGCTCTATTATTTGGGCCACCGGGGACATCAAAAACTCAATTGGCAAAAGGATTGGCACAAAAATTAAAATGGAAATACATTAATATCGATCCTTCAAATTTTTTGGATAAAGGATTGGAGCAAATCTACATCCGCTCAAATGAAATATTTGAGGATTTAAAGGATTTATCTTTTGTAGTTATTCTTTTTGATGAAATGGATGCGTTGGTGCAGACGAGAGAACATGGCGCTTCAATTGATATTACCAGCCAATTTTTAACGACGAGTATGTTACCTAAATTGGCGGATTTGCATGATAATAAAAAACTGATTTTTTTAATGGCAACTAACCACCAGGAGAGATTTGATTCCGCTATTAAACGTCCTGGGAGATTTGATTTGCATATTTGTATGGGACCTCCTTCAGCTGAAATGAAGATTGAGAAATTAGATTCATTTAGAGTATTAGTTTCGGAAAATATGAAAAAGAAATTGGGCGAATTGATCCAAAATGGTGAAAACAAGAAAAAATTCGATTTATTTACTTACGGAGAGTTTAAGTCTTTTCTTGAATCAATAAATAGAATAGATAGTTCTAACTTGACTACCGATGAAATATGTAAACAAATCAAATCAAAAGTTAAGGATTTTGAAAATACATTATTATTGAGGGATGACGATTTGGGAAAGTATAAAAAATGCAAAAATAAAGATAATGAGGGTGATGAAGAATTTATAAAAAATTTTGTTGATCACGATATCCTTGACGGATTGAACGATGTCAAATTGAAGAAGAGTAATTATTTGAGATATTTAGCAGATAAAAAAGAATCAAAGATTCAACGGTCATAATGATCTCTTTAGCACATTTTTCATGATATCAATACAGGTTTTTTTGCATGAATCATCAGAATTTATAAAGAATTTTTGTTTAAGTGGGATAATTGATAATAATTCATCGAGTCTATGCCGAGCTTCTTTCAAACGAATATTTAATACTTGATTATTGTCTTCTTCACGTATTTTTAGATCGATACATGCACAAATTGGACACGCTGAGAAATCTCGTTCGGATCGATTCCCAACCCATCCGCAGTTATCACAGGTGATCCGGTTTTTTATTCGTTGAAGCGCAGTATCAACGTCAATTTGTAAAACAACATAAATAATATCAGAAAATAATGTTCCGGCCAATTCGATTTGTTGAGAATGCCGGGGATATCCGTCTACTATACCAAATGGTGCATCTGTCTGATTGGAAAATTCTTTAATAATCTCTTCAACGGCATCTTCCGGAGCCAGAGAACCTTGAGCAAGCATCGTGGATAGTTGTACGTTGCTTTTTGCTATTCGTCTGAGTTCATGTCCTAAAAACAAGGCTGGGCATTTCAATTCGTAAGATAATTTCTTCGCTAGTGTAGTTTTTCCGGCGCCGGGAATGCCGGCCATCACGATTGCTTTCATTTTTCCGTTCACTTTTTCATCAACCCATTTCATTTGTCTATTTTTAATTGGAATGATCATATAACCTTCTTGATCATCACCTATCGGTTCATATTGATTGGCTAAAAAATAAAAACCAACAAGGGCCGATGTAATTGCATCCAATTCATCATGCGTCAAATCTTCTGAGAATACAAATCCGAATTCTCGTAACCCACATTCCAAAAGTGATTGGTCTACTCCTTTACGAGGGATTCCTAATATATCTTGAGCTGCTCCCGGATACGATTCAATAACCGGTATACCTTTTTCACTTAATATTTTGGTTAAATCAATCCCTCTTTGCGTTAATTTTTGCATATGTTTGATCAACGCCGGATAAACGGGTATTTTCCGAGACCATAAAACACGTTCCGCAGCTCGAACGATCCCACCTTTTTCTCTGCATGGGCTATCATCTGAAACGGAAACTCTGCCTTTAGGAAGGGATAATGGAGCGTCGATTGACACGACATCCGGTTTCAATTTAAGTGTTTCTTCTAAAATATCGTTGTCTTCATAAACGATTTTCGTAACGGTTTCAGCTCCTTTACAATAACAAAAACCGGTTGGTTTATCAGGATTACCTCGTAAATCAATACCAATTATTTTAGGCAGATTTTCTTCACTTTTTGAAATTTTTCCCAAAAGAAGATTGAGATTTGTTCTTCTATTATTCCATTCAATTCTCAAGTTTACGAATTTAATCGTATGATGTACAATTTCAATTTCTTGAGAAGAATTGGTGTCTCGTTTATCGTTGAAATCTTGCCGAATCAAACGATCACAAAGAAGAGTAGCAATGCGAGGCATCAATTCGACATCAGATTTATTGTATAGGAGTAGTTTATCTAATGCCAGACTATCTCCGTAAAGTGCGTGTGTCCATAAAATGATTGCGTCATACCCCAAAATATTTTCAAGTTGTTTGTTTCTTTTGATCCCCAATTTTTCTTCCACAATTTTCTGGCCGCCGCGGATATTTGCTTTTCTCGCTAAATATAAAAGGTCTATATGTGGTTTTTGAATAAATTTGTGGGGAAAATGGTATTCCAAAAAAGGAAGGTCGAATCGTGCTCCATTAAACGTTACGATTATTGACGCTTCTTTTATCAATTCCCAAAGGAGGTCAAGATTTTCCGGCCAAATCCACTGGTAAAATTTTTGTTTATATAAAGCTCCTATTACGGTTACATCATGTACTATTTTTGATAACCCCGTGGTTTCAATGTCGAGGTATAATGCATCATCAATACATGTTGACAATAAACGATAATGTTCCTTGGGGGGGAGTTTGGATAGGAAAAAATTGTAATCGCATTTATCTAATGCTTGTTTTGATTGGTTTAATCGTTCAATGATTGAATGAGAAAAATCATCTAAAGTATTATATTTAAACGGAAACAAATCTTGTTGAGGGTGATTCTTATTATTCAGCAGACTTGATAATTTAAACCCTTCTTTTAATTTCTTTTCCAAATCATCCCATTTACAGATGTTGCTTTTCCAAAGCAACTCTTCTTTTTTTGTACCAATTCCATCAATATGGCAGAATGTATTTTCAATCATTTGAAATTGTTGTAATATGTTTATATTATAGAACTACAAAATAATCTCGTCTTGATTATTAATTTTCGATTATTGTTCGGATAGCTAGGCAATAGCATCTTACGCCGTTTCAAAAAAAGGATTCAGGTTTTCACCTCTTTCCACTACTAGGTCTATAAAAGAAATTATCCTCTCCACTTCTCCGGTCCACTCGAATTCATCATGAGAATGAAGATAATCGGAATCATTTTGGAATTCATAGGAGGGGAGTTTCTGTAATTCGACGCTAATCTCTTCGACCGTCATGGTTCATCGCTACTCCAGGTGTATAGATTTGTATTTCTTACGGTATTATAGAGCAAATACAAGACTTTTCCAATGTTTTTTTAAAGAGAGGCGTTGAGAGTGTTATGTCAAGATATTTGTGGTTTATCAATAAATCTTCGAAATTTCCATTTCTAGCAATCGCGCTTCAAACGCCTCCACATCCGCTTCGGACACATTGAAATAGCGGGCGTCGGGATGATGGAAGACGACGGCGGAGACGGAGGCTTCCGGCTCCATCATATACCCTTCCGTCAAGGCGACGTCGATGTGTTTTTCCACGTCCAGCAGGTGGAAGAGTATGGTTTGATCCTCCATGCGCGGGCAGGCAGGGTAACCGAAGCTGACGCGGATGCCGCGATATTTGGCGTGGAGTTTGTCGCGCAGCGTCATTGCGGGCGGATCGGGAAATCCCCACATGGTCCGGATTTTCTCATGCAGCAGTTCCGCGAAGGCTTCGGCGCATTCGATGGCGATGGCTTGCAGGGCGTGCGATTTCAGGAATTGGCCTTCCTGTTTGAACCGTTCCGTCCATTCCAGCAGCGAAGGTCCGCCGCAGGTAGTGACGAACAGAGCCAGATTATCCTCGCGACCGGGGCAGACAAAATCACAGAGGCAGAGGCCGCCGGCTTTCGATTGACGCGGGAAGAGAAAACGTTCCTGCGCGGAAATCCGCGCCGAATCGAGGATCACGATCTCATCGTCATCCCGTTTCACCGGGAAAAATCGGAATACGGCCCGCGGGCGGATCATTTTCTTTGCAATGATTTCGTCCTGCAATTGATCCACGATTTTTTTCAATTCCAATGCTTTTTCGTTGCTGTCCGCGAGTAGATGGTTGTAATTTCCCCGCAGGCCGAGGTGTTTTCCCATCAGCATTTGCAGGTTCAGGTAAGGGTAGAGCTCTTCCAATGCAAAAGAATCAAGAATATGAATTTTGTAGTCAGGTGGGGAAGGAATATCATGATCCTGCCGGATGATTGTAGGAACGCTCGCTTTTGGTTCCTGTTCGCGTTCCTCGGTTTTTTGCGCTCGTTTTGCCAAAAGGGCGCTTTCCTCTTTGATGCGTTCCTCCAAACTCTGGCGGCGTCGCGGATCCATGATTTGATTGGCGAGATCGAGCCCGTTCATGGCGTCTTTGGCGTAGACGACCAGGTTTTCATATTGCGGCGCGATTTTATTGCGGGTGAATTGATTTGACAGCGCCGCGCCGCCGACCAGAATCGGAATGCGGATGTCCGCCGCCTGCAAATCCTGCGCGGTGACGACCATTTGCTGCGCGGATTTCACCAGCAATCCGCTGAGTCCGATCATATCCGGTTGGTGTTCATGAAACGCCTGAATCAGTTCTTCCGGCGGCACTTTGATGCCGAGATTGATGACGTTGTAACCGTTGTTCGAAAAAATGATCTCGACCAGATTCTTGCCGATGTCGTGCACATCGCCTTTGACCGTAGCCAGTAGGATGGAACCTTTTGTTTGTACGTCCGATTTTTCCATGAACTGTTCAAGATGGGCGACGGCGGCTTTCATCGCTTCCGCGCTTTGCAGCACTTCCGCCACGATCAGCTCGTTGTTGTTGAAGAGCCGTCCGACTTCGTCCATGCCCCGCATCAGCGGACCGTTCACGATTTCGAGCGGCTTGTATCGTTGCAGCGCCAGGTTGAGATCGTCAATCAGACCGTCTTTCGAGCCTTCAATGATGTACGCGGGCAGGCGTTCTTCCAACGTCCCGCGTTCTTTCGGTTGTTTCTCCGTTACTTTCTTTTCTTTATAAAACGCGGCGAAAGCGGAAATGGGATCGTCGCCGCGATTGAAGATGAGGTCTTCGGCCAGTTTCTTTTCTTCGGCGGGGAGGGAGGCGTAGCGCTCCAATTTTTCCGCATTGACGATGGCGAAGTCCAGTCCGGCTTTGGTGCAGTGATAGAGAAATACGGCGTTCAGCACTTCGCGGCCGGCGGGGGGAAGGCCGAACGAGACGTTACTGATGCCGAGAATCGTGGATGCGTCGGGCAATTCCTTCTTGATGGCGGCGACGCCGTTGATGGTCTGCTCAGCGGAGCCGATATAATTCTCGTCGCCGGTTCCGCAGGGAAAAACGAGGGGATCGAAAATGAGGTTTTGCGGCTTGATGCCATATTTTTTCGTAAGAATATCATAGGAACGTTGGGCGATCTCCAGTTTCCGTTCGACCGTGACCGCCATACCCTGTTCGGGATTATCATCGATGCAGCCGACGATGAGAGCTGCGCCATATCGTTGTGCGATCGGGACAACCTGAGCAAAGCGTTCTTCGCCGTCTTCCAGATTGACGGAATTGATGATGCTTTTGCCCTGGCAATACTGCAACGATCGTTCAATGACCGCCGGATCGGTCGAATCGATCATGAGTGGAACCTTGACTTTATTGATCACGTAGCCGAGAAAGCGGTCCATGTCTTCCATCTCATCGCGGTCGGGATTGGCGAGGCAGACGTCGATGATCTGCGCGCCGTTGCGGACCTGTCGGCGGGCGATTTCGGATGCTTCCTCGAATTTCCCTTCGCTGATCAACCGTTTGAACATGCGGCTGCCGATGACGTTGGTGCGTTCGCCAACGATGAGGGGGCGGTTATCGCGTTCCAACTCGAGATAGTCGATGCCGGAAAAATGAACGCGGGGAGCGCGGTGGATATTTCGCTGAGGTTTGTTTTCAACCAGTTCGGCAATGGCGGTGATATGCTCGGGCGTCGTGCCGCAGCAGCCGCCGAGCATGTTGACCCAACCCTCTTCGACGAAATGCTTCAATACGGCTACCATTTTGTCCGGCGTTTCGTTGTACCGCCCGTTTTCGTCGGGAAGGCCGGCGTTGGGGAAGCAACTGATGTGTGTGTGGGCGATGTCGGAAAGAGAGCGGATGTGATCGGTCATGAAACTCGGTCCAGTGGCGCAATTCAGGCCGATTCCGAGCAGATCGACGTGTTCGAGCGATGTGCATAATGCTTCTACATCCTGCCCGGCGAGCATGGTACCCATCGGTTCGATGGTGCCGCTGACCATGATCGGTAGATTAACGCCGCGTTCCTGCAATGCCTGTCGGATGCCGATGATTCCGGCCTTCACATTGCGGGTATCCTGGCAGGTTTCCAACAATAACAAATCCACACCGCCTGCGATCAAACCCGTTGCCTGTTCGCGGAAGGCTTCAACCAGTTCCGAAAACGTGACGCCGCCGGTGACGGAGATGGCTTTCGTTGTCGGCCCCATCGAGCCGGCGACGAAGCGGGGTTTATTGGGCGCGGAGAATTCATCCGCCGCTTGGCGGGCGAGAACGGCGGCGGCCTGGTTGATTTCGAACGTGCGATCCTGCAAATGATATTCGGACAGGACGATACCGGTTGCGCCGAATGTGTCGGTTTCCACAACGTCGGCGCCGGCGCGGAGAAAATGACGGTGAATTTCGGCGATTATATGCGGGCGGGTGATGACGAGGTATTCGTTGCACCCCTCATATTCACTGCCGCCAAAATCATCCGCCGTCAGATTGAGTTTTTGGATCGACGTTCCCATTGCGCCGTCGAAGACGACGATTTTTTCTTTTAACACATCGCGAATAGAAATCGCAAGTGACATATGTCATAGCGTCCTTTCTCCCTGAAACTGGTTGGATGAATGGAGAAAACCGAGTTGTCTTGTATTTGGTCATTATACCAGACAGGAAAATTTTGTAAATATGAATATATGCGGATATACGAATATATTGACAGGTCGAATGAAAGAGCAAATATGAGGATCAAGCACAGGTTTGACCGGATTTTCCATAGTAGGATTGTGAGATGTTTACTCTTTATGCAGGTTTTGATGGGAGTATAGATTCTATTTTACTGTTTATTCTTGTTGAAGTTGAATTTCAAACAATGCCTCGGCTTTCATATGAAAAAAATGCTCCCCGCGTTCATGCAGTGACGGTTCATTCGCTTCGGCCCATTTTTTGATCAGGGCCTTTGTCGTATCCTTCAATCGATAAACGACGCTGTTGCCGCTCTCATTGTCGATGAATGTCACTTTGATTTCGTCGGCGACGATGCGCTCCAGGTTGCCTTTCCCCATGGTTGCGCCGATGCCGAGTTGTATACCGTCGATCAGGCAGGAGGGAGGCGGCAATTTGGGCGTTTCCGCCTTGACGGTCAGGCCGAAAAAGACGGGGATGCCATGCGCGGTGTGCGCATGTTCCGCCATTTTTACGCCCAACACGATGAACGGGCCGAGATGGCCGTGAAAGCGCTCCATTTCCTCGAGCGTGCGCGGTTGAAAATCGACCGTGGAAATCATGTCGTGATCCTCATGATCGTCCGTATCCGAAAAAATGGCTGACGGAATCAATACGATAGCCGCCAGGCTGATCAAGATCAATGTTTGTTTCATTATACCATCCTTTCTTTTATGGCGCGGCGTGGCCGCTGCTTAACTGCACGATGATGCCCATGCTGATGACTCCATTTGACGGAGAATACCACGTGTGCGAGGGAACCGGTTCATACATATTCATCGAGATTTCCTCTTTCGGGATCGGCCCGATGCTCCATAGTCCATATTCGACCGGGCTTTTCGACGACGGATTTTCCTGCGAGGCGTTGTTGTAGAAAATATAATCGCCGTCATCGAGCGGAAACGAACGTGGAACCCATATGCCCTCTTCCGTCGGCATGTTGTTGAAATAGCCGAAGCCGGGTTTGCGGTATTTGATGCTTTGTCCCGGCGCTTCGTGTGAAGCGCCGGGAAATGTATAAAACGGGTCGAGGGGACGGCTGGAGAGATAGGCCGTCGGCGTCGTCAATTCTTTCGGCAGTTCGAAATACTTCTTCGCCGATTCGCCTCCGAGAGCCAGGCAGAAGTACCGCGTCGGCGGCAGCGCGTTCAAATCGATGCGATAGGCTTCGAGAGCGTTTCTGCACGCATGGATTTGCGCCTTGGCCGCTGAAATCTTGCTGCGGACCTGCGCCTGCAGAAAATTCGGCACGGCGATGGACGCCAGAATGCCGATGACGGCGACGACGATCAATAATTCCAGCAGTGTGAAGGCTTTTTTATTTAAGCAGGTTCCAATTTTCAACAGCGCTTGCTCCTGTTTTGAAGTCCGCGATGGAACGCGGCCAAAGCAGATACACTTCCGTATGCGGCGTTTCTGTGTCTTCCTGATTGAAGACGCCGACTATATTAAATATCCCTTCGGGTTGAGGAGAATCGGGGATTTTCGTGGAGTACCGCAGTTCCACCTGCATGGTTCCACCCGCCGGATCGGCGACAGTGAGCATTCCGCCGTTTTCCCATACGCCGTCGACTATGTGAACGTTTTGCAGTTCCACCAATCGGCCTTGATAATACTCGCCGCCGGTTTGACGAGTATGATCAAACTGTATCGCGGCCGCCAGATCGGTGATGGGCATTGGCGTGGGTTCGCCGACATGGCCGAGATTCACGATTTCAAACTTTTGGTCTTTATTGTGGCGTTCATTGATGTTGGTTTTACCGCCGAACGAACCGGTCAGGCCGGTCACGCGCACCCGGTCGCCGACTTGCAGCGGCACATCGGCATAAGTCAGCGCGCCGCCGCCATACCAGCCGCCCGAATAGACTTGAATACCGCCGGTTTCATCCTGTACGAAGAGAATGAAATCCGCTCGTTCGCCGCTGCCGCCCCAAAAAACGGTGGGCTCGTTGATCACAATCCCTTCGATGGTATATTTGTCGCTGGTCTGCAAACCCGGGAAAGTGGGCAGGCCTTGCTCATCCACCGAGTTGATATCCCCGATGGGTGTAATCACTTGCGAGAAAACCGAAACAACGGGCAGACAAAGCAGAATTGTTGCCGCAATCACAAAACGGTGTGGAGACTTCATCTTTTTTCCCCCTTTTGATAGGCGCTATCAATTATCATACGATTTCAGAAATCGTATTACTTATATTAAATTGGAAATTTCTTCCTGGTCAAGAGGGAATCGTGTTTAAAAATCACAGTTGATTATAAACTGTCAAGAAATCTTCTCTTGAAATACCGGATTGGGTACAGATTCTTCTTAAGGTTGAGCCTTTGATGAATCGGTGATTTGGCATGGTTAAAGGGGTATTGCTGCCATCAGGATTATGCCGTATCATGGAGATATGATTGCCTTCACAAATCAGCTGAAAACCGAGTTGTTCCAGCGTTTTGATTACCTTGTTTTTTGGAACATCGACGGGAAAATGACTCATTATAAGGCGATTCCTGCTTCGGCAATATAAACATCGATAACAGGTTCTTCCGATTCGAGGACATCCGGTCCAAATGTCTTGATATGAAATTCGATAGCGGAAGAGACATCCGATATGGCTTCATCGTAGCTGTCTCCTTCCCCTACTACGACGCCTTTCAAACCAAGGGGATAGGCAATAAAGCCGTCGGAGTGTTTCTCGACGATAATTTTAAAAGATTGCATGATGAATGCTCCGAAAAATTAATATTTGTTGAGGCACATTTTTTCTCCCTTTGTGGATTTTCCCTTGAGTATGGCGCTCATTGCCGGAATGGTCAATCTTTGATTCTGGAAGAGGTTCACGCTTCCACCTGTCCCCTCAAATCTTCGAGAAAATCCGTTATGATGGAATTGATATTCAATTGATCAATACATTTGTGAGGTCTTGCGATGACATATTCGAATCATACCCGGAACAACGGCCGGATGAAATCCGTCGCGGAAATTTCGCGTCGTCAGTTTTTAAAAAAGACATCGACAGTATCGGCCTTTGCCATCATCCCGTCTTACACGCTGAGCGGATTCGGCCAGACGACACCAAATGAGAAAACCACCTTGGCCTGTATCGGCATGGGCGGGCGGGGAAATCAGAATCTGCGCACGTTCCTGCGTTTCGACGAAATCCGGATCACGGCGGTATGCGATGTGAATCGCGAGAGCGACGGATATATTTCGTGGGATTGGGAGCAGGGGAAAGAAACCAGGATTTCCGGACGCGAACCGGCTCGCCGGACCGTCGATGAATTCTACGCCGACCAGAAAGAGCGTGGGCAATATCAAGCCTGCCGCGCGTATCGCGATTATCGCGAACTTCTGGAAAAAGAAGACGTCGATGCGGTGATGGTAGCCACGCCGGACCACACCCACGCGGTGATTACGATGGCGGCGCTGAAAAAACGCAAGCATGTGTACTGCGAAAAGCCGCTGACGTGGTCCGTGCGGGAAGCGCGCCTGATTGCGGAAGAGGCAAAACGCGCGGGAGTGGCCACACAACTGGGCAATCAAGGGCAGGCGTCGGAAGAAGATCGTTTGACGAGAGAAATCATCGCCGACGGCGTCATCGGGCCTGTGCATGAAGTGCTGGTTCCGATTTCGGCACGCTTTTGGCATTGGCCGGAGATGCTGAGTCGGCCCAAAGAGACGCCGCCGGTTCCGGACGGGCTGGACTGGGATTTGTGGCTGGGTCCGGCGTCTTCGCGCCCGTATCATCCCGAATATCATCCCTGGACGTGGCGGAATTGGTGGGATTTTGGAACCGGGCAGCTGGGCGATCTCGGCTGTCACCGACTTTCGACGGTGTTCAAGGCGTTGCATTTGACCTATCCGATCAGCGTCGAAGCCAGCTCGACCAAACTGTTTCCCGATGTGTATCCGCTGGGAGTCCTCGCGCGATACGAATTTCCCGCGCGCGGCGATCTGCCGCCGGTTATATTGAGCTGGTACGACGGAGGCTTGAAACCGCCCCACCCCAAAGACCTCGAAGCGAATCGCGGGATTTCGAATACGATTTTCATCGGTGAAAAAGGAACGCTGATGGGAACGCAGTTGATCCCGGAAGTGAAAATGAAAGCCTACGGCCAGCCGCCGGAAACGCTGCCGCGCTCCCCGGGCCATTTTGACGAATGGGTCAACGCCTGCCGAGGCGGCGTCGCGCCGGGATCGAACTTCACGGACCATGCGGGGATGTTGACGGAAACCTGTCTGCTGGGGAACGTCGCCCTGCGGGCCGGTTGCAAATTGTTTTGGGATGGGCAGAATCTGACCTTTACCAATAACAAAGAGGCTGATCAATATCTGCATCGCGAATATCGCGAGGGATGGATGTTGTAACCTATTTTGGCTTTGAGGTGAAGCAATGCAACAAATTTACAAACTCCCTTTATTACTGGAACCACAACCGGAAGGTGGATATACGGTGACATGTCCGCTGTTGCCCGATCTCATTACGGAAGCGGATTGCATTGAGGAAGTGATCCCCCATGTTTCCGATGCGCTGGCCGCTCTGATTGAAGCCTACGAAGATCTAAACCAACCGTTGCCTTCCGTCGTTTGAATCACGAAAGCACGAAGGGAGCACGAAAGGCGCGAAAAGGAAGGAATGCAGGATTGTAGGAAAGAGGAATTACGCCTGCTCTACCCATGATCGAAAACAAAGGGTGAGTCTGAAGGCCACCCATACAATGAAAATTAAAAAAGGAACGATCCCATGAAAAACCGCACCCGTAATCGAATCGCACTATGGGTGGTGGTATTCAACCTGTCGTTCTGCGCAATGGCGAATTCGCAGACGTATTTTTTTGACAAGAACGCCAACGGTTATATCGACGATGAGGAAATACTGCTGTTGTACGCCTATTGGATAGAACACAGACCGTTGCCGCCGATCGAATGCCCGCCGGCGGCGACGAGCACGCCCATCCCGAAACCAACGGACACGCGGATTCCAACGCCGCCGCCGACAAACACCGCCACGTCCACCCCCACGCGGACGGACACGCCGCAACCGACAGCCACGCCGGCGGAAAGAGCGGAAGAATTGGTCGTGGAAATCTCCGGCCTGCCGCAAGGGGTGAAGCCGTTAGCGATGAAAAAGATTCCGGCGGGGACGTTTATGATGGGGTCGCCGGATAATGAGCAGGACAGGTATAAGTATGAAGTGCCGCAGCATCAAGTGACCATTAGCAAACCGTTTTATATGGGAAAATATGAGGTGACGCAAGCGCAGTGGCAGGCGGGGATGAACAGCGATCCTTCCTATTTTAGCGGGAAACCGAATCATCCGGTTGAACAGGTTTCTTGGGATGACTGTCAGTCTTTCATTAAGCGGTTGAATCAGATGGGGTAGGGAACATTTCGGCTGCCGACGGAGGCGGAATGGGAATATGCGTGCCGTGCAGGAACGACGACGCGGTTTTATTGGGAGGATTTTCTGCATGGGTGAATGAAAGTTGACATGGCAACAAGTAGAACGTATAGTCGGGATAGTAAAAATCGCTGATTGGATATTCGCATAAACAGAAATGAAATAATTGACATTTGGAAGAGTTCGATCATGAACAATTTATCACTGATGGCGCGAATCAAATCCTTGGAAACTCAGCTCGGGGTTCTCCGAGCGCAACTGGAATCCGGCTATAGAAAAAATATCTCCGAAAATCGGTTCGCGGATCTTTATGGAATTCTATCCGGCAAAAGTGATACGCAGGAAGAAGAGATTCGAGCCGTTGAATTCCATTTTGATTGGGATGAAAAAACGGGAAGATGAGATAGTCTTTATGATTTACGTCATCGACACCCATGCTCTCGTTTGGTATTTGGAAGGAAGTAAACGCTTGAGCGCTTCCGCACGGGCTGCGATGACTTCGTCTGAGGATGATATTATTATTCCAGCCATTGTTCTTGCTGAAATTGTCTTCTTATTCGGTCGCAAACGCATTAGTGTGGATTTGTCAACCGTGATGGAGCATCTATCACAAACGGAAAATTGCGCCATTTATCCACTTGACGAAGTCGTAATTGAAAGACTTCCAATAGTACTGAATATTCATGATGGTCTGATCGTCGCCACCGCCCTGGTTTTCCGTGATTTGTTAAAAAAAGAAGCCACCATCGTCACCAAAGATCGTGAAATAAGCCAAAGTGGCATCATTGAAACCATATGGTAATTCGCAGATGGAAGCGAAGTCATTTTTAACGTCAGGGAATGGTTTGGTATGGATATCATAGCTCGTGACCGGAAACAACTAACAGAAAATGGGATTCCCGAATAATGCCGATAGTTGAATGGACTCGCAGCGTCGCGAAAAACCTCGATGATCTCTTCGATTCTATTGGTGTACAAAAGCATAGCCTTCCGTCGGCAATAATGCAAATCATTGATTCCAAGTGTCGTCTCTACGCAGAACATCCGGAGATGGAGGTGTCACGTCCCGATCCGGCTTCTCATGTCCGTTCTTTTCCCGTGGAAAATTATTTCGTTATTTATCGACCTTCCGGCAAAGGGATACAAGTTCTATTGGTTGTTCACGGAGTGCGTGATATCCCTTCAGTATTCCATCAAATGATGAATTTTGTGAATTCATAAAAAAAACAATTGTATTGAAAAGGAGAATCCATGATGCAACCTCTCATCACACGCCGCACCTTATTGAAAACCGGCATGATCGCCGCTTCGTTTGCAGCCATACCGACCGGTTTCACGGAAAACGTAGGAAAAACGCCGCGCGATCTGACGATCGGCATGGCGACGACGGAGTTTCCCACCTATACGAACGCCCGGCTTGCCTGGGAACTGGCCGCCGAGGGGATTCACACCATTCAACTTTTTTTGACGCAATCCGACAGCAATTATTGGAAATATAACGGCCGCAATGATGTGTCGGATCTGTCGGCGGAGCGATGCCGGGAAATCGCCGACGCCTATCGTTCCGCGGGAATTTCGATTCACAGCATCGGCGTCTACACCAACCTGATTCATCCCGACGCGGCGGAACGGAAAGCCAATCTGGCGTATTTCGAGGCGATGATGCGGATTGGCGCGCATATGAACGTGCATTCGTTCATCACCGAGGCGGGATATTTTTATGATCCGAACAAACCCGCGCCAGCCGTCGAATATCATTTTCAGCAGGAAGTGTGGCAGAGAATGACGGAAACCGCGAAGGAACTGGCGGCGCTGGCCGAGCAATACGATTCCGTCGTCTTGTTCGAGCCGTTTTACCGCCATTTCTTCGCCAGCGCCAAACGCACCCGCGTGTTTTTGGAAGAAATCGGTTCTCCACGTCTCCGCGCGTTGTTGGATCCGGCCAACCTGCTGGAATTGAATGATGTAGAAGAGATGTTCGAGCAGCTGCACCCGTTTATCGACTGCCTTCATGCCAAAGACCGCAAATTACACGTCGATCGCGGCGTGCCAGCGGGGCAGGGCGACCTGGATTATAAAACATTCGTCACGTTGGCCGCCAAATACACGCCCGACGCGCCCTTGATTTTGGAATATGTCGGACCCGATACCTACAAGCCCGCTTTGGCGCATCTGCGCAAGGTGATTCAGGAAACCGCATGATGCAATGTTTTTTTACTCCGCTACGTTTTATCAAAACCGGCGAGTTCATTTACCAATCGTATGATTTCCTTTATTCTAAATGCGGATCCATTTTTTGAAGATCGGCGGTAAAAGGAATCATCATGAATCATCGTTTCTTCATTTTATTTATAGTTTTCGTGCCGTTCACTCTCTTTCCCGCTTGCGGGGATGAACTTCCCGAAATTACTAAGTTTGTATCCGATAGTAAATCCGACCTTTTCGCCATCGATTTTTCCCACTATCAGGCGGATTTGAAACCCTATCCCATCGGCGTGTTCGATTCCGGCGTTGGAGGATTGACTGTTTTGAATGAAATATTTCAGGTTGACGAATTCGACAACCGGACTCATGAATTTCGCGCGGACGGGCGGCCGGATTTTGAGCAGGAACGGTTTCTCTACCTGGGCGACCAGGCCAATATGCCGTATGGCAACTATCCCGCCGAAGGGAAAACTGATTTTTTACGTGAGTTGATTCTCAAAGACGCTATTTTTTTGCTGGGAAACCGATATTGGCCGTCCGGCGCATCGTTGCAACCTCGATTCGATAAATCCCCGGTCAAAGCGATCGTGATTGCATGCAATACGGCAACTTCCTATGGCTTGCAAGATATTGTTACTGCAGTCGGGCATTGGAAAATTCCTCTTTCGGTGATCGGGGTAGTGAATGCGGGAGCCAAAGGAGCGATGGAAAATGAAGCGATCGACGGCGCGGTGGCCGTGATGGCGACCGTCGGCACGTGTAGCAGCCAGGGGTATGTTCGCGCAATCGAATCCATTGCCCGGCAGCGGAATCGAAGACCGCCGGTTGTTGTTCAGCAGGGGTGTCTTGGTCTGGCAAGCGCCATCGAGGGGGATTCGTCCTACATGGATCCAACCGGTGCGCTTGATCCGTCTGTCTATCGCGGGCCTGCCGTGCATAATCCTCAAGCGCCGATTCATCCGGCGCTATTTGATCGTTATGGATTTGAAAACGAGGGATTGTTGGATTTCGAAAAAGGGATGGATTCCATTCGCTTGAACAGCGTGAAAAACTACATTCGCTATCACACCTTAAGTCTGGTTGAGCAGTACAAACAAAATGGCGGCGGTGGTCCCATTCACACGGTCATTCTTGGATGCACTCATTTTCCGTTTTATCTGGAAATGTTGCAGGATGCTTTTGAGAGATTGCGTACATGGAAGACGGCGGAGGGAGAACTCCCCTATGCGGCGCTTATCGCGGAAAACATTCGTTTCATCGATCCCGCGCGATTGACGGCGATTGAATTGTATACATCTCTCATCAGTCAGAAACTCTTGATCGAAGCGGAGAATGAACGAACCGTTGTGACAGATGAATTTTATATCTCCGTTCCCAATCCGTCTCTTGAGAATGTGGAACTGACCGAAACCCAGGTGTTCTCATATTCTTATAAATACGGCAGGAATCCGGGAAACCTTGAATATGAATATGTAAAGCGTGTTCCGATGACCGGATCGAATCTGAATTCATCCACCATCGAGATGATTCAATCCAAAATGCCGGATGTATGGCGGCGGATGGTCCGATTCAACGTTGCGAAATGAATGATCTCCATCATCGTTTGAGTTTACGATTCGATAAATATCTTCTTTTCCATCTGCCGCCGAATGGAGCGCTTCATTTCCTGTTCGTGCAAGGCCAATCGCACCAGCTCCGCCAGTAATTCCGTGAACGACAACGGCGGGTCGGCTTGTTCCCATAAATAATAGGCGAAGGAGCCGGGCAGCGGATTGATTTCGTTGAAATAGACTTCTTCCTGCAATTGATCCACCAAAAAATCGAAGCGAACCAGCCCGCGGCAGTCCAAACCGGCAAATGCTTTTTTGGCATAGGTTTTGACTTGATTGAGGATGGATTTGGAAACGTTGTCCGGATTGATGTCGCGTTTCAGCGACGCCATGCCTTCACTCTGCGCCGACGTCAGTTTCTTGTTTCCTTTCATGTATTTTTGTTCGAACGTCAGGATTTCCTCATCCCGTTTGGGACGTTCGATGGCGGAAAGACGCAGAGGATCGCCGTCCATCACGGAAATATTCAATTCGTACATGGATTCAAGCAGCGGTTCGATGATGACCTGGCGGTCGAAGACGAATGCGCCCGCCAGCGATATCATTACTTCTTCCAGCGTGTGCGCCGCTGAAATGCCGATGCTGGAGCCTAGATTGCAGGGTTTGACCATGACGGGCGGAGGTAATTTCCGGATGACTTTTTCGGCAATGACGTCCGCTTGATTGGCGTCCCAATTGCGCCGATCCAGCAGCACATCCGGCAGTACGGGAATGCCGAGCGTGGAAAGGTAATTTTTCGATGCGTATTTATTCATGGCAATGGCGGACGCGCGGGGACCGGAGCCGACGTAGGCGGCGTTGATGAATTCGAACATGCCTTGCACGCAGCCATCCTCCCCGAACGTGCCGTGAAACGCGGGGAAAAACACGTCGACGGGAAACCGTTCCGCCTGCTTGCGGGAAAACAGCCCCTGCGGCGGATCGGCTTCCACCAATTCGGAAACCGGATCGCTGCTGAGACGAACGCGGCGCAATTTCTTTTTCAATTCGGTGGAAGGGAAAAAATTTTCCCGTTTACGCAGTTCGTCTCCCATGAACCAGCGCCCGTCGGGATCCACGTAGACAGGAATCGTCTCGAAACGGGTGGAATCGAAAGCATCCAGTACCTGCAAGGCGGTAATGATGCTGATTTCATGCTCAGTGGACCGGCCTCCGAACAGGACAGCCACTTTGATTTTGCCGGGATCGCCGGAAATTGAATTGCTCATGGATTTCGTACTCCTCCATCACAAAACTCATCACTTCATCAGACTGTCCGCAGGAAAAAATATTCATCTGCAGACGTGAAAATGATAATTGATTTGTTGTTACGAAAAAGCGGAGGGAGATTCGTACACATCCGGAAGATCGTTTTCGAATAAAACAACATCTCCCGCGCGAAGAAAACCGTTCATCCACTCTCTCGCGTTTAACAATGAAGCGAACTCGTGAATATTCTCAGACGGAAAACCGTTTTGTAAAAGCCCCGAACGCATTTCCGGAATGCGCTCCGGCGCGATCAGGCAAATCCTGTGGCACATTTTCGCCGCGTGAGCAGCGATGCGTAAATGTTCCTCCTCTTTTTTGTCGCCCAATTCCACCATCCCGGGCGTCACGAGAATTTTACGCTCGCCCGGCAGGGACTGTAACACATCCAACGCGCTGAGGAAACCCGACGGATTCGAATTGTACGAATCGTCGATAATGGTGATACCGTCGCCGCCGCGATTGACCACCAACCGATGAGAAATGGGCGGTAGGGAACGCAGCGCCGCCACGGCGACAATAGGCGGAACGCTAAGCAGGACGCTCATCAGAAATGCGGCCGCCGTGTTTAAAACCTGATGGTTTCCAAAAAGGGGAATATGAATCTTGTATTGCCTGCCGCCATATTCGAACACGCAGTCCGTACCGGTCGGCGTCACTTCGATATCGCGAATTCGGCAATCCACTCGACCGTTCTCGGCGGATAATCCATAAAAGTAAGGTTGGATGTGCAGGTTTTCCGCGATTTTTCGGCATTGCGGATCGTCGCCGTTAAGGACGGCGATGCCGCCAGGCGGCAAGGCGCGCACCAGTTCCGATTTAGCCTGCGTAACGGTTTCGATGGATTGGAATCGTTCCCAATGCGCGAGTCCGATCGCGGTGATCATTCCCGATTTGGGCGGCGTGAATGCGCAGAGAGAGCGGATCGAACCGATTTTATACGCGCCCATTTCCACGATGAAAAAACGATGTTCGTCGCGCAGGCGTTCGCGAATGATGCGAGTGATACCCATCCGCGTGTTGACGCTCCCGGGCGTGGCCAGCGTAGGGGAATGCGCGGCGAGGATATGAGCCAGGATGTGTTTGGTGGAGGTTTTTCCATAACTGCCGGTGATGCCGATGATGTGGGGATTTTTATCACGAAGAATTTGTTTGGCCTCTTTCACATAACGGCGTTGATTCAAATACTCGAATGGAGCAAGAACAATATTGGCGGCGACGAGAGCAAGCGGGATGCAAAATAACACGATTCCGCACGCGAACAGGAGAAGTGTGATGGTTGGAACCGCAGGGAAGACCAGTTTCCCTAGCTGAGAAAGCGCGTTTTGAAAAACAAGAAGTAACAGAAATGAAATGAATACGATCCGTTTGGCGCGTGCGGTCATGACCAGCGGTTTTTTGGAAGCGGGAAAATGATGGCTCCAACCGGCGTTGACAAAACATGCCGCAACCACGAAAAAAATCACCCACTGCGCGTAAGAATGCAGAAATTGAACGGGTATCCCAAGAATTGCCAGCCCCATCACCGTTCCTGTCGCACGTTTTTCGAAGGAACGGGTGCGAATCCACCACCGCAAAAAGCGAAGATTATCATATTCTTCCTGCTGAAAAAATTGTAAAAAACGCAAGACAATTTTCCAGGCGGCGCAGAGTAGGATAACAGAATAAAAATTTGATTCGAATGACGGCATTTGTGAAAAATCCTGATTCGATTGGGGTTGTTATACGGAAATTGTAATGATCATGATGCGCTATTGCGAGTATTAAGGGATATGTGCGGCAATTTTTCCTGAATAAAACGGCGAATGTGAAATCCCACCTGATGCCGTCCACGATCCAAAATGGAATAGTGATCAAAACCGGGCAGCTCAATATATGTGGAATTCGTCAGCAATTCGTTCATTCTGCGCCCGGATTCGGGTGGAGTTTCCTGATCGCCTTCTCCCCATATCAACATGACGGGGATTTCAACAGACGGCAGCAATCCGGACAGATCTTCGTTCACCACCCGTACGAAAATATCTCGCATTTCTCCCGCTTGCAGCCAGTCTCGCGATGCGATTTTTTGGTAAAGGCTTTCTTTTATGCGCTCGCCGATTTTGCCGGGAAGCAGGCGTTTGGCCACCTTGGCCGTGTTGCGAATGCTTTGAATTCGCAACTTTTTGAACAATGGAACCGGCTGTTTCAGCCCGGCGGACGCGATGAGCGTCATTCCTGCCAGGGTGTTGGGATGACGCACCGCCATTTGAATCGCGACGCGGCCGCCGAAGGAATGCCCGATGACAAGGCAAGGGGCGAGTTTGTGTTGGTGAAGAAAATTCACGATACAATCCGCGTAATTTTCCGTGCCCCAGGTGGCTTGTGGACGTTCGGATTCACCAAATCCGGGAAAATCGAGAGTGATTTGCTTTCCAACGTTGCTCAACTGATTCATGAGAGGCAGAAAAATCGCGCCGCTGCATCCCCAGCCGTGAAGATAAAGCAAGGGGAAACCTTCGTTCCATTCGAAATATCGCATTCGAAGCGTTCCATCTTCGTGGGGGAGAGAAATATATTTCGTCGTCAGGTTTTCGGAGCGCATTGTATCCCGTGTAATTCAAGATTGACGGGTTATGTAACATCAGAATAGCGGGACTGTAAACGTCTCTGAGGGAAGGGGATTCTGGAGTTGAAAATTTTATCAATAAAAGCAATTAAAATATTTGCATAATGGAAATCATTCGTGTATAATGAAGGGAGGATGGTTGGCCAAGACAACATCATCAAATAAAAACGATGCAAAAGGAGAGTAGTTATGAAAATTCGTTACGTGGCGTGGATTGGATTGCTGGCAGGTAGCGTGTTTTTTAGCCAGGCATTTTTGGCAATGGAAGCGGCGGCGCAGGCAAATGAAGAGCAAGCGGCATATAAAATCGGAGATACGGTTGCTCCCTTCACATTGAAGGATGCGGAAGGGAAAGAACACGATTTGGGTGCAGTCTTGGGGAAAAAGGTCGTGGTTTTAGACTTTTGGAGTTCGAAATGCCCGGTTTCAATCGCATATGAGGAACGCTTGAAAGCCGTACAGGCAAAATATGCGGATAAGGATGTCGTTGTTTTCGCCATCGATTCCAACGCGCCGAACAGCGTGGAAGAAATCGCGACCTACGCAAAGAAAAATAAACTGAATTATCCGGTCTTGAAGGACCACGGAAACAAAATAGCAGACCGTTTCGGCGCGAAAGTGACGCCGGAAGTATTCGTGATCTGCAAAGGGAAAATCATTCAATATCACGGCGCGGTTGATGACAGTCAAAATGCGGCAAACATCAAGAACACGTATCTGGCCGATGCGCTCGACGCCGTGTTGGCGGGAAACGAAGTGGATGTAAAGGAATCGAAAGCGTTCGGGTGCACGATCAAGCGGGTCAATTAAAAACGTTTGCTTCGGACTTGTTGTTTATCAACTCGCTCTCGCGTGGGATTGTGGCGCGAGAGCGGGTTTTTGAAAACGAATTAACCTTTTCGGAATATTGGAAAATTTATAGTTTTAATCCGCATAGGGCATGTTCCCGTCGTTGAGACCGTGTTCAATGACGGCGTAATTCACCTCGCTATTGCGAATGTATTCTTTCATTTCATCATCAGTTGGCTGATACAAATCAAAACGATCGGAATGAGGCGTTTCAAGCAATCTGATTTATCACCGGTCTCAAGGAATTGAAAGTGATCGGGGATTGTTGAAACTCAAATTGTCAGGAATAAGAACCTGATCCGCGGTATTCACGGGTGTTTCAAATTTCTCTCCATTCATTCGTTCCATACTCAGGAGTGTAGGCATGGGGGATTGGTTCAAGAATCCCTGCTCGTATCGGCGCACAATGTGGCTGCCAGGCGTGACGGAAATACATGTCACGAGCGCCAGAACAAGCACTCATGCGGCTCGGGCTGGCCAATGTCGCCAAGACTCGCTCAATACAATCCCACTGGCCAGAATCAAGGTTTAGAAATCATCCGGCCATTTTCGTTGAGCGTGAAATACGTGGAGTATTTCGATTCGATCTTCCTTGATGCGATACGGAAGAATATAGTTGGAAAGCACGACGAGTTCTCGTGTGCCTTCTACTCTTCCCGAACGTCCGATAAAGGGAAAATCTTTTAACCGATTCGTCGATTGGCGAATTTTTCGAATCGTGTGATAAGCGGCGGACGGATTATTTTCAGCAATGTAATCGGCAATCAGGGATAGACTGCGTTTTGCGCGAGTAGTCCAGATGATTTTCATGAAGGTTTGTATTGGTTCTCGATTTCATCCAACTCTTCATCGGTAGCGTACAAACCGAAGTCGGCTTCTTGCATTGCGAGTCGGGTTTGCTCCATTTGCCAGTTTTGGACTTCCAGAAAATTTTCTATCGCCTGCGACACCAATTCGTTTTTCGGACGATTTAACTGAGCGGCAAGCATGGTGAGCTGGTTGTCTTTTTCCGGATCGATATGAATCATGAATGTGCCTTTTTCCATGGTTTCACCACTTGGATAATCATGTGAATAGGAAGATATTATAGAGGTGGAGGATTTATCCATCAATGATATCTTGAGTTATTTTTTGAGGATTGAAAATAAGAAATGTATTATTTTTCTGAATCTGAATTTACATAAATGGTTTCGCCCCGCTAAAGCCCTTGATGATGTGTGAAATGGAATTACTGTTTGTGTATGTTGTTTGCGTAATGCGAATGTAACAGAAATCATGCGCGCCGCTCGTCTTGTCAAAGACAAAATCAAGGATATTCATACGAAACAGGCTGCAGGTTGGAGTGGACTATGGAAAATACGGGATCCGTGAGAGAGAATTTGGTTGATCCGATAACTTTAAAAGGATTCAGGGATTACCTGCCGGACGATATGATTTCCAGAAATCAGGTCGTGGAGAAAATCCGTCTGGTGTACGAGAAATACGGTTTTCTTCCGATCGACACGCCGATTTTGGAATATCTGGTAACCTTGATCGGGACGGCCGGCGAAGAAACGAATAAACAAATGTTCCGGCTGGAAAGCCCGGAACGGGAACCGATCGCCATGCGGTTCGATCTGACGGTTCCGTTTGCGCGGATTATCGCCCAATATCCGGAAAAGATCAAAATGCCGTTTCGCCGGTACCACATCGGACCGGTATTTCGCGCGGATAAACCCGGGCCGGGCCGCTATCGCCAGTTCACGCAATTCGACATCGACGCCGCCGGCTCCGAATCGGTTGCGGTCGACGCGGAAGTCGTGGCGGCCATGTGTGAAGCGTTGCGTTCGTTGGGATTGAAGAATTGCGAGGATTCGGATGCCGCTTCGCCGGAATATCAGGTGCGAATCAATCATCGCCGGCTGGTCGACGCCATGCTGGAAGGATGCGGCATCGATGATCCCGCGACGCATAAACATATTCTTCGCGTTATCGACAAACTGTCAAAAGTCGGATTGGACAACATCGAAAAAGAATTGGGGGAAGGCCGCGTCGACGAATCCGGCGACAAAATACCGGGCGTGGGATTGGAAAACTCTGTCATTCGGCGCATTCTCGAATTTATTTCAATCGAAGGGAAAACGCGGGAAGAAGTACTGACAGTGTTGGAAGAGAAACTCCCCGATACCGAGCTCAGCCGCGCGGCATTGGCCGAAATGAAGGAACTGCGCGCCTGTCTCGATCATCTTGGCGTTGGGGAAACGGAGGCTGTTTTCGATCCCACATTGACGAGAGGCCTGGATTATTATACCGGTCCCGTATTCGAGGCGTTTCTGCCCTTCGCTCCGGAATTCGGTTCGGTGATGGGCGGCGGACGATATGATCAGCTGGTGGAACGATTTTTGGATGAAAAAATCCCGGCGACAGGCGCGTCGATCGGCCTGGATCGACTGATCTCGGCCTTAATCGCAACCGGAAAAATCAAAACCATCTCCACAACGACGAAAGTCATTATTTTGACCATGCAGGATGTGCCGAAGACGGAATTGCTGAGCGTCGCGCGCGAACTGCGAAGCGTCAATATCCCCACGGAAATTTTCCTGGGAAATCCCAAAACCGGTATGCGCGATCAATTGTCCTATGCGAATTTCAAGGAAATTCCCATTGCGGTGATTATTGGGCCGGATGAACTCAAAATGGGAAAAGCGTCCATCAAAAATTTGATTGTCGGCAAGGAAAAACGAAGCGATATCGAAGATCGAATCGCTTATGTCAAAGCGGGAAAAACAGGGCAGGTCACAGTTGAGCGCAACGCTTTGATTTCGACCATCCGGGATATGTTGAAAGACTAGTTTTTTAATGAAAATACATGCGGATAGAGCAGACGACTCTGTGTGCGCAGTTCATGCAAGTGGGGACGCTTGCTTTACCCACATATGTGTGAATGTTTTTTTTCCTTCTCCGTTTTGACCAGCCAATCACGTCGATTTCGATGCTATAAACCTCCATTTTCCACATAGAGAAACATTCTCTTTTTGTGCGGTAAAAAAAATGTATTTCTCCCCTTGTCATGTCTGTATCAATGTGATATCATATCCATATCAGTACAATAACAAATCAATATAACCGAAAGGGCAAACCATCATGACGCAAGAAATTACCTGCAAGGCAAAGTCGGGTTGGCTGATGTTGATCGTCAACCTGGTGATTTATGGATGGGCGATTTGGTTTTTTGTGAGAGGGATTTTGACGGCTGTGAATCATGGCAATCCCCTCTGGCTGTTCGTTTCGGCGGGGGTGTGTATCCTTATCGGGATTTTTCTCAGTGTTGGATTGTTTATCTTGCAACCGAATCAGGCGGGCGCGTTGGTGCTTTTCGGCAGTTATCAGGGAACCGTCAAAGATAATGGGTTTTGGTGGAGAAATCCATTTACCACCGTCAACAAGATATCTCTGCGCGCGCGTAATTTGAATGGCGAGAAGCTGAAGGTGAACGATCAGAACGGAAATCCCATTGAAATCGCCGCTGTGGTGGTGTGGAAGGTGGAAAACACGGCGGAAGCGCTGTTCGATGTGGACGATTACGAAGAATATGTCGACACGCAAAGTGAAGCCGCCATCCGTCATCTGGCCGGGCGTTATCCGTACGACACATCGGAAGATGAAAATTTGGTTTCGCTTCGGCAGGGAACAGAGGAAGTGAATCACGAACTGCAAAAAGAACTGCAGGAACGCTTGGGACGAGCGGGTGTGCGGGTCATCGAAGCGCGGATCAGCCATTTGGCCTATGCTTCCGAAATCGCAGGGGCTATGCTGCGCCGCCAGCAGGCGCAAGCCATTATCGCCGCTCGTAAAAAGATTGTCGAAGGCGCAGTCAGTATGGTTGAAATGGCCTTGCATGAACTGAGTGAAAAACACGTCGTGGAGCTGGACGAAGAACGTAAGGCCGCGATGGTCAGTAATCTGTTGGTCGTGCTCTGTAGCGAAGAATCCGCACAACCGGTCGTGAATACAGGCACTTTATATAGTTGATAGGACCATGACGAAACGTAAAAGCTTCCTCTTGCGATTGGATCCGAAAATATGGGAAGAACTCAACGCCTGGGCGGCGCAGGAACTGCGCAGCATCAACGGGCAGATCGAGTATCTTCTGCGTGAGGCGGTCCATCGCAGGAGAAAACAAAACATGGATATCGAAAAAAATCCGCAACCGGACGAATGAATTGCACGAATCGCCGGCATGGCATACGAGGATGGCAACGATGAGTAAACGGAATGTGGTTTTATTCAAGGAAGAACAACGATTTCGTCAACCGTGGCTGTGGGGGCTTCTCGTCCTGATCATATTGATCACACTGGCGCCAATGGCTCGAGAACTCCTTCTGCAGATTTTCCGCAATGAAACGGAAAATGGGGAATCCAATTCCCTTGTGAATTTGATTCTCACAGCCGGCGGTGTTTTTCTGTTCCATCTTTTGTTGATTTTGTTTTTCTACGGAACGAAGCTAGTTATCGAAGTGCGGCAGGATGGGATTTACTATCGTTTTTTTCCATTGCATTGGAATGTGCACCACATTCCACTCCGCGAGATCAGGAATTATGCGGCCAGGACCTACAAGCCGATTCGCGAGTATGGCGGTTGGGGAATTCGGTATGGTTTCGGCGGCAAGGCGTATAACGTCAGCGGGAATCGGGGCGTGCAATTGGAATTGAACAAAGGCGGACTGGCGTCTAAAAAAGTCTTGTTCGGATCGCAAAGACCGGATGAGTTTGCCGCAGCGATCGATGCTGCAATGAAAACGAAACGATAACACATCCACAGAAATAGGACGCTCCTTGACGGGAAAATCAGTCCGGGCAAGCTTACGGTTCTACCGAAAATTGCTTGTGAGGGATGATGATGTCAGAAAACTCCGTATCTTGCATCAGTGATGTGGAATCGTATGTCGATGAAACCGCGCAGGAAGCGAAACGGTCCGCGCGGGTAATCGCAACCGCATCGACCCGAGTGAAAAACCAGGTTTTACACGAGGCGGCCAAACGCCTGCGCGCCGAAAAGGAAACCATCCAACGGGAAAATCGATTGGATCTTGACGCCGGCAAGGATAAAGGGTTGTCTTCGGCCATGTTGGACCGTCTGACTCTTACCGATAAACGGATCGAGGAAATGGCGGCGATGGTGGAGGAAGTGGCCATGCTGCCGGATCCGGTCGGTGAAGTCACCGACATGCGAATTCGACCCAACGGCATGAAAGTCGGACGTATGCGTGTGCCGCTGGGCGTGATCGGCTTGATTTACGAATCGCGGCCGAATGTGACGGTTGACGCCGCGGCTCTTTGCCTGAAATCCGGCAATGTCTGCCTGTTGCGGGGTGGTTCCGAAGCGTTTCACTCCAATTCGATCCTGGCGACCATCATTCAAGACTCTTTGCAATCCTGCGGCCTGCCAAAAGCGGCGGTTTCCTTTATTCAAACGACCGATCGTGAAGCTGTGCGGCATTTGTGCCGTTTGCGCGGTTTGGTGGACGTCATTATTCCCCGCGGCGGCAAATCTCTCATCGAAACGGTGGTGGAACTGGCAACCGTGCCGGTTTTGAAGCACTATGATGGAAATTGCCATGTGTACGTCGATAAAGACGCCGATCCGGTGATGGCGCATCGAATTTGTATCAATGCGAAAGTGCAGCGGCCGGGCGTCTGCAACGCCGCCGAGACGTTTCTGGTTCACCGTGAAATGTCGGGCGCCTTTTTGAAAGAGTTGCTTGATGATCTCAAAAAGCATCAAGTCGAAGTGCGGGGATGTGAAAAAACCCGCAAACGGTATCCCGACCTCAAACCGGCGACGGAAGAGGATTGGAAAATGGAATACCTTGACCTGATTGTGGCGCTTCGCATCGTTGATTCGATTGATGAAGCGCTGGATCACATGGAAACCTATTCATCCAAACACACCGAAGCGATCGTGACGCAAAGTTATTCCGCCGCCCAGCGATTTTTAAGCGAAGTCGATTCCTCGTCGGTGTTGGTCAATGCTTCCACACGCTTTTCGGATGGGGGACAATTCGGTTTGGGAGCGGAAATGGGGATTTCGACCGATAAACTCCATGCCCGCGGTCCGATGGGATTGGTTGAATTAACCTGCCAAAAGTTTATTGTATACGGCGACGGGCAGATTCGCGAATGAAGAAAACGCTCCATCTTTCATCATTACAATGAATGTGACAAATACGAAAAAAATGCGTATCGGTTTATACGGCGGCGGATTCGATCCGATTCATTTCGGTCATTTGATTCTCATGCAAACGGCGATCGAAACTCTCGATCTCGAAAAAGTGATCGTCATGCCGTCGGGCGGCGTGGCTCATTATAAGGTCGATCCCACATTCACACCCGGTTCGGCTCGTTATGATATGGCATGCCTGGCTACGGAATCCAATCCACGACTCGAAGTTGATTCGTTTGAGGTGGATCAAGGACGTTTTGTATATACCATTAATACGTTGCGGCATTTGCAAGGAAAATATTCCGGTATAGCGGAAATTATTCTTTTGGTTGGTGGGGATTGGAAAGATAAAATACCGACCTGGAAAAATGGCGAACAATTGATTAAGGAATTTCCCATTGCGGTTTTTTCCCGACCGGGTTTTGAACATACAACCGATTTGACTTTACCCTCCTCCGGCGAGCAAATAGTATATGTTAATATGCCTTTGATTGATATCTCCTCCTCCATGATTCGCGAGCGTGTGCGGGCTAGTTTATCGATTGAATATTACGCTCCCGAACCGGTTCGACGCTATATAGAAGGAAAACACCTTTATCGTTAAAATGATCATTGTGAATCATTTACTTCAATTGACTCGCATTCCTCAAAAAATTTATCCCATAAATATGCTTCAAAAGTTTCCATTTTCATGAATTTGTGGTATATTTATTTAAATAATCTATCCACATTTCGAGGGATTTCTATGAAAGTATTGGTAGTTGATGATTCCGGCTCCATGCGCAAAATCATTGCATCCATTCTCTTCACTCACGCGGGAATTTCCCATTGTGACGAAGCCAGTGACGGAAAAAAGGCGATTACAGCCATTTGCCGGAACAAATATGATCTGATTCTAATGGATTGGAATATGCCCAAAATGACCGGTCTGGAAGCGGTGAAAATCATTCGTAATCTTGGCAAAACCATGCCCATTATTATGGTGACGACCAATGCGGAAAAAGGGCAACTCGTGAAAGCGTTGAAGGCCGGAGTTAATAATTATATCGTGAAACCGTTCACTCCGGAGATTTTGATGGCAAAATTTCGGGAAACCATGTCAAAAGCGCAACAGACAAACGAACCGAAGACAGAAATGGAAATGGCAATTTGTTGATTCATCAGTTGAATGCAAACGAGTGAACAAGTCTTCGATTGATTCAACTCCAACCTCTTAACCATGCTGTTTCTGAAACTCAATCATATAATCGCGCAGTAACTCGATTCCTTCAATCGGCATAGCGTTATAGATGGAGGCGCGAAAACCGCCGACCGAGCGATGTCCTTTCAACTCGTATAAACCGCGTCCCTGCGCGTTGGCAATGAATTCTTGCTCGATTTCGGGATTGGTCATTGTCCAGGTGACGTTCATCAACGAACGATCTTCCTTTGCAGCGTGTCCTTTGTAAAAGCCTCCGCTTTGATCGATGGCGTCGTATAGCACTTGCGCTTTCCTGCGGTTGATTTCCTCCATTTTTGCGAGACCGCCGATATGGTTCAGTAACCAGCGGGTAACCAACATGACGACATAAACGGCAAAAACGGGCGGAGTATTCAATGTCGAATCGTTCTTAACCAATTCGCGGTAATTGAAGATTTCATGGATGCCATCCGGAATCCGTTCGAGCAGATCGTTGCGAATAATCACAATGGTTACTCCCGCCGGACCTGCATTTTTCTGCGCCCCGGCATAAAGGAGGCCGTATTTTTCCATTGCGATGGGGCGGCAGAGAAAATCGGAGGAGGCGTCGCAAATCAACGGCACGTCGCCGACATTCGGCTCCTCAAAAAACTGCACGCCTTGAATGGTTTCGTTCGACGTAAAGTGCGCGTAAGCGGCGTTGGGATCGAATTTCAGTTCCGCTGCTTGGGGAATCCGTTTGAAATTCTCGCTTGCACCGTTCCAAACCGCATTGACGGAACCTTCCGCTTGCGCAACTTTGATTGCTTTCTTGCCCCACGAGCCGGTCACGACATAATCCGACGATTTTCCCGAACCGCGCAGAAAATTCATGGGAACGAGGGAAAATTGCTGCGTCGCTCCGCCTTGCAGAAACAAAATCGCATAGTGTTCGGGAATCGACAGCAATGTCCGTAAATTCGTCTTCACTTCGTCCAAAATTTCCTTGAAATATTTCGAACGATGGCTGATTTCCAGGATGGACATTCCCACGCCGGGAAGAGAAATCAAATGTTCCTGCGCCTCCTTGAGCACGGACAAGGGTAATACGGCCGGTCCTGGCGAAAAGTTATAAACTCGTTTTTCCATATTGGTTTTTCCTTTTCGAATCAAATTGATTTTGATGGTTTATCTAATAATTTGTTCCTCATTATATACCTCACCGGAATGGAAACGCGTTCTGACTTACAGGAACGGTTTGACACTACGATGGATGAAAACAACCATCGGTCGTTCATACGGGGGTAAAGCAAGCGTCCCCGCTTGCAGGAACGGCGCAGGCGGGGACGCCTGCTCTACCCGTGAATATTTTCATGAACTACCCATGATCGTTTGAAAGATACGTAACAATTGTGCTCATGCGGGCAGGATGTCCGCGCTCCGGCTTTTGTCATTAAAGAAAACGAAAAAATAAAAGAGTATTGTATGAAGATTGAGCGAAAAAGGGAAGTGAGCCAAATACCGCCTGTTTGTCGTCTTTGAAATCAATTCGATGTTTTCGCTTTGAATTGAACGGAGAAAATATCCGCATCTTTCATGACGAAACGCAGGCGAATCGGTTGAACGGCCAATGCGCTTACATCGAATTTTCCACCCCAGCTGACAATTCTCTCGATTTGATCGCCGATCATTTCATCGGCTTGGGACAACGCAAAGCCAGGAATCGGATTTCCGTGGCGATCCTGAATTTCAATTTGTACGCTGCCGGCGGCGGAGGTGGAATAATTGATATCCAATGCATCGCCGGTAAAACGAAATGGTTTTGTAATCAATTCCCCGCCATCATATCCCGCATGGATGGATGCAAATCCGTCGACACGAAGCGTCAATCGCTCCAGATACTGTGTCGGTTGCCCATAATCGCGTTGAATATAGAACGAAATTTCCTCCTCGCCGGTTGGAACCAAACCATAAGCGCAGTAATTGGTGCGCGACGACCAATTTTGTAGACCCAGACCAGGCCGTACAAAGCTTTCCATGAATGTGCGATCGTAGTGGTCGCCGCCGCGGGTGGTCATGAGGACCGTATCCGAGCAATCGCCGGAATAGGTAGCTTCGCCGCCGAACGCTTTAAACTGTTCGGGAGTCAGAACGCGCCGGCCGGGCATGAAACGGGCGGCAATGGCAATATAAATGTGCGGCGCGCGAAAGTAAGGAAACGTTTGATTGGTATAGAGATGTTCCTGCAGCGGTTCGCCGAAATTCATTTCGACGGGATCGGTCCAATCTGTAAAATTTTGCGAGGTTGTGCGGCTGATAGTGCGTAAGCCTTTATATTCGCCTTTCGTCCAGGTGCGAAAATAACAGACATAACAATTCTCGCTTTGCGACCAGAACGATACGTTTTGCGAATCGAACGCGCCTTGCGTGATGACAGGCTCTTCCCGCAGCTTCCGCCATCGAATTCCATCCGCCGAAATGAATGGAACCAGGCCGCTTGCACCGGTCCCGCCGAGTGCCTTGAAACGTTCTTCGTTTGGCGCGTCCGGTTTCGCGTCGAGAAAAGGGCTGAAATTGTGGGAATAGGGGGCCATGTTCCGCAGAATAACGTTATTATTTTTGCTGCCCTCCACTTCGAAGAGTCCGAGGTTGGGTTTGTTCCATGTCACGCCGTCTTCACTTTGCGCATAGCAGGTCGTTTCAATGTCAGATCCGTCTTTGCCGGCCGTCGGCAATCCTCGATAATACATTTTATAGATTTCTTCGTCTTTCAAAACGGTCACGTAGCCGCAATAACGTCCCTCCCATGCGTTGTCGAAACGCAGGGCGACGCCTGCGGGAATCGGTTTTTGCAAACGCAGTTCCGTTCCCCGCATTTGATCAATCAAATACTGGTCGACAAACAGTTCTCGGTGATCGCTGATATCGAGAACGGCTGATTCACCCGCTCCGAACGAATTGAATGGTTGGAATGGAATAGAAATCAACAACAAAACGATGGTAAGAATAAATCTTTGCATTCTCCTCTCCTTTCGCAATCCAGTGAAAGAATAACTGGTGGGTAGTATAAGTATGAAAATATAAAGTACAACCGCCGATTCTGATCGGGATGTCGTCGGTTTGATCATCGATTTTCAGTTTGTCGATTTCCTCATGTGTTGGATGTGTGTTTACCGCGTATACCCCAGTGATTCCAAGGCTTGCCGTTGTGATTCATCCAGTTCCAATATTTCCATATCCCCAAACGCCGCATTCCGCCAATGGTTTAAAAGCAGGAGGCAATTTTCCCTGATTTTTAAGTTATCTTCTTCAATGGTTTGTGTGTTCATGTCGGATTTTATAAGATTGGTGGTTTCCGTCGGATCGTTGATGAGATGAAAGAGTTCATCAAGACCGGTTTGGGATTCTGTTTCCTTGAAGGTGATTTCCACCTGCTGTTGGCGAGCGCCCCCGAAGATTTTTTCCTCGGTCCAGGTCATTGTCGTGGTATGCGGCGGGCCGGATTGGGAGTCCGACAAGCCGCGTGATTTGGATGATTCTTCAAAATCCTCGATTACCCAAAACGGTTTGCGATATTTGGGCGAATTGGGAAATTTCAGGGTAGGCGCATATAGTTCGATTTGATCGATGGCAAATGTTCCGCCGGTTTGGTTGTAGGGAAGGGAAGCGTCGACGCCGACTCCCTCAATGACCATCCAATCCGTCGGCCAGCCGCGCGCTTGTCCATACTGCAACGCCGTGCGATACAAGTCCGGCGAAGCCTGCAATCGCCAGCCGGGCGGCGCAGGTAAAAAACTTTCCTGTCGCATGGCTTCGTTATGCAATGGATCGGTTCCGATGGATTCCGCCGTCACCAGCGTGGTGTTGAGTTGCGCCAGCGCCTGGAAATCGCGGCTGGTGTATAGTTCTTTGGTGCGGTAACGAATGTGCGCCATCAGGCGAACGGATGGGTCGCCTTTGATCCGCAGCAAGACGATCGCCGGTCCTTTCAGCGGGATTTCCGTAAAAACGCCCAGCGGGGTTTCCGGTCTGCGATAGGCGCTGTTGTTGATGAATTTATATTGTTCGGTGCGAATGCCGAATAGTTTATTTGTTTCACAGACCCTATCCGCTTCTGTTTCCAAAAATCCCGGCCGATTTTCAAATTTCTCTCTTTTGTCGTTTTCTTTTGCCAGGAGAGGCAGTAAAGAACGGCCATCGACGGCAGTTTTTTCTGACAAACCAGCCAATTCAATCAACGTTGGAAACAGATCGATGGATTGAACCAAATTCGGCATGCGCATTCCTTTTTCAATCTTCGCGGGATAACGAAGAAGAAAAGGAATTTTTACGGCAGGCTGATACAGATCCTCGCCATGAAAAAATCGGCCTTCCTCCCCCAGCGCCTCGCCGTGATCCGCAATGGCGGCGATGATGGTCTGCTCAAGCAATTGCATTTCCTCCATTTTCCCCAGCAAGCGGCCGATATGGTGATCCATATACGCAACTTCACCCTGATAAAGCGCATGTAAATGCTGCAAGTCCCGCTCGGTCAATGTAGAACCTTGCGTTGCATTCAAACGTGTGATTTCCTGTACGGTTCCGCGAATCGGACCGTCGTAATTAGGATCGTAAAGGGTGGAATAAGGCGCGGGAGCGTCATAAGGGGAATGCGGATCATACAAATGTACCCATAAAAAAAAAGGTTTGCCGCGTGGTTGCTCCAAAAAAGAAATCGCGGCGGAAATTGTTTCTTCCGCCCGTCGTTCCGCATTCACTATCTGCCCGTTATTCCGCATCGAACCAAGATCGTAGATTTCAAAACCCTGATCGAGGCCGAATGCGGGTTCAAGAACGTAACTACTAATAAATGCGGCGGTTTGGTAGCCGCGTCGAGTGAAGATTTCGGCCAGAGTGTCTTCCGCCGCGGGAACGCGGTTGGTGCGAAAACGGACGCCACTGCTGCGCGGATACAGGCCGGTGAACATGGCGGTATGCGAAGTCAGCGTGGCGGGAATCTGGCAGATTGCGTCCTCGAAGAGCACGCCTTCGGAAGCCAGGCGGTCGAGATGGGGAGTTTGAACGGTTGGATTGCCATAACAGCCCAACGCATCGGCGCGAAGGGTGTCTAATGTCAATACTAAAAGATTAGGCTGCTTTTTATCATGGGAACAGCTCAAGCCCAAAATCAGAAATAGGAAAAAAAAGGCTATTTTCATCATTCCGAATTTATAAACGGCAGGCGGATACGACTCCGCAAGGGAACGACTGAATTTTGTATGCGATTTCATTCTGATCCACACTTTTCCATTCGATTTCTCTCAAAAAAGATCAGGATTGCTTGTATGATTATAGCACGTCTTTGGCGCCAGATGACTTGTTTCAGGATAGAAGTGACTTATGGATGAGTAACGAGAAGATGAGAGAACCGGATTTCATCCGATTCCATGAAATTCGATCAGGATAGCAACTAAATTATGAAATATGATATTACATCAAAATTTATCGTGGAAAAAGGCAAAGAAGCGATTCTGCGTCACTTCCAAAAACGCTGCACACGATCCATCGAACTGATCGAGGCTCTGCCCCAGGAACAACCGACTTTGAAAAAAGGAGATTACATCATCAAAATCACGGATGATAACGGGCAGGAGGAAATTCAAATATGGGAATTCAAAACCGTTTGGAATCCGAAAGACGTCCGGAATCTGATGCAATACACGCTCCGCGCCGAACAACTTTACGATTTGCCGGTTACTCCGATTCTCTTTTTATTTCTCCCCCATGCATCGGCAACAGAAGTCTATCGTGATGAACGATTTCGTTTCCAGTTTGTGCTGATCAAAATGTGGGAACAGGACAGCGAAGAAATATTGAACTCGGAAGATTACGCTCTATTTCCTTTCATTCCCATCATGGCGAATGGAATACAATTCGCTCTCGAAGCCGAAAAAAAGTTGTATAATATGAATATCGCCAAAGAAGAAAAATCGAATCTATTGACGGCGCTGACCATTTTTGCAGGATTGAAAGACAAGAATTTAAGTTCCATTTTATTGAAAAGAAGAAGAGATATCATGATCGAATCATACGCTTACCAATTGATCGAAGAAGAAGGGCGACAAAAAGGATTGCAGGAAGGTCGACAGGAAGGTCGACAGGAGGGTCGGCAGGAGGGACAAACGATTGGTCTTCGAGACGGAATTCTCCTGGCTCTTGACCTTACTTATGGAGAAAAAGCGCGACGCCTGAGCCATGTGATAGAAAATATGGATTCTCTCGAAACCCTCACGACGATTAAAAAAGCCCTGCTGGAGAAACGCGACCTGAGCGCAATTGAACGGATTCTCGACAGACACGACTCTTGATATCCCCACGTTTTTTATTGATAAAATCCTGTCAGGATGATAGAAAAGAAAGAAGCAATCGTTGGTATCCGGAGATTTCCATCCAATGTCTCATATGGGAATGTAGTAATTTTCTGCATTGTCGATTGCCGGGAAATCCGAATTAAAAAATGCTTGCAATTGTCTATGGTCAAGGTAGAATATAGGCACACCTTTGAAAATCACACATAGTAAAACCGGATTTGTATCGTAACTTGACGTGAAAAAAAGAGTATACATATCATGAAAACACAGGAATATTTATGAAGATAAATAATATCAATATTTATAAATATGTTCATCATTAACTTTTGGAGAATCAGAGATGAGTGAAACGGATCACCAGCAGGAAAAAGCGACCCGTCCGAAGAAGATTTCTGTCGAGGAACTAAAGCAACGGGAAAACGGATTGGATATCTGGCGTGAAATCGAGGGATGGGCAACGACGGGGTATGATTCGATCCCGCCGGAGAAGTTTGAATTCTTCAAGTGGTACGGGATTTACCGGCAAAAACCGAATGTGGGGCATTTGATGCTGCGCGTTCGCATTCCGGGTGGAAAAATGAAGGCCAACCAGGCGCGAGTCGCGGCGCAGATTGCGCGGGAGTTCGGCCGTGGGACGTTGGATATCACGGTTCGGCAGAATTTTCAAATCCATTGGCTGACGATCGAGACTATTCCCGAAGCGGTGCGGCGTCTTCATGCGGTGGGGCTCACGACCACGATGGCTTGCGGCGACGTGCCAAGGAATATCCTTTCCTGCCCCGTCGCGGGAAAATGCAAGGATCAAATCGTCGACGATTATGCAGTGGTGAGGCAATTGACGCGCGAAGTGGTGGGCAATCGCGCCTATTCCAACCTGCCGCGAAAATTCAAAATGTCGATATCCGGCTGCCCGATTCATTGTCCGTTGCCGGAAATCAACGATATCGGCTTATATGGCGTGGTTCGCAAGAAAGGCAATCGTAAAGAAGCGGGTTTCAACTTGATTGCGGGCGGCGGACTATCGACCAAACCTCTTTTCGGGAAAGCGATGAATGCGTTCGTTCCGACAGACAAAGCGGTCGAAGTCTGTCGGGCGATTTTGGATATTTTTCGCGATCAAGGCTACCGCGAATCACGAAAACGAGCGCGGATGAAATTTTTGGTCGAGGATTTGGGAGCGGAAGCCTTTCGCGCGGAGATCGTGAAACGGCTGGGGTATGATTTCGAACCGGCGGTGGAAGCGGAAATCGATCCGTGTGCGTTTCGCGATCATGTCGGAATTCAGGAACAGCGGCAAAAGGGGTTTTATTCGCTCGGATTCAGCTCCACCGCCGGCCGAATCACGCCCGAGGATTTGTTTGTGGCGGCGGATATCGCCGAACAGTACGGTTCCGGCGAACTGGCCAACTCGATCATGCAGAATTTGATCGTGACGGATGTGCCGGAAGACAAGCTGGAGGAGGCGCAGGACATGGCGATCAACGCGCCGACGTTGACGCTGCGGGTGAATCCGATTCGCGCGGGGATGATTGCCTGCACCGGCTCGCAATTTTGCAATCTGGCGGTCACCGAGACCAAACAACGTTCCTTCGAGATTATCGATTATCTTGAAAAAACCGTGCAGCTGGACACGCCGATCAAAATTGCTCTTTCCGGCTGCCCCAATTCGTGCAGTCAATTTCAAATCGGCGACATCGGCCTGCGCGGCGGGAAAACCCGCGTCGGCGATGAATTGGTGGAATCGTATGACATCTTCGCCGGCTGCGAAATGGGATTGGACGGCCAATTCGGCGAGCTGGTGAAAAAAGCGGTTCCCGCCGACGAAGTGGCTTTCGAATTGGCGGAGATGCTGAATACCTACAAACGGGAACGGCAGAACGGCGAGACTTTCCAACAGTATACCAGGCGTTTGTTGACCGCATCCTATGAGATTTAAGTGCTATCTGTCACCGAAGCACTCCAATTGATTCCCGATGGCGGATCATTTTGAACGATATCAATAGATTCCATCGCGATGCAACGGTCAATTCAGCTGGGGCTTGAATCCCAACGGTCGCGATAGGTTTTTTGCGGAATGTTGCCGGGACCAACCCGCTCGATACTGCCGCGGCTGACAAGCCCGTTCGTGGCGTCATAACGCGGGTAGGAACTTGCCCCGCCAGGACCGTCGAACCAGCCCTGATCCGGTCCCAGCGCAGTCAAAACCCATTTAATGTTCAGACGAATCATGTCGGGATGGCTGTCAAACGTAGGGGGACCGTGATAAATGTAATATTTCTTGATCGGCCGTCCATAGGCGTTGAGCACGCTGTTATAGCCGTAGTCGCTTTCCAATATCGGGCCAAACGGATCTTCCGGGATGGAACTGATGTAGGCCAGCGGCGTCGTCAGTTTGGCCAGTTGAAAGTTGCCGATGTAGTGATTCGAATCGATGCGATAGGATTCGATGGCGGTTTCCAATGATTTCATATCCGCTTCGCAGCGGGCGAGCTTGGCCCGTATCTGCGCATTCAGGAAATTGGGAACCGCAATGGCGGCCAGGATGCCGATGATGGCAACCACGATCAATAGTTCAATGAGTGTGAACGCACATTGTCTTCGCATGATCGACCTCCAGGTTTCGTATTGCACGTATTGATTATACATAAATTTGTTGTATCAGGTCTGCCTTATGAAGTGATTTTTTGCTATGTTCAATAAAATCAATACGTTAGAAATACCTATGGATATTAATATATTGAATTAAGCATCGTCTTAACTCCCTGAATATATTACACTTACTGAAATTTTACTTCAAGAGGCTGAACAATTACATTTGTTGTATTTCCACGCATCTTCTCCGTTTTGTTATGAAGTCCTTTCCTTATTGCGCTTGTGGATTAAAGGATGAATTGAAAACAATCACTTTGGCAATTCTGTCCCCATCGACGTAAACGCCAGCCTTCCATACTCCACTCGGCACTTCCCAATTAGCCGATCCATTCCTCTTGCAGAATCCTTCTTTACTGACGCGGCGACAAAAAGTATGATTAAGTTTTGATACTGGCACATATTGTGGTATTAATCCAGATTCTACCACCACAAATTTTGACTTTTTGCCGGGTTATCTTTACTTCTATTCGATGTTTGTTAAATTGTATTCGCGGTTTCAACATATTATCTACAGGCAGAGACGAAGAGTGATCCATAAGTCCACTTGGCGGAATGATAAAAAAATGTAAGCGGAAAAGACGGATAGAAATCCTTTTACAAGTGAAAAGCGTGTGTTTGCCACGTTTAAAATTATGAACTTAGCCATCTTTCTTCCGGTCGCGCCGTCGAACTGGCGGGGGGATCGCGATTTTTATGTTTCATGGCGTTAAAAGGTATTTCCATTCGAATCCGATTTGAATGATTTGGAAAAGCGATATGGTTGATGCTGTCAAAAATATATCTTTTCTTCTTTATATGTAAAGGATTTATCAAATGCGACTTTTTACTCTTGATGAGACCGGGAAAATGTTTCCATACAATGAAATTCGCTTCAAAGAAGAAAACCGTGAAGCGGATTTGGAAACGATCCTTGATAATAATCCCGAATACTTTTTTGAAAGTTCTAGAATTTTGATGATCGGACGTCAAATCACTACAAATTTAAATTCTTGTATTGATCTTTTAGGAATTGACGGGTCAGGCAATACCGTTGTAATTGAACTGAAGCGGGATAAGACGCCACGAGAAACAATTGCCCAGCTACTTGAGTATGCATCGTTTGTTGAAAATTTAAATTACACGCAATTGGATGAGATATTTCAGAATTATTTGGGCGAAGCGATCGGTTTGGAAGCGTATCACCAACAATTTTTTCAAAATGCAAATGATACTGGCGTATCATTTAATAAATGCACTAAACTTATCATAGTTGCTCAGAAAATCACAGCGGAAATCAAACAAACCGCTTATTATCTCAGGAAACAAGGTTTGGATATTTATTGTTTTGAATTTCGATATTTCACTTCCAAAACGGGTGAAAAAATATTAACCAATGACATGATCGTTGGAAATGAGGAATCTATCAGACGGGAAGTTCAATCTGCATCACTTCCCAAAATCGATGAGCCGCAATTTCGAAAATCATTAGATCGCGATGGATTGAGAGTCTTTGACAAAATTTCAAATTTTGCCAAGAATCATCGCCTTTTTTTTCGCTGGGGATCAAAGGGATTTTCATTGAATATGGAACTCGAAAATAGTTTCGTAGGTCTATTCTTCGGGTACCCGCCGCATTCTGTATTCAAACAGAGTATCTATACAGGATTTGAAGAAATACGCAAAAAAGTTTATGATCCGGAGAATATTGTTGATTTTTATCGATCAAAATTGGAATCCCTGGGCTATTTTATTAAAGCACAAACAAACATTAAATGGATGATTGATTCTGAGTATCAGGAAGAGAGAGTGGAAAATTTTCTAGTAATTGTAGAACAAGTTATTTCTCGAATAAAAACTCATGGTTTGCAAATCCGAAGTGATTCATAGTGATTTCGCATATTATCCAATCAAGAACGATTGAATACTTAAATGGATCTTTTAAAAGAACTCAAAGAACTCCTGCGACAATTCGAGGATCAGCAAATCGATTACGCACTGTGCGGCGGTCTGGCAATGGCCGTTTATGCGTTTCCGCGGGCGACGCTTGACATTGATATCCTGATCGAGCCCCAATCATTGGAATCGGTAAGATCAATTGCGAATCAATTGGGATATACGATCGATGTCGGATCAATGGAATTCAATGCGGGAGCGATTCGGATATATCGTTTCACGAAAATTCACGAGGCATCCGCCGATGCGATTCCTTTGGATCTGCTTCTGGTTACGCCTCAGATAAAAGAGGTTTGGAATGATCGTTGTCACGTGGAATGGAATGAAGGCCAACTATCCGTCGTATCGCCGGAAGGGCTGATTGCGCTGAAATCCTTGCGCGGAAGCGGGCAGGATCAGGATGATATTAAAAAACTCAGGGAAATCATCGATGAAGGTTGATATGAGTCCTCATGCGATCACGATGCGGTTGAAGCAGACCAGCGAACTACGGCGGCTCTGCATTGCGCTGGGTGGTGAACGGCTGAGGAAGAAAATTATTTCGGCAAATCCGTCCCGATCGACGTGATCACCAGCCGTCCGTGTTTCACTCCGCGTGTGCCGATGAGGCGGTCCGCGAATTTGCGCACGAGCGCGCCCTCGCCGCGAACCACGATGGCTTCCAGGCAATTGTGATGGTCGAGATGGACGTGCATGGCGGAAATGACGTTCGCTTCGCTATGGTGCTGCACGGTGATTACTTTTTCCGACAATTCACGGACATGATGATCGTATAGAATCGTGATCACGCCGACGACTTCCTTATTCTCATCGATTTCCTGCTGCACCAGGCGATCGCGGATTAAATCCCGGATGCCTTCGGAACGGTTTTCGTATCCTTTTTTTTCCAGCAACGCATCGAATTGATTCAACAAATCTTCGGAAAGGGAGACGCTGAAACGCACCGCTTCGGGCATGGTTTGTTCATCCTTCTTTTTCCTGTATATTGAATTTCTGCATGACTTTGACAGCTTCCTCACGAATTTCCGCGTTATTCGCAAGAAGATAAGGTTGAATGCGGAACCGGGCTTCGCGCGCAAAGTCGTCGTGAATCGGGCCGATATGGCCAAGCGCCCACAATACCCCTTTCACGATTTCCGGCCGTTCGTCTCCGTCCAGCACCGATATGAGCATGGGAAAAAAATTCGCAAGTTTTTCGTGATTGCCAGCCAACACCGCGCCGATTGCCTGCGGCGCGAACCAGCCCATATTGCCGGATTCATCGTTGAGCATCCAAAACAAGCGGCGGCAGAATTCGCGAACCGCCTTGACATCCTTTTTAATCCATATCCCAACGGCGATTTGCAGCGCATCCACCGCTTTCCAGCGTATTTCTTCGTCGGGATTGAACGTGAACGACAGCAGTTTGCTTAAAATTATTTTTCGCGTGGAAGCCAGTCGGCGAACGCCATCCCAATCACTATTTATGAGATATTCTTTTAATTTTTCTTTCATATAAACCTTCATAAACGATTGATCACAATAAAGGGTGATAAATTGTGGTGCGGACCTCCGGTCTGCACAAGCGGGCAGGATGCCCGCGCTCCGGCATTTTCATATAAACCGCCATGATCGATTGATCACAACGAAGGAGAAAAATACCGCGTAGGGGCGATTCGCGAACTGCCCTTACCACGCTTCATTTAATCGGAACTGTCGAAAACTCGTATTACGATATTTTTACAATACGCTTCGGCGGGTGGGCCGGCGTGAATTTAAAACCCAATTACACCCACCTGGCTTATGGTGTTGACTTTTAACCGATCGGCCATATTCATACGCTTGGATGGATTCCACCGTGTATTTGATGGTTTCTTGATCGACAGCCGAAACGGGAATAACAGGATGGCAAAGCAAAATTGCCAAGCCAAGCACAAGCAATGAGTTTTTTGTCTGTTTCATGGTTCCCCTGATTCTTTTCCCCATGTCTATTGCCAACACGATTCGCGCCATGAGGTATCGTCAGATTTCCCAGGGAACCCGCATGGTTCGTGAGAGCATGCGGTTGGCGTCCTCATCGTCGATAAAACGCTCGGTTTTATAATCCCATCGGACAGGGCGGCCCAGTCGTAGGCAGATATTAGTCACGTGCGCGATGGTATGGGCGCGATGGGCGATTTCGGGATGACAGACCGGCAAACCGCGTGTTTTCATGCATTCCAGAAAATTGCGAATGTGGGGACTGAGAATATTGTAATGCTGCTGGACCGGCGCGGATCGAATACGTAACGATTTGGGTTCGGAATTCATTTCTCCGGTTTCGTCAATCATTTCGATCCATCCTTCTTCGCCGATGAACCGGATGGATTTGGTTCCCATTTTCGAAAGAAGACGGACGCCGTTTTCATACCGCGCTTCCACGTCCCATTCGAAGGGCACGTTGCTGAAGCCGTCTTTGGGAAATACGGCTTTCCCCTGGTACTCGACAGGAGCGGAGGTTTCGCTTTGATTCCCCATTTGCGCGAGATCGTACATATGGGGGCCCATATCGGCGATGACGCCTGCGCCGGTATCCCAATGATTGCGCCATAGATTTACGCTGACCGGTGAATACGGACGCCAGGGGGATTGTCCCAACCAACGGTCGTAATCGAAACCGGCGGGGACCGGCGCCGGCGTTGCCACGCCGTTGCCTCCCCACTCGCCGAGTCCTGTCAGGATCGTGTGCAGTTTTCCTATTTTCCCCTGATGCACCACGTCGAGAGTGTAGAGATAGTCCGGATTGGTATGCCGCTGGGTTCCGCATTGCCATACCGTTCCGTATTTTCGGGTAACTTCCACTAATTTACGACCCTCGTCAATCGTCAAACAGAACGGTTTTTCCGTATACACATCTTTCCCGGCGCGGGCGGCCAAGGCGGAAAGAACCGCGTGCCAGCGGTCGCCGGTTGCGAGGAGGACGGCATCGATGTCGTCTCGTTCCAGAACCTCTTCGTGGAATCGATATGCCACGCAGTCGTTGTTTTCGTATCGCGTATCGACTACGGATTTGGCGTTGTGGCGGCGTTCCTCAAAGCAATCGCACACCGCCACAATTTGCGTGTCGGTTTCGCGAATGAAGGCGGGAAGCAGGGCGTGAACACAGCGGCTCCCGTTTCCAATGGCGGCAATGGCGATGCGGTCGGAAGGAGATGTTTTTTCCTTTGTTCCAATTGCGGACGCCGGAATCACCGTTGTCGCGAACGGCGCCAGCGCTCCGGTTTTCAGAAAGCTCCGCCGGTTGATCCGTTTTGAATATGATATATTGCGTGACATCAATCCTTCTCCATTGGTAAATTCCGTTTATTGCAACTCGGCGATGATGGAACGCAAGTATTGGACATCTCGTTTCAATACGTCCACCCGTTCCTCTTTTGGGTGATGACCAAGCGAATCGTCTTCGATGCTGACATAGCCTTGAAATCCGGCTTCTTTCAGCATGACCAGGATTTTCTTGAAATCCAAATCGCCGTCCGCGACCGCGACGGAGTGCTCTCCGTATTTCCACCCCGGTTCCCTTTGCGCTTCGCGTTGGTCGGCGGGATGATTTACATTCTTCGCGTGAAAATGCTTGGTGCGGGGAGCGTATTCTTTTACGAATTCATACACTTGCGCGCGGGGAAATCCATACCAATACAAATTGATGGGATCGAGGCATAACCCGAACTCGTCGGGAGATAATGTGCTCAAAAGCGGGCGCAGAATGTCCGGGCGATTCGTATAATGCTGCAAATTTTCGATGGTGATGGCGACGCCATGTTGTTTCCCGTGCGCGATCAGTTCTTTTAACGCCGGAATCGATCGTTGCACGAACGGTTCGGCGTCCATTTTTTTTGCAGCGCCCATGGGAAAATAAATCAGGTTCGCTCCCGCCAGCGGCGCATGTTCGATTAACATTTTCGCCCATGCCAAATCCACATCATCCTCCGGATTGATCCGAAGGGGGGCGCAAAGAACCGGCGTTCTCACTCCATTTTTTTCACCGTCGCTCTTGATTTTGCGGGCGTTTTCCGCGCTGTCGAAACTGTATGGGGTTTCTTTTCCGATATAGAATCGCGAACAGGAAAGATTCGAGTCGACGTGTATTTCGATCGCGTTAACGCCGACGGCTTTTGCCGCGGCCCAGGTGCTTTCCATTTCCAGACTTGCCATTAAAGGATTGCATAGAATCACTTCCCATTCTCCATTTTCCGCTTCGCTTGCGAGGGCTGACATACAGACTGCGGATACCGCAATCAGCGCTAAACAAATACACATCCGGCATTGGTTGGTTTTCATGGTCTTCACCTCTTTTTTATTTGCGTAAAATGAATACGGGTAAGGCAGGCGTCTTGCCTGTGTTGCACATGCAAGCGAGACGCTTGCTTTACCCACTGCTTTTATATTACTGTAATTTTTTCCATACCTTCGATCAGCTTAAGTAATCATACTACTTTCATATCACCCACATGCCGCCGTTGGCGTCGACGGTCGCGCCGACGAGGTAACTGCTGTCGTCGGAGGCCAAAAACAAGATGACTTTCGCCATTTCTTCCGCGGTTCCGACGCGCTTGATGGGGACGCGGGATAACATACCTTGCATTACGTCCTGCGGCGTAAATTGATCGTGAAACGGAGTATCGATCAGGCCGGGCGCAAGGGCGTTGACGCGGATACCGACTGCGATCAGTTCTTTCCCCATCGCCTGGGTCAACGTAATGACTGCGCCTTTGGCCACGCCGTAGGCCATCGCGCCGGGGCCGCCGCCGGAACGGCCGGCCACGGAAGCGTTGTTCACGATCACGCCGCCGCCTCGCTCTTTCATTTTTATACCGATGCGCTGTGAGAGAAGCACGAGACTCCATACGTTCAATGCCATGATTTCATTCCAGCGCGATTTCGAGATTTCAAAGAACGGCATGCGCTCGACGAGACCGCCGGCGTTGTTGACGAGGATATCGACCGGGCCGAGATCCTTCTCCACGTTTGCCGATAGCATTTCGATTTGTTCGTCCTCAGTGAAATTGACGCGATAGGGGATGGCCTTGCGGCCTTTTTTTTCGATTTCTTCTTTCAGTTTCTTTGCGCCTACTTCATTGCGGTTGTAGGTGAATGCGATGTCGCCTCCCTCGTCCGCCATCAAAACCGCCGTGGCGTAGCCGATGCCGCTGCTCGCGCCCGTGATCAGCGCATTTTTTCCTTTAAATCTCATGGAAAATCTCCTTTTTCCCGCAAGAATTTCTGGTGTTTCTGGTTTCGCATCCCGCTTCGATCAACGGCTTTTTGCCGGTGATATTATGCCTGAAAATCGTGCAATCATAAAACCCCTTGCCGTTCGCGAAAATATCAGGAAAACCAAACTCTTGTGATACAATACAAACGAAACAGGAATAGTCAAATGGACGATCCACGATGTTGCGATTGGGAATGCTGTCACAAACAGAAGATGATCTGGAAATTCAACGCCGACGATTGATTTGGTTGATCGGTTTGCGGTGGTATGGCGCAGGCAGCATCATCCTGGCCGTGTTGATCGGGCATTATGTATTGGCCATGCGCCTGCCGGTGATGTATTTGTTCAGCATATCGGCGGGGATGTTTCTTTATAATTATTATTTTTACCGCCAGGTGTACGCCGCGTCGTTTCATCGCCGCATGGCGTTGCGGCAAATCATTCTCGACGTGGTGATTTTAACCTTGGTTCTGTTGGGAACCGGCGGATTTTTGAATCCATTTTTTACTTTTTACTTTTTTCAAGTCATCATCGCGTGGATCATTCTATCGTATCGCGAGAGCGTGCTGCTCACCATCTTCATCACTCTTTGTTTTGCCCTGCAAGCGCTTGCGCCGGCGGGCGTCGACATGAAAACAAGCAGCGAAGGGCTTTTGCAATTGGGCGAGTTGCCGTTTCACGTGTTGGGAGCGCCAGTCAGTTTTGTGATCACGACCGTCATTACCGCCTATTTCGTCTATATCATCATGGCCGATTTGCGCAAGCGGGAACAGGAGTTGCGGCAAGCGCGGAAACAAGCGGAATTGGAGTTGAACAAGCTGGATAACATCCTCGGCCAATTGGGCGCGGGGATGCTGGTGATCAACCGCCATCAACGAATGGACTGGCTGAACGACCAAATCCGCGAGTGGTTTGGTCCGCAGGGCGCGGACGAGACCGTCGCCTGTTACCGCATCGTACGCGTGGCGAAAGATTTGTTGTCGTCGATGGGAAAACAGGTTCAAAACGAATATAAACGTCAATTTTATCATGCCATGCGGTTGCCGACAGTTTCCCACGGCGTCCGCGATTTCGAAATTATGGTCAGTCCCGTCTGCGATGGACGTGGAGACCTGTTTCAAATCATCGAGTTGGTTTTGGACGTGACCGAACAGAAGAAACAGCAGGAACAGTGGTCGCAGGCGCAGCGTCTGGCCGCTATCGGCCAGCTGGCGGCCGGCGTCGCGCATGAAATCAATACGCCGTTGGGCACGATCAGCATTTTGGCGAACGAGGCGTGTGAAATTCTGACGGACCATGAGGATTTGAATTCATGTCCACACATGGACGAACTACGGGAATCGTTGAGGACGATTCATGAACAGACGCGGCGCTGCAAAACCATCATACAAAGCCTTTTGAACATTTCCCGCAAGCCGGAATACGAAAAAAAGGCTTGTTCAGTGAATGAAATCATTCATAATGCGTTGGAACTGGCGAAACATAAACTGGCCGGCATTGCGGTGGAAGCGCGATTGGACCCCATTTTGCCAAATCTGGTTACCGATGTGAACGGAATCGAACGGGCGGTTTTCAATGTGATTCTCAACGCGGCGGATGCGTTTCCGCTGCGGGATTACGACAAACGCATCATCATCGAGACCGGTCTTTTCGATGAAATGGTCACGATCCGCATCATCGATAACGGCGATGGAATCAGCGAGGAAAACCTGTCCCGCGTCTTTGAGCCCTTCTTTACAACCAAATCGGTCGGCCAAGGAACCGGATTGGGTTTATATGTTTCGTACGAAACGATTCGGGACCTGGGAGGGCGTCTCGAAATCGACAGCAAACCCGGCGCCGGGGCCGCCGTCACTATCTCGATACCACTTCACCATGATGAATTCTGATTTGGGAACCATTTTACTTGTCGATGACGATTCCGCCTTTCGCCAGGCGGCCGGCCGGGCGTTGGAACGGCGCGGGTACGTAGTCCTGTATGCGGAAAGTGGAGAAGAGGCCATGCAAATCCATGCGCTTGCGGATTGCGACGCGGCGGTCGTCGATTTGCGTATGCCGGGCATGGACGGATTGGAACTGGTAAAAAATCTTCGCAGCCGATTCGATGATTTGCCCGTCATTGTGTTGACCGGGCATGGCGCTATCTCCACCGCCATCGATTCCATCAAATTGGGCGCCTTTCATTATTTGACCAAACCCTGTGAAATTTCCGAATTGGATATTTATCTAAAAAAAGCGATAGAAAGCCGCCGTCTTCGTCAGGATGCCATTCATTTGCGGGACGCCATTCACCGCGCGGAAGCGTCACACGGCATCATCGGCGAAAGTCCGGTCATTCGACGCCTGCTTGAAGTGATCGAGCGGGTGAAAGATGCGGATGCGCCGGTTTTGGTGGCGGGGGAAAGTGGGACGGGAAAGGAATTGGTGGCGCGTGCGCTCCATTTCCAAAGCCGGAGAAAAGAATTTCCATTTGTGGCGCTCAATTGCGCGACGCTTAAACCGGAATTATTGGAAAACGAGCTGTTCGGGCATGTGTCCGGCGCGTTTACCGGTGCGGTGAATCGAAAGATTGGCTTATTTGCAGTCGCGGATAAAGGGACGTTATTCATCGATGAAATCGTGGATATGGATCCAAACGTGCAAGCGGGATTATTACGCGTGATCGAAACCGGCGAGTACCGTCCATTGGGTTCCACGAAAGAAAAAACCACCAATGCGCGCGTCATCGTGGCGGCGAATCGCGATCTGGCCGCGCAGGTGCGGGAAAAGAAGTTCCGGGAAGACTTATTTTATCGGCTAAACGTAATCGTCATTCAAACTCCGCCGTTACGGACGCATTTGGAAGATATTCCGTGTTTGATCGAGGCCTTTTTGGCACGCGCCGCTGTCCGATATAAAGGCGTGAACTTTTCCGACGATGCCCTCAAGGTTTTACAGAGTTATCATTGGCCGGGCAACGTGCGGGAATTGTTCAACATCTGTGAACGGGCGGTTTTGTTGCGCAACGATTGTACCATTCCCGCGGATGAGATTGAATCGCTGCTATACATGACCACGTTCGACCAATCGATTTCACCCAAAACATGGGAACCTTCGTCTCTTCCCGCATCGCGAAAGAATGAATTGCGATCGCTGGAAGACATCGAGCGGGAGCATATTCAAAATGTGATGGAAAGCGTGAATCATAATGTATCCCGCGCGGCGGAGATTTTGGGGATTGATCGGCGGACATTGCAGCGAAAGATGGAACGATATGGATTGCGGGAATATTCTGATCGAACGAATACTCCATAAAAACTGATTTCGTGAAAGCAAGTCAACTACGACGCATCAAATCAATTCCAGTACAAATCGATTCGTGGTCCCATGCGAAATTGCAAGTGCGAATTTCGTTAAAACAAATCCCATCCCCAGACGTCGGTTACTTCTCCTAACTGATAGATCAGAATCCGTTTGTCGGTCCAGGTGGTGATAAATACATAGGTTTCTCCCTTGCTGTTCGTGTACGCCGCCGCATCGGTCGGATAGGCCGTTGGTCCATTCGGAGAATCCGTGGTGTCGATTACCGTTACCGGATTGGTCAGATCTGATGGACGATAGAAAGCCATAACGTGCTGGGAGCGTTCATAATCGGGGATCATGATGAAATCGTTCACGGCATCGTATCCGATTTTCTGGTTGTGCGCGCCATATTCTCCTCCGATTCCTCCTTGTGGGATGAAGTTCATTTCAATTTGGGTGTACCCGGCCAGATTGTTCGCGCTGCCGCCGCGCACCACGCTGCAAGAATCGACCGGCGTTACTCCGAGACCACGATTCCGGGAAAGATAAATATCCCCGGTATTCGGATTATATGCGCAATCCCGCTGATAGGTTTGGCCTCCGGTCAACGAATGAAGAAAGGGGCTGTAGGGATCGTGCGCGTTCCAGAAATCCACGTCGGTCCAGGTGATCGCGATGAGGATATCGTCGTTCATAATATCCAGACCGGTATAGCGTTTTTCCGGCCAGACCACTCCGCCTCCGAATTCATCGACTGGTTTGAACTCGGGCGCCGGACTTAATTTCCGGATGGTTGCGGTGGTATTGGCGCCGCTTTCCAGCGCAATATAGACATTCCCTTTACTATCCACGGTCAATCCATGCATGCCTCGGCCGCTGGGCACGTTCGTATCCGCGATGGCGTCATCGACGAGAATCAGGTCGTTTGCCGAATTGGCATTCAGAGGATCGGCCACATAGATACAGGCTGTCATGTTCGGATTTGGCGAGGAAAACTGTAAAAAATAGAGTCCCCCATGACTATCCACGGCGACCGCCAATGTCGGACCAAATTCAGGAAGCGCCTGAAATTCCGTGACATACGTGAACTTGGGAGTCTGCGCAATTGCGCAAAGCGGAACGAGAAAAAAAACTAACAACGTAAAATATTTTTTCATCAGAGTACTCTCCTCTCTTAACGAATTTGTATTTAATGATATCTTAAGGTGTATAAATATACAACGGGATTGTCTCTCTAAGGAACGAGGGGATCGTGAGCGGGATTTGTATTTTGTATCCATCAAACAGAGAGGAGTGTTCCAATGAAAAAAATAACAGCGCAATTTTTTTTGCTAGTATGTCTGTTATCGCCTTCGGCTTATCCGAAAATCGTCATGGAATCCGCCAGACAAATTCCCATTGCCTATGATGTGGATGTGGTTGTTGTCGGCGGTTCTTCCGCCGGCGTGGCCGCGGCGGTCGAAGCCGCCCGTCTCGGCGCGAGCGTCTTTCTTGCCGCTCCCCGTCCCTATCTCGGCGAAGATCTCTGTGCGCCGTATCGACTCTGGCTCGAACCGGATGAAGTTCCCTCGACGCCGTTCACCCGTGAGTTATTCCGCGAGCCGCCGTTGGTACCGATCGGAGGGAACTGCATTCCATTTACCTATACGGCGGATCAGCCTTCAGAGGGCGTCCACAAGGACACCGAGCCGTCATCCATGCTGGCCGATGGCGAGTGGAGTGAACCGGTTCAACAAAGCGTGCAATACAATCGTGACGTGAACATCCTGGTTGATCTGGGCGGCGAGAAGGCGTTCGAGATGGTACACGTCCTGGCTTTTCACAGCCCGAGTAATTACGAAGTGGATCAGGTTACAATTTTTTTAAGCGACGATGGAGAGCAATGGCGCGAGGCGGCCGTTATTCGAAATGACAAACGTTCGTATAGCGGGGCCGCCGTCGATCTATTCACTCCCATGAAAGCGAACTCCCGCTATCTGAAATTTTTCATCAAGAAAAAAGCGAATGTCGAACGGATGTTGCTCGGAGAAATTCTGATCGAATCCACGATCAAGAGAGAACGGATTCACGTTCAAAATACCTACGCCCCGCAATTCGGCGCGGATCATGTCCGTTTCAGCGAAGGGGATACGGATGATTCCCAACCGGAGACGACGCCCTCGTCCGACCGCCTGACGCCGATGCCCATGCAGGTGAAATACACGCTCGATCAGGCTTTGTTGAAAGCCGGCGTACAATTTCATTATGGGTGTTACGCCACGGATATCCTCCGCGACGGAAACGGCAAACCGGCGGGAATCGTGATGGTCAATCGTTCCGGGCGGCAGGCGGTCAAGGCGAAAGTGATCATCGACGCCATGCCCCGGGCGGAAGCCGCCAGGCTCGCCGGAGTGGAATTCCAACCGTATCCGGTCGGCAACCAAACGTTCAAACGCATTGTCATCGGAGGCGAAATCCTTGAAGGCCTCTCCGCGCGAACCATGCCCACCACCATTCGCTCGAATATGGAAAACTCCAAATTCATGGAACATCCGGCGATTGAATATACGCTCGATATTCCCATGAACGACGGCTCCTTTGCCTCTTTTGCCCGCGCGGAACAAATCGCCCGCGATCAAACCTGGCATCCCGGACAGGTGGATGATTCCGAAGAGTTGTTCCAAATGCCTCCCGATCCGATGAAAGGCAAAAAAAGCCTAACCACGTCCTGGCCGGGAGCGAATGCGGTTGATCTTGATGTTTTCCGTCCGGCAACGCAGGAACGGTTCTATGTGCTGAATGGCTGCGCGGATTTGCCGCGAGACGCGGCGGAGAAACTCCTGCGTCCTCTAACCTTTATCGAAATAGGGCAACGCATCGGACAAGCGGCCGCCGAAGAAGCGCGATCCGTGTCCGCGCTCGAAGGCGTTCATCTGCCGGAAAGCCGCGCTCAGTCCGCTGTATCCGGCGACACGCGAGAACTATTGATCGGGACGCGTCCGATCGTAAAAAATCCCGCTACCATCAAAGCGGCGGAACGCTCCTTGCCCGTGATCGGGGAATATGACGTTGTCGTGGCCGGAGGCGGAACCGGCGGCGCGCCGGCAGGAATTGCGGCTGCTCGGCAAGGCGCGAAGACTCTGGTTCTTGAATATTTGCATGGTCTCGGCGGCGTCGGCACGCTCGGCCTGATCGGCATCTATTATCATGGTTTTCGTGAAGGATTCACCGCCGAAATCGACAAGGGCGTCGACGCCATCGGCGGCCTGGATTATCAACAGAAACGCGGCTGGAACATCGAGCATAAAATGGAGTGGTATCGTCGTGAACTGCGTAAAGCGGGAGCGGATATATGGTTCGGCGTTCTCGGTTGCGGCGCGTTTGTCGAAGACGGATGTGTAAAGGGCGTGATTGTCGCTACGCCCGAAGGCCGCGGCGTTGTTCTCGCCAAAGTCGCCATCGATTCCACCGGCAGTTCGGATATCGCTATTGCTGCCGGCGCGGATTACATGTTCACCGACGCCGAACACGCCGCCTTACAAGGTACCGGTCTTCCACCGCATCAGCCGGGCGCTTATTACACCAATACCGATTACACCTACTCGGACGAATCCGATCTGATCGACACGTGGCGTTCGTTCGTTGTGGCGCGTGAACTATTTAAAGGCGCTTATGACCTTGGGCAGCTGGTCGATACCCGCGAACGACGGAGGATCGTCGGCGATTACGTGCAAACGCCGATCGATATTTTTACACAACGAACCTTTCCCGACACGATCAATTTGTCGAGCAGCAATTTCGACACGCACGGTTTTACCGTTCATCCAGTGGTCATGCTCAAGCCGCCCGATCATCGGGACTTCCCGGCGTACACGCCGTACCGGTGCATGCTTCCGAAAGGATTGGATGGGATTCTGGTCATCGGCTTGGGCATCAGCGCTCATCGCGACGCCATGCCGTTCTTGCGCATGCAGCCGGATATCCAGAATCAAGGCTACGCGATGGGGGTTGCCGCAGCGATGGCCGTTAAGGAAAATCAACGCACACGCGATATCGACATCAAGCAGCTACAACGGCATCTGGTCGAAATTGGGAATCTGCCCGAAAGCGTGTTGACCGATGAGGATTCCTTCCCGGTTTCAAAGGAACAGATCGCCGAGGCGGTCAGGAACGTTCCGATCGATCTCAAGGGTAAACAAGCGATTAGTGGAGAACGCCTGCCGCCTCCCGAATTCGATCCGATCGCGTTGATTCTTGCCCAACCCCAGGATTCTCTTCCGTTGCTGAGCGAGGCATATCAAGTCGTGGAAAATCAGGAAGACAAACTCATCTACGCGCAGATTCTGGGCATGATGGGAAGTGCGGACGGCAGCGATACACTGATCGACGCCATTCAGTCGCATGAGTGGGACGATCAAGGCTCTTTGTATGGCCGGCGGCAAAGCCCTCTGGATGACCTGATCATCGCTCTCGGACGGACGCGAGACCGGCGGGGCGTACCAGCCATTCTCGAAAAACTGGAACGGTTGGATGCGAAGAGTGAATTTTCCCATCATCGCGCGGTCGCCATCGCGCTTGAAACCTTGGCGGATCCCACCGCCGCTCGACCGTTGGCCGAACTGCTTGCCAAACCGGGCATGACCGGTTATGCCGCGACGGATATCGAAGCGGCCAGGCGTCCAACCCGTACGCAATCGTTACGCGAACTCATCCTGGCGCGCGCTTTATATCGGTGCGGCGATTATGAGGGGCGAGGAGAGGAAATCCTGAAACAATATGAAAAAGATCTGCATGGCCATCAATCCCGCCATGCGCATGCAATTTTGTCGGAACGTCAGCGCGAGTAACCACTATCGGTTTCCGCTAAAATGAATTTCATTAAAAAGCCTCCAGTTCACCGGATCGAAATAGAGAACCCAGGGAATATTCTTTCAGCCAATAATCCAGTTCTGCCCCTTCCAATTTTTTTAGTATAGTTTCACCATTCATCCATTTCGCAACTGTTGTTGTCGGTTTTGTATCGGTGAACGCATCCAGGAATTGAGGCGAATGGGTAGTAATAATAACCTGGACCCGTTGCGAAGCATCAACGGCATATTCCGCAACGATGGGTAACATGGAAGGATGAAGGCCGGTTTCCGGTTCATCAATCGCAATAATCGGGGCTGGTGATGGTGAAGCAAGCACCGTCAACAAAAAAAGAAACCGCAAGGTTCGATTCCCCCGGATCTTTGTATATGTTTACCGAGATTCCCTTGCGCAGAAACCGTGATAAGTTCTAATAATCTCAGTAAATTGGATTTACCCGATCCATTGGGACCAATGATCACATTCAAGTCATTCGGCGCCCAATCGATTTGCTTTAAAGAACGAAAACCTTGAAATATTAACTGAAGTATTTTCATTATCTTGCCTCCCACGAAGCGTCAAATCCATTCGACGGCCGGAAACCGCGGTTGGATCCACGTGATCCGTTCCAGCGTCGCGCGCGTGTACTGATGATATTGTTGTTTCACGTCGGCGCCGTAGCGGGATTTGAGAGCCTGTTTTTCACTCGCATGGAGTCGGTTCCATTGCACCTGAAACTCCACCTTGATCACACGGGCGCGGACGCCGTTTTTCGTTGTGATGGTTTGACGGATTTTTCTTTTCAGATACCCATGATATCCCGGCGCAATCCATGCGGCGCGGCGTTTTTTTCCAAAATCCACTTCCCATTCCATCGTTCCCCGACCCGATTCTGTCATATTCTCTCTTATTCCTCACGGATATGTGAGGATATCCTATCATACCACAAAACCATCCGGACAGAATCGTCTCCTCGGCTACCATTGGTTATAATCACCATGTATTCGTTGTTTTTTTTCTGTGAGTGATCCAACGAGTTGAGTGTGTATTCACTGTTGGCGAGTTAGGGGCTTGTTCCTGCGGATTCAGACAAAATACCGGTAATTCTCGGCGAAATGATGGGTTAAGGATTGCAATGGATGATTCCAATAAAGAAGAAGCAAGAAAGGGAATAAAACGGCCCTACGGGGAATCGAACCCCGGTTTCCAAGATGAGAGCCTGGCGTCCTAACCCCTAGACGATAGGGCCGGGTGAATAAGTATTAATCTTATCGTTTCCGTGAATCTCTGTCAACCTTCCGGATGATCAATTTACGATGCCAGCGTTGCATTCGGCTGTAATTTCAATTCGTTTTGGCCAGGCGATAGGGGCTGCGGGTCATCACCGCGTCATACAATTTCACGCCGAGAGAATTGGCAATCACTTCGCATTTGGCTTTGAGAATAAAAAAGATGTTTTCATCGCGATGAGAAAGAGTTTCGTAATTGGCCTGGCCTTTGGAAACGATCACGTCAGTGGCGTGGTAGAAAGCCAGAAACTCCGGGCTTGCGGCGGATAGCGCCGTGCCCAATTCGCCGTTATTGTTGTGAATCACCGGCGTGATTTTATCCAGTTCGATTTCCACGGCGTCGGCCATGGTCGCATCGTTTAAAACCGGCCCATGATTGACGGCCGCGGTGATGTGCAGATGCGGGAAACGGGAGAGAAGTTCTTCGATAAAAAGGCGGTCAAACACGATTTCTCCCGCATTGTCGCAAAGATAAAGAAGGCGGATGTTCACGGATTTTTTTTCCGCTTGTTGCAGAATGTGTAGAAATTCCTCAAAATCGTTGCGTTGAAATCCTTCGGCCGTTACTTTTGCGATCGTGGCGTGAATATCGAAATCCTCTTGAATGCCCAGATCGATAATATTGCCGCAAGCCGCCAGCTGACAGGCGAAATAAAGCGGATTTTCATTTTGGGCGATTCGTTCTTTCATCCGTGAATATAAGGAAAGGGCCAGCGCATTCGTCTTTTTTTTGATTTCCCGAAAGGGATCGTCCACTGCGGCATATCGCGTAGCCGATCGAATGGCGATTTGAGAAAGCGCGGCGGGCGATAACAACGGATCGGCTGTATCGATCTCGCGATTCAATTCCTGCTGCAACTCGTGGACTTTTCCATTCGTTTCTATGGCTCCGATTGACTCCAACGCCAGATTGTAGACTCGAATTCCTTGTCGTTTGGCGCATTCTATGCATGGTTTTTGATATTTCATTTTTATTCTTTCTTCTTTCTGATTCCTTGTTTGTCGCCGAAATTGATTCCGCAGTATAGTTTTTGTTCGGATTGGGGATTGGCCTCGCGAATATGACGCCAACGGCCGGCCCGCTCGTCTTCGTTGGGCTGTACGGATGTCGTACAGGTTTGGCAGCCGATGCTGGGATATACCGTATCGTGGAGCGGGTGAACCGGAACCTGATTGCGGTGATTGAATTCGTCCACCATTTCGCGGGTCCAATTTGCCAAAGGATGGATTTTATACCCGTCGATGCGATGGTCCAGTTCCACGATAGATAATTTTTTTCGCGCGCCGCCTTCGGATCGCATCAGACCGGATAGCATGGCGTCGTAGGGCTCGGCGGCCCGCATGTACGGGATTTCCTTGCGAAGATGGCAGCAGGTTTGATAATCTCCGTCCCGCAGATACAGTTCCCGCCCATATTCGCGAAATTGTTCTTCCGGCGATTTTTGTGGCTGATAGGTTTTAATGTTCATGCCGTATTTTTCGATCAACTGGTCCCGCAATTGCAGCGTTTCGGGAAAATGGTATTGCGTATCGACAAATATGATTTCCAGCTGATGCAATCCCTGTTCGTGCAGCATGAAAATCAGGGCGGAAGCGGTCCGCTGCATACTGGACAACATGGCCAATCGGTTTCCGAATGTTTCGTACGCCCACCGGATGATCTCATGCGGCGACTGAGGCTCAAGTTTACCATTAAGGTCATCTAGATTCATGTCGATATTCATAACTATGCGATTCCACAAAAGTTACACGTTTTCGTTCTTTGGTCAAACCGTCGCGGGCTTGTTTTTCGGGCAAGTCCCGATAAGATGTTCACCATTCATTCTTCATAGAGATTCAAGGAAACGAAGAGAGGTGGCATAGATCAATGGATAAAAGAAAATCTCACGAAGACCTCTATGAATTTGAAATCGGCCGTTTTCTGGATTTATTGGAACAGGATCGGAATTACGCATTTCAACGTTACGGTTTTACTACGATTTATAGTTTACCACCTGAAAAATTGTATCAGCTGAAAAATGAACTGGGTTGGAAAGGGCGCGATGCTCTCGATTATTATAACCAGGGGACGATTGAGTGCCAGGAAGGCAAACTGAAGGATGCGCTCAAGCATTTTGAAAAAGCGGAGTCGATGAATTGTGATCAGCCGGAATTGTACTTCAACATGGCTGTGATCATGGAAGAAAAAGACGACAAAGCGAATGCAAGGGCGTACTATCAAAAATATATCGATGCGGTCGAAAAATTGGATGATATTCCAATCAGTCTGCAAAAAGAGCTGGATGAAGTCAGAGAACACCTGAAATCTTTGTAACGGTTTCATATAATTAAACTTACGACAATAAAGGGGGTCATCATCATGGCCCCTTTTTGTTTATTTGAAAATGTTCCCTTCCCCAACCCTTCCCATCAACGGGGCGGGAGCTCATTTCCCCCCGTTGACGGGGGGATTAAGGGGGGAAAGAGCATACATTATAATCCATCGTTGTGACTTTTTAGTTATGCCGGTTTTTTTGGAAAAGTGGCGCCGGCAACCTGCCGATAATTCTGAATGCCATCGAGGTGGTGGTGATACTTGATCATCGTTCGTTTTGACACATGTTCCAGTCTGGTAAAATAGAAACGCAATGAGGGATTTTGTGCTCAATTAAAATGAGTTGAGTAGGCGGGACTTATAAGTGATATAAAGGAATATTGCCTAAATTGATATTTAAGAGAACTTTACTATTGCAGACTCGAAAAAAATGTGATAGGATTACTTTGAAATGTTGAAGCAGTTGGAATTGTTTTCAAAACATGACGAATGGAACGAATCTGAACCGGGAGGTTGTCAGAATGGGGAAGATTTTCATGAATCGTAGAAAACCATTCATCTTTTTTTCATTGGTTGTATTGTCGATTGCAGCGCTTTCACTATCCGACGGGAATGCGGCGCAATCGAATTCGAATCGTTCCTTCTCGAATCTGGACGCGATTCGAATTGCCGATTATACCACATTCTCACGGATTACGTTGGAAATTTCCAACAAAAACTTTAGTTGCACATTGGTTCCACTCACAAAAAAACCTCCGGTTTTAATGGTAAAACTGAATGGAGTCCAAGCCGGCGATTTCGGCAAGGAATACCGAAAGGATACGGAAGCGTTCGAAAAGATTACATTTTCCACCGATGCCGACTCGAATTTGGTTTTAACTGTCCCACTTTCTGAAAATGTGGATATCGAAGGAGTCTTTTTTCACGTTTGGACCGATATCGTCACCATCGATCTTCCTCTCAAAGTATCGAATCACAAATTTGTGCCTGATATTGAACAGATTAAGAAACATAAAGATCCGAAAGAACCGGGTAGCTCCAGAAAAAAAGTAATCGTGATTGATCCGGGGCATGGGGGGTTGGATCCGGGGGCCATCGGAAAACATCATGTGACGGTAAAAGATCGATTGTTGGAAAAAGATTTGGCGCTGGATGTGGCCAGGCGGTTGGCGAATTATCTGAATAAAGATTCGAAATATCTTGCTTTCTTAACCCGTTACGATGATTATCTTCCTGCTCCATTCGGCGCGAAAGGTGCGAATCGCTCCGAATATATCAAAGAATCGTTGTATTATCGTGTTCAATTGGCCAAAGAATATTGTGGCGATATTTTGGTTTCGATTCACCTCAATTCGTGGTGGAATCAGTCCGTGCGCGGATTTGAGATTATTTATTTCGGCGACCAGTACGCCGATGCGTATGCCGCGGACGAAGAAAATCCGGATATCAAGGCCCTGCGAGCCATTGCGGATATCGATCAGAAAGATTCGTTTATTATTTCCTCGATCATTAAAGATCGGATTTTGTCGGACAGTAAACAACTGGCCACTTCCATTGTGGAAGAAATTAAAAATGTTCCGGGCGTCCAGCTTCGTCCGCGCCCGATTTATCCGAATCGGTTGATCGTAACGAAACAGTTTCTCATGCCTTCCGTGCTCGTCGAGCTAGGGTATCTTTCCAATAAATATGATCATGCGAATGTGAAAAAACCGGAAACACGGCAGAAAATGGCCGCATCGATTTATAAAGCGGTGGACAAATTTTTCTTTAATCCCGCGGATATTCCATTGGTTGCTGTTTCTTCGAAACAACAACAAGTTACACCGGATCCTCTTCCTTCAATCGATAGATCGAGACCATTGTCAACCTCACTTCCGGCGGAACATACCGTGAGATCGGGAGAAACTCTTACGCGGATTGCCGATCGTTATGGCGTTACCGTCAATCAAATCCGCAACCTGAATCGTCGGCAGATCAAACGAGGGATTACGATTTACCCGGGGCAGAAATTGCAGCTTCCATCCACTATTCAAATCCAAGACAAGGATGATAGCAACACGGTTAGTCCGGTGGCGAAAAAAAATATTCCTTCCTCAGGAAATACGATCAATTATACCGTTCAAAAAAATGATACGTTGGAAAAAATCGCCATCGATTTTGATATGTCGGTTGATGAGATCAAAAGTTTGAATGGGAAAAAGAGTCATTTGATCTATCCGGGCGAGGAATTGAAAGTGACGCCTGGCAGGGAAGTCGTTTCGGCGCGTTCCATGCAGTATAAAGTGCAGCGAGGGGATACGCTGGGAAAAATTGCCGAGCGTTTTAACGTGTCGTTGAGCCGATTGAAACAGGCAAATGGATTGCACTCCAATCTTATCAATGTCGGCCAGATTCTGAGAATTCCATGAAAATGGGACATTCGTTCCTGTGGGATTTTCTATCCGTTCATTTCTTCAAACTCGCGAGTCGGATTTGATTGTGCTAATCTCCTATTCATTAACCGATCGGTTTCCCGCGCAACCGTAAAAAAGTTGAGCTCATCATTACTGAACCCGCAAGGGGCAAATATCATGCAGCCTGCCGTTTGAATGGCTGACGCAATGAATCGAATGGGTACATTCAAACCACACCTTCATTATCTTATTTTTTATGTGACGTCGCGATGCAACTTGCGATGCCGCCATTGTTTTTATCTTGACGAGTTGAATAAACATCGGGAAATGTCGCTCGATGAGATCGAAAAAGTCGTGCGTAGCCTTCATCCCTTATCATTTGTGCGGCTGACGGGAGGCGAACCGTTTCTGCGCAAGGATTTGCCGGAAGTGATGCATCTTTTTTACCGTTACGCATCGGTTCGGCGCATGGGATTGATTACAAACGGGACCCAACCGGACAAGACGGAAGGATATATCGATCGAGTCTTTGAATTATGTCCCACGCTTTCACTGGATGTGGGCGTCTCGATCGATGGACTTGAAACGGTTCACGACGAACTGCGCGGATTGCGGGGGGCCTATGCGCGAGCGAAGCAGACTGTCGAAATTCTTGTCGGCATGAAAGAACGATGTCCGAATTTGCTGACTTCGCTGGTGATTACGGTAACGTCCAAAAATGAGTCACAGTTGGACGCATTGTATGAGGAATTATCCCGTTGGGGAGTTGACCGTTTGTCCGTGAACCACGTGCGCGGAAAGGTGCATGATTCCTCTCTTCTCGATGTGCCGTTTGCGCGTTACCGCGAATTTGCCGTGAAATGCGAACGGTATCATTTGGATCATGATCGCAGCTGGAAGGCGGGCATACAGCGAGCCAAAAACCGATTGGCGCGTAAGGTGATCGAGCAAGTTGCTGCGGGAGAGCATTCGGAGATTCCCTGCCTGGCCGGTTCCTCGATCGGTGTGCTCTATTCCGACGGCGTGGCGGCGGTTTGTGAATTGTTGGAAGGAGAATTGCCCTCTAGGGATGGCGTCCCCGCGAGCCGGCCGCTACTCGGTAATATCCGTGAGGTGGATTTTAACTTTTATCGCTTGTGGCATTCCGAAAATGCGGACAATTGCCGCCGTTGGATTCGCGCGACTCGCTGTTCGTGCACGCACGAATGTTTTCTGACCGCCAGCATCCTGTTTGGGAAAAGGAATTATCCCAAACTGGCGCGGGAATGGCTGCGAGTTTCCCTGGCCGGTTCTTGACGAGCCATTGTATTGTTGGCGCACTGCCTGCGTTATTCACCATCATAATTCCACTTTTTCAGATTTCACACTCATGATTCCACTTCTTTTCCATCAGCGTCGTCTTCACCGAGAAGCAATTTGGCGTATCGCTGGTAAATGAAAGCGGCGACGATCAGCAGAATTCCGCACGCGCCGAACGACAAAATGCGATAAACCGGCTGCACCAGACTCATATCAATTTGCAATATTTTCACAATGGTGACGCCGAATAGGATAAAACCGATTATGCGACGCATTTGTACGCGGGTCTTTAGCCCGAAAACGATCAAGCCCAGCGCATACAGGCTCCAGCAGGTGGAGAGAATGCCGTGTTTGTGTTGGGATGAGATGGTTTCGAACGAGTGTGTCCAGCTGTAAATCTCATATGAGAGGGAGACAATAAACAAACCGTGCGCAACCGTTTCCAAAACCGAACAAATGGGGATTTGCAAATCGGCATGGCTGCGTGGAAACGGCATTTTATGATATTGATAAGCGCCATAGCCCAACGACGCGGTAAAAAGCAATCGGGACAGGAAGGGATAATCGATAAACGGAAACATATGGTCAGGCCATTGTCTTCCGAAAGAGGCAAAAATGAGAATCAGACCGATGCACCAGGCAACGCACGCCAGAGGAATGCAGATGGACGCGCCGGTTCGGCGTGAGATTTCCACGAAGGTGAGTCCGATGAGCGCCCAAAGGACGATGAGAGAGGCGTCGTTATATAAACTTGCCGTTTGCACGCCGATTGTATCCATACGGACATTCCAGAAGGAAGACACTTCGTTATGCAGCAGGGTGCAGAGCAGGAAAATTCCGATTAAAAGGGAAGTGACAGAGAGCCGCTTCCACGGCTCCGTGTTGAATGCGTCGCAGTTCTGTTGTAATTTGGAAATGATAAAACATGCAACGGCGACAATTGCCCAGGAACCGAACGGACGATTGAAAAAGGGGACAAATTCCACGGTATGCAGTGGCAGATTCGCCAGCAGGGCGGTTGCCGCGAGGAATATAGCGCCGAATGCGAACAATTGCATGATTTTGCGCTCAAATTGCATTCCCACGTAGGCAAATAACACGGCTTCCAACGCCCAGGCGATAGGTAAGCCGTAAAATTGCAGATGAATGGGAATGGCGGCGGTGACCAATGCGAGAGCGCAAACGAGCAGAGACGCCGATGTCCGTCGATCGGATTCGCAACGTCGATTCCATACGGCGTAAACCACCAACAGAGTAACCGCCTGGGCTACCACGACGAATCCCAACATGGTTCGATGCTGTTCAAACAGCAGGTGATAATAATTGACAAAAGCGGCAAAAATGGTAAGGACAATCAGTTTCAGACTTTCGCCGCTTGACGGTGCGCGTTCGACCAATGATCGCAGAAGTGGAAGAATAAGGAACATGAAATAAAACAGCGTTGAGAAGGTGAATGCGATCATGAACTGTGATTCGTCGTAATGTTGGGACATCAGCCACGAAGCATACAGGACAACCGTACCGAAAAAGGCCGTCGTATTGATTTCCCGCCATTGCTTGAAGAATGCGCATCCCATTGCCGTGAAATTAAGAATCAATAGATAACTAAACAATGCGATGGGGCGATTTTCACCGCTGGATAAGAGAATGGGGCTGAGAAAACCGCCGATCTGGCCAAACAGGCAGAGAAGACGGGCGTTATGGATGACGCCCATCGCAACGGAGAGCATTGTGACCAGAATCGACAGGAAAAATGCCACGGAAGGTGGAGTTAATTGATACACTTGAAAGGAAAAATAAGTACAGACATAGAAAATGGCAATTCCGCCGCCGGACAATGCGTGAAACAGGATGTTGTATTCCTTTTTTCGGGCCATTTCACCGATGATCAACGCTACGACGCCGGTCAATGCGCCGATGCACAGCCTTCCCAGCGGTCCGATCCAATTGTTGTCATAGGCGTATTTCAAAAAGAAGGCCATGGCAAAGATGAGCAGAACGATTCCGATCCAATTCAGCCATTTCGAGCCGAGAATCATTTCCAGCGAGGCCGATTCCGATCGTGGCGTTGAAGAGAGAGGCAGGGGACGCATGGGGGAAGGCGGCGGTTGTGGTTTTTCTTCCCGCAGAGGCGGCGTGGATTCTATGGTCGGTTGAATTTTCTCTGTCGCTGTTTTCGGCGGCGACGTGGTTTCTGTTTTTGGGAATGCGGGTATAGCGGTAGTAAATGGTTTCTCTGTTCGTACCGTTTGCAGCAATGTTTCCACGTCAAACATCCGTTGATTAAGTTTTCTGAGCAGAAACAACGCGATGATTCCGCTTATGGAACCGCCGAAAATGAGTAGAATCAATGCGATAGGCAATAAAATTTGCATCGTTTATTCTCCTTTTCCGAGTCCGTTATGGACTTGATTATATGTTTTTTTTGTTCTTGGTCATTGACATTCACTCAATCGATGTTTATTCGCCTCTAATTTATGCGCATGTGAAATGTTTATATATAAACTATATCATCAAACTTTTTCTTTGCCAACCGTTTTCGTGAGATTTATGAATTTTTTTCTACTTGTTCAAACAAAGCAGTAAAAAGTAAGGGAAGCATGATTTCGTGATGGCCCGTGAAGGAATAACCGGTTCCGCCGTCGAGCGTTGGCCGCCGGACGACGTTCACGTTTGGCCGGTAATGTTGGATCATGTCGAAATTGGCGGTGGTGAAGTTCCCGATTTTTCCGCAAATATTGCGCGCGACGGTGAGCGCCTTGAGAAATACTTCTGGCAGCAACACATTGGAACCTACATTCAACACCACGCCGCCGTCGCCGATTTGTGATACCGTATCGCAGAAGGTGTGAAAATCGGCCAGGCTGGTTTTTCCCAGCGCCTCGCCGGAAGCTTCCGGATGGTGGTGGATGACGTCGGTGCCGATGCCGAGATGCACGGTGAGAGGGATTTTGCATTCGTGGGCAGCGGCCAGGATGCTCAATCGTTTGTGCGAGAATGTGGAACCGCTGATTTGTTCGCCGACATAATTTCCCAGGCCGCGATCCTGTTGCGCCGCCTCCTTGATCCAATGGTTCAGTGTGGCGCCGGTTTCTTTCGTCATGCCGAAACTACCGTCCTGCAGCGCTTCGGCTACATCCTCGGACGTGGTTCCCGCCAGCGCGAGTTCGAAATCGTGGACAATGCAGGCGCCGTTCATGGCCACGGCAGTGATCAATCCCCGACGGATTGCCTGGATGATCCACGGACTCAGCCCGACTTTGATCGAATGGGCGCCCATCATCCATATAAAGGGTTTTTCCAGTTTTCGGGCGTCGTGGATCGCAGTAACCAACGATCGCAGATCGCGAGCTTTCAAATAATCGGGCAGGGATTGAAAAAAATCATGGAACGAAGAAGGAGAAGCGGGAGGCTCGGAAATCGATTGCGCTTCGACCAGGCTTTTGCGTTCGTAAATCGAGGTGCGTTTTAATTTGGAAAAATCCATTTTATTGCTCCGGTGATTTGTGGCGGTGGATATGCGCCAGATATGGACTTGTCATTTCCCGGCCGGATTCCCGTCGAGATGAGAAGTTCGATGCTCATTCATTATAGGAAGGGGTGAATGGGAATGAAGCCTGAATGATTCGAAATCTGATCGATCGGCCATGCAATGAATGCATTCGATCTAATCGTTTGGAATCTTCAAGTTTCGTCTCCGGTGGTAATGGAATCATGATGTTCCATCCGCCTGCACATAATTTTTCAAAATTTTCATTTCCGCTCTTGACAGGGGAGGATTTCATCTATATTCTAAATTCATTCATTGAATTTTGAATTAATGAATGCCGCGAATGGAATGGGCGGTGATTGCCCTGTCCCAATGCGAAAATGCCCTATCGGCGGATGATTGCGGTACCGCTGACGGGGGCGAAGCCTGCCTGGATTTCTGAATTCTCAATTCCCCCATGAATGAAAACCTCAACAATCAAGAAAACGGCGTCATGGACCGTGACGATCAAATGATCTTATCTCTGCTCACGGCGATTACTGACGAGCCGGAAACGACGCAGAAAGATTTGTCCACCCGGCTGGGTGTGGCGGTTGGCCTGGTGAATTCCTACCTCAAGCGAATCATTTACAAAGGGTATGTCAAAACCAAACAATTGGAGCGCCGTCGCCTGCGGTATTTGCTGACGCCGAAAGGGATTAAGGAAAAGAGTCGTCTGACGTTTGAATTTTTACATTATTCCTATCAATATATCCGTGAAATTCGCCGCAATGTCAAACATGCCGTGTCGCCTTTCCTGCGGGATGGAAGGAAGAAGGTGATTTTTTACGGCAGCGGCGAAGTGGCGGAATTGGCTTATCTCGCCGTGCGGGAATTGGGGTTGGAACTGGTTTCCGTCATCGATCCGCAACATGTCGGGAAGCGTTGTGTGGATCATACCATTTGTGATTTATCGTCGCTGACAGAATCCGGGATGGCCGATGTTCTACTGGTTTTGGAGTCGCCGGCGCAAAAAAACAGCAGTGAAGTGGAACTCAAAAGAATAGCGGACGATTTGAAAATGCAGTATGTTTCCTGTTTTAAATAAGAATTGCAGGAACGGGGTGGAGGAGAAATTGGACGCAAACGGACAGAATTCTCTTCAGGAATTCGATTTGAAAAGGAAAGTGTGTTTCATTTTTGTCGCCGGATTTGTTCTTCGCGTATTCCTGTTTTGGATTGCGTATGATGTCTTGCCAACCCATAGCATTCGGAGTGATGCGCTCGGCTATCATCACCATGCGCTTGCATTTCTTGAAACAGGATCGTTTGAAAAGAACGGTTTGCCGATGATTTTTCGAACGCCTGTCTTTCCTTTGTTTCTTGCGGCAATTTACAAAATCTCCGGGCCGAGCGTACAGGCGGCTGTGTTTGCCCAGATCTTGCTTTCCATGGGATCCGCCGTACTAATGTATCTCATCGGAAAACGATATATCGAAACCCGCTTTCATCCTCTGCTGGCTGTATTATTGGTTTTTGAACCAGCCAGTCTGGGGATGGTTTTTAATTTATACTCCGAGACCTTATTTGTGTTTTGTCTTGTGGCGACGACCTACTTTTTTGTACGTTGGATCGATTCGCAATCCGTATTCGGATGGATTTTTTTATCCGGGCTTTTTATGGGAATCACGATACTCTGCCGTCCGATTGCCCAATTCCTGACGTTTCTTTTCATTTTATGGTTGGTTATGCAAAAAGGGATTCGGTGGATGGTAATCAAACCAATTGCGGTTTTCATTGTCGGATGTGTATTGGTCGTGGCGCCTTGGGTGATCCGCACCTATATAGTTGCGGGAATTCCCACCATTTCAATCGCCGGGAAATATAATTTATATTACAACGTAGCTGCCGGAACCTTGATTAAGGCAGAAGGACTCGGACATGATGAAGCGCGCACTCGTCTCGTTGAACTATACGAAAAAAGGATTAAAGAAGAGAATATTCAAAGCCAGGCTGAGCAAGTTCAGTTGTACAGTCGATTGGCCAAGGAGATTATTTTTATGCACCCTCTGGCGTTTATGCGATCCACGGTCAGTGGGTTTTGCATCACCGCTTTTGGTGGAGCGCGGGTCCATTATGATTTCATCGCGCCGCGCATCGCCGGACAAGGCACCAATTTCTTTTCGGCGATGATTTACCCAAGTCGGAATTTACAATTGCAGTTTCCTCCGCTCATCATGGTTTTTGTGATTTTGGATTTGTTATTTATCTTTCTGCTTTATACGGGGATGTTTTATGGCGTGTATCGCGCCTGGGATGCGAAACAATACGATATCCTGATTTTTCTTGCGATCGCCCTCTATTTCATCGTGCTTGCCTCCGCGCCGATGGGGTATTCGCGGTATCGAGTGCCTTCCATGCCGTATATTGTGATGACCGCTTGTTATGGTTGGTGTTGCCTACGAATCCCAAGACGGATTTCATAATTTGCTTCGTTTGCATTCTCCTGACGAAAAAGCAAATCATTTCCCTCTGATCGAAAACCAGTACCGCCTGGATCGGTTTTGGAGTTGTTCCTAATGCAACGCATGATTCACTGGATTGCCTTTCGGTTCATCAAATTGATTTTGTTATTACGTCAACATGATTTTTTAACTTGGTTGATTCTCCGCGCCTCCACGTTTCGCCGAGCGCAGGAATCATCGAATCCCATTTCAACGATTACTTTATTGGCGCTCAGTCATACCCGTTTTGTGAAAGATTTGGATGCGCTTTCTCAATCCGGAGAAGTCGATATCGTATTATTTCCTTATTATTTTCAATGTGCGCTACGATCCGTCTTTATCCCATCGTCGGTCCATCAGCCGATTACATTCCAAACGTTTTTCGATCCAACACCCGATAGTTCCATTTTCAGGGAACGCAGGATCTATCGGGAGTTTTTGACTATTTTTTTGCCCAAACTCTTTTCCCGCTTGAAGGTGGATGCCGTCATTACCGCATCGGTCTGGTATCCGCAGGATCATGACATCGCCGTCGTGGCCGATCAATTGGGATATCCCTATTTCGCCTTTCACAAAGAGAATCTGATCTCCTCCAAAGGTCATCAAAACGTGGTCTGCAATCATTTTCGCCAAATGGGCCATTTTGAAGGGACGATGGTAATCGTTCATAATGTGAATATGAAAAAAATGTTGATCCAATCCGGTTACGTGACGGAAAATCAGGTCATGGCATTAGGATGCCTGCGAATGGACTCCTTTATTCAAAAAGTATTGTCTGCACAAAATAGGTCGGAAGACCAACGGGTTCCATGTAAAGAAAAGCAAATTGTTTTCTTTTCTTTTCATCGTGCAACGGGATTATGGGGATTGGCAGCACGATTTCCGAAAGACAAAACAACAGGATTGAGTCACTTTTTTAATCGTGTTCATGTCACGATTGCCCGATTCGCGGCAAAACATCCCGACGTTAGCGTGGTCATCAAAACCAAATGGGGGGGCCAATGGTTTGTGGCGATTCGAGAATCATTGCAAGAGGACGGACTCGAACTCGATCAAATCCCGAATTTGATTCTGACCGATGCAACCCCTGCACAAGCATTAATTCAGAATTCCCAAGTCGTGGTCAGTTATGGTTCGACGACGCTTCTGGAAGCCGCGGTTGCCGGGAAACCGGTGATTATGCCGTTTTTTGGCGAAGCAACCAAACCGGAGTATCAGGATTACGTGCAGTTTGCCGATGAAATGGATTTATTCGATGTGGCAAATAATGAAGAGGAGTTGGAGTTTTTGCTTGAGGAACGTTTGCAAACCTATACCGTGGATCCCGAATTACAGAAACGCAGGCTTGCCGCCTTCGAATATCACGTTTCTCCCGTTTCGGACAGTGCGGTGCAAAGATATATTCAAGTGATTCGTTCACGGATTCTCGAAAAGAATTCCCAGCGATGGGAACGGGAGAATGCCATACCCCCAAAAGACGCAATGAAATCGGATCGGTGTATATTCAATTGATGGAGATATTCATGATTAATAGGAAGGAGTCTGACGATGAGAACGAATCATGCCAAAACCATCCGGTGCGTTCGAATTGGAAATCATGAGGTGGGACCGGGGCAACCGGCTTTTTTGACGGCGGAAATCGGAATCAACCACAATGGCGACATTGCGATAGCCAAAAAATTGATCGACAAGGCCTCTCAGTTCGGCTACGGAGCGGTGAAATTCCAAAAACGAACCCTCCAAGTGGTTTACACGGCGGAAGAATTGAATCAACCGCGGGAATCTCCTTTTGGCGTCACAAACGGAGATCTGAAGAGAAAATTGGAATTCGGTAAGGAGGAATATGCCGAAATCGATTGCTACTGTCGAGTAAAAGGGATCCTTTGGTTCGCTTCGCCTTGGGATGAAGAGAGCGTGGATTTTTTGGAAGAATTTAATCCTCCCTGTTATAAAATCGCCTCCGCCGGTTTGACGGATGATCATCTTCTTGCCTACATCAGAGCAACCAAACGTCCGATCATGTTGTCCACTGGAATGAGCACCCTGGAAGAAATCGATCATGCCGTCGAAATTCTACAGGATTCGCCATTGATCCTGCTCCATTGCACCTCGACCTACCCATCCAAGCATGAAGAATTAAATCTGTCGGTTATTGCGACTCTCCAGGAACGTTATCATCTCCCGGTGGGGTACAGTGGACATGAAGTTGATGTCATTCCTTCCCTGGTCGCCGTGGTCAGTTACGGTGCTTGTATTGTGGAGAGACATGTAACCTTGGATCGCAGTATGTGGGGCAGCGATCATGCCGCCAGTCTGGAACCGAGAGGAATGGAACTGTTGTCGAAGTACATTCGTTTGTGGCCGATTATCAAGGGAGACGGCGTCAAACAAGTCTATGATAGCGAGCGGGCGATTAAAAAGAAACTACGCCGCAAGGGATAAACAGGGAATGGAATTTTCCACGGCAACGAACGGATGAAAAAAACGCTTTCTCTTTTGCATTTGGCAAACTGGAACAGCACGAATATCGGCAACGGCGCGTTGATTGATGGGACGCACACTGTGCTGGAGGAAGATTTGCCGCTTCCCATCGACTGGACGCCGGTCGCTTGGGATGATTATACCTTCGGCCTGATTCCATTTGATGAACGATTCGTGGAACTCATTAACGAATCCGACGGAATGATCATCAACGGAGCCGTCACGATCAACGGGCGGGAGTACCTGAAGAATGCAGGCATGCGTTTCGATCTTCCCTATGCGCTATGGTCAAAGATACAAAAACCGTTGATTTTTTACGGCATCTCGTATCGTCACTGGTCCGGCCAACCGTTTTATCATGCCTCGCAACTTCGGCGTTCGATTGAATTCATACTCAACAGTCCCTTGATGATTTTTGGCGTCCGTAACGACGGCACGAAAGAATGGCTGGAGCGACAAGTGGGAATTGCATCCGAGAAAATTGTCTCCATACCGGACATGGGTCTCTTCGTAACCGGCGAAGCAGGTTATTTCCCCCAAATTCGGAATCAATACAAAAACCTGATTCTCGCATTTAACAACGAAGACGCCGAGTATCGTTATGGCATTCCCGCACGCCCATCCAAGACGGAGGAGAATGACGTCAATCCTTACAGGGAGCGACGCTCCGACATATTAAAAAAGATTGGGCATACCGTGGAACGACTGGCCGCGGAATGGAATCTGAACATGATCCTGGTTCCGCACTATTTCGATGATTTTTCCATGGTGAGTGAATTCGTTTCCCATTGTCGCCCTCAACTTGCCCATCAACATATGGTTTCCACGGGGCTGTTACCAGTATCCGCAACCAGACATTTCTATGGATTCTACTCCAAAGCCGATGCCGCCATGAGTATGAGAGTCCATTCCATGTCGCCATCCATCGGATTGGGTATTCCGATGATTCCCGTTATTACCCAGGAGCGAATGAGGGTGTATTTGAAAGAAGCCGAATTGAGTGATTGGAGCATCGATGCATTTTCTCCCCATCTGGAAGAGCAGTTGTATGAATCCTTAACCACGTTGTTGAGAAATCCTGAATCCATCCAAATGCGATTCGCAGCCGCGCGGCGACGTTTTCGCGAACAATGTCGTGCATTCAATCGGAAAGTCGCCGCGATTCTGGTGCAATGAGTCTCATCCCACTGACGTCCATCCAACTGATCGTCTTTGATTTTGACGGCGTATTAACGGACAATCGGGTGCTGGTTTTAGAAAACGGAATGGAAGGCGTTTTTTGCAATCGCAGCGATGGTCTGGCATTCGATTTGTTACGCAAGGTTCCGATTCCGACCATGATTCTGTCAACAGAAACGAATCCAGTGGTTAAAGTCAGAGCCGAAAAATTGAAACTTCCGGTTTTGCATGGGATCGATAATAAGGGGATCGTGTTACAGGACTATTGTCAAAAAGAACAGATCGATCTAAATCATGTGATTTTTGTGGGAAACGACATCAATGATTTGCCCGCCATGCAAATCGTCGGATATCCCGTAGCCGTGGCGGATGCTCATCCGGCGGTGTTGAAGAATGCCCGGTATATACTATCGGCGAAGGGTGGGGAAGGCGCGGCGCGTGCATTGGTTTCCGAACTGCTGGACATTGAATTTTTTTTACAGAAAGCAGATTGATCATGGTCAATGAAATCCCCCAGGTTCTTGCCCTTATCCCGGCGCGGGGACAATCCAAATCGGTTCCCCGAAAAAACATTCGTCCCGTCCTGGGAAAACCGCTGGTTGCCTACTCCATCGAATGCGCGAAGAAATGCAAACGCATTCAGCGTGTGATCGTTTCCACCGATGATCCCGAAATCGCGGAAATCGCCAAAACATACAACGCCGAAGTGCCGTTTCTGCGCCCGGCGGAAATCAGCGGAGATTTCTCTCTGGACGTGGAATTTCATTGTCATGCGATTCGTTGGCTTCAGGAACATGAGCGCTATGTCCCCGATGCGGTGGTCAATCTGCGCCCTCCGCATCCCATTCGGAATCCGGCTACGATCGACCGGGCGATCGCATTGTTTTTGTCGCGGAACGATATCGACAGTTTGCGTTCCGTCAGAAAATCAGATCTCAGTCCTTATAAAATGTGGAAAATGGATGAAGCCGGGCTATTGCAACCAGTAGCTTCGCTGGATGGTGTAATTGAACCGTACAATCAACCTCGCCAAATTTTACCGATGGTGTACTGGCAGGATGGGTATGTGGATATTACACGTCCCTCCGTTATCCTGGAGAAAAATTCCACGACCGGGGATCGAATTCTTCCCTTCCTGATCGAGGAGGAATGCATCGATATCGATTACGAAGATGAAATCGAACAAGCCGAGAAAATCCTGAAAGGGGAAACGCTCCCAAAGTTATCTCCATCTCATCCGCAAACACAAGAGAGATACCCATCATGAAATTTTTAATTCTGGGATTAGGATCGATTGGTCAGCGACATTGTCGAATCCTGCGTCAACTTCAGAATGAGAAGGTAGAACTTTATACTGTTCGCACCCGAAATCGGAATATCGTCATTCATGACAACATGATGGCCGAGGAAGGGGTGGATCCATTGCCGTATTATGGAATCACTCCTTGCGCTTCCCTGGACGAGGCGTTACATCTGGATCTGACCGCCGTATTCGTCACCAATCCGATCTCCATGCATGTCGACACTGCGATTAGCGCCGCGGAAAAGGGACATTCTCTATTTATTGAAAAACCGTTAAGCCATTCATTACAGAATGTGGAACGATTGAGTCGGTTGGTGGAGGAAAAGAAATTAGTGACCTTTGTGGGGTATCAATTGCGATTTCATCCTGCGCTTGAATACATCCGTGCGTGTCTGCAGGCGGGTGAAATCGGGGATGTTTATTATGCGGATTTCCATTTCGGAGAATGGCTGCCGGGGATGCATCCCTACGAAGATTATCGCGAAAGTCATGCCGCGCGGAAGGATCAGGGTGGGGGAGTCATCTTGTGTTTGAGTCATGAAATCGATATGGCCCATTGGTTGTTTGGATTCCCCAGACTGGCGTCGGCTGTTGGCGGGCATATCAGCCGGTTGGAAATGGATGTGGAGGATATGGCCAAAATTCTTTTGCAATTTGACCAGGACGGCCATTCCTTTCCCGTTTCCATCCATTTGGATTTTTTGCAGCGTCCCCCCAGGCGGGAATGTCTCATCCTCGGTGAAAAAGGCTCGTTATATTGGAATTATTATACCAATCAGGTTATCCGGAAACTCCAAAATGAACGAACACCGGAGGAGAAGAATTTCCGGGATTTTCAGCGAAATGATATGTTTTTCAAAGAAATTCGACAATTTATTGCCGCGTTGCGAGGAGAAGCGGATTCCGCTATTCCGCTGCAGGACGGGATTCAAACGTTGAAAATTTGTCTGGCCGCTTTAACAAGCCTGGAAACAGGAACAACGGTGTCATTATGAATGAATTCTCAAAAAATGTGGTTCAACAGCGGATGCGATTGGATGGCCGAATCGCCCTGATTACGGGAGGCGCCGGCTTGTTGGGGATTCAACATGCGGAAGCAATTGCCGAAATGGGGGGAATCCCAATCCTGCTGGACATCAATGACAAAATCGTGCGGGAGAAAGCAGCGGAAATCGCTTCCAAATACAATGTTCCGGCTTCCGGCTTCTATGCGGACATCACAAAAAAAGAAATGCTGCAGTCGGTACAGTCCGAAATCGAACAAAAAGTCGGTCCAGTGGAAATACTCATCAACAACGCCGCCAACAATCCCAAAGTGGAGGGCGGATACGATGCGAAAAACTGGACGCGGTTTGAAAACCTGCCGATATCCGTCTGGCAGGATGACCTGGATGTGGGATTGACCGGCGCTTTTCTATGTTCCCAGCTTTTCGGGTCGGTCATGGCAAAACGAAAACGTGGAGTCATCCTGAACATCGCTTCCGATTTGGCGGTTATCGCTCCTGATCAACGAATTTATGCAGAATCCGGTTTACCGGAAGAAGAACAGAATGTGAAACCCGTAACCTACTCCGTGGTCAAGACCGGCTTGTTGGGGCTGACGCGATATCTGGCGACCTATTGGGCGGATAAATGCGTCCGGGTCAATGCCCTGTCTCCCGGCGGCGTCTACACCGGGCAGGACGAAGCATTTGTCAAGCGTTTGTCGAACTTGATTCCGATGGGGCGTATGGCGGCCAAAGACGAATACCGTGCGGCGGTTGTTTTTCTGGTGTCGGATGCATCCAGTTTCATGACCGGCGCGAACCTCATTATCGAGGGAGGAAGAACAATCTGGTAATGAATGGACCGGATCGTTCAAAACTGCCTATATGTTCCGGGTCGGAATATGGTGGTTTTCATTCACTTGAGAAACAATACTGATGGAATAAATACAAAATTAAGGTAATTATAAAAATCAATGGACGGTAAAATCATACTCATCACTGGTGGTACGGGATCGTTCGGGAAAAAGTTCGTCGATATCACGCTCCGGACTTATCAACCGAAAAAACTAATCATCTTCAGCCGCGACGAGCTCAAACAACATGAAATGCGGACGGGAGGTTTCGATCATCCTGCTTTGCGCTATTTCATCGGCGATGTGCGGGATGGTAACCGGCTCTATCGGGCCATGCACGGGGTCGATATCGTGGTCCACGCCGCGGCGTTGAAGCAGGTTCCCGCGTGCGAATACAATCCGATCGAAGCCATCATGACCAACATCATGGGCGCGAAAAACATTATCGACGCCGCCATCGACAACGGCGTGAAGAAAGTGATTGCGCTGAGCACCGATAAAGCCGTGAATCCGATCAATTTATACGGCGCGACGAAATTGACGGCGGAAAAACTCTTCGTACAGAGCAATGCCTATGCGGGAAGGACCGGGACGCGTTTCAGCTGTGTGCGCTATGGAAATGTGGTGGGCAGCCGGGGGAGCGTGATTCCGCTCTTCCTGAAACAAAAGGCAACCGGCAAGATCACTATTACCGACGAACGGATGACTCGTTTTTGGATTACGTTGGAACAGGGCGTCCAATTCGTACTCAAATGCACGGAGATGATGCACGGCGGCGAAGTGTTCGTGCCGAAAATCCCCAGCATGAATATTATGGACCTTGCCAACGCCATTGCTCCGGAGTGTGAAATCGAAATCATCGGAATTCGCCCGGGCGAAAAAATACATGAACTGCTTGTCTCCTCCGAAGAGGCGCATCATTCGTTGGAATTCGAAGACTTTTTTGTTATCCAACCCAGCCATCCGTGGTGGAAAACCGGAAACTGGACGGAGGGAAAGACGCTCCCGGATGATTATTGCTATTCAAGTAGTAATAATGACCATTGGCTCAAGATTACCGAACTGAAAGAATTGATGAAACCTATTTCATAACGTAATCACGTTGGCTTTTCATCGATTGGTGAAAACCGTTCTTTGTTCGTTTATTCGTTGGAATTATTACTCCCCATATGAATAAAAAATTGTTACCCTATGGCCGTCATTCCGTTTCGGAAGAGGATATAAGGGCTGTTGTCGAAGTGCTCCGCTCTGATTGGCTGACGACCGGACCAAAGATAGCCGAATTCGAGCAACAAATCGCTGAATTTGTCGGCGTTAAAGAAGGCGTGGCTGTCAACAGTGGAACCGCCGCATTGCACTGTGCGATGTTCGCCGCCGGTATCGGCCCTGGAGATGAGGTCATCGTTCCTCCCTTGACCTTTGCGGCCACCGCGAATTGTATTTTGTATATGGGGGGAAGACCTGTTTTTGCAGACATCGAACCGGACACGTTGCTGCTTGATCCCGCCGAGGTGGAAAAGAAGATCACCGATAAAACCAAGGCTGTCATCGCCGTCGATTACGCCGGCCAACCATGTGACTACGACGCCTTGCGAGCCATCACGGATCGGCATGGTTTACTGCTCATCGCGGATTCCTGCCATGCGCTTGGCGCGCGCTATAAAGATCGACCTATCGGTTCCCTTGCGGATTTGACCTGTTTCAGTTTCCATCCGGTAAAACATATCACCACCGGAGAAGGTGGTATGGTGGTGACGGATAATCCTGATTTTGCCGAACCGATTCGTCGATTTCGAAATCATGGCATTACGACAGACCACCGACAGCGATCGGAACGGGGCACCTGGTATTACGAAATGACGGATTTGGGATTCAATTACCGGATCACCGATTTTCAGTGCGCGCTGGGGATTAGTCAGTTGAAACGGTTGCAGGAGTGGGTATCCCGCCGCCGTGAGATTGCGGCCTCTTATGATCGCGTTTTCGTTGACGTCGATGCCGTTCAAATGGTTCGCATCCGTCCGGATGCTTACCATGCCTATCATCTCTATCCGATTCTACTACGACTTGAGAAACTGAACATCAGCAGAACGATCCTGTTCCAGGAATTGGTTTCCGCCGGGATTGGCGTCAACGTTCACTATATCCCGGTTCATTTGCATCCCTATTATCGGCGGCGATTTCAAACCGGCGCCGGGAATTGTCCACATGCCGAACAGCGATATGAACAGTTGCTAAGTTTGCCGATGTTTCCGGCCATGCGCGATGACGATGTGGAATTTGTCATTCAACAGATCACACAGGTTATCCGCAAGAATCAGCGTTAAACATAATCCTCATGGTAAGCATGAATCGACAAATAGAACTCGGCGACCAGCCCTGGCGCGTTCTGGTGATGGGCTGTGGTTCGATTGGGAAGCGCCATATTTCCAACCTGTTGTCATTGGGCATCCGGCCTCTTGTCGTTTATGATATCCATAAAGAACGAACGCAGGAAATCGAAACCCTCTATTCTCTTCCGACAACGAATACTCTGGATTCCACTTGGGAACTACAACCGAATGTCGCCTTGATTTGCGCTCCTTCGAGTCTGCACATTCCATTGGCAATCGAAGCGGCGAATCATGGTTGTCATCTATTTATAGAAAAACCGTTGGGAGATTCGCTGGCGGGGATCGACGAATTATTGCAGCTGGTTGCCAAAAACCATTTGTTCACATTGGTGGGATGCAATATGCGGTTTCATCCCGCCTTGCTTTTGATCCAATCGTTGTTGGAAAGCCGAACCATTGGCCGTGTGATTTCCATGCAAGTGGAAGTGGGAAAGTATCTGCCGGACTGGCATCCGCAGGAAGATTATCGAAAAAATTACAGCGCCCAAAAAAAAATGGGTGGCGGGATTATTCTGGACGCGATCCACGAACTGGACTATATCCGCTGGCTCCTGGGGGAAGTGAAATCGATTGTTTGTTTTGCGGATCATTTGAGCCATTTGGAAATTGACACGGAAGATACCGCCGCGATTTTATTGCGTTTCGCCAATCAGGAAATCGGGGAAGTGCATTTGGATTACGTACAACGGAGTTCCAATCGAAGTTGTCGTGTGATTGGAGACGAAGGGACAATCGTCTGGACATCCGCGTCTGGGAAAGTGTCCTGGTACACTGCCGCATCCCAACAGTGGCAAGAGCAGGTCCTGGCGCCCGATTGGCGCACCAATCAAATGTATCTCGACGAATTAATCCACTTTTTTCATTGTTTGAAAGAGCAGAAAAAAACAATGCAGGATGTGGAGGAAGGAAAACGAGTGTTGGAAATCGCTCTGGCGGCCAAGCAATCCGCCATACAGGATCGTGTGATCCGCTTCAGTGAGGTCTAAGTATGCCTGACAACAATACGACTGCGATCGTTCAAGCAAGACTGGGTTCCACCCGGCTGCCGGAAAAGGCGTTGATGGCCATTGTCGGGAAGCCGATGCTTTGGCATATTGTTTCGCGCCTTAAAAGAGCAAAAGAAGTAGATAAGGTGGTGGTGGCGACTTCCGATTGCTCCGCGGATGCGCGGATTGCCGACTTTTGCCGTGATAATGATATCCCTTGTTTTCGCGGCAGCGAGAACGATGTGCTGGATCGCTTCTATCAAACCGCGAAGTGGCGCCAATCATCCGTGGTTGTGCGCATTACCGGTGATTGCCCGTTGATCGATCCGGAGGTGGTGGATCGGGTTCTGCATGAATACAAAACCGGTTCGGCTGATTATGTGACCAATACTCTGATTTATACATTTCCGGAGGGATTGGATGTGGAAGTCTTTTCTTTTTCCGCTCTTGAAACCGCCTGGCGGGAAGCAAAAACGGAGCGGGAACGGGAGCATGTAACTCCCTATATTCGCTATTCGGGAAGATTCAAGACGAAAAACGTTTTCTCCAATGGCTCCTTTCCTCGGCGCGATTATCATTGGTCGGTGGATTATCCTGAGGACCTGCAATTCGTATCAGCGGTGTATGAACGGTTAGCTTCGAATGCATCCCTCTTTTTTTCCACCGAGGCGGTCATTGAATTGTTGGAATCCAATCCCGAACTCATGGAAATCAACAAAAAAATCATCGTCAATGAAGGCGGATTGCTTTCCTACACAAAGGAAACGCCGGTTCCTGTTCGGGAACGCTCCCTGGAAAAAAGTAACACGCTCAAGGCAAAGGCGAAAGAAATCATTCCTTCCTGCACACAAACCTTCAGTAAAGGTCCGACACAATTCGTACAGGGAGTCGCTCCCGTGTATCTGCAAAAAGGAAAAGGATGCCGGGTGTGGGATGTAGACGGGAATGAATACATCGACTATGCCATGGGATTGGCGCCTGTGATTCTGGGTTATGGGTATCCGAGCGTGGTGGAAGCAGTCGCCGCGCAAATAAAAGAAGGTACGACGTTTACTTTACCTCATCCTCTGGAAATCGAAGTTTCACAGAAACTGGTGGAGTTGATTCCCTGCGCGGAGATGGTGCGATTCGGGAAAAATGGCTCCGACGCGACTTCCGGCGCCATTCGCGCGGCTAGAGCTTATACCGGCAGAGATAGAATTGCCTGTTGTGGCTATCATGGTTGGCAGGATTGGTATATTGGAACCACCACCCGCAATAAAGGGATTCCCGAAGCGGTTCGTCAATTAACCTCGCCGTTTTCCTACAATAATCTGGAAAGTCTCGAACGGATTTTTGAACAGTACCCCCAACAAATCGCGGCAGTGATTATGGAACCTGTCGGTGTGGAAGAACCGCGGGATCACTTTTTGCAAAAAGTCAAAGAATTGGCCTATCGTGAAGGCGCGGTTCTGATTTTTGATGAGATCGTAACCGGTTTCCGCATGGCTTTGGGGGGAGCGCAAGAGTATTTCGGCGTGATACCCGACATGGCTTGTTATGGAAAAGCCATGGGAAACGGCTTTCCCATTGCCGCCATTGTGGGACGCCGCGACATCATGGAACTGTTCGATGAAATCTTTTTTTCGTTCACGTTTGGAGGGGAAACCGCTTCGCTTGCGGCGGCGTTGGCGACCATTCAGGAACTGCAAACCAATCAGGTAATACCGCATTTGTGGTGGCAGGGGCAAAAAATCCGGAACGGTTTCAATGTTCTTGCACGGCATTACGGATTGGAAGCATATATGGAATGCAAAGGATATGCTCCCCGGGTGGCGGTCCAGTTTCATGAACAAGATTCACAACGGCCGATCCTGAAAAGTTTATATCAGCAGGAATGCCTGAAACGCGGGATTCTATTCACTTCGGGGCATAATCTCTCGTATTCTCATACAGTGGAAGATATCGATTATACCTTGCGTGTATATCGGACGGTTATGGAAATTATGGCTCAGGCCATCCGTTCGGGAAATCCGGAGGCATGGTTGGAGGGAGAAATTGTCCAGCCTGTGTTTCGTCGATATTAATTAAAATTAGAGAAATTGAACCTATGATGGCTTTCCGCAGATGGATGGTCTTGGGACAGAATGATAACCATGGAAGAACGAACGGGAAATCTATTTATAAAAGGCGAAAAAATATTCCTTCGGGAAGTGGATTTCACGGATGTCAATGAACAGTATCTCCGATGGATGAACGATCGAGAAATTAACCAATATCTCGAATCACGCTTTTTCCCTCAGTCCCTGGAAAAACTTGAAGCCTTTGTGAGAAGTATGAAAGAAAGCAAGCAGCATGTTTTTTTGGCCATAATAGATAATCTAGCCAATGAACATATTGGGAATATCAAATTAGGGCCGATTGATTGGATTCATCGGCGCGCTGAAATTGGCTTTCTGATTGGCAACAAATCGTATTGGGGTAAGGGGTACGCAACGGAAGCGATTCGGCTTGTCGTGCAATATGCCTTTGATACGTTGAATGTACACAAAGTCACGGCGGGATGCTACAGCACGAACGTTGGCTCCGTTAAAGCGATGGAGAAGGTGGGATTCATGCAAGAAGGGGTATTGAAGGAACATTGTTTTTGCAATGGACGATATGTCGATATAATTCGCTTCGGAATCATAAAATCCGAACCGTGAAAAGGATTCCCTGCCATGTGATTATCCGAAGACGAAAGACAATGGATTAAACAATCCGTTAGTCGCTTGGATTCTCAGGCGCAAATCTGGTTGTTCGGCTCTCGCGTTTCGGATCGAGAAAAAGGAGGCGATATTGATTTGCTGATCCTTTTGGATCGGTTGACTTTCGCGGACAAACTGGAAATCAAGCGGTTTCTTTTCGAACGGATGGATGAGCAGAAAATCGATATTGTGATTTCTTCTCCGGACCAGCAGGTACCGTTCGTGAACATAGCGCTGGAGAATAGTGTGAGGTTGTAATTGAGACGAAATGAAAACTATAAAAATTACGATTGAATTTTGGAAAGAAGGCGATCTCGTTCTTGCTCGCTGTCCCGAATTGGATATGGTGGGTCAGGGTGATTCTTTGGAGCAAGCCAAACGAAATCTTCTGGAAGTTGTTGAAATCCAGTTTGAGGAGATGAAAGAGCTGGGTACACTGGAAGAATTTTTACTCGAAGCGGGTTATACATCGAAAGACGAAATTATGGAATCAGAAAAAGAGATTATCGGTTTCGATAAATCATTTGTATGCCTTGAGAATGTGGCATGAGGCGGATCATTCCTACCGATTGGCAAACACAGGCTCGAATCTTCGAAAAATATGGTTGTACGTTTAGACGCCAAAAAGGTGACCATTTGATCTACCATCATCCAAGAGCCAAAAGAGCTGTAGTCATTCCAAGGTATAAAGAAGTGAGTATATCCATCATAAAAAGCAACATGAAGACAGTAGGGATGACTGTCGATGAATACTTCCACTTGCTAACCATAGAATAAAGTGAATCGAATATTCCGATGCAGTTATTGATTCGTGCGGATGCGAGTTCCCCAATCGGATCGGGTCATGTCATGCGCTGTCTGGCGCTGGCTCAAGCATGGATGAACGAAGGAGGCCAGGTCACTTTTTTATCATGAAATTTGAATCATGAAAAGGATTCCCTGCCATGCGACTATCCGAAGACGAAAGACAATGGATTAAACAGTCCGTTTGTCGATTGGATCCTCAGGCGCAAATCTGGTTGTTCGGCTCTCGCGTTTCGGATCGGGAAAAAGGAGGCGATATTGATTTGCTGATCCTTTCGGATCGGTTGACTTTCGCGGACAAACTAGAAATCAAGCGGTTTCTTTTCGAACGGATGGATGAGCAGAAAATCGATATTGTGATTTCTTCTCCGGACAAGCAGGATCCGTTCATGAACCTAGCGCTGGAAAACAGTGTGAGATTATGATTGATCCAAACCGACTTCTTTATCTCCAGGAACAACTCGAACGGTTGGAGACGGCAGGGAAAATTTTTGCCTATTCCTGGGAGTGTTGCCAAAAGATTGAAGAAAAAAAAGACTATTCACATCGTGAATTGGATCAAATTGATGCGTTTACCAGCCGATTTGCACGGTTAAGCGATCTTGTGATTCAAAAGTTGTTTCGACTGATCAATCAGATCGATTTGGAGGAGGAAGGTTCGATTCGAGATCGTATCAACCTGGCAGAAAAAAAGGGATTGATTCAAACGGCGGATTGTTTTATTCAAATCAGGATTTTACGAAACGAAATTGCACATGAATATCTACCCGATGCCATGATTCAGATTTTTAAAAAATGTAAGGAATACGCTCCGTATCTGCTGGACAGTATCCGGAGGATCAATGAATATTGTCAGAAGTATACGTTCAACCACAATAGTAATTCGGATTGAATAGGATTCATTCCGAGCTAGTATTTCCATAAAAAAGTAAATTGATGCGCAAGATATTATTAGTCCGCACTGATGCGTCTACGCAGATTGGAACCGGTCATGTCATGCGTTGCCTGGCGTTGGCTCAAGCCTGGCTGGATGAGGGAGGCCGGGTCGTTTTCTTGTCGTCGAATTTCCCCGCCGGATTATTGCCGCATTTGCAGGAAGATGGGATTCGGTTATGTGATTTATCGGCTGTACCTGGTTCACCGCAAGATGCGGTTGAGTGCGCAAAGTTCGCTCAGGAAATCGGTGCGAGCTGGATCATTGTGGACGGTTATCATTTCAATGCCGACTATCAAAAAGTCATCAAGGATCAGAATCTCCGTCTCCTGTTCCTCGATGATTATGGTCATGCGGATCATTATCATGCGGACATGGTGTTGAATCAAAATTGTTGCGCATCCGAAGAGTTCTATCCTCATAAAGAATCTCATACGCAATTATTATTAGGTCCAAAATACGTTTTGCTGCGACGTGAATTCTTACGATGGAGAGAGTGGCGCCGCACGATTTCCGAAAAGGCCGCGCGTATTCTGGTTACGTTCGGCGGCAGTGATACGCAGAATGTAACAATGAAAGTCATCCAGGTTTTGGAGCGAGTAAAACACTCTGATCTTCAAGTCGAAATTGTTGTAGGGGCAGGCAATAGATGCCGGGATTCCATTCAGGAATATGTTGTAAATGCAAAACAGAATTACGAATTATTATGTTCTATCGATACTATGGCCGAAGTGATGGCCTGGGCGGATATGGCTATATCCGCGGCCGGCGGTACGTGTTGGGAATTGGCCTTTCTGGGAGTGCCGTCTCTGCTGCTCCTTACGGCGGAAAATCAAAACGGGAATGCCCAATACATGGAAGAATCTCATGCCGCGAAAATAATCGGACGTGCAGCCGATTTGGAACTTCATGATCTGGCGCAAGCAATCGAATCGTTCGTGCAGAATGAGGAAGTGCGGAAAATCATGTCGGAAAAGGGACGTCAATTGGTTGATGGATTTGGCGCGTCTCGGGTTTCCGCTGCGTTAATGAAGGAAGGATTATTTCTGCGTCCAGCGATGCCAACGGATTGCTGTATTCTTTGGGAATGGGCGAATGATCCGGTAACGCGAGCCATGGCTATAAACAAGAATCCCATCCCATTGGCTGACCATGTTCGCTGGTTCGAACAAAAAATGAAAAACGCACAAAGCGTCATTCTCATTCTTGAGCACGACGCTGTACCGGCGGGACAAATTCGATTCGATATCGGTGAAGATCAAACCACTGAAATCGATATTGCCGTTGCTCCCTCTCACCGCGGGCGCTCTCTGGGAACCTGGCTTTTGCGGGAAGGAATTCGTTATTTTTTATCGTTCAATCAGTCGGTAAAAACAATTCTGGGACGCATTCGGGAAGAGAATCAATCTTCGCAACGCATTTTTGAAAAGAGCGGATTTATGTGGGAAAAAAGTGAGTTCATCGAAGACGGCGTTCTTCGATACTATAATTATAACGTCAACCAATGAGCCATCCTAAACACACCATTACAATCGATCATCGTATCATTGGCGACGGGCACCCCTGTTTGATTATCGCGGAAATCGGAATCAATCATGACGGCTGTCTGACCCGTGCTCATGAGATGATCGAGGCCGCCAAACAGTCCGGCGCAGACGCCGTCAAATTTCAAACGGTGGATCCGGATGCCAGTTATGTTCCGGAGAGTCCATCCTACCAAGCATTCTCCGGCAAGGGATTTACCGAAAGTCAATATCGCGAATTGATTGCCCATTGCCGGGAATTGAATATGATCTTTTTTACAACGCCCGGAGATTTTCCCTCCCTGCGACTGTGTCAACACTTGCAGCTACCCGCGCTAAAAATCAGTTCGGGGCTGTTCACCAATCTTCCGTTGATCCTGGAAGCCACTCGGCTGGGAATCCCTCTCATCATTTCCACGGGAATGAGCTACCTCTGGGAAATCTCTCGTCTGGTAACAACGCTGGAAAGTCAACATTTTTTTGAATTCGCTCTTTTGCATTGCGTGAGTACGTATCCGGTTGCCGAAGAGAAACTTAACTTACGGGCAATCGAATATCTGAAAACCATTTTTCCCTATCCTATCGGGTATTCCAATCATTGTCTTCATCCTCTCGCATGCAGCAATGCGGTTGCGGCCGGCGCCTGTATACTCGAACAACACTTCACGTTGGATCGCTCCTTGCCCAATGCGGATCATTCCATTTCCATGGAACCGGATGCATTTGCCGTTATGGTCGAGAATGTGCGCAGCACCGAAAAAATGTTGGGACGGGCCGACAAACGACCGACCGATGAGGAGTTGCAAGCCAAAGATAACGTACGGCGATATTTGGTCGCAAATTGTGACATTACCAAAGGCCAACCGTTCAATTCCGTTAATGTTGGAATCAAGCGCCTGGTGCAACAAACAGGATTAACTCCGGAATTCCACGAATTTGTTCTGGGAAAACGAGCCGGCCGGGATATGAACAAAAATGAGCCGATTCGATTGTATGATCTATTGGAACCGGAGTGGCATTGATGGCTTTTTTCCGTGGTGGAATGACAACCGTTATTTTTCCCTTGGCGGATCATCTGCCAAAGTAGATAATCACGATTTCTGATGCGAGTATGTTTATGAAAAATCTCAATATTCTGTTGACTTGTGTTGGCGGTTTATTTTCGGTGGAAACGATACGGATGATGAAATCCGATGTCGATTTTGCGATTCGGGTGATTGGAGTGGATGCGAATCCCGCCACACCAAATCGTTTTTTTGCCGATCGTTTTTATTCTGTTCCCCTGGCGAAATCGGATCCTACGCGATTTATTCAAGAATTATTGCTGATCAGCCAAAAAGAATCCACTCAAATTATTCTTCCGGGCTCCGATGAAGAAGCGTTTGAATTGTCAAAAAATAAGAAACAGTTTGAAGAACGCGGGATTCGATGCGCCGTGGATTCGTTTGAAACCATCCGTCTACTTCGGGATAAATTTGAGTGTTTCTCATTTTTAAAAAACAAAGGAATTGATGTTCCGATGGTATATGACGTCTCCACAGTGGATGCGTTGCCAACCCTTGCGGTTCGTATGGGATATCCGGAAAAACGGTTTATCATAAAACCGAAAATGAGTCGAGGCGCAAGGAATATTTTCTTTGTCGATTCGCGAGCAACCGCTCCCCATTCTCCAAATCAACAAAGGGAGTCGAGATGGTGTGATTTGGATACCCTGCTCACGGAGTATCGTGAACGGATTCGAGCCGGGGAATGCATGGCGATGGAATATGTTCCCGGTCCATCCTATGATGTCGATTGCATTGCAAGCCAGGGACAGGTTCTATGCGTACTGCCGAGAAAGCGCGAATGGCCGGATGAATTCTCTTCCTTCAATCAGGGGTGTTTGCCGGAAAACAATGGGAAGATACAAAACCTGATTGCCGAGATTGCTCAGGCCTTATCGCTGAATACCATTTTCGATTTCGATTGCGGTACGCGCGAAAACGGCTTGCCGGGATTGTATGAAATCAATCCGCGGATGAGTGGATCGATTGCTTCCTGCCGGGCCGGCAATGTGAATCTTCTCAATATATTATTTCGTTATCTGCTAAATATGCCTATTCCTGTCGTTGAATTCCAATATGGGAAAAGAATGATCCCGGTGCTACAGATGATATTTCAGTAAACCATGAAGAAACAAATATCCTTGGATCTCTTCATATTTCTATCCAACGTCACCCGCGAATAATAAGCCATGAATTTTATTTTAGACATTAAGAAAATGAAAATCGACGCGGAAGGAATTGTCGATTTTCACTGGCCGATCGAGCGGAAAGAAATCACGTTGGTTCGGGATACGCTTCTCAATGCATATATTAAAATCTATCAAGACCATGCCCATACCCATCCGGAAGATTCCCGTATATTCGGCCTATTTATCTTAACGTGTTTAAACCGAGTGATGGTTTTGTTTCAAAGCTGGGCTTTATGGAGTCGATTAACTGCCAAAGATATTGTTCCTGTAATATCCGAAAACAGCCAATGGATGCAGCATTACGCCCATGACGCGATGCCGGATGTCAACGACCTTTCCAATCAATTGATCAACGGCCCCTATCGAAATCAAAAATGGTACGCGCCTTTGCTGCGTCTTTTGTGGCGAAGCAAAATCTTTCTAGCCTTTAACAATTTTTCTATGCCGCGTTGGCTCAATCCCGAGTGTATTATATCCACGGAATGTACCTCCTTCGTCGTAAAACATGCTCGTTCGGTCTCGGAACGGATTGTCTATTCGTCCTATACTGATTGGTTTCCTCCGGTGGATCGTGAAATCGCCGAAGCATCGATCCATTGGAAACCGCTTCATGAGACCATGATCGATGAGATCGTGCAGGAAACCGAATCCGCGTTTCAAAAATTCAATATCACATTTACGGACAAAATCAAACATTACGTGCGGGAATGGATCAAGCAATCCACCGCGTCGATTCGATGGCGCTGTCATTTGTTATCAGAACAACCGGACAAATTGCCAAAGCGATTGTGGACCGGAACGGGAGGAACCATATGGGCGAAGATTTTTCGCCATGTCGTCCATGCCGATGGAGGGCACGTCACCGGCCATGATCACGGTATTGGAGCGGGGCATTTGAAATATCCTTACAAAATGTTAATTGATTTCATGGATTGTCATCAGTTCGTTACTTTTACTCCTGCTCATAGCGATATGTTACAGCAAAATCTCCGGCAGGATTGGCTGATTTCAAATCATCCACCGGAAATTTGCTCTCTCCCCATCTCGCCCGGACAGGAAGTCAAAGTCGCCGAATTATCCCGCCGGTTGCATGCGCCGCCCAGAAGCGTGATGTATATCTCTTCGTTTTATACGGGAGAGTGGTTCCATTTAGCCGTTCAAGTACCGGATTATATACAAATCGATTGGGAGAGTCGTTTGTTCGGTCGACTGCATCAGTGGGGGTATACCATTTACCATAAGCCGCATCCGGAAAGCTTCGAATTCCCCCCCGAAGAATTGTATGCGCCGTTTCACGTGATTCGCTTGCAGGACCCCTTTGAAAAGGTCATGGATCGCGCCGATGTGATCCTGTTCATCAATCCGCAATCCACAGCAATGGTCCATGCGTTGCAAACAGATATCCCATTGGTCTTTATCGATGTCGGCATGTTCGAATGGATGCCGGAAGCGTATCGCTGTTTGGAAAAACGCTGCCAGATCGTCCCGGGACGATTTGATGAGCAGAACCGCATCCTGATTGACTGGGAAGAACTGAAAGATAAAATTCCGAAAGCAGTCGGAATGAAGGATGATTCCTTCCGGCACAATTTTATCTACCCTCGAAATTGCTAACCGATTCGGTGAATCCAACTGTTATGAATCCACGAAATAAAGCAAAGAAAACAATCCTGGCAATCGCGGCGCATCCGGATGATGAAGTATTAGGGTGCGGCGGAACCCTCGCACGTTCATATCGGGAAGGGCACACCGTATATATCGCTATATTGGGCGAGGGGATTACGTCCCGATATCCACAACGGGAACAGGCGGATTCATCCCTTCTAACCACGCTCCGCGCTGATTGCCATAAGGTTGCTGATTTACTTGGCGCGACGGAACTGTTCCAATATGCGCTGCCCGACAACCGGTTCGATTCGGTTCCCTTATTAGACATCATCAAAATCGTGGAAGAATTGAAGGAACGACTGCGTCCGGACGTGATTTATACCCATCATGGCGGCGATCTGAATATCGATCATGTCGTTCTCCATCGCGCTGTGCTGACAGCCACACGTCCCATAAGGGGAGAGTCGGTTAAGGAAATCCTGACCTTCGAAATCCCTTCCTCCACGGAGTGGGCCTTTCAGCAATTTTCGCCTGCCTTTCGACCGAATGTGTTCGTCGATATACTGGATACTCTGGTGAAAAAAATCCAGGGGATGCTACTGTACGACAGCGAAGCGCGTCCCTTTCCTCATCCGCGTTCGGTGGAAACGCTGACCGCGATTGCGAAAAAGTGGGGAAGCATGGTAGGATGCCAGGCGGCGGAAGCATTCGAATTGGTCCGTAGTATACGATAAAAAGCGTTGATGAATACACTTTCCCGTCGGACAATCCAAAATCGACGCAGCAAAGAGTCGCGGGCGCTCTGACGAGCGATTCGCATATCCGATTCTCTCCAAATTCCATTATGCGTTTTACGAAAAAACAATTCCAACAATTCTTGTCGGCAGTCAAACTGTTGTTGCGTGAGTATCGACCCTATCGCAAATGGGTGGGGATACTGATTCTTGCGATGGTGTTCAAAACGGTGTTTGAAACGTTACTTTCCGTTTTGTTATTGCCCCTATTGGACGAATTGCAGGAAAGCACTTCGACTCCCGCTGCGTTGAATCAAATGGTTGTTTTTTTTCATACCTATTCCGGAGTGCAATCCAGGATCACATTGGTTTTTATCCTCCTAATACTAGCGGCTTTCGCCAAAGGTATGATGACGCTCGTTTTTTACTTTTTCTCGGCTCTGATTCAAAGTTCTTTTGAAAATGACAAAAGAGAAAACTTGTTTTCTGGATTTCTCCATTCCAAATGGATGTTTTTCATCAATCAAAAAACTGGCCATGTCATCAATACGATTTTTGGGGAGACTACACGCGCCAGCCATTTCTTTACGAGTTCCATTTTATTGATTGACACGGTGGTCCTGATCTTTTTTTATATCGCCACGGCCGCTTATATTTCTCCGACAGCCATGAGCGTGGCTCTGATCATTTTTTTGTTGATCGGCGTGTCTATTTTGCCGATCATGAAAAAAAGCAAACAATACGCGGATATTTTAAAAGACGCCCGCGAAGGGTTGATGCATCATTTGACCGAACTGCTGAATGCCTTTAAAGTTGTCAAAGGATGCCGTATGGAAGATGTGGGGCGGAAATTTGTATCCCGGCAATCCCGCCGCTATCGCCGCTACATGATCCGTTATGGAATTTTAAAACATCTTCCCGGCTCCATACTCGATCCCCTCGTCATTCTATCGGTTGGTTTGATTTTCTTTATCCTCTATTATTACCAACTCGCCGTATTTTCAGAAGCAGCGGTCATCGTAGTCATTTTGTACCGTTGTTTCCAAAAGATAACCAGTCTGCAACAGTTTTGGATATCCATTTTCGAGTTTATTCCCAGTGTTTCTCTTATCGCCAATCTGCCTGCAATATTGGAAAAGAATCGGGAATCACAATCCCCAGGTTTGGTCGAGACGTTTGAACGCATGGAGATGCAAGAGTTGACCGTTGTGTATCCGAATGCGAAGCAACCGGCGTTAAACCGTATAAATTTATCGATTGAACGTGGAGACTTTGTTGGGATTGTCGGTTCATCCGGGGCAGGAAAAACCACATTCGTAGATATCATATTGGATTTGCTGCAGCCCACTTCCGGCGAGTTCCTAGTCAATGGAATAAGCCTCCCTCAAATCAATCTTTTTCATTGGCGGGATTTAATCGGGTATGTTCCCCAAGAAAGTATTTTGTTTAATGATTCTATTTTTAATAATATTGCATTGTATCGCCAGGAAGTACAGGAAGAAGATGTATATTGGGCAGCACAAGTGGCGGATGCGGAGGAATTCATTCAGGATCTGCCACATGGGTATGAGACCTACGTGGGAGACCGTGGAACCAAACTATCCGGTGGTCAACGGCAGAGGTTGGCGCTGGCCCGCGCCATCGCCCACAAACCACAAATTCTATTACTGGATGAAGCCACCAGTTCGCTGGATACGTTTTCGGAAAAAAAAATTCAAAAGGCGATCGAAGCGCTGCGAGGACATATGACAATAATCGTAGTTGCGCACCGCCTCTCCACAGTTCTCGAGGCTGATCGCATCATTGTGCTTGACAAGGGAAGAATTGACGAAGATGGAAGTCCGATGGACCTCCTAGGTCAAAGTGGCAAATTTCAGGAAATGTATTCCCTGCAGACAAACTATGGATCGATATGAATTTCGGATTTGATACGAGAAAAGAATAAAAAAAGGAAAACACCTGTAAAAAGTTTTAAATTCAAGGTGAAAAAATACAGTATAGCAATATCCTCAGCAGGATCGACCAAAGTAACAATCTGTTTTGATGATGACTATAAAAATACGTGAAGCGACAGAAGATGATTCCCAACCCTGGGATTCCTTCCTTCACCAATTTCCCCATGTTCCCCCCTATGGCTGCTTTGCCTGGAAAAACATCCTCGAAGACAGTTATCGTGTGCAAACTCATTTTTTTATGGCCGAAGATGACGAGGGGAACCTGTGCGGCATCCTCCCGGCTTACGTGACAAAAACGATCAAAGGGAATATCGATTTGTATGGTCTTCGTTATGGATTTCTATACAATCAGCCCACAGTCAAACACGCCCTTCTTTCCCATCTTTCCGTATTTTGTCGTGAACGCATAATCCGCTCCATCACCATCCCGATTGGCGTGGAATCTTCACCGGAAGTAGATATGACTGTCAAGAAAACCGTCGTGCTTCCCCTCGCGGAAACGGAAGAGGCGACCTGGAAATCTCTGCGAGACAAAACCCGAAATATGATCCGAAAGGGAGAACGATTAAATCTGAGAATGGAACAGGGATTTGCCAACCTGGACGCTTTTTATTCGATTTACACGACACGAATGAAACAAATAGGCGTATGGTTTCATGCCCAGAATTTTTTTGTTCAAATCGCAGAACATCTGAAAAATCAAGTGGATCTCCTGTGCGTCAAAAAGGACGGTCAAGTCATTGCCGGGATGGTGATTTTGTACGGAAGGAACATCGCCAGTTATCCCTATCAAGCGACTCTCTCCGAATATAGAGACCATGCGCCCACTCAATTTTTGAATTGGGCGGCGGTCAAACAATGTTTGGCGCGCAATATACTATTCCTGGATATGGGCGAGTCGACCGAAGGAAGCCCCGTATATCAATCCAAAGTGAATTTTGGTGGGATCCCGAAAGACATTTATTATTACGATCATCCGTTGGCAACAGAGGAGGGAACCCGGGAAAAATCGGTCATTCCTGTGAAATCCAATCTATGCAATGGAGATGGTGATCTCATCTTCCGTAAATGGTTGCGTCCGGCAAAAGTGCTCGAGAATGTACTTCGGTATTCTCCGCTGTGGTTGTGCCAACACATCTCGCCAAGACTGATCAAAACGCGGAGAATCATCTGATGTTTGATCGCTTGAAAAAGTTGTTTTATTTGGATCGCGGTTATTTTTTTATGACAGAAGATTTTTATGGTCCGGATCCTGAGTTTCCAGAAAATTCCCATCAATCGTTCGAAGAACTCGATTCCGCTCATTTCATTATGCAACCCATTTTTCAAGTAAAAGGTCGAAGGGAACGCTATCAGAAATGGCAAGAAGAAGGTCATCGCTGTTTTGGATTTGTTAATGAAACCGGCGAGGTGGCTTCGTATCTTTGGCTGGCGTGTCCCGAATCGTCTGCCACTTTCGTACCGTTCAGCCAAAAATTACAGATGATTATTAAACCGGGAGAAGCGTACCTTTTCGATTGCAGAACCGCTCCCGCGTTTCAAAAACAAGGCTTCTATAAGAATGGGCTTTGTGAGGCAATAAAAATTTGTGCGCGCCGAGGGGCTCGGGTAGTCTACATCCAATGCAAAAGGGACAACCTGGCATCGCGAAAAGGGATTCTTTCCGCTGGTTTTCACGATGCGTTTTCTTATTGTTTTATCCATGTTGGTTCTTGGCATTGGATTCGATACTCGATTCGAAAACGGATCCATTTTATTGGGGGAGAGGTTTACGATGTGATCGGGATGGCCATGTGCGACAAAAATCATTCCACTATCCCGTTACTATGAGCGACAGTGAGGAAAACGATCCGGATGCGCCTGAAACAAATCCTGAAATCTTTATTGATCAACAATCCGCGGAAAGCCAATTACAAATTCGTGTTAAAAGATTGGATCCCACTCTTCGATCTGAAATATTGTGCGCAAGTTTTGGAAACCAAGCGTTTTTCTCGCAATCTTCAACCCATTGAAATGGACCATCCCCATGCCGATCGCATTCTGGTGATTGCGCCCCATCCGGATGATGAGATTTTCGGATGCGGAGGCGCGTTGATTCGTTCCGTTCAAGCGGGATCGCAAGTTCACATCGTCTACTTGACCGACGGGAGTCATCGTTCTCATCGTAAGGAAACCATCCGTGAAGAGAGTCGGTTGGTCTGTCAGACCAACGGATTCGATTTCACGTTTCTTGGCTGGGAATCGGGAGGGATTCCGCTTCGCGACGACGAAGGCGTCACTCAATTGGCGCAATGGATCGAAACCTACCGCCCCGAATGCGTCTTCGTCACGTTCCTTTTGGATGACCATGACGATCATCGCCGCGCCAGTGAGTTGCTCATGCAGGTGATATCGGATTGCAGATGGAAACCCAGGGAAATTTGGGCCTATCAAATTTACACGACGGTCATCCCGAATGTGGTGGTTAATATTACTTCCGTAATCGATGAAAAGAAAATGAGTATGCAGCTGTACAAAAACGTACAGGGGGAACGAGATTGGGCGCATTACATTGTAGGACTGAATGCATTCAATTGTCGCTATATTTCGTCGCGGGAACCTTTTTATGTCGAAACGTTTTTTGTCGTGCCAACGGAAGAATATTACGCACTGTGCAATTTATACTTTTCCGCGGATCATAAAAATGTATATTACAGTAATCCGTATCGCGGTGAATCGTCTTCGGAGCATTATCGCGCTTGATTTGCAACGAGCTCAACCTGCGGCGCACGGCGTCGATTGACGGAGTACTCTATCATTCCGGCGTATTCTCAGTGGAAGTGGCATAGGAAAATGAAGCGATGTGTGGTTTTATAGCAATAATTTCCAAAGGCGAAAAACCGGTTTCGGTAGAACAACTCCAACGAATGAGCCAGGATATCATCCATCGGGGGCCGGATGATTTTGGAATGTGGACTCAAGATTGGTGTGGTTTGGCCTTTCGCCGATTATCTATTCTGGACCTGTCCGAACATGGACATCAACCCATGATCGATCCGACGGGAGAATATGTCATTGTATATAACGGAGAAGTCTATAATTATCAATCTTTGCGCTCCCATTTGCAAAGTGAAGGAATTTTGTTTTCTTCCACCTCGGACACGGAAGTGGTTCTTCAATCCTATATTCGCTGGGGGGAAGAATGTGTAAGCAAGTTTGTTGGTATGTTTGCATGCATTATCCTTCACATTCCGACGCGCAGGATTTTTATTGCGCGGGATCAATTGGGAATCAAACCGTTGTATTGGACGGAAAATCGCGATTTTATTTTTCTGGCCAGCGAAATCAAAGCATTCCGGCACGCCGTAGCCTTTTCCCTGAACGAAGCGTCTCTCTATGAACAATTGCTGTTCCGTTATGTTTCCGGAACCGGGACTCCCTTTAAAAATATTTATAAACTGTTGCAGGGAACCTATTGGCGCTTCGAACAGGGCGCCGCACCGCAGATGTATCGCTATTACAATGTGACGGATTCCCTCAAAACGAAATCCTTGATGTCCGAACAGGAATTGCTGCCCCGTTTGGAGGAACTGTTGAAAGAGAGCATCCGCTTGCATACGGCGAGCGATGTTGGGTATAACATCCAATTGAGCGGCGGCGTCGATTCCAGTTTCATAACCGCGGTGTTGGCAACCGATTGGGAACAACAGTTGGATACGTTTTCAATCACGTTGCAGGATCGGGAATTTGACGAGTCTCAATACCAGCAGATGGTGGTTGCCCGCTATGCCACGCGTCACCACGATTATCGTTTAAGTGACGTCGAATTCGATGCCGCCCTGGAAAAGGCGACCTGGCACATGGATATTCCGATCGTTCATTTGGGATGCGTGTTTTTAATGGTTCTCTGTCATGAATCCGTGCACAATTCCAAAGTGATTCTGACCGGCGAGGGCGCGGATGAACTATTTGGTGGATATTCACGTTATATAATCGACAAAAAAACGAAATTGGCCCAACAGCTAAAACGCCTTGGTTTTTGCGCGGCAATGTTCCCCTCTCTGCCGTATTTCAATGGTTTGAAAAATCGCATGAACCGCAGCACCCTCGATTCCAGTTTGTATGTTTCGAAACCGGATATGGTGAGTTTCTTTGAGGGGATTCCCGAAAATCTTCACTTCCGTGAGAATACGATTCGTTCTATGGTCTCGTATCGCGATCAACTGTTCGCGCATGATCAGACGTGCTATCTTTGCTCTCTCCTTGATCGCCAGGATAAAATGTCGATGGCGGCTTCCGTGGAAGCGCGAGTGCCCTTCTGCAATCATCTGTTGTTTGAAATGATCAATCCGGTTCCTGACTCCGTGAAATTCAGAGGCAATCGGACTAAATCGCTGCTGAAAACAGTCGCGGAACATTACCTGGATGCCTCGCTCTTGCATCGTAAGAAAATCGGACTTGTACTTCCGCTCGGACGCTGGCTGCGATCCGGCCCATTGTCCGAACGCTTGTCCCTTCTGACCGATCAGACCGCTCGGGACCGTGGATTTTACAATCACAAAAATATTGTCGCCGCGATCGATGCGCATCGGCAAAATCGGCGGGATTATGGAAATTATTTATCGATTCTGATCATGTTCGAAGTCTGGATGCGAATGTTTATCGACGATCCTTTTCGGTATCGAGGTGATGCCAACGTTTCTTTTTCGTAAAAATGAGCTGACACGATGTCGCGGCAAAACTGCATCCAATGTCAAACAAAGGGGCCGAGCAATCGAATAGATTCGGGACGTATGAAGAATAACTGGTCTTTTATTCCAAGCCGCCGGCGAAACTGGCAAATGTGGGAGACTCCCTCCCTGACTCTGCATCTCTGCGGGTGGGCATATCGCGGCGACGACTATTTAAGCGGCAAACAACTTTCTGACCATATAGTAGATCAAATGCAAGCCGCCTTGCCCTGGGAGACGGTCTTTTCGGAATTGAACGGTAATTTTGCCGTGGTGATCGGGAATGCGGAATGTGTGGTTTTTGGAGTCGATGCCGTCCGCAGCATTCCTCTTATATATCGTTCCAATAAAAATAGTATTTCCATCTCCGATTGCCTTTTTGCAATCCGGCAAACGAACGATGCAATCGATCCGGATTCGCTGATCGAATTCTGTGCTGCCGGCTATGTAACCGGCTCGCATACGCTATACGAAAACATGACCGCATTGAAAGCCGGCGAGTACGGCATGTATTGTCGTGAATGGAATCGGCCGGATACGAAACGATATTTTCGTTACGATTGTGCCTATGATTCGCAGGAATCCGAGGCGCAACTTTGCGAGGAATTTAATAATATTCTTATTTCTGTATTCTGTCGTTTAACGAAAATTCTTAACGGGCGCCAAGTGGTGATTCCACTCAGCGGCGGATTGGATTCACGGCTGGTGGCGTCTATGTGTAAGCAAATGGGATATGAAAATGTGCTTTGCTTTTCCTATGGCCTGCCCGATAATATCGAATCGGCGCGGAGTGAAAAAATCGCTCAAACCTTGGGATATCCATGGATTCGGATTCCCTATACGGGAGCCAAATGGAAAGATACGTTTTCTTTGCCTGCGTTTCACGAGTACTTCAAACTCGGGTGCAATGGGATTTCCTTGCCGCATATCGACGATTGGCCGGCCACGCAGGCGTTGCGGTCCTCTGACCGGATTAGTGAGGACGCCGTTTTCGTTCCCGGTCATACCGGCGATTTTATTTGCGGGAGTCACCTGAAATATGTGTTCGATCCGGTCTGGCATGACGATCCCCGGGATTTGTTAGGGGCGCTCATCAAGAAACATTATATGTTGTGGAAACATCTGCTGCACAATAAACGGGTAAAAGCCGCCATCGAACAGCGGATTCATGAAATTGTGCGGGAGTTTCCCAACACAACACCAGAAGATATCGCGCGCATGTATGAATTCTGGGAATGGCAGGAACGGCAATCCAAATATATCATCAACGCGGTCCGCGTGTATGAATTTTTTTCCTTCGATTGGCGTATCCCGTTGTGGGACCGGGACATTATGAACTTTTGGAAGGAAATACCACTGGAATGGAAATTTGACAAATATCTTTATCGTACCTATCTAGCAAACTACGATGCATTTGGTATCTTTCCGGATGTGAATCCTGTCGAAAAATGGTACCGCGAATCTACATCGAACCGATTGGACGCACATTACCGCCGTCGCATCAAGCAATGGCTGAAATCTTCATGGTTGTTATCACAGCCGTTTGATTATCTGGAGTCATATCGTTATCATTTGCGTACCTATTGGAGTGAACCGAAAGGAATATCGCGAGGGTACGGATTTTTTCCTTATGTTTTTGGAAACCGAACCAAGCGACATAGTACTTCCCTTTTGATCGAACCGGTTTTAAACTCGCTTGGCTTGGATGCGGAATTCCGAGCATTGCGCTATGGAAAAATGAGTGATCACCGTATTTGGAGTGAATGAAAAATGAGAAAAACGGTCTTAATCATCACCCTGCCGATTGTGTATTTTTTCTGCAATGCAAATCACGCTTACGCGTATATCGATCCGGGAACCGGCAGCATTATCTTACAGGTCCTGCTGGGATTGATTCTTGGCATTGTCTATACGCTGAAGACCTATTGGCTGAATGTGAAGGATTTTGTTTCCAGGGTATTTAAAAAGAAATCGATATGACGCTTGCAAGAGAACGCAGCTCGTTTCGTGATCCGTGTGGTTTTTTGTTCACTCACGAGGGTATCCTGTATCGGCAGATCAATAATCGATACCGGGAGAATTACGATCATTTGATTCATGGCGGTCTTTATGACGAGTTGGTGAAGGAAAATCTTCTGCTGCCCCATCGGGAAACGGATAAGGTTCAGATCGATTTTCCCGATGCATATAAAATTATTCAACCCGAAAAAATTAATTTTATCTCATACCCATATGAGTGGTCCTTTTCCCAGCTGAAAGACGCGGCGGAGCTGACCCTGCAAATCCAACGGATAGCCATGGATTATGGCATGTCCTTAAAAGATGGCAGCGCCTACAACATACAATTCCATAAAGGCAAACCGGTTTTCATCGACACGCTTTCTTTCGAAATCCTCGATGAACGCAAACCCTGGATTGCCTACCGGCAATTTTGCCAGCATTTTCTCGCGCCGCTGGCGTTAATGAGCTATGTCGATCCGCAGCTCAACACGTTGTTGGTCAATCATATCGATGGCATACCACTGGATTTATGTCACAAACTGCTTCCGTTTTCCACCCGGTTTCGGTTTTCATTATTCACACATATCCATCTCCACGCGCGATTCCAGAAACAGTACGAAACCAGGAAATTGGCACATGCACGGCGTGAGTCTTCCCAACAATCGATGCGCGCAATTGTGGATAACCTGCAAGCGGCAGTTCGCAAACTGACTTGGATTCCCTCGTCAACGGCGTTTTCCGATTACTATTCGCAAACCAACTATTCCTCTCATTCGTTTGAGCAAAAGAAAGAAATCATAGAGTCGTGGATCAAACGCTATTCTCCCCGGATAGTGTGGGATATGGGAGCGAATGACGGCCTTTTCAGCCGGATCGCCGCCTCCCATGCCTCGTTGGTCCTATCCATTGATAATGATCCGGCGGCGATTGAGAACAATTACCGCATGTGCAAAGCAGAACACGTGACCAATATTTTGCCCTTGTTCATCAACGTGACCAATCCCAGTCCCGCAATTGGATGGGATAATCAAGAACGCAAATCGCTGGGTGAACGCGGACCTGCCGATTTGGCGCTGGCTCTGGCTTTGATCCATCACCTCGCGATTTCGAATAATCTTCCATTGTCGCATGTGGCTGCGTTTTTCTCCCGAACGACGCATCGGCTCGTGATTGAATTTGTACCCAAAGAAGATTCGCAGGTGCAGCGTCTTTTGCAGAATCGCGAAGATATTTTCACCGACTATAACCAAAAAATATTCGAGCAGGAATTTTCCAATTGGTTTACAATCCTCGAAAAAGTCCCGATTGCCCAAACCACCCGCACATTGTATTGCATGGAAAGGCTGCCCTAAATGAAACGAGTTTACTTTCCCATTCATCCGTTTCTGTTGTCTGTTTATTTTATCCTTTATGTTTATGCTCATAACGTAACTGAAATTGATTTTGTTAGGATTCTTCCGTATTTGTTCGCTTCCCTGGGATTAGCTGTCATCGCGGTTGCGGGTAGCTATGTGCTGTTTCGGGACATCATCAAAGCGGCGATTCTGGCCTCGGTTTTGATTTTTTTGTTTTTTTCGTTTGGTCATCTGTACGATTGGATTGACAATTATTATTGGGGAACAATCAAAATCGGTCGAAGGCGCTATGTCTTTTATTTCTATGCCATCCTGGTAACCGGGCTTGGCTTCTATCTATATAAAACACGAAAAGCGCTGACCACGGTTACTTCCTTCCTGAACACATTGACCTTGTTATCAATTCTCATTTGTTGTTTTCAAATAGCCGTTTTTAATGTACGCCGCGCCGATATCCGGGATGCCTTCGACCAAGCAGATCATCCGGAAACATCGTCGTTCATCACGACATCCCCGGCGGATCCTCCGGATATTTATTATTTGATATTCGATGGATACGCCAATGGCAATGTGTTAAAAAACATGCTGGGATACGACAACGAAGAGTTCTTGTCGTATCTCGAATCTACAGGTTTTTATGTGGCGCGTAACAGCCGCTCCAATTACGGGCAAACCCCATTGTCCTTGTCCTCGACCCTGAGCATGGATTACGTCAACTACGCGGAAGAACGCGTGGGATACCATACGGCCGATGCCTCCCTGTTGCATCATCTGATTCGCTACAGCAAAGTGGCAAGCTATCTGAAGAACAGGGGATACCGGTATTATCATGTTGGTTCGGGATACTATGAACCAACGAATTATAATCCGAACGCCGATGTATTCATCCAGGCGGGAGTCACGGATGAATTGGCAATGGTCCTTTTTAAGACCACGTTTTTCCGCATGTTCGAACTCTATTACAATCCCATCACCAACGATCAACGAGCGAGAATTTTGGGCATGTTCGATGAAATCGCAGTGTTAAAAAAATCGGATACTCCGAAATATGTGTTCGCCCATTTTGTTTCCCCCCATCCCCCTTTCATCTTCGGGCCCAATGGCGAAGACATTTCCAACGTGCAAATGGATATGTTCGGCGACGTATGGAAAAACAAACAGGCCTATTTTGATCAAATAATCTTTGTGAACACAAAAATTAAAAAAATGTGTGAATCTATTCTGGCCAATACCAACAGGAATGTCATCATTCTTTTACACAGCGATCATGGATCGGGTTGCCTGCCGGGTCAGTTCAAGCCTGATGGACCGGATGAAATCCCTCTGCTGAAGAAGGAAAACATGGTCGAACGATTTGGAAATTTTATGGCATACTATTTTCCGAATCAACAATATGACCGACTGTATCCCGGTATCACTCCCGTCAACTCTTTTCGGATCGTTTTCAACCAATTTTTCGACGACCAGTTTGAACTCCTTCCGGATAAAAGTTATACCTCCGATGCGCAGATTTATTACAAATTTTATGATATCACGGAACTGGCGGAATACGGGGAATAATTTACTCCTGTTCATGACCGTGAAATGACCTCTCCTCCCAAAATATGTTTTCCCTTTATCGGTGAAACGATAGGCGGCAGCCATCTATCAACCCTCCTGCTCATCAACCATATCGATCGGCAACGATTCCATCCGGTCATTGTCTTGCACCGGCAAGGCGCGCTTTCTGCTTTTTTGGGAAAACAAGGAATTTCCTATGAGCTGTTGACGATAAAAAATTGTGTAGGACGCGAGATCGGTTTCCTCCATCACACCTACGCGCTTATGCAAGCGATTATTCCGATCGCTCGTTTTCTCAGACAGAATAAAATTCAAATTGTGCATACGCAGGATATGCGCATGCATCTGACCTGGGCGCTCCCGGCGAAACTTGTACGATGTCGTTTCATTTGGCATCAACGCTCGATTTGGAGTTCTTCCCGATTGGTTCGCTGGGTAAGCCGCTGTGCGGATCGAACGGTCGTAATATCGGATTTTATTAGTAAACAGTGCCCATTCCCTCTTCGAAATCCCGCCATTACCATCACCAATCCCTTCGATACTTCTTCCATTTCACAAATCATGCGACCATCAATCTCCGCGTCTCTCCGTCAGGAGATTCACGCCGACGCCAATGCTAAAATTATAGCATTTGTCGGAAATTACACACAGCAAAAACGGATCCTGCTTTTTCTCGAGATCGCCGCGGCGCTCATCCGGCAAACTGATCATCCGATGAAATTTGTCCTGTTTGGCGAGGAGCGTGAAATCAGCGGGAACGAAATCGATGCGATGGCAAATCGTCTCGCAATTGCCCCGTTCCTGTTTCGTCTGGGATTTCGAACACCGATCGAAACGTGGTTGGCCGCTTGTGACCTGCTCATAGCTCCTGCCGTACAGGAAGCGCATGGACGGACGTTGGTGGAATCCATGCTCGTTGGAGTGCCGGTCATCGCGGCCGCCTCGGGCGGTCATTGTGAAATTATTCGACACGGTGAGACCGGTTGGTTAGTCGCTCCCGATCAAATCAGTGAGTTTGTTGAAGCCGCACTTCGGCTGTTGCATGATCCCATTCTTACCTCGACGATTGTAAAGAACGCAAACCAAAGCGCGAGGCAAACCTATTCCATTCACTCTCACGTTGACACTGTCTGTAAACTGTATGATGATTTACTTTATTCGGGTTGAAGCATGGAGCTTAAAGTGGGAAAGGTGAATCAAACAATGGAACTTCTTCCTATAAGCGTCGTCGGCTTAGGCGGGTGGGGGAAAAATGTTGTCAGAAGTTTTTCGCAAACCCGACGCGCAAAATTATGCGTCCTTTGTGACGAAAACGAAGAAGTGATTGCCCGACAGGCGGTTCTGTATCCCTACGCTGCGACAACGACTCAGTATTCGGAGATTCTTGCCGAATCGAATATCCATGCCGTTGCTTTGGTCACTCCTTCCCCCTCCCATTTCAATCTCGCAGTGCAGGCTCTCAACGCCGGAAAACATGTTTTTGTTGAAAAACCGTTGTCGCTCACAGTTGGTGACGCAAAGGAATTGGTTGCGCTCGCCGAGAAAAAACAACGAGTGGTAATGGTAGGTCATTTGTTGGAATACCACCCTGCCGTCAATTTATTGAAATCGTTGATCCAAACAGGCGAATTGGGCGATATCCATTACATCTATTCCCATCGCCTCAATCTCGGCGTGGTTCGCTTGGAAGAAAACGCGCTCTGGTCTCTCGCTCCCCATGATATTTCCGTGGTTTTGTATTTGTTGGGAAAAGAACCGACGCATGTTACGGCAGTGGGACAATCCTATCTCAATCCGGGTGTGGAGGATGTCGTCTTTTTGAATTTGCGATTCGGCGAGGAGCATATGGCCCAGATTCATGTCTCCTGGCTCGATCCACACAAAGAAAGAAAAGTGGTTATCGTCGGCTCCAAACGAATGGCCGTTTTCGATGACATGCATCCCAGCGAGAAAGTACGCATATTCGACAAAAGCGCCAATGTGAAAATCGGAACCGCCAATTATGTGGAATCGATCACGGTGCGCCACGGTGAAATCCGTAGTCTGATCGTTCCCAATCAGGAACCGCTCCTGAGTGAAACGCAACACTTCGTCGATTGTGTTTTGGATGGCAAAACACCACGCAGCGACGCTCATGACGGATTGCGAGTCGTAAAAATTCTGGATGCGGCGACTCGTTCTTTGCACCAAAATGGAATGCCGGTGGAGATACTATGACCGACTACAACAATGTTTTTATTCACGAAACCGCCGTTGTTGATGATCATGTGGAAATCGGAGAGGGGACGAAAGTATGGCATTTTACACACGTCATGTCCGGCGCAAAAATTGGTAAAAAATGTTCGTTGGGTCAAAATGTGAACATAGCCGGACGCGCCGTTCTTGGGAACAACGTCAAAGTGCAGAATAATGTCAGTATTTATGACGAAGTGATTCTCGAAGACGACGTATTCTGCGGTCCGTCCATGGTGTTTACCAACGTGATCAATCCGCGCGCGCATATTATCCGCAAACACGAATATATGCCAACGCTGGTAAAACGAGGCGCCAGCTTGGGCGCGAACAGCACGATTGTGTGCGGCGTAACCATCGGCGAATACGCTTTTGTCGGCGCCGGCGCGGTGGTCGTCAAAGACGTGCTCCCTTATGCGCTTGTTGTCGGCGTTCCGGCTCGACAAACCGGCTGGATGTGTTCCTGCGGTATGCGCTTGACGTTTATAGGGAAAACGGCGATTTGCTCGGATTGTGGAAAACAGTACGAAATGAAATCGGAACAGGAAATTCAGGAAATTGTACCCTCGGATAAACCAACGCACGTTCCACTGTTGGATTTGCAGGCGCAATACAAAACCATTCGACACGAAATCGAACCCGCCATCCGTGAAGTATGCGAAAAACAAATGTTCATCTTGGGTCCGAAAGTGACGGAACTGGAACAAGCCATCGCATCGTATTCGCAAACCAAATTTGCCATCGGCGTTTCTTCCGGCACCGATGCGATTCTCGTCGCTTTGATGGGACTCGATATCGGCCCCGGCGATGAAGTAATCACCACGCCGTTTACGTTTTTCGCCACTGCCGGCTGTGTTTCCCGCCTTGGCGCCCGACCGGTTTTCGTCGATATCGAACCGGATACTTTTAACCTCGATCCAGGCCGCATCGAAGAAAAAATTACGGCGAAAACGAAGGCTATCTTATGCGTTCATCTGTTCGGCCAATGCTGCGACATGTCTCCGCTTTTGACCATTGCCAGCAAACATTCCTTAGCCGTTGTGGAGGATGCGGCGCAGTCAATCGGGGCCGAATGGGAAGGAAAACGCGCCGGTTCGATTGGCGATGTCGGGTGTTTTTCGTTTTTCCCTTCGAAAAACCTGGGCGCATTCGGCGACGGCGGTATGGTGGTCGCCAACCGCGAGGATTTGGCCGAACGAATCCACATCCTGCGCACGCATGGATCTAAACCGAAATATTATCATAAGATCATCGGGGGGAATTTCCGACTGGACGCGATACAGGCCGTCGTTCTTGCCGTTAAACTGAGGCATCTCGATGACTGGACGAAAAAACGTCAGGAAAATGCGGAAGATTATAACCGGTTGTTTACTCAGGCCGGACTCGCAAATGGTGCGGTGACGCTGCCGGCCGTCAAGCAGTCGCGCCATATTTTCAATCAATATACGATTCGAGCCAAACAACGCGACGAGTTGATGCATTATTTGAAGGATAATAAGATCGGTTGTGAGATTTATTACCCCGTTCCGATGCATTTGCAGGAATGCTTCGCTTCGCTGGGATACCATAAAGGAGATTTTCCCAATGCGGAACTCGCCGCAGAGGAAGCGCTTTCCCTCCCCATTTATCCCGAGATTTCATCGGCGCAAAAAGAATTGGTGGTGCAAAAAATCAAGGAATTTTATGAACGATAAGTTTTTTCAAATAGATTCAAGTGTCAATTCGGACAAACGGGCAGGTTGCGGACCTGCTCTCTTTTTTTAATAACCGGACGAAAAACTATGACGGCCGATGTCGCATTTGTGATCAGCGATTTGGGGAGCGGCGGCGCTCAGCGCGTTTTAACAACATTGGCGAATTCATGGGCGCGCGCCGGTCGTAAAATTTGTATCATCACCTTCTCCACACCCGAAAACGATTTTTTCCCTCTCGAGCCAACCATTCACCGGATTGTGATTGATGGAATGAGCGCCTCCTCGAATCCTTTTTCCGCTGTTTTTTTTAATTTGAAAAGAATTATAAGAATAAGGCGGGCGATCAAGAAATCCGGCGCTCCCATTGTCGTGGGATTTGTTGGCTCAACCAATGTTTTAGTGATTTTTGCCGCGATTGGCCTCCATCTGCGTGTGGTGATTTCAGAACGAAACGATCCCGCGCGGCAATCGCTGGGGACATTGTGGGATTTCCTGCGCCGGCATGTATATCGTTACGCCGATGTCGTGACCGCCAATACGCGCGGCGCGTTGGAAACGTTAGCAAAGTTCGTTCCATCTGCCAAACTGGCGTTGGTTCCCAACCTTTTATCCATCCCCGAATTGAATCAGGCCTCTCAAAAACGCTCAGCCCTACTCGCCGTGGGGCGCCTTTCTCATCAAAAAGCCTATGACATCTTGCTGGCTGCATTTGCTGAAGTTTCTTCCCATTTTCCCCATTGGCGTCTGGAGATCGTCGGCGAGGGGGAATTAAGAGAAAATTTGAAAGAGATGGCGAACCAGTTGGGCATCTCACAAAACGTAATCTGGCGCGGACATCAATCCAATCCGTTCGTTTTTTATCGAAAAACGGAAATCTTCGTACTGGCATCCCGCTATGAAGGGATGCCGAACGCCATGCTCGAAGCGATGGTTTGCGGGATGCCCGTGATTGTTACCGATGCTTCCCCCGGTCCGCTCGAATACGTGAAGCACGAAAAAACGGGCCTGGTCGTTCCTGTGGAAAATGTGCAACTTTTATCCGATGCGATGATGCGCTTGATTCGGGATACAGACTTGCGAAAGCGATTAGGGCAAGCCGGAAAGGAACGTGTTGCCGAATGTGAAATCCGTCATGGCTTGCCGGTGTGGGAACATGTGCTCGGTCTTCCGACAATATCCATATCAAAAATGGATTGATTGCAACACGCATTAATCTTATCAGTCGTTTGCCGGAACAAGTACCCGGTATCCTGCGTTGATCCCATAATTCCCTTCCTTCCTCAAATCTTGTCTTTCTAACACAAATTAATCGCGATCCTGTTTTCATTTTAGCCCGGAGGTCTGTCCGAAATGGGAGAATGCTGTCCTGTTCGCTCGGATGTCTAGATTACTCGCAAAACCGGTTGTTGAATAAACCGGTCTGGCCTTTTGAAACGGTATTCGTGTGATAAAATTTAAGTATCCCGAAGTAATGAATAGGGGGCAATTTGCATGAGCACGATCATGATTGTAGACGATGCCGCATTTATGAGGGCCACGTTGAAAGATATTTTGGTCAAAGCCGGTCATGAAGTCATATACGAAGCGCAAAATGGAAAAGATGCGGTTAAAAATTATAAACGCTATCAACCGGATATCGTGACCATGGACATCACGATGCCGGAAATGAATGGCATTGAAGCGCTGAAACAACTGAAAGAACTTGATCAAGAGGTAAAAGTCATCATGATCACTGCCGTTGGACAGCAGGCGAATGTGATGGAAGCGTTGCGATTGGGCGCGAAGGATTTTATCGTCAAACCGTTTCAGCCCGATCGCGTCAAGGAAGCGTTGATGATGAGTTTGGCCTAAACGCGGCGGATTCTTGATTTGTTGCGATATTCGTTTCCCGGAATTGTATCGGCCATATTCGCCGCTCGGTGTGCAATTGATGTTGCCTTCGTTTCACAACACGCAGCAGAAAAAAGGTTCCATCCATCCCCAAATCATGCCTCCCACCGCCCAGGCGCGGGCGGCGACGAATTAATTATTTGTTCATCTCGCTCAAAAATTCCTGCGCTCCACGCAGTTGGCAAAACCGTTTTATCACCCCTGACGGTCTCATCGCGGACGAACTCAAACTGGATCGGCCGGGCGTGATGGTGAATCTCGTCGATACCACCAAATAATATTACGATGCGAGTCGTCCCTGCCGCACGGATTGCATCAACGGGAAATGGAACAGCGGCGAACTCGTTGAGGATCCGCGTTCGGAAAACCGTTGGCAACAACCGTCAATGTTATTGATCACACTACGAATCGACGCGGATTGAATGTATCGTGAATAGAGATTGACGAGAAGTATGATCAGGGCGCACAATAGTGGAATCATGCCATCCTTTTTGGGAGAATGTTTATGAAATCACGTTTTGTTTTTATTTCGATAGTGATGCTGATGAACTATTTTTCCTTTCATACCGTGTTTGCCAATAACACGAATTATCTCGTGAATCGCGAACCTCTTTTGCAGACTCAATTTGTCAGCCTGCCGCTGGGGGCAGTCAAACCGGCGGGATGGTTGAAGGATCAATTGACCATTCAAGCCGAGGGATTAACCGGACATCTCGATGAATTCTGGCCTTCGCTGGCAAAATCCGCCTGGAAGGGCGATGAAGAAGGCGAGGCGTGGGAACGAGGCCCTTATTACTTGGATGGTTTGGTCCCTCTCGCCTATTTGTTGGAGGATCAGCGACTCATCGACAAAGCCAAAATCTATATCGAATGGATCCTGAACAGCGGGCAGCCGGATGGATGGTTTGGGCCGGCAAAAAATAAGGATCGCTGGCCATTGGCCGTGGCCATGAAAGTATTGACGCAATATCACGAAGCCGCCAACGACGCCCGCGTTCTTCCACTATTGAAAAATTATTTCACCTTCCTGAAAAACAATCCGCCCGACTGGCCGGATAAGGAATGGCGCGGCGTGCGCGCCATGGAAAATGCGGTTACAGCCTATTGGCTCTATCGCCGAACCGGCGACCCGCTTATTTTGGATGTGGTGGATTCCATTTTCAACAATAGCTTCGATTGGACGAATTATTTCTCGAATTTCCCCTATCCTACGGAGGTCTTAAAAAAAGGTATTCAATACGGCCACCCCAGCCACGTCGTCAATATCGCCATGGCGATCAAACACCCCGGCGTCTGGTACCAGCAATCGCGCGATGAAAAACATAAAAATGCCGTTGCCGCCGGATTGAAAAGTCTCGACCAGTATCATGGTCAGGTAACCGGCCGCTTTTCCGGCGACGAACACCTCGCCGGTTTGCGCCCGACGCAGGGCACGGAATTGTGCGGCGTGGTGGAGTTCATGTTTTCGTTGGAAAAACTGATCGAAGCGCTCGGCGATCCCCGATTGGCGGACCGGTTGGAATTGCTTGCCTACAACGCCAATCCCGGAACCTGCACGCCCGATTATTGGGCGCATCAATACGATCAGCAGGCCAATCAGGTTCTCTGCACCATCGACAAGCGGGAATGGAGCACGAACAGCGATACATCCAACATCTACGGCCTGGAGCCGAATTTTGGCTGCTGCACGGCGAATATGCATCAGGGTTGGCCAAAATTCGTCTCGCACATGTGGATGGCCACGCAGGATAATGGCCTTGCCGCCATTTGTTACGGCCCCAGCCAGGTGAAAGCAAAAGTGGCAAATGGCGTGAACGTGACAATTCTTGAAGAAACCGAGTATCCCTTCGACGGACGTATTCATTTAACCGTGCAGCTCGATCAACCGGTGAATTTCAGCCTGTATCTGCGCGTGCCGGCTTGGGCGGATGGAGCGACGTTGAACGTGAGTGGCAAGAAAATGCCCGTCGATGCCGGCACGTTCGCCGCCGTGACGCGCCTATGGAAAGCCGGCGACTCCATCGAGTTGAATTTGCCGATGAAAATCCGAACCGAAACCCGCTACAACAACGCCGTTTCCATAATACGCGGACCCATTTATTATTCCCTCAAAATCGGAGAACAGTTTGAAGCCATCAAAAAATATCATGAAACGCTGCCGGTCACGGATTGGGCGGTGTATCCCACTACAAAATGGAACTACGGGTTGATCCTCGATCGAGAAAATCCGGAAAACTCGCTCACCGTGCAGACGAACCTGATCAGCAAGATTCCCTTCGAGCACGATAACGTTCCGGTGGTATTGAAAGCGAAGGGAAAATTGATTCCCCCATGGACTCTCGTAAACAATTCCGCCGGAGAAACGCCGGCAAGTCCCGTAGTCTCGGATCAACCGGCTGAGGATTTGGAATTGATCCCTTACGGCTGCACACGTTTGCGGATTACGGAATTTCCGGTGGTGGAGTGATGCTTTTTTTCAACATTGAAAACAGAAAGTAGGATAGAATTTGATGTATCCTGTCTAGCATGTGTAATTGTTTGACAGGATGATTAAATAGAAAAAAGGTGGATGAGGATTCGAAATTGAATCTTTATGAAGTCATATGGAAAGAAGAATTCGTTGAAAAAATCGCAGCAAAGCATGGTGTTACCTGCGATGAAGTTGAAGAAGTGTTATTCTCACGACCTCATGTGTGTTTGATCGAGAAGGGACATGTGAAAGGTGAAAATTTATACGTAGCTTATGGACAAACCCAGGCGGGAAGATATTTGGTTGTATTCTTTGTATGTAAACAAAGAATAAGGGCTTTACCAATTTCAGCCCGCAACATGACCAAAGCAGAACAAAGGTACTATAATGCACAAAAGTGAACCAACCGATCCAATACCGGAAACGTTTACCGGTTATGAAGAAGCGGCGGAGTTTTGGGATTCGCATGATACGACGGATTATCCCGATGCGTTCCGCACAATAGAAGTAGTGAGTGAATTCAGGCAACGTAGTTATGAGATTGAAATTGATGCCGATGTGATTGCGACGCTTCGCACGCATGCCCGTCGAAAAGGGATTTCACCGACGCACTTGGCAAACGATCTTCTACGGCGGCAACTCACCTCGATAAAATGAATCGTTGAATTGGAAGATTACTGAAATAATATAACATAAAAGATGAGCAATGGATGATCAATGAAAGATTATTACATCGATATTTTTTATAGTGTGGATGACGGGGGATATATCGCCGATATCCCTGACCTTGCTTACTGCTCCGCTTTTGGAGAGACGCCCGAAGAAGCTCTGAAAGAAGTATTGATCGCAAAGGAAACCTGGTTGGAAACCGCCAAAGCGGAGAATCGTGTCATTCCGGAGCCGATGTATCAACCGATTTACTATAAAATGGCTTGAAATCGGCTCCCAATTCGTAAGAGCATCGTATTCGGTTCACGAGCCCGAAGGAGCGCCACGCCGGATTTCGATATGGATGTTTTGGCGCTGTTGGATTGGACGTCTTTCGAATAATGGAAATCAAGTAGATGTAGGGTGAACTCAAACCGCGCCGTTTGCGGTTTAGCCCACCACTGATTCTTGCCCTTGTCAGCAGACGGTTGTAATATTTTATAACAATGAGAGATAGAATGACAAAAATAATTTCTCAAGATACTCAAAAAGTATGGGATCCTAATTTTATCGACAACGCGGATGAATCATAAGTAAAATTATAAGATTTTAAAATTAACCAAGAAATAGAAGAAAGGAATAATAATGAGAAATGATAGTGGAGTTTCACGCAGAACTTTTTTGAGAACGAGTGTTGTTGCCGCATCTGCAGGACTGACGGCTTCAGTGGCTGTTGCAGAGAAGAGCGACATACCAAATGGCGCGAAAGACTCTGTCCTGACATCAACCTACAAATCATACTCAGGTCATGATGTGACGTCCGATGCCGTCCATGCTGGAGAAGATAGCGACAGTTCATCCTATCCAATATACCAGGGAACTACGAACCAAGGTCGTTATTCTCGCGATAGTAATCCGACGATTGACTCGGTTGAGGTTAAACTCAAAGAACTTGAGGGCGCCGAGCACGGTGTTGCAGCAGCCTCTGGCATGGCCGCTATCAGCCAGACTTTGCTCACATTCCTTAAGCAGGATTCCCGAATGGTGTACCATCGTTGCGTTTATGATGGAACAATTGGATTGGTGGATTCGGTCCTGACACCGAGTGGTATCGACTGTGTTTCTATCGATATGACCAATCTGACTCAACTGAAAACGGCCCTGTCAAAGAAGACCGATGTAGTGTATTTCGAAGTCCATAGCAATCCGACTTTGGATGTCGTTGACGTGCCTGCGGCCGTGAAATTAGCGAAGGATGCGGGGGCTATGGTTATTGTAGATAATACATGGCTTACGCCCTACCTGATTCAACCTATTGCACTGGGGGCTGACATCGTAATCCACAGCGCTACAAAGTACATGATGGGCCACGGTAACGGTCTTGCTGGAATTGCATGCGGTCCGCGAGAACTACTCCAGCGGGTACACCAAACACGCATGTATGTTGGCGGCATTATGGCGCCGTTTAACGCATTCCTTCTTCACCAAGGCTTGAAGACGTTGCCCATGAGAATGGAACGGCATTGCGCCAATGCTAAAAGAGTAGCTGAATTCCTGAACGATCATCCAAAAATCAAGCGCGTCCATTATCCCGGCCTTCCAAATGATCCAGGGCACGCCGTTGCTAGCAAACAACTTAACGGTTTCGGAGGGATGCTGGGATTTGAAACCAAAGAAAAATTGGGATTGAAAGTAGAACTCTGTAAGAAATGGGTGAGCCTGGGAGACGTGGAGACATTAGTTGTCAGATGGCCCGGTAGGGATGATCGGAGAGGGATACCGGATAACTACTGGCGAATGTCCGTTGGAATCGAAGATTCAGACGATATCATCAATGATTTGAAACAAGCGCTAGACAAAGCCTAGCAAGATGCGTGAAGTCTTTTGCCCAATTAACTCATGAATCCATGAAGACGGATAAGTACTATGTGGTTAAAGTGTCATTGATCCAAAACACCAAACCTTCTTGTTGATCACATATAGATGCGGAGTGAACCTTGACTGGATACGCCAATGGCGTACCATGCATCATGTTTTTCATCGAAACCTCCATTTTTACGAAGGAAATTCAAAGCCTGATAGCGGATGATGATTATCGGATGCTCCAAACTTCATTGATGTTTCGTCCGGATGCAGGAAGTTTGATCAGAGGAAGTGGAGGTTTGCGAAAAATACGTTGGAATCTTTGTGGTAAGAGGAAAAGAGGCGCTTTGCGAGTGATTTATTATTGGATCCCTCCTTCCACTATTTACATGCTTTTACCCTACAAGAAAACCGCACAAGAAGTTTTGACGCCGGAACAGCGGAAGATACTCCGGTGAATGGTAAAGGAATTATTAAAATGAAGAAAGACCATTTTGAAAAACTCGTCGCAAGTATTCAAGAAGCCGGAGAAATAAAAGCCGGACGCAAAGCGCCAGGCCGCGTGTTTGAAATCAAGCCCCCGGATATCAAACTGGTGCGTGAGAAACTCAATGTCTCTCAAAATGAATTCGCTCTCATGATCGGAGTCAGTGTTCGGACCTTGCAGAACTGGGAACAAGGCAGAAGAAAACCGGAAGGACCCGCACAGGCTTTATTGCGCATTGCATCGAAGAATCCCCAAACGATTCTTGATGCCTTGGAATCGTAGAGCGATTGTGTTTATTTAATCCATCGTAAAATGGATTGAATTAAATTCAAGAGTATTGAATTTCGTGGCGGCGTCATTAGCTTGTTCATGATTGGAGGAATGCCAAAAAAGAATTTTATAACGTGAAAGAGTCAAGTCGTATAGATTGGAATTAAAAAAAGACTTATTCATGCAGGACTTACATTTTGAAATCAACAAGGAGAATCGATATGGATCGCAGAAGTTTCCTTCAGGCCGGCGCAGCCGGGTTGGCGTTGTCGGCGATCGGCGGTCATGCCGCCGAATTCGCGGATAGAAAAAAACGGTACGGCTTGATCGGCTGTGGTTGGTATGGAAAAAGCGCACTGTTCCGCATGTTGCAGATCGCGCCGGTCGAGGTCGTGGCATTGTGCGACGTGGACAGCCGCATGGCGGCCGAAGCGGCGGAAATGGTGGCCGAACGGCAGGTTTCCAGGATAAAACCGCGCATATATGGCGACTACCGCGAAATGCTCAAGCAAGAACAATTCGACATCGTGCAGGTGTCCACGCCCGATCATTGGCACTGCCTGCCCATGATCGAAGCCGTCAAGGCCGGCGCGGATGTGTACGTCGAGAAACCCATCAGCGTCGATGTGGTCGAAGGCCAGTCCATGCTCGCCGCCGCCCGCAAATACAACCGCGTGGTGCAGGTCAACATGCAGCGCCGCAGCACGCCGCATCTCATCGAAGCCCGCGATACCATCATCAAGGAAGGTAAACTCGGCAAAATCGGAATGGTGGAAATGTACTGCTATTATCATATGCGCAATCGCCGCAATCCCCCCGACGCCGAACCGCCCGAACACCTCGATTACGAAATGTGGACCGGTCCTGCGCCCATGCGTCCTTACAATGAAATCTGCCACCCGCGCGGCTGGCGCGCCTTTATGGAATACGGCAACGGCATCGTCGGCGATATGTGCGTGCACATGTACGATATGGTCCGTTGGTTGCTCGATCTCGGCTGGCCGCAACGCATCAGCTCGTCCGGCGGCATCTTTATCGATCCGAATAGCAAAGCCAACATATCCGACACACAATCCGCCATCTTCCATCACGATGGATTGGATGTCGTTTGGCAGCATCGAACCTGGGGCAGCACGCCCGATCCCCAATATCCGTGGGGCGCCACCATTTACGGCGACAAAGGCACGTTGAAGGCAAGCGTAATGGGCTACGATTTCATCCCGCAGGGCAGGGGAGAAGCGATTCACAAAGACGTGACGTACGAATACGAGCAGTTTCCCGAAGACCGCACGGAAAAGGATCTCGAACGCCACGTCGCCCCCGCGATCCGTTATCACATGAAAAATTTCCTCGCCTGCATCGAAAACCGCAGCCGCCCGGTGTCCGACATCGAGGAAGGCTACATTACCGGCGCCAGCTGCATCCTTGCCAACCTCGCCATGAAAACCGGCCGAACTCTCGTTTACGATCCGGTTGTGGGACAGATTGTGGGAGATGAGGAAGCGAACCGGCTTTTACGACGACCTTATCGAGAACCGTGGGTGCACCCGGATCCGAATAGTGTCTGACAATGATGAATAAATATCTGTGAATCAACAAATTTCGATTGGCGTAGTTGGACGCTTTACCAATCTCGGGCATTATTTGATTATCACGGTATATGAGGTAACCGATTGAGGCGGTGTCATGATATATGGCTATCCATGCGAATATTGCAAAGGAACAGTGCAACCACGAACCGTAAAACGGGAGGCATTCAAACACAAAAGGGGAAGTTTTTTCCGTAAGGCGAATTCCGTCTGTTCCGGCGTTTGGGTCTGTATGTAGTTCCAACGATTGCCAATGCGATGAACATAGGTGTCCACACAAAAGTGCTGAGATCACCCAACCACAACAAACTCAGAGGAATAGGTACGCACCAGATCCACATGGCAGGGTCGTGCGCGAACGGCAAAACCATGCCGTCCGCTTTCCTCGCAGGGAACATCCACGGCAAATGTATGGATACCGTCGTTATTCGAATCCAGATGTCTGGTCAGGTAGATTCTTCCATTGCAGAAGTTTCCCATCGAATCCAAACGGCCGCATTGCACTTCCACCGCCACATCTTCCGGCGTGATTTGCCCCAGCTGAATCCGCACGGTTACGGTTAAATCCTCGCCCACGTATAATTCTTCGGCATTGGTTTGAATGTCAAGTATTTTTACCTGATGCCATACTTCTTGAATTTTCTTGTGCCAGGCGGACAATTCTTTGGCTTTCCTGTATGATTCCGCGTACATCGCCGAGCCGTATTGGTGGGCGGGGAGATAGAGATTTTCGGTGTATTCCTTCACCATGCGATGGGTGTTGAAGGTTTGCCCGAGCGACTTCATGGCGGATTTCATTTTTGAAATCCATTTTCGCGGCAAACTGGAACCATTGCGGTCATAAAATAAAGGAATGACTTCATGCTCGAGACAGTTATAGAGCGCTTGGCTTTCGACCCGGTCCTGATAATCGTTGTCGGCATACTCCTCGCCGCCGCCGATCGCCCATCCCACATCCGGATGATATCCCTCGCACCACCAGCCGTCCAAAATGCTGAGATTCAACCCACCGTTTGCCGCCGCTTTCATTCCGCTGGTGCCGGAGGCTTCCAACGGACGGCGCGGCGTATTCATCCACACGTCGACTCCCTGCACCAAATAACGGGCCACGTTGATGTCATAATCCTCCACGAAGACGAAATGGCTGCGATAGGGCTCGTCGCGAATGAAATGGATGATGGATTTGATGATCTCTTTTCCGGGAATATCCTGCGGATGCGCTTTGCCGGCGAAAATAAACTGAATGGGACGTTCTGAGTCGGATATCAATTTCCTTAGCCGTTCCTGATCGGAAAAAAGAAGAGCCGCTCGTTTATAGGTGGCAAACCGCCTTGCGAATCCAATGGTCAACGCATGAGGATCGAGAACTTCCTCCGCGGCGTTGATCTCGAATTGATGCGCGCCGCGGCGGAGCAATTGTTGCTTAAGCCGTTTTCTGACGAAAAAGACGAGACGCTCCCGCCGCCGCTGATGGGTTCGCCAAAGTTCCACGTCGGGAATCCGATCGATTCGATCCCACACATCGAATTCCCACGGTTTCTGCACAAATCGCGGACCCAAATACGATTCAAAAAGATCCAACATATCGTGACTGATCCACGACCGTGGATGGATGCCGTTCGTGATGTGGCTGATGGGGATTTCGTTTGCGGGCAGATTCGGCCAGATGGCGCTCCACATGTTCCGCGAAACTTCTCCGTGCAATTTGCTGACGCCGTTGCAATGAGCGGATAGTCGCAACGCCCAAACCGTCATACCGAACGGTTCTTTCGTATCTCGCGGCGTGATTCGTCCCAATCGCAGGAATTCGTCCCACGAAAGCCCCAGCGATCCCACATAGTTTTCCAAATAAAATTTCAGCAATTCGGGCTCGAATTGTTCATTTCCTGCCGGCACGGGCGTATGGGTAGTGAACACATTCGACGCCCAGACGACTTCGCGCGCTTCCTCGAATGAAAGTTTTTCCTCTTCCATTAACATACGGATTCGTTCCAAAATCAGGAATGCCGAATGGCCTTCATTCAAATGATAGACGGTTGGCTTCAGGCCTAACGCCTTCAAGGCGCGGGTTCCGCCGATTCCCAGCAATAATTCCTGCCGCAGACGCATATCCCGGTCTCCGCCATAAAGGCGAGTGGTAATCTCGCGCGCCCAAGGCGGATTCATGGAAAAATTCGTTCCCAACAAATAAAGCCGCACATTCCCGACCTGCACCCGCCATATCCGCGCATACACCGTTTTATCGCCCATCTCGACAGTAATCAAAATCGGTTTGCCGGATTCGTCCGTTTCCAATTTGACCGGCATGTTATACCAGTCGTTTTCCGGATACTCTTCCAACTGCCACCCGTCCGAGTTTAACCGCTGTCGAAAATACCCCTCGCGATACAGCAATCCCACCGCCACGAGTGGAATCCCCATATCCGACGCGGTTTTCAAATGATCGCCGGATAACACTCCCAACCCACCCGAATAAATGGGCAATCCCTCATCCAACCCGAATTCACAGGAAAAATAGCCAACCAGCATATCCTTGGATTCGTGATGACTCAGATCGAACCATTTTTTATTGTAAAGATAAACGTCCAGTTCTTCCTGAATGCGCGTCAAACCGGCGACAAAACTATCGTCCTGCGCCAGCTGTTTCAAACGCCCCTGCGGCAGGCGTCCGAGCAGGGCAACCGGATTTTGATAGGATTCCTCCCACGTTTCCGCGTTCATGCGAATGAACAGGCGCACCGCTTCCCAATTCCACGAATACCACAAATTCATGGCGATATCCTGAATGGGCTTTAATTCGTCAGGCAGGACAGGAGCAACGTAAAATGGCTGGATTTTCATGCTTCAACTCTCCACGGTTTTCTTGTTATTGAATGGAATAGAGGCCAAAACGACCGGTTTTCTTTTCTCATTTTCCTTCCGGATTACTACACATATATCCTTGATGTATTTATAATCACTTGAAAATACGTTCAAGGCTTCAACTTTTCATTACTGCTACCAGAGTAGCGGAATGAATTTAGAAATTATAGTTATACATACAAGAATTTCAATATAAACATGCTCAAATAGACATAAATTGATTCGATGGAATCTTGTATCGCACGGATTCCAGGGCATGAATGCCTGATACAAAAAAAACATTATCCATTTTGGTTTTTCCCGGATTGGTCATTCATCCAGCGAAAAATACCTGAATTTCTTCTCATGGGAACATTTTATAGCAACAAAACCTTGCAAGGATGAGTAGAATCCGGTATAAAAACAGTAAGTTTTTCAGAAAATAGGTTGCTTCAGCAAAAACATGGATCAAAACATTTGCGCGGAAATTGTTTCCAAAGTCGGTAAAGATAGTTATTCCTTTTCCAACGAGCCGGTTCGGGTAAGCGAAGAAGGATATAAATACCTGATGGAAGATATGATCCGTGAGGCCAAACGTCTTGCGGGGCTTCTCTCCATTTATATGGATGAAATCACGTTTGGGTATTCCATATCCCAAATCAAGTTAATTGTCGTTTATAATGCTGAAACCTGCGACGAGAATAACCTGAAGTTCGATCAGGTGTTACGCACCATCGGAACCCGCAACATCGTGGATGAGGACATCCTGTCGCTCGACCAAAAACTTCTCGAGAACATCCCTAAATTCGATTGCCTGCTGCAACCGCAATGGGTGATGGGGAAAAAATTGAATATTCTTCATCCCAGCGCCGGTGAAATTCGCTTTTTCAACATCTCGCGAGTGCTCGATCTGCTTTGCAGCGGTTTTTTGCGCGATTTTTTCCTGTGGGAAGCGGAACGCGATATCAAGACCCGCGAAGCCTTATGGAAACTGAAACGGCTGCGGCGCTTGGTCGATCTGGCAAAGGTGATTCTCCGCAAAGAAGAAGCGCCTCGCTGGGATACGTATATGGAAACCGTCTATACCATGTGCGATCAGTGGTTTGAAATGGGAATCGAACGCTATCGCATGTTGATGTGGACCATTCGCGAAGGATTGTGCATCCTGTTCGATCTGATTTCCGAACTCGCCCTTTACTTCGATCGCGCGCGGGTCGTGAACCTGAAAACCGATCCGAATATCTCCATCCCGCACGGATTGATCGTCACCGACCAGATTGCCACGCTCTTTATCAACGATTGGACGCCGGAAATGGCGTTGGACAAGATGATTTGGTATCGCCAGAAAATGGGCCAATTCATTACCGTGCTTCCCGCGTCGTTTGCCCTGCAACTTTACGAATACACAAAAGGACACAACGCGTTCAGCCGCTACATCAAATCCTGCTTCACCACCGAAGGCATCAGCGGTAATATGGAACGTTCCTATATTTCTCTCGAACGGGCGAAAATTCTGAATCACTACCTGAATTTCAAAATCAAACTTGGCATGTCTCTCGACGATGATACAATCTTCCATTGCAGCCTGCGGGACGGCTCCACACTGGCCAAAGCGGCCAACATGATGAACGTCCAAAAAAACAAAGCCCGCTTGAAACGCATTCAACACGTTTTGCAGGGCGAAGAAGATCCGGCAAGCGGATTGGTCGAAGAAGGATAATCAATGATGAATAGGAAGTTTGACGCAAACTCCCGATTCTTTTCGTATCGGGACGGGCAGCTGTATGCCGAATCCGTGAATGTGGCTGAAATCGCCGAATCGTATCGCACTCCCCTTTATGTGTATTCCAAATCCGACATTCTGGACTCGTTTCAGTCCTACAAGAAAGGCTTGCAAGGAATACCGCATTTGATCGCATTTGCCGTCAAAGCGAATGGAAATCTATCCATTTTGAATACACTCGGCAAAGAAGGAGCGGGCGCCGATTTGACATCCGGCGGCGAGATGCATTTGGCGCTGCGCGGCGGCATCCCCGCGGATCGCATGGTTTTTTCCGGCGTGGGAAAAACTCGAACCGAGATTATCGACGCGCTCGACGTGGGAATCCTGATGTTCAATGTGGAATCCGAACCCGAACTGGACGCCATCGAAAGCATTGCTCGAGAAAAAGGAAAACCAGCGCCGATAGCCGTTCGCGTGAATCCCGATATCGACGCCAAAACCCATCCGAAAATTACAACGGGATTGAAAGAACACAAATTCGGCGTCCCGATCGAGCATGCTTATCATTTATATCGGAAAGCCGTTGCTTCGCCGTATTTGAAAATTCAAGGCATTGCGTCCCACATCGGTTCGTCCTTGCAGGATACCGCCCCGCTGCTGGAAGCGATGCAGCGGTTGTTGAATCTGAAACAACGCCTCCTTGAAAACGGCATTCCCATCGCATACGTCGATCTTGGCGGCGGTCTTGGCATTCGGTACAACCGGGAAACGCCTGATTTGCCGGAAACGTATGCGAGAAAACTGGCGGAGCGGATTCGTGACGACGGCGCCACATTAATCATCGAACCGGGCAGATCCATCGTCGGCAATGCAGGGATTCTGCTTTGCCGGGTGGTTTACGTGAAACGTTCGGCGGAACGAACATTTGTCGTGGTTGACGCGGGGATGAACGATTTGGCGCGACCGGCCATTTATGGCGCTTATCACCGCATCGTTCCCGTTCATATTACGACCGAAAAGGAAGAAATCGTGGATGTCGTCGGTCCGATTTGTGAAAGCAGCGACGTTTTCGGAAGGCAGATTCCCCTTCCTCCCTGCAAATCCGGCGATTTATTGGCCATATGTTCAGCCGGCGCTTATGGGTACGCGATGTCCTCCCACTACAACGGACGAGTGCGTCCCGCAGAAGCATTGGTCGAAGAGAACCATCATTGGCTCGTCAGAAAACGAGAAACGTATGAGGTTCTCTGGCAAAACCAAATGATGGTATGAATGGATTCCATCGGAATTCAATACAAATCCCAATTACCAATCCTGACAGGAACGGCGAATACCGCTTCGGTCCAGTTCGCGTCGTTATCTCCGTCCCCTACCCACATGACCTGCGCATCAAATCCTCCCGCGGGCAAATCCGTGTCGATGCATAAATGCGTAAGGCCGATCCTGCTTCCCGCCAGTGGATCGGGTAGTAAAAGTTCCCACCCCAGATTACTCATGTCGTCAGCAGTCAGATCGCCGAGAGCAGTCGGATTTGCCGGATCGACGCCTTCCGGATCGCTGAAGTATTTGCTTTTTTCCAACGAAGACCACGGCACTTTCACTTCGATGGTATAATTTGTCCCATCGATGACCACGACGCTTTCCCATTGCTCGTTCACTTCACCGCGAGCAATGGTTCCATCGGGAAGAATGAAATCATTCCAGTCCGAACGGTCTCCGTCGCGGGTTCCGACCGGCCATCTTCGCGTCGTGATGTCGGTTTGATCCTCCGTCGCGCCGATGGCGATGATCATTTCACCCGGCAGCCATTTGCTGTTGCCGGCGTAATTCTCAAAATCCACGAGATAATCGGGCCAATAGAGTATTTCCTGTTCGTCGTTGTTGGTGAAATCGAGAAACCACTGTACGCCGTCCCGTTCCCACCAGGCATAAAAAGTCGTATTCGGATTATACGAGATATAATCGTCTTCAACGCGCGCGCCGCAATACAGCGCTTCGTTGTCATACATCATTGCAAACGTGCAAACCGCGTCGGGGGCGTTCCAGGCATAGCCGCCGGTTCTCGCCACGGTGGAGGCGCCGTACGTTACCCATTCCGCATTGGACCAATCGCCGACATCTCCGTCGATGATGATTCCTCGCGCATAATGGATCGTATATTCCGGACCAAGTGGATTTTTGCCCAACGCCGGGCTGCTCATCAACAAGGCAATTCCAATAACCAAAAAAAGTGACTGCGTTTTCATTTTCTTTCCTCTCCTTTTTTCAGAATGTTTCTCTAATCTACTCTTCATGATTTACAAAGTCAAATTAAATCCATCATTTTGCTCATCGGCGGTAAAAAAGAGCGATTCGACAAACAGAGATTGATTGTTTTTGAATTGGCATGGTAACTGCTCTTTATCTTCCTGCACATGAAAATGAGATGAGGAGCGGAAATTATGTCCGATCAATTCATTCCCCTGCGGAATTATGTTCCCCCTACTCCACGATATCCGGTTAATCATGTCCCAAAATTTCAGGAGACCCAGGATGCCGGTGATCTCAGTTTTCAGCGAGTAATGGACCGCCAGCAGATGACTTCGGCGCAATTGAAATCCATCCCTTCCGCTTCGTTCGTTTCCACTCCGTTCGCATCCGATCCAATCGCCGTTGAACCATTGATCCCCATGCAATCCGGAACGTTGGTTATAACCGATCCACCCCAAACTCATCAATCCACAGCTCCGATTCTGTTGGAACAGAGTGCGGAATTGATCGACAAGATGCCACAAAATGTTGCGACCGATAGCCATTTTGAGGAACAATTTTTGCAAAATCTGCACGAGTACAAAATGATGAAAAGGAAAGAAAGCAGTTCGCAGGAGAACTATACGAATTCAGGTCAAGACCTGGAAAAACAGGAATCTCAACCGGTCAGTTGGTTCGCCGCGAAAGCCGCTCCGGTTACAATTCAGGAAAATACGGCGAATTTACAGCCTTTACAGCCGGTAGGACAAAATAATGCACCGGATACGGTGGATGCCATGCGAGAAGCCGCGCAAGAACCGGCGAAACGATACAGTTTATGGTCGCAACTTTCGGAAGCGGGACTTTCAGCGCAAACGTTGAACGAGGGCAGTATTGCCGCGAATGAATTGGCGGACGACAACAAGATTCAAATTGCACATTCTCAAAAAACAGAAGAGATTACTACAAAAAATCAATCGATTTCCAATAAAAAAGGCGTAATCGGAGCGGTCAGTTCATTTTTCGGAGACCTGGCAAGCGGTTTGACGCTTGGTTTGTATCGCCCGAAGGGAGAAGACGCGCCGGTTGGGCTCGCCAGAGTGGTTTATCCGTTCAAGAAACTCGTTTATGATGCTCCCATAAAGGATTTGGCGATTGGCGTTCCTGTCGGAATTGCCCATTCCGCAGGCTCGGTATTCAAAAAAAGGGAAAAACAAGAAGCCACGCCGCTGGAAACGGCACAAACCACCGCCACACAGGAAACGAATCGCTATAAATACCGACGAAGGTTTTCGCTCGATTATGCGTCTTTGCAGAATTCCACTTCCAACCGCAGAACCGCTTGAAAGGGCATCGTCATGAAACATTTTCGAAAAGAACTGTGGTTTCAAGTTCCGACGCGGCGCGCTTTTATCAATATCACCTCTCAAATCGAGGACTGCTTGCGCGAATCCGGAATTCGAAATGGCCTGCTGCTTTGCAATGCCATGCATATTACCGCCAGCGTTTTCATCAATGACGACGAATCCGGTTTACACCATGATTATGACGTCTGGCTGGAAAAGATTGCGCCTCATGAGCCTGTCAGCCAATATCGCCACAATGTCGGAGAAGACAATGCGGACGCGCATATGAAAAGGCAGATTATGGGCCGCGAGGTCGTCGTCGCCATAACCGACGGCAAATTGGATTTTGGGCCGTGGGAGCAGATTTTCTACGGGGAATTCGATGGTCGACGAAAAAAACGGGCTTTGGTGAAAATCATCGGAGAGTAAATTGTTTTTGTGTGGATTGTATTTTCCGATCCTTGTAACCTGATTTCTGATTCTTTCTTGCCGCCTTTTAGCCCCTTGTATCTTTTTTTATGATGAAAATTCGTGTATAATATTCATGTGTTTGTGAATTCATACAATGTGAGAGGGAAAATGAGTTATCGTTTAACGACAACCATTCACATCGCTTTTGATTTGTGATATTTGTTTGGGAAGTTGACATCCATTGTGTCATGTCGGGATTGGTAAATTGATTCCTCGATGCATGTTGATATTCTTTTTTGTTTCCGGTGTGAGTTTTTTGAGTCTTGCGGGTCAGGTGCATACGAACCTCAATGATCTGGGAGCCATTCGAATAACTTTTGCGGAACAAAACCATTATGGTTTGGGAACCGCCGTATCGGGAACCGGCGATTTTGACGGCGATGGTTATCGCGATGTCGCCATCGGCGCGCCCTCCTACGATCCGGGAGGATTTGGCAACGGTTATGAAAATGGCGCGGTTTTCATCGTATCGGGAAAGACGCTGGATCGCACTCGCGGGGAAGTGATTCTGTCCGCTAACGATTTTGAAGGATGTTCCATCATTGGAAAAATCCAGGCGCGTGTTGGGAATGCTCTTTCTTTTGTGGGAGACATGAACGGCGACGGCCTGGGGGATTTGGCAATCGGGACCGAAACCCATCAAGGCGGCTATATCGTTTTCGGCCATAAAAATCCCAATCGTCTGATTTCTCTCGCGGAGGAGGCTGGCCGGCATGTCGAAATTCAAAATACCGGTTTGTCCGTATCGACCGCCGGAGATTTTAACGGAGACGGCTTTGCGGATGCGATTTTCGGAAATCCGTTTACCGAATTGATCGATGTCGGCAATCAGCAGTATCACGTCGGCAGCGTTTCCCTCTTGTTCGGCGGGATTCGATTGCCGCAATTGCTCGATTCCTTGATCCCCACCGAATATTTGAAAACAATTCCCGGCCCGGCCGGCGCGTTGATGGGAAATGATATCGCCGGCGGTCACGACATCAACTGCGACGGGTTTTCCGATATTTTCATCGTTGCGCCGAAAGGCGGTCATCAACAGCGCGGACGTACCGTTCTGATTTATGGCAGCGAGACGTTGGGCGAATCCGTTGAATATACATTTATTATCGATCAGGCGCGGCGTTTCGTCCGATCGATTCAGGATACGAACGGAGATGGTTATCCCGACATCCTCGTTGGCGGAGAAGGCGGCGAAAATGGTACGGTCTATCTGATTTGGGGTGGAACGCATTTGAAAGGAACGCTCAAATTGGAAGAAGATTTCAATGCGAGTTGGGGCGTCAAACTCATCGGCGCACAATATGCGTATGGGGTGGGAGATTTGAATGGCGACGGTTTCGGCGATATCGCCGTCGGCATCCCGCGCGAACCCATCCGCGATAAATTCCTCACGGGACGAGTCGTTTTCCTGTTCGGCCGGCCGCAATGGCCGGAAACGATCGACATTCGCGGTCTATGCGAAGGAAAATTTTCCGTCATGGATTATGTTATCGTGGACGGATTGGATGCGCTTGGCGTATTCGGATCGTCGATTGCGGCGGTTGGAGACATTCAGGGCGATGGCTTCGACGATGTCATCATCGGCGCTCCGACCGTACTGGTTCCCGGCGAGACGGCGGGAGAAAGCCCCGGCTCCGCCTACATTATACAAGGCCAGAATCTATTCCTCAGCCTGCAAAGCTATCAAAGCAATTTTTACTCGCAAAAAGATTCCTCTCGTTGACGTTGAAGATATTTTTCCTATCGACAATCCCTTTCGTTGGTAAACAGATAAACGAACGGCAAAGTTCGTTTTTGTATTGCGCCGGATCGACACGCCGAAATATCAGAACTCCTGATCTCCCCCGGAAATAGGTAAGATACCGGAAGAAGAAATGATAACGCGGAGAGAGCAGGAGTGGGAGAGATGCCGCAGGAATTGTTGCCGCAATTTTCGGTTGTAGAAGATGGGGAGATAACTGATTTGCTCTCGTTTCAAAAACGAGAAGGGATGATCTATTACTTTCATGGATCGTTTCCGGTTTTTTGTCATGCGGAAAAAGACAGGAAGAGTTTCCGTATGTTTACCAGCCAGTTGGTGGTCAATGGGAATTGCCGTCAAGTGGATATCATCCCCGCGTTTGGTGTGAGCGCAATCAGCGTCAAGCGGGCGGTGAAAAAGTACCGGGAGGGAGGGACGGCGGCGTTTTATACCCCGCCGCGAACCCGGGGGGCGAGCGTCTTGACCACCGAAATGTAGAAGCAAGCGCAAGAGTTACTGTCGGCCGGCGTCAATCGGGCGAAGGTGGCGAAGTAATTGCATGTGAAATCGGATACGTTGTCGAAAGTGATTCGGTCGGGGCGGTTGGTGGAACCGGAAAAAAAAAGACGGAAGCAGCAAAAGCGAACGAAGCGTAGAAGACCGGACGGCGGCGATGGGAATGGGGTACACCCGCGGGGTGGAACAGGTCAGCATCTTTGATCGGGAAGGCTACAGCCCGGCTTTTTTCGCGGAGATGTGGGAAAAACGGATTGCGCGCCAAACCTATCACAAATATACCAAAGACGATTGGCCGGAAGCGGAATTTCTGGAGGAAGAGGAGATCGAACTCATCGAGCGAAAGTTGACCGAGTTGAAAGAGAAACGCAAACAAACGCCGAAACATCTGCCGCTGCAAGAATTGCCGGAGGAGGAGCGCTTCCGGCAACTCGCTCCCACCCGCAAACAATTTCTCGACACCATCAAAATGATTGCGTACCGGGCCGAAACCACTATGAGTACGATTGTACGAAAGGTCTTGGCTCGTGTGGATGAAGCGCGATCCTTAATCCATGAAATCTTTACGCCGGAAGCGGATTTGATTCCCCATGAGCAAGAGAAAACCTTGACCATCCGGCTTCATCACTTGACCAACCACCTGTCGGATCAAGCCACACGGGTTTTGGCCGAAGAACTCAATGCCACCGAAACCCTTTAACCCCGCGCCGATTTACGTTTAATCCATAAATTGGTATCAGATGAGAATCCGCCAAATCAGGAACTCTGACGGTAGAATTCGTTTTCGAAATGGTTCGGCGGAGGATGGTTGCAGGACAGGATGAGCAGGAAGGGGAACGCTGCGACGGCTACCAGCGGCAAGATTCGCTTTTTGTACTGGAAAATGGGCATGGATTACCTCCTTTCGGTGGAATTTCGGTGAATCTTTATTGGATTAGTATTTTACATATATAATCAGATGAGGGGCGGGTAACAATGAGCTGTTTAATGATTAAGAACACTGTTAGCGTAATTCTAATGCCATCTAAATTATCCCCTAACAGATGCCTTCAATAATTATCTTACAAACATGACATCATGCAGAATTCGTAAATTCGCGGTTCTAGTCCGGGTGAATCAAAGGAAGAACGGAACCTGCAAATTTAGGCAGGCTATATATCGATTGTATTTCATTTTGGGCGACTCGCTCAATCTATTCTAAAAGTAGTAGGAAGGGAATTCAATTATGAAGAACCGGAGAATTTTTTGGCCCTTGCTTGCCACGCTAGGTTTTGTGGTAGCAAGTACGGCAAGTGCAACGGAAGTATTGGTAACCGAGAACATCAGCACCTCCGTGACATGGACGGCGGACAACGTGTATAACCTGCAGAATCAGATTTATGTGTTGCCTGGAGCGACGCTGACGATCGAGGCGGGTACATTGGTGCAGAGCACTGCCGGCGTTGGAGGCAGTTTGACGGTATGCCGTGGCGCGAAAATCTATGTGAACGGCGAAAAGGACAAGCCGGTCATCATGACTTCGACCAACGATTCGTTGACGTCCTGGCATGAAGGCGCCAATGAGTGGGGCAATCTGACGGTGATGGGAAACGCGCTGATCTCCGCGTCCCATTACGGCGGCGAGGTTGTCGGTTCCAACACCAAGGAGCCCACCGGACTCAATGTGAGGCAAATGGAAGGGTTGGTTGCCGAATTTCCGGATGATCTCAAAGTGCTGTATGGGGGAAACGATGATAACGATGACAGCGGTTCGATCCGATATCTGTCCCTTCGTTATGGCGGCAAAGTGATCGGTCTGGCCAATGAACTCAACGGTTTGTCACTGGGCGGCGTCGGTCGGGAGACGGACATCGATCATGTCGAAATCATGAACAACGTGGATGATGGAATCGAAATCTGGGGCGGAACGGTCAATCTGAAATATGTCAGTATTTGGAACGTCGGCGACGACAGCCTGGACTTGGACCAAGGATGGCGCGGCAAGGCCCAGTTTGGTCTGATCGTTCAGGGATACAGCGCCGATGCGAGTCAGGGCTCCGGCGTCGGCGACAATTGTTTCGAAACGGATGGCGCCGAGGATTCCGATGCGCAACCGGTTACCACAGCCACCATTTATAATTATACCGTGATCGGTCAGCCGATCGACGGGGATCATGGAACCGCCTGGCGTGATAACGCCCGCATGCAGTATCGTAACTGCATTTTCATGGATCTCGGAGAACAGCTGGTCAAGAATGACAACAGCGACGGCGACGGTGGATCAGGGTACGGCTATAACGGCACGTTGTCCTGGGAAGACACATGGTTGACCGAACATACGTATCGATCGACGATCAATGCCGGCGCCTATTCTCCTGGATCGTTTAACGATCCGGCCGTGCTTTACACCGTACAAACAAACGGCAAACTAGCGGAAATCAAGGATAGCGTTTTCTATAACAACTTACATGGATCCGCATACACGGAAGCGAATGCCCGCGGCGTACGCAATGCGGAAAACCACAATGTGACCGCTACAGACAGCCCGATCCAATCGATCACGCGAGGAGCGATGGTGACAAAAGGCGGCAAGAAAATGCTTCCGGTTACGAATCTCAATCCCCTGCCGGCGAATGACGCGCTCGCCAGTGTTGGTTCTGCTCTCGCTGATGGATTTTTCGAATCCGCCAATTATCGCGGCGGTTTCGCTCCTGACAACAATTGGTTGCTAGGTTGGACTGCCGTGGACGCATATGGCATGATCACGGGATCCAGTTCGATTGAAAACTGGGGCCAATTGAATTAACTTTTGTCGGTAAACAAGGTACGGATTATCCCCTGATGACAGCGACGCCATGTCGCTGTCATCAGTTCAATTCATCCCTCGAAAGTATTCAAAGTTGACTCATACAGGCATTGTTTCTTCCTGACTCGCCAATTTCAGCCTAACAGCGCGCAAACGGAATATTAACCTGATATTAACAATGAGGCGATAGAATAAAGAATAAACACAGAACGAAACCGGATCGCTGTAATCATAATATTGATGCTACTTAACTCAGAAACCGAAAACATTGTTGAAAAACTTCATCTCCGACAGAATTCAATCCGGCAAACTTGAATCATGTGAGCTGGACAGGAAAATCAGAATGCAACCAGGAATAATAAGATTATCAGGTTTATTTTTTTTATTAATCGGTTCCGCATTGGTTTTATCGAGTTTCGGTCGTGTCGATAACGCCGAAAAAGATTTCTCTCCGGAACAACCTTGTGAGTGGGTTTTTAAGATTTCAGATAAGTCGCTTGCCTTATTTCAGGACAAACTACTCGATCTGGCTTTTGAAACGGCATCCTCAATCCCGATGAATCCCCATATCAAAGACCGTTCACGGGCTCAAGAGACGGTTGTGCTCGCCTGTTTACACCTCGACTGTCCCAAACGAGCGCTTCGGTATATGGATCAGATCGTCGACTGGCGCCGCGGTTCATGCTACGCCGATCTGGCATTTTACTTTGCTCGCCGCGACTGCATCGATGATGCGCGGCGCTGCATTCAGATTGCAAGTCAGATATCCGAAAGCGCCGAGGATTGGCGCAGAGATCGTATCCGAGTCAAAATCGCTCAAACGTATGTGTGGCTGGGTCAAAACCAGCAGGTCGATGAGTTCGAGGCGGGAGTGGTGGATTCCGAATTGGGAAAAGTGGCCCGCGTGAAGGCAATGCGGAGTGATGCAGACGCTTTCCACGAGCAAATGCAGGTATTGGAAACACGTATGGAATCGGGAAATTTTGATATCATGAACAATACGCTGCAAGCATACACGGAACTCTTTCACCGATTTTACAGCGATGTCCAAAAGCGATCGCTGGTGGAAGAAAAAATCAAAACGGCCTGGAACGGTATGCCGATTTCCACGCGAATCGAACGGCTGACAGACCTTGCAGAATTTGCATTGGAGCATTCCGATTCGGACAAGGCGCTTGCGCTGGTAAACGATGCGCAGTCGTTAATCGACGGCCGCCAATGGCCGTTGGAACATTTCATTCCCATGATGGGAAAATTGGCGGCGTTGCGTTTTCGAACCGGAGATCGGCAAAAGGCGCGATCCGAAGCAGACGCCGCGCGAGTTCTCTTCCATGCCCAAAAAGATACGATTGTCAACATTTGGAAAGCGGGAACCCTTCGTCCTCTTGCGCAGGCGTATCAGACAATGGAGGACCCGGACGCCGCTCTGTCCCTGTACAAACAAGCCCTTGCCGCAGGGATTGAAAATCCCAATTCCAGACCGCGCGCCGAAGATCTAACCGCCACTTGTCTTTCCATGGCCTTATACGCTGTCGAACCGGATGATGATCTTTGGGGACAGGCGCATCGGATTTATCAGGGATTGGATCATCCATGGTAAAACGCCGATCCTATTGCTGTAGTTCCCTATTCATCCTGTTTTTTTCTACTGTGTCCAGCATGGCAGAGCAAGCGGGCGGCATTCGAGGTATGGTATATGACAAGGATTTTAACGCGCCGTTGGCCGCCGCGCAGGCGTTGATCACCGAAACGGGAGATAAGGTCGCCGCTTCGGACGAGGGAAATTATGTATTCAACCAGGTCCCGCCGGGTACGTATACTCTCGTGTTTTCAAAGGAAGGTTACACCCGGCAGGTGAACGCCAACGTCGTTGTTTCACCAGGCGCGATGACGGAGGTTGACGCTTGGTTATCCGGCGAATTCGTGGAAATGGAAGAATTTATTGTTCAGGATGTGCAAATCGGCGCCGGTTCGGAAGCCGCGCTGCTTGAACTTCGTATGGAAAGTCCGGCGCTCATCGACTCAATCGGGTCCGATCTGATGAGCCAAGCGGGGGCAAGCGACGCGGCCGGCGCATTGAAGCTGGTGGCGGGCGCGTCCGTGCAGGATGGAAAATATGCTGTAATTCGCGGGTTGCCGGATCGATACGTCAATTCACAAATGAATGGCGTACGCCTCCCGACAGCGGACACCGATAAACGCGCCGTGCAGTTGGATCAGTTTCCTGCGGCGGCCATCGAAAGCATCCAAGTCAGCAAAACGTTTACTCCCGATCAGCAAGGAGATGCTTCCGGAGGCGCAGTCAATGTGATTCTTAAAGGTATTCCCGAGGACATGCTGCTCAAACTAAGCAGTCAGTTCAGCTACAATACATTGGCGACGGGTCAGAATGATTTTCTCACATCCAAAGGCGGAGGAGTGAATTTTTGGGGATGGAAAAATCGGGATATTCAATATGACCATCTTGGCGACAACTGGGAGGGGGCCGTGGGGATTCTCCGCGACGAAGCGCCTTGGGATTCCAAATGGTCGCTGGCCGGCGGTGGAAAATATATTTTTGAAAACGGTTTCAAACTCGGCGGTCTGGCCAGTTTTTTTTATGAACGGGATAGTTCTTTCTTCAATGATGGGATCGATGATAAATACTGGGTGGAAAAGCCCGGAAATCCGATGACCCCTCAATATATTCAAGGAGCGCCGTCGCAGGGAGATTTCAAAACTCAATTGTTCGACGTTGCGCAGGGAAGCGAAGAAGTCAAATGGGGGGGGCTTGGCGTAGTCGGAGTGGAAACGGATAATCATTCGTTGTCGTTGTCAACCATGTATACCCGCGTTGCGGAAGATGTGGCGACCAGAGCGGAAGACACACGAGGCAAAGAGTATTACTTCCCTGGGTACGATCCGAACGATCCAACAGCGCCAGGCAATCAAGAGCGGGATGCGGCGCCCTACCTTCGGACCGAAACACTCGAATATACCGAACGCGACACGTATACGATACAATTGCACGGTCGTCACACGAATCTTCCTTTCCCCCACATTGGCGTCGAAAATATATTGATGTCCCTACCCCCCGAATTGGATTGGGGAGTATCTTCCAGTTTTGCCGGTCTGTACCAGCCGGATAAACGTCAGTTCGGATCGTTGTGGTGGGCGGAGTCATTGAATCCGGGATACCCGCCTTCCATTCCGTCATTCACCGATCCGGCCGTGTTTCTCCCCTTCAAACCCGCGGCCAATTTTACCTTGGGTAATCTGCAACGAATCTGGAAGGAAGTGTCCGAGGAAAGCATTCAGTATTTTTTAAATATTAAATTCCCGTACGAACAATGGAGTGGAGAGTTCGGGTATCTGAAATTCGGCGTGTTTGCCGACGAAGTGGACCGTGAATACAATCAGGATTCATTCAGCAATTTCAATGATAACCGCGCGCAATATGTAGCGCCCTGGGAAGATTCGTGGAGCCAGGCGTTCCCGTCCGAGAATCATCCACTTACAGCCGCCGATATCGACGTCGACTATCAGGGCAAACAAAATATCTTTGCCTGGTATCATATGATGGATTTGCCCCTCACTTCTTCCTTCAAACTCATCGGCGGCGCCCGTTATGAAGAGACGGAAATCCACATTGTGAACTCCCCGGAGAAGGAGGTGACGTGGATTCCTCCCGGCGCCCCCGGTTCGATCACACTGAATCCGGGCGACGCCGATGTTTCCTATTCGCAAAGGGATGCGTTGCCTTCAATCGGAGCGGAATTTGTCCCGTGGAAACAAATGACCCTGCGCGCCACATTCAGCCAAACCATTGCCCGCCAGACATTTAAAGAACTGACTCCCATTCAACAGCAGGAATTTCTTGGTGGAGATGTGTTTATCGGCAATCCCTTCCTGCAAATGAGCGCCCTGAACAATTACGATTTCCGTTTCGATTATGCGCCCTATGACGGCGCATTGGTCTCACTTTCCTATTTTTACAAAGATATCACGGATCCGATCGAATACGTGCAGCGGATTGCCGATTTTCCCTATACGACTCCCGTAAATTATCCGGAAGGTGAGTTGAGCGGCTATGAATTCGAAATCCGACAGCAAATCGGGCAATTCTGGAATCCTCTCGAAGGACTTTCACTCGGCGCTAATGCGACTTTCATCGATTCCCAGGTGAAATTGCCGGTTGAGGAGGCCTTACAGTTCGATCAACCGAATATTATGGCGCCGATGCGGACACGGGACATGACCAATGCGCCTGATCATCTCTACAATTTTTTCCTGACGTATGATCTGGATAATCTGGGTCTTGCCGATACCCAATTTGCTCTTTTTTATACGGTCCGAGGGGACACATTGATCGCAGGCGCAGGCCAGTCGAAGGGAAAATACGTGCCCAATGTATATGAAACCGAGTATGGCGCACTCAATCTGAGCATCTCACAGAAATTCGGTGATCATTGGAGCATGAAGTTTCAAGCCAAAAACCTAACCGATCCTAAAATAAAAACGGTTTATCGCTCTGCATATTTCGATGGCAACGTTACGAAAACTTCCTACCGTAAGGGCATGGAGTTTTCCATCAGTATAAGTGCGGAATTTTGACATAACAAAAAAGGAAACCATTTTTTTGCTGTGGTTGTTCATCTTTTCCTAACAACGACCTAACGATATTGCAACACGTAATTAATCAAAAGCAAACAATCATCGGATACATTCTTTTGGGGATACATTAGAGTCTGTTCAACTATCGTAAATTACTAATTTTACTTAAACCGCCATAAACGAGTGATCATGACGGTATTGAAACAGATACCAATGCTTTTTCTGCCGACTGTTGAAGGTCTGGTAGGATGCCGATGGTACATGTTCACTAAAAAGGATTCCATGAAAATGAAATCGGATATCCAAAGCTGTCGTGCCGCGCTCGGATCGTTAATCCTTGTCTGCGCCGTCACGGTTTTATCGTCCGGCGCAATCTCCGCGGATAAAAACTCCGACAGGATCGATGACACCCGTATGACGCTGGAAAAATGGATTGAAACCAGGCGAATCATCTCAAAAGAAAAGCGTGATCTGGCGCTTGCAAAAGAAATGCTTGCCGAGAGAATCGAATTGATTCGCCGGGAAATCGATTCACAAAATGAGAAAATTCGTGAGGTAAAAAAAAGCATCGACGAAATCGACAAAAAACGCGCCGGTATGGTGAAGGAAAATGATCAATGGAAAAACGCCTCCGTTGCGCTCGATGAAACGCTGATCACACTGGAAACCCGCACCCGTCAACTGATTCAACGTTTGCCTGATCCCCTTCGCGCACGGATCAAACCGCTTAGCCAACGGTTACCTGACGATCATCGTGAAACCGAACTATCGTTGGCAGAACGTTTCCAGAATGTTGTAGGTATTCTCAACGAAGTCGATAAATTCAACCGCGATATTTTGGTCACCAGTGAAGTGCGGACGTTATCCGATGGAACCTTTGCCGAAGTGACGGCGCTCTATCTTGGAATCGGCCAGGCTTACTACATCGGAGTAAACGGAACCGTTGCCGGCGTGGGATTCCCGTCCGAGGAAGGATGGATATGGAAGCCGGCCAACGACGCCGCGGCGAGAATTGCTCAGGCTATCGCCATTGTAAAGAATGAACACGTGGCAACTTATGTTCAACTACCGGTTGAAATCCATTGACTCAGGGACGCCTGCCATCATGACGATGAAAGATATATCGATCATTCTTTGTTTTCTACTCGTTTCGTTGACGGCTCATTCTCAGGATCCGAAGCAAGCCGCGGATCATGCGTTTGGAAAAGCCGCCCAATCCATACAAAAACAACTTGAGGAGAGCATTGCCGAACTCAACGCATTGCGGGAACAGGTTGCAAACGAGAAAATCCCTCTCAGCCGCAAACTCGGCGATCTGGAGAGTGATTTAGCCAAGGTCCGGCTCGAATATCAACAAACGTCCCGTTTACTCGACAATCGCACTCTCGATTTCGGCAATCTACGATCTGAAATCAAATCGCGCGAGGAGGAATCGACATACCTTTCCAATCTGCTTGGCGAATACCTTCGCAATTTCGAATCGCGCCTTCATATTGCGGAAATCCGGCGCTATCGCGAATCTCTTAAAAAAGCCAAATTAGCCGCCGAAAACAAAAATCTTTCCGAACAGGAAGTGCAGGAAATCCGGACGGAACTTCTAAAGGCGTCTCTGGATCGTTTATTCGACGCGTTGGGCGGCGCCCGTTTCGAGGGAACCGCCGTCGCTCCGGGTGGTTTGGTCAAGCAAGGAACTTTCGTTTTGCTTGGATCCGCGGCTCTGTTTCAGTCGCACGATGGTGAGATCATCGGCGCCGCCGAAACGCAGCTTGGCTCGCTTGAACCGACGATCATTCCTTTTGACAAATCCACCGACGAGGAAGCGGCGGCAAAGGTCATCACCGATTCCGTCGGACAGTTTCCGCTCGATCCTACCCTCGGCAGTGCGCATAAAATTGAGGAAACCAAAGAAACGTTTTGGGAACATGTCCAAAAGGGCGGTGTGGTCATGTACCCGATTTTTGCTTTGGCGGGAGCTGCATTTTTCGTGGCTCTTTTGAAATGGCTGAGTATGTTCTTCATTCGCACTCCATCCCAAAAACGGATCAACGAATTACTGAACGCCGTCGCCGCACACGACAAAAAGGACGCCAGGCAGAGAGCCAGAGCCATCGGCGGACCTGTCGGTAAAATGTTGACCGCCGGTGTTGAGCACCTCAAAGAACCGCGCGAACTGATCGAAGAAGTGATGTATGAACAGGTTCTGGTCACGCGCCTGAAACTCGAGAGTTTTCTTCCGTTCATTGCCATCAGCGCCGCTTCGGCGCCGCTGTTGGGATTATTAGGGACGGTTACCGGGATCATCAATACGTTCAAATTAATCACAGTATTCGGCTCCGGCGACGTCAAAACCCTTTCCGGCGGGATCTCCGAGGCGCTCATCACGACCGAGTTCGGCTTGATTGTCGCGATCCCCTCGCTGCTGATTCATGCGTTTCTGTCGCGAAAAGCGCGCAGCGTCATCAATCAAATGGAAAAAACTGCAGTTGCCTTTATCAATCAGATCGGGAAAACCCCTTTTCGGCAGGAGAATCTTCTAGAACAACAAGATCATGGCCAGGCTCAGGATTTATCACAGATTGTTGGACGTCAAATGACGACAACATTTTCCGAATGCGAGGGAGAATATTCCGAAAATTTGGCGAGCGATTTGATGGATCGAGGCGTGGTCTGCGTGGATCGAACCGCCACTGTGGCCGAAGCCATCGATAAGATTCGATCCTCCAATATCGGTGATGACATTGATTCCGTATTTGTCGTGGACGAAGGAGGCAAGTACGTGGGATGTGTTCCCATACGATATTTGTTAACCCGTCCCGAATTTGCCTGCATCGAGTCCCTGGCTGAGCCGAATCCCCTTTTCGTTCGAGAAAACGCCCAACAGAAAGAAATCCAAGATCTTTTCAATGTTCACAATTTCCTCAGCATGCCGGTTCTCGATCACAACGATCAATTGGTCGGACGAATTCCCCGCAATCGAAATGGAAACTGAAAAATGAATATGATTTTCGAATATCTGAAAACGCTATGGGAACAGGCTTTTGTTATTTGGCTTTCCGGGGGGTGGGCCATGATCGCGATTGCCGTCATTGCGTTGGTGATGTTTTCACTGGGGATGCATGTGTATCTCAAACTTGCCGGAAAAGGATTCACGTCGGTTCGCGAAAAAACCTGGCGACATTGGATCAACCATCCCGATGAACGCAAAGGTCCGATCGGGGAATTGCTGAATTTTGTAACCGGCGGCAACTCGCTAAAAGACATTGCCGTCTTTTTCGAGGAATTGCGCGCCACGGAAATTGCTCCCTTCGAACGTGATCTGCGTGTCATGAAAATTTGCGTCAGCGCCGCGCCATTGCTGGGTTTACTTGGGACCGTAACCGGCATGCTCGCCACATTTGCCGCTCTCGCCTCCGGCGCGGGGGGTGACAAAACGATGGGGCTTGTCGCCGTCGGCATTTCGGAGGCCTTGATCACCACCGAAACCGGTTTGGTGATCGCTCTGCCGGGACTCTTTTTCCAATATCAATTGGCTCGGAAACTCGAACGATATAAAGCCTTTCTGGCCCATCTCGAAACGGTCTGCACACAGAAACACTACAAAAAATTCAATAAACATAAAAAATTTAAACGGTATCACCAATCTGTCCTTCCTATTTCAATTAACGATCTTTTACCCCATCCCGATGAAGAGTTTTGTCGGAAAGATTTGGCATTGTCGGCCATGGAATAACATCATCAATTCTCGAGGAACCAATGAGTCGTTTTCGTCAATTGTCGTTAGAAGAGTATAGTGAGTCAGGGATTGATATGTCTCCCCTGATGGACTGCGTCTTCATTCTGCTCATCTTCTTTATTGTGACCACCACGTTTGTTGAAGAAACCGGCGTGGAAGTGGATAAGCCACAGGCTGCTTCTGCCGTCCGGCTTGAGAAAACCAGTATCCTCATTGCGTTGACGGATAAGGGTGAAGTCGTATATGGCGGTCGTGAAATCGGCGTCAGCGGTGTACAACCGCTCGTTAAACACATGCTCCAAAAAGAGGATGTTCCCGTCATCATTCAAGCCGACGCCGCTTCACCCTCCGGTCTACTGGTTCGCATTATTGATGAAGCCAAATTGGCGGGAGCCATCAAGGTGAGCGTGGCCTCCCGCAATACTAAAAGTTGAGTATACGTATCGTGACGAATCGCACACGAAAATCCTTTGGGTGGATTCGCGAGATTTTTCATCCCCTGTTCGTTGTTGGCGGCGCGCTCGGTTTGACGCTGACTTTTTTTCTCGTGCTGCCGCTGATGCAAACTCTCACCGAACCGTTGACGACCGACATGATGATACAATCCATGGACACGGCCAGACTCGAAGCGCCGGATCCGCCGCCCGAACCGGAACCGGAAGAGGAACCGGAGTCGGAAGAAGAGCCGCCTCAGCTGATGGAAGATGCGCCGCCGTTGGATCTTTCCCAATTGGAACTTGCGCTCAATCCCGGTTTCAACGAGGGTTGGCTGGGGGGCGATTTTGCCGTAAAACTCGACACTGCGGTGTCCAACGAGAAGGATGTGGACGCTCTGTTTTCCATCGCCGATCTCGATCAAAAACCACGCGTATTATATCAACCTGGTCCAATGCTCACTCAAGAGATAAGAAAAAAATCACCGGGAACCGTTTATATCGTTTTCATCGTCGATCAGCATGGTCGAGTCGAGAATCCCATCGCACAGAAATCGTCTGATCCCGTATTCGAGAAACCGGCGCTCGATGCCGTCAAAAAGTGGAAATTTGAACCGGGAAAACGCAGTGGACAACCCGTACGATTCCGCATGCGTGTTCCCATCACCTTCCCTCAAGGATAAGGATCATGAAAAAATTTCACATTGATTGCACAATAAAGGCTTTGACGGATGCATATCGTTGGATTTGCGTAACCATGATAATCTCTTTATTCAGTTGCTTTGCTTCAGCAAGGGACGAAGGCGACGCATTTGTATCCCCCTCATTTCCTCACAACAATTTCGAACTAAAGATTTGGAACGATCCGGCATTTCGAAAACAGTTCACAGAAAGTTACCTTGCAGAAACCGAGATCGAACCGCGTGTGACCGTCTCCGAACGAGAACAGATGCAAAAGGTGTTTGATCTGATTTCCGCCGACAAATTGGACGAAGCGGTTAAAATGCTGGAAAAATCAAGAAATGATGCCGCTTCCGCCGTATTTGATTTCACCTTGGCGAATATTTGTTTTCAACGGGAGGAACTTGATCGCGCCGCTTCCATCTATCAGATTGCAATTGATAAATATCCAAAATTCCGCCGAGCCTGGAAAAACCTGGGATTAATTTTTGTCCGTCAAGGCGAGTTCGAAAAAGCGTTGCCGGCGCTGACCCGCGTGGTCGAACTTGGCGAGCATACCGCGATCACTTATGGTTTGCTCGGATATGCGTATTCTTCCGTTGAAAAATACATTCCCGCCGAATCGGCTTATCGGATGGCCATTCTGCTCGACCCGACCACGATGGATTGGAAAATGGGATTGGCGCGTAGTTTCTTCAAACAGAAACGTTATGCGGAAGCCGTCGCGATCTGCGAGCAGCTGATTAATGACCAACCCGACAGAGACGATCTCTGGCTGTTACAGGCCAATGCTTATATCGGGTTGAACCAGCCGCTCAAAGCGGCAGAAAATTATGAATTGCTCAGACAACTGGGGAAATCCACCGCCGATAGTCTCAATATGCTGGGCGATATTTACGTCAACGTAGAATTATACGAAATGGCCGTGGAATCCTATATCCAGGCGATAGAGAAACATGCACAGAATAATCCCGTCCGCATGATTCGTTCGGCCAAAGTGCTCGTGGCTCGCGGCGCACTCGAAGAAACCCGACGGCTGATTGAACGCATCGAGAGCGCGTACGGCGACCAGCTCGAAGCCGAAGACCGCAAAGACCTCTTAAAATTACGCGCCCGCCTGGCCGTCGCGGATGGATCAGGAAAAGAGGAAGTCCGTGTGCTGGAAGAAATTGTTGCGCTGGATCCTCTCGATGGGGAAGCCCTGATACTTTTAGGACAGCACTGTAACCGCATAGGCGATTCAGAAAAGGCAATTTTCTATTACGAACGGGCCGCCGGCACCGAAAAATATGAAGCCGACGCAAAAGTGCGTCACGCCCAGTTATTGGTTGGCAATGGAAAATACGCCGAAGCTTTACCTCTACTTCGACGCGCTCAGCTGATCAATCCTCGAGAAAACATTCAAGAATACCTTGATCAGGTTGAGCGCATCGCCAAAACTCGCTGATTATACTGTACCCCAAAATTTAGACAGGGATTTAAGGTGGGAAACCTCGAAGCCGAAGACAAGGAAAAGAGGTGAACCCAATGAAAAGAATGCGCAAAAG
>QZKN01000181.1 GCA_003598175.1 Candidatus Omnitrophota bacterium
TATCCCGATACAAAGGTTTTTCCGGCGTCAGGGATTTGAGAGCAATGTCGCTATAACATTTAATGACCATAATTATGTTGTTGAAATCATGCGCCACTCCGCTTGCCAATCTCCCGATGGATTCCATTTTCTGTGCATGAAGAAACTGTTCTTCAAATTTTTTCCGTTCGGCCATCTCCGCGCGTAATTCTTCATTTGCTTTCATAAGAGCCGTTGTTCGTTCACATACCTTTTCTTCCAAAATCAGATTCTGCATGGCCAATTCATTTTGGAGAAGACGGATTTCCAACAGGTTGCGGATACGGGCGAGCACTTCGGTCTGATCCAAAGGTTTCCCCAGAAAGTCTCGTGCACCTGAACTCAATGCACGCAGACGTGTATCCCGATCAGATTGCGCCGTCAGAACCAAAACCGGCGGATACGTGGCGTGTTCGATCTCCTTAAGTTGTTCCATGACTTGAAAGCCGTCGAGATGAGGCATCCTAATGTCCAACAATATCAAATCGGGTATTAACTCGCGATAAAGCGGGACGACTTGACGCGGATCGGTGGCGCTTGTCACGGAGGTATAGCCCGCGGTCATCAACATTTTTTCCAGCATCCGAACATTGCTCGGCTGATCGTCGACAATCAGGATTCTGGCGCGAAGGAGGTGTTGTTGGGTGAGCATGACGGTTCCTTTTCCTGAAATGCGTGGCTGTTTTTCTTTTCCATACACTCCCGTCTGATTTCCAAAATCATGGGGAGAATTTCAAAAAAAATATCGACCAACCGTGGATCGAAGTGGTTTTCCCGGCAACATTTTATTTCTTCCACTGCATCTTCAAGCGGCCAGGATTTTTTGTACGGACGTTCGGAAAGCAAGGCGTCAAAAACGTCGGCCAGGGCGCATATCCGACCAAATAATGGAATTTCTTCTCCTTTCAAACCATGCGGATAGCCGGCGCCGTCCCACTTTTCATGATGCGTGAGAGCGATTTCTTCGGAAGTTTTTAAGAGTTCGGAATTTCCATCACACAGCAGCGCCGCGCCGATTGTCGTGTGACTTTTCATGGTAATCCATTCCTCCGGCGTCAGTTTACCCGGTTTTAGCATGATCCTGTCGGGTATGCCAATTTTCCCGATGTCATGCATCGGGCTGGCATGCAATATCAAATCACATTCCTGGTCCGACATACCGGCGGCCCGCGCGAGTACAGCGCAATAACGGCTTATACGGATTATGTGCTCGCCGGTTTCGTCGTCGCGATATTCCGCCGCGCGTCCTAGTCGGCGGATCACTTCCAGACGAGTGTCGTGTAATTCTTTTGTCCGTATGCGGACCTTTTCCTCGAGAATCTGATTTTGGTTGCTCAGTTCATTATATAACAAGCGTATTTCAAGAATATTGTGGATCCGCGCGAGCACTTCCGCTTGATCCAAAGGTTTGTCCAGAAAATCCTTGGCGCCGGATTCCAACGCCCGGAGACGGGTATCGCGGTCGGATTGCGCCGTCAGAACCAGAATCGGCAAATAGGAATTCCCTTCGATTTCCCGCAGTTGCTCCATAACCTGAAAGCCGTCCATATGCGGCATTCGCAGGTCCAACAAAACCAGATCCGGCTTATATTCCTGGTACAGATCGACGGCGCGCCGGGAGTCGGTTGTGCTGTTAACAGAGGCGTATTGCGCCGCTTTTAACATTTTTTCGAGCAGGAGGATATTCTGAGGCTGGTCATCGATTATAAGAATTTTGCCGGCAGTCAATTGTTCGGGATTGATCATCTTAGTATTTCCACTTCCGTCTCATTGTCGTTACTAAAGGTTTAATTTTTAATGTCGAATAAAATGTTGATTGTGTTCAATACCTGAGAAATATTAAAGGGTTTGGTAAGATAATCGTGAAAACCGGCTTCTCGCCCTTTTCTAATATCGCTCTCCATGGCGGCGGCGCTAACCGCCACCACCGGGATATTTTGAGTTTCCGCATGCGTTTGCAGGGAGTTTAATACGGCGTAACCATTCATTCCGGGAAGATTGATATCAAGAAAGATCAAGTCCGGTTGATAGGCGCGGGCCACTTCAATTCCGATATATCCATCCGGCGCGGACAACATTCTGATGTCGGGTCTTCGCGATAGTATCTTGCTCATTAATTTCAGGTTGGCGGGATTGTCCTCGATATAAAGGAGCGTGCGATTTGCGGGACATGTATTCTTTACATCCTCTGTCGGGAGTGATAACGGCTTCATTGCTGTTATTTCCCTTTCGGCTGACACCAGATCAACGAAGAAAGTGCTTCCTTTCCCCGGTTTGCTATCCACTCCGATATTTCCCCCCATAGCGTCTATTAAATGTTTGGCAATCGCAAGTCCGATTCCCGTGCCTTCGATTTCCGTAGTCTCGGCTCCCAGGCGTTCGAACGGTTTAAACAATTCTTTTTGTTTTTCCGGTGAAATGCCGGTTCCCGTATCCGTGATGTTCACTCGCACTTTCTCTCCTTCACCCGCTTTACATTTTACCATTACGAAACCATTTTTCCTATTGTATTTGATAGCGTTTGATATGATATTGAGGAAGACTTGTTTCAAGCGTAAGTGGTCAGCTAGAACGATGTGATCACGGAAATCCGCCAGGTTCGCATCGATATGAATAGCATACCGGTCTGTTATTGGTTCCATCAAGGTCAGAACTTCTTCAAGAACCGTGTCCAGCCTGATCGGTTCCAGAGAGAGCATGAGTTTTCCGGATTCGATCTGGGCTAGATCCAGAACCTCGTTGATCAAATTGAGCAGATAGTTCCCGGCTTTGAGGATTTGTGTCACATTTTCAAGTTGAGATTCCGTTAGCGGTTCGGTTGGATCGCTTTCCAACAGTTGAGCAAAGCCCAGGACGGAATTCATCGGAGTGCGCAACTCATGGCTCATGCGGGACAGGAATTCCGATTTGGCGCGGTTGGCGGATTCAGCTTCTTCCTTCGCTTTAACAAGATAGTTGTGAAGATTTTTTAATTCCTCTTCCGTTTTTTTGCGAGTGGTGATGTCTTGAGCGATGGAGAATGTGATGCCTTTATCCGGATCCGGACAAGCCGTCCAATCCAACCATACGTATGTTCCATCCCGGCGGCGGTATCGGTTTTCAAAATTGATCACCTTTTCCCCGATTTTCAATTTTTTGCGAATGACGGCAAGGGTTGGTTGAAGGTCGTCCGAATGGACGAATTCGGTGAAGGGCTTTGCAAGCAATTCTTCTTTGGTATATCCCAGAACAGTCATGAATGCCGAATTGATTTTGAGAAATGTCGCCGTATTGATATCGGCGATACAAATCAGGTGAACAGACAATTCAAAAATCTGAGCAAGTTCCTTCTCTGCTTCCATGCGTTCTTCGAATTCTTTTCGAAATGCGATCGTTTTTTCATCGACCAGAAGTTCAAGATGTTCTTTATGGAGCAATAACTCCTTCTCCATCCGCTTCCGTTCGGAAACATCCCGGGCTATTCCGACCAATTCCGCTAATTGTCCGTTGGAATCATAGAACGGTGAAACTCTGACTTCCGCAAAAATATCTGCACCATCCTTTCGGAGCATGACAAGGTCCAAACTGACGCTTTCCTTTTTCAATTTGCCTTCCCGCCAACTCTTCAAATAGTGTTTTGCCGTCTCGAAAGAATCCGTCGAAAGAAAGGGCTGAATGGATTTCCCTATCCATTCCTCCGGCTCGTAACCGAGGGTGTTTCGGAAAGCGTTGCTCGCAAAAGTCAGATGTCCCTGAGTATCAATGCGAAAGACAATATCCTCCACAGAAGAGATAAGACTGCGATATTGTTCTTCGCTTTGCTTCAGCGCTTTCTGCGTGTGCTTGTGATATAACACTTCGACAAAAATGATCCCCAGACTGTTCACGTGATGCTGATCACTCTCCACATAGCCGTTTTTTTTGTTGGCCAGTCCGATCATGCCGATGGTTTTATCTCCGTGATGCAATGGACAGCCGATGAAGGTCTTTATGGGAGGGTGCCCTTCCGGCATTGTTACTGTCTCATCATCGAATTCCACGTCGTTGATGATTTGTGTTTCTCCCTTTTGAATCACTTTTCCCAATATTCCCCGGCTCTCCAGTTCTTTGCGATGCATCACGGATTCTGAATTCGGGATATTACATGCCTCCTTTACGGAATCGTTTATGGCTGCCCAGGAAACCGGTTGATTTTCTTTACTCAAATAAATAAATCCGAATTCACTTTCGGTTAATCGCACCGCTTCGTTTACACAGATATCCACCAATTCTTTTTCGTCTTCTTTGAGGATTCCCTTCTCATAGAGAGCGCTGATACTTTTCATCAGGTCGCGTTTCTTGCGAAGGTCATTTTCTATCAATTGTCGATGAGTCACATCACGAAAACTCCACACTCGCCCTTCATTTTTTCCATTCACAAAGCGGGGTTTGGAGTAGCATTCGAGAATTCTTCCATTTTTAAATTGTACAATGTCAAAAGAATTCTCTTCCTTCCGTGATGAGATTTCCTGAATACTTTTCCTGAATGATTCCGGCTCAACCAGTTGATCCAAAACATGGACAATCGCTTCCTTCCAGGAGAGTGCAAAAATAGTTGATTTCGAAATCTGACATAGTTCAAGAAAGTTTTGATTACAGAATTGCACTTCATTGTTGAGATTCACGACAAGAATTCCGTCCGCAGTCGATTCGAGCGTCGCGTCGAGAATGGAAAGAGAATTTTTTAGGGATTGTTCGTAATCGCGGCGGACCTGAATTTCGTTGCGTAAATTGTTGGAAAGGGTACGGAGCTCCGCGGTTCTCTCCTCCACTTTTCGTTCCAGGTTCTGGGTAAAATCGTGAAGTTTCTTTTCCATTTTTTTGCGCGCGGTAATATCTCGCGCGACTCCCGCATAAAGACAGCGTCTGTTGATGAAAAAGGCGCTGAGGGACAGATCCAGTGGAATCGTGGCTCCATTTTCATGTTGCCCTTGAATTCCCATACTATTTTTGTCGTCGTTTCCTTCGTCTTTCATAAGGAAGCGTTTCGAAACGTATTTCTCCTTATCCGTCGGAAAGCCCGGTAATAATACATTGATGCTTTTCCCGACAAGTTCTTCCTTGCGATAGCCGAAAATTCGTTCCGTCGACGGATTGCACGATTCGATGATTCCCTGCTCATCGATGATAAATAAGACGTCTACTATATTGTTCATAATGGTTTGCATTCGCGCCTGATTACTTTCCAACTTTACGAGGAGGGGATTGCTTATCATGAAAATAACAATTGTGCCAACGATGATAAAAACCAAAGAGGTGATTCCGCCCCATACGGCGGATCGAAGATAGGTTTTTCGAATTTCCGCCAATTCAACCTTGGCCACGAAGCCGAATCCCAGCTGCTCCAGGTAATCATAAGCGGCAAGAACGGGGACGCCGCGATAATCCGGACCGCTGACAATTCCTGATTGTTGTGAAAGAGAATGTCGGATTCCCACTCCTGTTGTTTCGTACGGAAATAATAGGTGTTTTGGATCTCCATTTCCATGGAATTGACTTGTCAGGAATACGATATTCCCATCTTTTCGATAAGAGACGATCAACTCTGCCGTCTCATAGACCGGAACATACGCTGCAAACGCCTCTTTGATTAGTTGCAGGATTTCTTCTTGCATGATTTCCGGTGAATCCGAGAAATGCTTCTTACTTTGATTCAGAGCCACTGTGACAAAGCATTTTTTATATTCGACAAGGTCTCGCAGTTTTTTTTTAATATTTTCTATAGAAGTGTTATAGAGGTAAACGTAAGAAGTACCTATGCTCAATCCGGTCACAACGAACATTGTAGCGATCAGTGCAATAATTATTCCGAACTTGCGTGAGAAAATGTTTCTCCGTTTTATTGTTGGCAATTTGAAGGGAGAATAGACCATGGCCTGCCATCCTTACAGGTAAAATGTTACGATTCCTTGTTATTATAAAGCAAAATAGAGTGAAAGCAATAATGTAAATTATATACATTATATATATACATTATAATATAATGACAAAAAACCATCTGAATCCGTAACTGTATAGCGCGTTTCAAAATATTTGCACAAATGCAGCATGATGAAAGACCTTGTTTGCGCCTTTTTTTAATAAAACTATATTGCAGATTTTTTGCACCAGGCTAAATATTGCGCAGACAGGATGTCCATGCTTCAACGTATTACTTTTTTTCAATGAGGATTCAGGCTGCGATGCGGATTCGATTGGATGATTATCGGGTGGTATCATGGTTAATCCGACTTTTTTTCCTGTTCTTCCAGCGTGATTTTGCTTTTGGGATCGACGATGACGTAATCCTCGCCGGCGACTTTGTAGGGAGGTTTCAGGATCACCTGCGATTCGCCGCGGGCGCGGATGGCGATGCCGCCGGCTCCGCCGCTGATCATGCCGCTAAAAATCACGGAAGCGCCGTCGGCGGCTTCGATGCAGACGCCGTCATTGTTGGCGACGATGTGGCAGTTTTCCATTTTCAATTCCCCGTTTGTGCATTGCACCGCGCCTTCCACGCGCATCCCTTCGATCATGCAGTTTTTGGTATTTTGGATGCGAATCGCCGGTTGTTTCCCTTTGGCGACGATTTTGGTTTGATTGACGCCTTCGCCGTGCAATTGCACCGGCTCGGAAATATTCAATTCGTTTTCCAGCGTGTAGGATATGTTGCGGAGGCGAACGATTTTCTGGCCGGACGAGCTGGTTTCTTCGGTTGCGTCGATCAGATCCTGCAAGGAAGAATCCGTTTCCCATTTCGTCGCGCGGGGTGGGGACGTGATTTTGGATTTGCGCCGGATCAGGAAATACCCGACAACGATGATCAGAACGATGACCGTTATCTCGATCGCAAGAATGGTGGGTCCTGTCCAGAACGAGGGTACAGTCGTCATGGATTCCATATTTTTCATCCCTCTATTTGTTCGTGCATGATTTGCTACATTGCAGCATCAATGTTGTTTGATATCCTTGAATCGAGACACCAATTCCCTCACAACCCCAATCACTCGGACGGACGATTCCGCTTTGGAAACACGAATCGGTTTCGCCATCGGACCTCCCTGCAACAACATTTCTTCGCCGAGATCGAAATATTTCCGAACGTAACGGCGATCTCCGATTTGCACCACCGCCAAATCCTCATTTTCGATTTGACTGTTCAATTCGTAAACCGCTTTGACGCCCGGCCAGACGCCCAGCGCCAGGTATGCGTCCGATTGCACGAAAAACGCCTCATATTCCGCATTCAACGAAAACCAGGTTCGCGGCAATCCCAAATTTCCAAGCGCTTCCTGATGTTCCAACTCTTCCGAGCCGGGTTGAATGATGCTCACGATGGGAATATTGCGGATTGCGCCGTTTTCACCTGAATCGGCGGAAAGATTCTGTTGTTTCGATTTTGCCGCGCCCAGCGTCTGGTCGATCTTTTTCCATGCTTCATGCGGAGCAATGACGTCGGGTAATTTTTGTTCGGCGGCCAACGCTTTGGCCGCTTCGATGATACTGCGGAATAATTTGAAAAAAAGCCCGACTTCACGCGCGTGTTTCACGATTTCCTGACGGCGGTCGGACGGCTGGCGGCATAACAGGCGTCCGTCAGGCGTCAACAGGATGACATCGTGCAATTGGCCGAGAAAGGTCAGCCAGACGGACGGCTGGTCGCCTAATTCGGACAACGCCCATGACCGCAGATCGTCGAGGGTTCGTAATCCGCCGGCTCGTTCCTCGGAATACCATTTTTTTCGCTCCGGCTCCAACAGGTCGATCACGAACTCGGTTTCTTTGGGAATGGTTTCGACCAATGCATCGATTTCGTGTTGCGTACGAAAAGAAATGGCCTTTTGCGGGACGCAGACTTTGTTTCCCGCCAGGACATAGCCGATTTTGCGGGTGGCTTTGACCAGACTTTGCAACTCGCGTTCCGTTTCCGCCGATTCCGAAAAAATCCGCTTTTCCTCGAAACCGAGCTGCATGATGCGCGCCATTTTTTCGACGATCGATTCCGGCGGAGGCGGTTTGAAGCCGCTTTCGATTTGAGCGATATACGGGGAAGAAAGGCCGAGGCGGTCGGCCATTTCTTGCTGAGTCATCCTTCGATTGCGGCGATAATCACGAAGATATTCCCCAAAGGATTTCAAGGTGTTTTCTCCTTGCCTTTGTTAGTAACAAATTTATTCTACAAGGTTTTTCCTGAATTACAAATTCTGTAATTCTTTTCGGTGCAAATTCTGTAATACTTGGGCATTCGGTACATTATGATTTCGATGGGTAAATAGGTTATTTAAAAACCAGAAGTCTTTCTACATGATTCAATGGAATCAGTAACAGAAAAATCTTTAAAAAAAGTTCAAAAAAAAACTTGACTTTGGCGAAAAATGTGATTTACTTACATTAGTAACTGAGTTATACTATCGTGTGTAAAATATGTCGAGCATTTGGAAAGAGTTGAGCCTTTAAAAATATCCATTGTGTAATGTAACTTGATTTAAGTTGTTCACACCGACTTACTTGCTAATGGTAGCATGAGATGGGTGGTTTTGTAAACACCTTTTTCGAGGAAAAGATCATTTTTATTTGAATGCTGTGTAATTTAATGCGTAATAGGTTCATTTAAAAGGCTTTATGATTAACGACCGGTGATTCTTTCTCATTAAAGAAATGAGAATGTAAATAAAAACAAAAGAGATTACGCACAGAAGGAGAGTGCTCAACACACTGGAGGGAAAACATTCAGGGATCGAGACCCTTCCCCAAAAAGGAAACAAGCATTGCCTGCGTCTAGAATTGAATGTTTTCCCTCATTTTTTTTCTGTGTTTTGTTTATCGTCGATGATCACTTGTCAGCGGGGATCGGATTGAAGGCCGGATTTCAGATTGAATCCCCGCAATGCAACAAAGAATCCTGCTTTTCCAACCTCGTCGGACAAACTCGAACCACCGTACCAATGAATAAATAAAAAAAAGAATCATCATATATCTCCGTCCGTATCATCCGCCGGAACGTGTTTGTACAGCGTGGAGCGCAAAAGGGCCAAACCGTTGCGCGCATCCCGCCCTAATTCGTAGACGCTACGCCAACCGGTCGCCTTGCGCCAGAGATAGGATGGGCGCAAGTGGAATTCGCGGATGGCCTGATTGCGCAGTTCGCGAATGCGTTCGCCGGAAAGCGTGCCGATTTCCATTTGTGGAAAGGCGATGGAATTGTCGATGGCGTCGGCGTCTTTTGAGGTCCAGCCCTCGCGGATGGCTTTTTCCCGCAGATCGGTGCCCATGCGCGGCGCGGCGACGTTGAAGGACGCGTAGTCGGGCTCGATTTCTTTGGCAAACTCGATTGTGGCGCGGGCGGTTTCTTCGGTTTCACCGGGCAGTCCGATGATGAAGTGGGCCAGCGTGCGAATGTTCAGTTTGCGGCAGAGAGCGAAGGTATCCCGCACTCGCTGCGGTTCGATTTGTTTTTCAATGGAATTTAAAATTCCTTGATCCGCGGATTCGACGCCGAATTGGATGGTATGGCAACCCGCCTGCGACATCAGCGTGAGCATCTCTTCATCCATGACGTCCACGCGCGAAAGAGTGATCCAATCCAGTTGCAGGTTTTCGTTGATCAAGCGGTGCAGAAATTCGGTGGAATGGCTGCGATTGACGCCGAAAGTCAAATCCTTGATCCACAATTCGCGAATGCCGAGACGTTTGACGTGATGTAGTTCCTGCATGGCGTTGTCGAGGTCGCGCAGTTTGTGCGGCCATTTGCCGTTGAAACAGAAATGGCAGGCATAGGGGCAGCCGAAGTCGGTTAAAAACGAGGCAAAGACGCGATGTTTGGCGTGAGGCAGGCGATATTTCCGCAACGGCAGGAGATCGTAACGTGGAATCGGAAACGAATAATAACGATTGCCGGGATCGACGCCCTTCACGAATTGATCGCCCACGCGATACAGCAGGTTGGCCAGCGGAGCATTCGTCCCTTTATAACCTTCCCGTGGATGCCATCCGTCCAGGAAATCGACAATGCTGTGCGATGTGAAATCAAGCAAAATGGCGGAAAGCCACGGATACAATCCCATAATTTGCCGCCCTTTGCTGACCAACACGTCGCCGGTGCCGATTACCGGCGTGGAGGGAGGTATACGCAGGCTTTCCAAAAAAGCAAAATCCTGTTTCCAGCAAACACCGCCGGTCAAAAAAACGATGGCATGCGGATTAAAATCGCTGACATGTCTTGCCGCCTGTTCAAAAGTCAGACCGAACAGATTGGCGTCGATAAAACCGACTTCATGCTTTTGCGAAAGGATGCCGCTTTGCACGACCAGATCGTAAGGATGCCAATAATACTTTGCCTTGGCCGAATGGCTGCAATAGTAGTCGCGCAAATAAGGCTTGTCGCCGGGCGGATTGAGGAGTAATACACGCATGGTTTTATCATTCGGTAGAGCAGGCGTCTCGCCTGCATCGTTCATGCAAGCGGGGACGCTTGCTTTACCCACGTTGAAGGTAGGGGCGGTTCGCGAACCGCCCTTACGATTAAATTTAATTATTCATTGTGATCATCCGGTCACGTCAGTCTATGTAAAAATGCCGGAGCACGGGCATCCTGCCCGCAAGTGCAGACCGGAGGTCTGCGCCACAACATATTCGTTCATCTCAACGAATCAAATCATACAACTGTCGCAATCCATAAATTATATAATTCTTCAGCATTTTCGGCGAGCGGGTGCGCGCCAGCGTTTTTAGAATATAGCCGGGCCGAAGATAAAAGGCGCGTAACGCTTCCCGTCGCAGAGGCATCAATTCTTCCTTGCTGAGATATTTCGTCGCAATTGCAGGTAGATTATACGCTTCTTTCGGCAGTTCTCCATCTTGTAAAAGCCTTTCTTTTACCGCTTCCGCGTAAAATTCTGTGCCGTAAAAAGGATAACTGTAAAAATATTCGATAAAATCGGGATTGAGCCGCACTGCAAAGCGTTTGGTATTTTCGAACGTTTCCCGATTTTCCCACGGCAGGCCGATCAAAAAATACACGCTGCTTTTTATGCCTACTCTACGGCAGAGACGCACGGCCGGTTCGATATTCTCAAACTTGACTTGCTTGCGCATCTTTTCCAACATGCCGGGATCGCCGCTTTCGACGCCGAAGGAAACCAGCCAGCAGCCGGCCGCTTTCATCTCACGGAGCATTTCTTCGTTGACGGTGTCGACGCGGCTGTTGCAGGACCACGTGATTCCCAATTTTTCCTGCTGGATGGTTTTGCACAAGTCGAGAACCCATTTTTTATTGGCGGTAAAGAGATCGGAGCGGAACAAAAAATTACGAATGCCATGATGATCAATGCAATCGCGCAGTTCCACGACGACGTTTTGCGGGGAACGATTACGGCTTTTTGCGCCTGAGACCGCCGGCGCGAGACAAAAAATGCAGGGAAAAGGACAACCACGGCTGGTTACGATGGTGGTCTGCAATTCGCCGGTGTCGGGACGAACGTAGAGAGCATTGTCGATGAGATGCCGGGCGGGAAACGGGATAGTATCGATATCTTGAATGTAGCCGCGATTGGTGTTGCGTATGATTTCAGCCCCGTTTCGATAGGTGATTCCGGAAATTTCACTCCAATTCGTTCCTGCCGCCAATTCTTTTATGGTTTCCTCATATTCCCCGCGCATGACCAGGTCGAGTTGGGGATATTGTTGTAACGCGGTCTGATCCAGATGAAGGAAATGCGCGCCTTTGCTGATGGTGATGATTGCCGCATCGATTTCTTTGGCCAGAGTCGCCGCTTTCATGTCCTCATCCAGCGAGGGCGTGGTAATGGAAAGAATCAATGCGTTTGGTTGAAACTCCAGCAGATCGTTTTTCAAATCTTCCCAGCTCAAATCCTGCGCCGGATAATCCTTGATTTGGCACTCCACGCCGACCTGTTCGAGACTAGCGGCCATATAAAGCAAATCCATCGGCGGGCGCAGAGCGACCGTGTGTAATTGATCGATGGGAGTCTGGCATCGTTCCTCGCGGATGTATTTTCCCGTCGGCGGGACGATGAGATAGGCTTTATTCCAACAGTTTTCCTGCACGAATGAGTTCCTTTTAATGCTGTCACGCTGCTGTCTCGGCAGCATTCTGAAATGCGGACGGGACGTCCGCGCTCCTACAAATTGCCGCCGAGATGGCAGCGATACGGTTTTCAATCGACTATGCGATATTCGTTGAATTGGTCAACGTTTTTATACCAATCGGAAAAGTCGTTTGGCTGTTTGATGATTTCTTCCGCCGCCAAAAGTCCCATTTGCATTCCCTGGTCGATGTTATTGTGGCGAAAAAGTCCTTGCCGGCCCACGGTGAGACAATTTTTCGTCGTGTTCAGCCAATTTACAATCGCTTTTAACGATTGTTCATATCCCACCGCATAAAGAGGATAGCCTTCCTCGATGCGGACCGCGAGAGCGTCGACGGGTTCTGTATCGATCAGGCCGGATTCCCGCAAAATACGGACGGCGGGGGTGGCTAAATCCTCGATTTGCGCCGTCCATATTTTGTCCCCGGTCTCGCAGGGAAACTCAAGGCAGAGACAGGTTTTTCCCTGATTTTCTCGAGTATTGGCAAAATTATCGGGAACATAAATCCGTGAGAAAGGGACATGCTTTTCAGGATAATATAACCACGTGTCCTGGATGCCGAAATCGTGATAAAACAGGAGATAAACCAAAACCAGCGCGCGAAAGTGAAGCCGGCGAGATGCGTCGAGTATTTCGTCCGGCGCGGAAGGAGAAATGAGGTTCGTAAACGTGGGGAGAGGAATGGTGTTGACGAGATAATCGCAGGGATACTCGCGCTCGCCTCCCATTCCCGATGTCTGAATGTGTTTTATTTGTCCGTGATCAACCTGCACGGCATCCACATTTTTGCCGATGGCGATGTGGCCGCCGCGAGAAATAATTTCCTGGGAAAATTTGCGCGCGATTTCACCGATACCGCCGCGCGGGTACAGAAATTCGGAAACGTACGTTTCCTCGCGGGCGAGAAGACTGTCCTTCAGTGCGTGCCAGATGTTTTCTCCGCGCAGGCGCACGCGAGCGGTTTCTTCGGAAATCTGTGACGCCTCCACGCCCCAGACTTTTTGGGCGAATGGTTTGAAGATGGTTTGATAGAGCGCATTACCATAATATCGCTGGACATATTCTTCGTATGATGGGGCAATCGCATCATGTTTTTCGAAAAGAATTTTGACGGCGGATAAAAGAAATGTGGCGGTGGAGCGGATACCCAGCGACTTGAGCGTCTGCAATGGGCTGATGGGATAGGGAATATAACATCCGTTGAGATACATGCGGCTGCGGCGTTTTACCCGCGCCATCTTTTCTTCGCAGAACGAATGCACGAAATCGCGGATTTCCTGAATTTCCGTGTGAAACCGATGGGGACCAAGATCGAGATGATATCCTTTCCAATCGATGCTTTTTGCCAGACCGCCGGGAATTGGTTCGCGCTCGATCACAGTTACATCGAGGTCGGCGTCTGCTTGAACCAGTTTCCACGCGGTAGTCAGGCCGGTGATTCCCGCGCCCAATATGACGATTTGTTTAGTCATGGTATTGTTTATTGATCTTGATAACCTGAGGAGTAGCTTTTTTTGTGCTCCAAAACAGACGAATTTTGAGGATCGTCCAAACAGCGATGACGAAATCCCACCACCCGATTTTTTTCCCTTCCGCAATCGTGCGCGCTTTGAAATGAACGGGCACTTCTTTGATGCTGTAACCCAATTTCAGCACTTTTCCGGTCACTTCCGGGCAAAATTCAAATCCGTGGCATTCCAGCGGGATGCGGTCGATGACGGAGCGATGGAACGCTTTGTACGCAGTGGCTTCGTCGGTGATGGTTTGGCCGTACAGCAGCGAGATCATTTTTGCCAGAATCCAATTGGCGACGCGATTGGGCAGCCGCATCGCTTCCACACTGCCGAGAAACCGTGAACCGTAACAGACCTGGGTTTCGTTCCTGGCGATCGGTTCGACGACGTGGATGATTTCGTCGGGATTGTATTCCAAATCGGCGTCCTGAATGATCACGATGTCGCCGGCGGCGTATCGCAGCCCAGTGCGAATGGCCGCGCCTTTGCCTAGATTGCAGTTGTGGGTGAGTACGATCGTGTCCGGCTGTTTTTTTTCCGGTTCGAGAATGGACGCGGTCGTGTCGGTGGAACAATCGTTCACCAGGATGATTTCGTAATGTTTCCACGCGATCGTGCGCACGCGCCGTAACACTTCCGACAACGAATCTTCTTCGTTGTAAATCGGAATGATGATGGATAATTTTGGTTGTGCGGCCGGGCGCCCGGCATGCGTCGCTTGGTTCAAAAGAAGTTCCTTTTTCCTGCTTTTGTTGTGCGCTATCATGAAAAGCAAGAGAGTAGTGTGATTTCTCGCCATGAACAAGGCTTGATTTGGCGATGAGATCCTGAACCGGATGCAAAAATCGGTTGCTATAAGATTATGGTTGCATCGATTCCTTTTTACAGCGATGGAATCGTAAAAAAGTGTAAATCTTAAGAGGATTGGGATCAATTCATGATGGTTCGAATTCATTCGTTTTGTTTCTACCGCTCTCAACGGTTTTCTTTTAATCCATATGCAATACAATTGATTTTCATCATGATCACACGGATGGAATGAACTCGGAAATTGGATGAAACGGATTAATGAAAGAATGAATACTCAATGTGATTTTCGCTCCTCTCATGAAATCGAAACAAGATATGCGGCGCACTTGCTTTTTTTTACTGTCGGGTGGTGGTTCTGTTTTATTTTGTATCCGCTTTGGTATGTTCCCCAACCGGTGGAATCTCGGTCAACCATTTTTTTCGTGGTTGTGATCGTGTGGATCGTTTGCACGTATTTGTTCCGTTTTCTGATGCGATGCAGTCAGGTTCTCGATTCCGCGCAGGATCCGTTTCCTGCCGATCGACGGTTCTTTGGGCTTTTATTTTCCGTGGCATTTGTTTTGCATCTGCCGTTTTTGAATAAGCCGATTCTGGCCGGTCTGGATACGATCGATCACGCCGCCATACCCGCCGTGGTGGCACACCGTTTTGTATACTGGATTTCCAAAACCGTTGGATTTTCAATTCAGCCGGTTCTGATGGTTTTATTTTGGATTGCAATTCTTGGTATTGTGTTGATTCCGTCCTGGCGCGCGCGATTGGTGGATGGCGGGAACAAACTGTCTTTGTGGTTTGTCCGCCATGTAAAATTGATTTTTGTTTTTCTGATTCTATTATCGTCGTTTTATTGTATCGTTCTCATGGAATTCGCTGTTCCCGAGCGGTTCGGCGACTTAAGTCCGATTTCTCGCTATCCGCCGGCGTCGAAAATCATACTGATTCCGCTTTATATGATTTTGGGATTGCAGGAATGGATATTGCGTGTTTTGCAGATTCTCATGACCTTCGCGGGCGCTTTTTACCTGTATCATCTCATTTACCTGTTCGCGGCGCGGACGGCGGCGCGTATCGGCGCGATCATGTTTGTTTTTCTCCCGCCGATCTTTCATTATGGCAATACCAATATGATCGATTGCGGCACGTTGTTTTTCGTCGCGGCTTCTTTTTATCATTGGGTTCGCTATGTCGAGAAGAAAACCGCTGACGATTTGATCATGGGGATGCTTTTTTGCACGTTTGGCGGTTTATATAAACATCCGCTGGTCAGCGTCATTCCGGCATTTACGTTGATGGTCATGATCGATTTTATTTTTCCCAAAGTGGGACAGCGCCGATATTGGCTGCAGCCCGCCCTTGCCTGCGCCATCCCCACGACGGCGATTCTGCTGTATATGAAATTGTCTGCGTTCAACACTGATGTTCCCAATGAACTCGGTCCGTTGACGATGGAAAGGCTCCTGGCCAATCTGCAGGCGATACCGCTGGGAGTGACGTGGCCCGTGGCCATTGCCTTCGCGCTGGGATTCGTTTATCTGGCTGCCTGGCGTTATCGTAGATTGTTTATTTTACTGGTATGTTGGATCGGTGTGCATTATTTGTTGACCTGCATATCGATGGTTTACGAAAACGTCCGCCAAGCGCTGCCTTATTACGTCGGATTGATGATCGGCGCTGCGATTTTGCTTGCGGATATTGCTCCGAAACGCAACGAGGTTCGCGCGATGTTGATTTATCTCGTCCTTCCCGCCTATCTCATATGGGCGTGTCTGTTTATGGATCGCGCGCAGGATCACCGCGTGGTGGGGCGTCCGATGGGGGATCGGTCCTACGTGAATTTTAGCAATTGGCGGGACGCGTATATTCCCTATGACGCCGCCATGAAGGATTTGCAGACGCGCACCTCCCCCGGCGACGTGATTTATGCGCCGATGACCAACGAACCCAGCCACTTTTACCTCGCAAAATATAACCTGATGGACCGTACCTATATCCGTAAAATTTGGCTGCCGCCGCTGGAAGAAACGCTGGAGAACCTGAATGATTTTTGCCGGGAAAACGAGTGCGATTGGCTGATGGTTGTGCGTGGAAAATGGCTTTACTCCTACGCCGATGTGGAATTGCTCGAACAGTTATTCGTTTCGCCGCCCGAATCCTTCGAACCGGCGACGGTGTATGCTTGCGGCAACGTTCAGCTTGGCCTTTGGAGAATTCGATGAATGGTTACGGCTTTGGATGGGAGCGCCGGAAGCCGGATTTTTCCCCTGAAACATACAACCATGATTGTCCCGAATGGATTCCTGCCTGTTTCCCCTTTCCGCTTTGATGCATGAACTTGTCGTGACGAAAAGAACGTGTGTATGCTTGATAAGTGTACGCAGATGACAGACGAGATTTTGCATTTTGAACTATAATTGGATATACGTTCTTAACGCGGGTGGATGGCGAGGAGGTAAGCGGCAAAGTGCTTCGATCTCACGAATGGATGCCGTATTTTTTTCGCGGGAGACGCGATTGGTTGGTTTTTTTCGCGGGGTTGATGTTGTGGATAGGGATTGGTATTGATAGTCATGCGCAAATTCAATATCAATCCGCGCCGCCGGAAGCGTATCGCGAAGTTTGGGCGAAGGGGGATACGCGGCGCGCGTTGGCGATGATCAACCGGCTTATCGAAGAACGGCCGGAATTGGAAAGGATTCGCGCATTTCGTTATTTGTTGTGGTTATCCGACCGGGCGGCGTTGCAGATGCAGATGGGGCAGGTGGATCAGGCCATTGCCGATCTCGAAGCGGTGACGGAAATGATACCCGAACCGGCGTTTCTATTGCGGTTGATCGAAGCGTACCGTTATCGTGGACGAAAAGATGAGTATCAGGAAACCCTGAAACGAGCGACCGACTCGACCAATCGGCGTTGGTCGATTCATACGTTGGAAATGAATCTCCTGGCGATGGGGAGAATCGCCGAATGGAACGGCGAAAATCCCAAAATGCTGTTGTCATCCCTTTACACCAGTGTGATGGAGAATCGGCCGGAATTTGCGCCTGGTTTTGTCGCTGCGGGAGATTTGTCCTTTCGCAAAGGGGCGTATGATCTGGCGGAAACGTATTATCAACAGGCGTTGAATGTGGATGCCGTTCATGAGGAGGCGCTGGCGGGATTGGCGGAAACGTATTGGAAAAGCGGCGACCCGCGTTTGGAAGAGATTTTGAAACCGCTGATTGAGATTCACCCGCATCATCCACGCGCGATTGCCATTCAAGTCGAACAACATCTCGATTTAGGGGACGCGGAAAAGGCGCTGGAGTTGATCGAGCCGATTTTGCAGACAAATCCGAACGAATTGCATTTTCGTTCGCTGCAGGCCGCGGCCTATTTTTTGTTGGATGATTTGGACGCGCTGAAAACCATTCAGGAACAAACGCTGCAATTCAATCCGTATTGCTCGGAAGTGTATCGAATTCCCGGCCGCGTGGCTTCGCGGCATTATCGTTTTACGGAAGCGGCGGCGTTGCAACGGTGGGCGTTGGAGATCGATCCGGACGATTATGAAGCCCGAGCGCTGTATGCGCGGGATTTGTTGCGTCTGGGCGAAGACGAAGCAGGGCGGAAGGAACTGGAGCAGGCGTTTGCCGCCGATCCGTTCGACGTGCAGGTTTTCAACATGCTCAACCTGCTGGATGCACTGGCCTCGTTCGATGTGGTGAAACAATATCCGTTTGTTCTTCGTCTGCCGAAAGAAGAAACGCCGGTTTGGGCGGACGAGGCGCTTGCCCTGCTGCGGCGCGCATACGAACTGTATCGCGAGAAATATAAAATCGAATTGAACGCGCCGATTCAGGTGCAGATTTTCGACGATCACGACGACTTTATGGTGCGTTCCGTCGGTCTTCCCGGCAGCATCGGATTTATGGGGATTTGTTTCGGCCAATTGATCACGATGGATTCGCCCACCGCGCGCACCAAACACTCGATGAATTGGCGCTCGGTGTTGTGGCACGAATTTGTACACGTGATCACCCTGCAAAAAACGAAGAATCGGATGCCCCGTTGGCTGTCGGAAGGAATTTCGGTGTACGAAGAATTGGAATTTTCTCCCGCCTGCGGTCAGAAGATGGAATTGCAGTACAAACCGCTGATCGCAGAGGAAGGATTGCCCGGCGTGGCCGAATTGGAACGGTATTTTACCCAACCGGCGAGTGCCACGCACGTGATGCTCGGGTATTTTTTCTCGGCGGAATTCATTAAATATTACGTGAATGAGTTTGGTACAGATCGTCTGGTGAACGCATTGGAGCGGATTGGCGAGGGAGCGAAGGCGGTGGATTCATTGGCAGCCGCATGTGAACGAACGGTGGAGGAGATCGACAAGCACTTTAAACAATATTTGGAAGAACGACTGGTTGTTTACAATCATTTGCCTGATATTCCACGAGACAAGAATGCGCTGGTGAAATGGTGGGAGAAAGTAACCGATGAAAAACCGGATATGGAGCCATGGCTGCAGAAAAACTCGCCGTTTACGGATGCATTGCGCAAAGGAACACAGGCGCTGAAGGAAGAGCAATGGGAGGAAGCGGAAACGGAACTGAAAAAGGCTCACGAGTTGTTTCCCGATTACACCGCCGACAATGCGCCTTTGCAACAGCTTTGTCTGTTGTATGAAAAATGGGGAAAACGGGAGAAATGGAAGCAGGCGCTGAAGCAGGAAATCGAATGGAATGCAACGGATTTCGACGCCTGCCGCAAACTGGTCGCTGTGCTGCGGGAAGATGAGGAGTGGGACGCAATGGTACGCGCAGCAGAATGGGGTTTGGGCATCGATCCGTTCGATGTTGCGCTGAGAAAAGCGGTTTATGAAGGATTAGTAAAAAAGGAAGAGTATGCGCGGGCGTTGGATGCGTTGCGGCGGGTGCTTGCGCTCGATTCGGCGCGTCGCGTCGATTATCAATGTGAGAGCGTCGGGCTGCTCATGAAGTTGCAGCGATGGGAGCAGGCGAAGAAAGAGACGGTGGCTTTGCTCGAAGACATGCCGCATTATTGGCGGGCGCAGGAGTTGTTGCTGCGCATCGTCGAGCGGGAGAAGCGCGATGAATAAATGGCTGCCTGTTATTCTAATCACGATGATTATCGATATATGCATCGCGCCGCCGCAATCTGCTCATGCGCAATACTGGGGAAGACGCGGACGGTTGCCGTTGCCGGAGCGCGAAATTTTTCCGAGCAATTGTTTCACCTTCTGCCGCGTTCAATATGACAGTTATCAGGGCCGCGGCCGCGACTGGGGTGGGGGATGGGCGACGGATTATGACGATTCGGACCTGAATTTTTCACAACGCCTGTCGGAATTGACCTCGATTCAGGTCAATCGGGACGTGCAAGGGAACATCAAACATGCCGTGGTTCGACTCACGGATGATGCGTTGTTCCATTATCCGTTTATTTATATGTTGGAAGTGGGCCGATTGGTTTTCAGCGCGGAGGAAGCCGAACGGCTGCGGAATTATTTGGAGCGGGGCGGCTTTTTATTGGTGGATGATTTCTGGGGATCGCGGGCATGGGAAAATTGGGTGTACGAAATTGCGAAAGTGTTTCCGCCGGAAGAGTTTCCGATGATCGATATTCCGCCGGAGCATGAGATTTTTCATATTGTTTTCGAGATCGACGAAGTGCCGCAGATTCCCGGAATCGGGCATTGGTATCAATATGGCGGAAGCACCTCCGAACGATTTGAAGACAGTGAAATCCCCAGCTGCAAAGGGATTTTCGACAAAAACGGACGCCTGATGGTGGTGGTGTTGCATAACACGGATTTGGGCGACGGATGGGAAGAGGAGGCGGTGAATCCGGTTTATTTCGACCAATTTTCAAAGAGAAAAGCGTATCCGCTGGGCATCAACATTGTCGTGTATGCCATGACGCATTGATTTTATGAGGAATCATGATCGATTGATCACAACAGATGATGAAAAATAACGAGTATTTGTTTCTACATGGGTAGAGCAAGCGTCCCCGCTTGCCCAGACGACGCAGGCGAGACGCCTGCTCTACCCGCGTTTTTTGCATAAATATCGCATGAAAAATGTGTAAAAAAATTATGGTTATAGAGGTTTCTATTGCAAAGCGAACTTGAAATTCAATCCATTTCGTCAGAAAAGGAAGCGCTGGAGAAATTGCAGGATGGGCGGGAAAAATTACTGCGGGAAATCCGGCGCGTGATCGTGGGGCAGGATGCGGTGATCGAACAGCTGCTGATCGTGTTGTTTTCCGGCAGCCACTGCCTGATCACCGGCGCGCCCGGCCTGGCAAAAACCCGTTTGATTCGGTCCATTGCCCAGATTTTGGATTTGCAATTCAAGCGGATTCAGTTTACGCCGGATTTGATGCCGTCTGACATCATCGGGACGGAAATCATCGATGAGAACCGAGTCAGCGGGCATCGGGAAATGCGTTTCATTCCCGGTCCGGTGTTCACCGGCATTTTACTGGCGGACGAAATCAATCGTACGCCGCCGAAAACGCAGGCGGCGTTGCTGGAAGCGATGGAGGAAAAGCAGGTGACGGTGGCGGGAGAGGTTCGTTTGCTTCCTTCCCCGTTTTACGTATTTGCGACGCAGAATCCGATTGAATTGGAAGGGACGTATCCGCTGCCGGAAGCGCAGTTGGACCGCTTCATGTTCAACATCCTGATCGATTATTTGAACGAGGATGAGGAATTGGAAGTGGTGACGCGAACGACGACCGCGCAGCAGGTCGAATTGCAGCACGTGTTTACCGGCGATGATATGCTGGAATTCATGCGGTTGGTTCGCATGGTGCCTGTCGCCGAACCGGTGGCGCGGTATGCGGTGCAGTTGGCGCAATCCAGCCGGCCCGGTTTTCCGCGGGCGCACGCATCCATTCAAAAATGGGTGAGTTGGGGCGCGGGGACGCGCGCCTCACAGAATTTGATTCTTGCAGCCAAGGCGCGGGCGCTGTTGCGGGGGCATTACCATGTTTCCTGCGCCGACATCCGCGCGGTGGCGGCGTCGACGCTACGGCATCGGATTTTAACCAATTTTCGCGCGGAGGCGGACCGTGTGAGCGTTGAAAATATCATCGAGCAGCTCCTCGGGTCCACCCCGGAGCCGCGTTCGGGATTGTCATAACCATCATGGAATGAGATTGGCGATGCAGAACGAGTATAACTTTATCGATCCGGATGTGCTGTTGCGGATGAACGATCTGTTGCTGATGGCGCGAACGGTCGTGGACGGATTTACGACGGGTCTGCATCGCAGCGCCGGATTCGGTTCCTCTATCGAGTTTGCGCAATACCGCGCATATGTGCAGGGGGACGATCCGCGGTTCGTCGATTGGGATCTTTATGCGCGCACGGACCGGCTGCACACGAAACAATATCAGGAAGAGACGAATTTGCGCTGCACGCTGCTGGTGGATTGCAGCGCATCGATGGGATATGCGTCCGGCGCGGTGACGAAATTCGATTATGCGCGAATGCTGGCCGCTTGTCTGGCGATGATGCTTTATCGCCAGAAGGATGCGGTTGGATTATTGGGATTCGAGCGGGAATTGAAATTGTTCATTTCACCGCGATATTCTTCGCAACAACTGCGACGCATTTTTGTGGAATTGAATGATCTGGTTCCATCCGGCGAGACGGATATTCCCGCTGCCTTGCATTATGCGGGCGACGTATTGCCGTTGCGCGGTGTGATCATTTTGATTTCCGATTTATTTCAACCGCCGGAAGAGTTGCTCCATTTTTTAAAATTACTGAAAGCGCGGCGGCATGACGTGTTGATCTTTCAAATCAGCGATCCGGCGGAACAGACGTTTCCGTTCGAGCAATCCATGACGTTTCTCGATGCGGAAAATGAGAAGGAACTGTATGTGGTTCCCCATTCCGTGCGTGAAGAGTATCTCAAAAATCGGGAACAACATTTTTCCGGAATACAACGGGAATGCCTGGCGACGGAAATTGATTTGGAGGAATTTTGTTCAGCCGAACCGCTGGATCGGGCGCTGCATTATTTCCTGATGCGGCGCAATCGCACCGTCTACGCCGCCGCCGGCAGACGCAATCGCATGGCGATCGGAGGCCGATGATGGGATTTTCCTTTCTCGCGCCCTATTTGCTTTCCGGCTTGGCTCTACTCGCGGCGCCGTGGCTGATTCACCAAATCCGCCGGCCGGAACGCGAAACCATGCGGTTTGGCAGCTTGATGTTTTTGCCGAAGGTGAAGCGGGAAGTGATCGAACGGCGAAACCTGCAGCACCTCCTGCTCATGCTGCTGCGCATGTCGTTAATCGCGTTGCCGGCGCTGGCGTTTTCTCGTCCCTATCAACGTCAGGTGGTTCTGCCGAACGCATCCGACGGGCAGGCGCGCCATGTAATCCTTTTTGATACGTCCTATAGTATGGGCGTGGAGGAGCGATGGAAGGAAGCGCAAAGCAAGGCGTTGGAATTGCTGCGTTCGATCCCTCCCGACGAGCGGGTTGCCGTTGTTGCTTTCGCCGACTCTCCCGCTGTGCTCGAGCCGCTGTTTGCAGACGGCGTTTCGACTGCGCAGCACCGCACTCACGTCGAGCAGGCGGTCAAGTCATTGCGTTTGAGCGAAGGCGGCACGGCGTATCTACCGGCTTTGCAGACGGCGCAGGAACTGTTGATGCAGAATCAGGAGAACACGGATGAGTTACAAACGGAAATGATCGTTCATCTCATTTCCGATTTTCAATCGCGGGGGATGCCGGCGGAGGAAACAGGATGGAAACTTTCACCGCGGATTACTCTGAATTCGATTGTGATCGGAAATGAGGCGATTGGGCGCGGCGCGATCGCCGCTATTTATTTACAGGAAACCATGAATCAGGAACTGCGCATCGTGGGGCAGGTCAAAAGCCTGTGGGCTGATGATCGTCCCTCCTGTCCGGTGAAATTGTTTCTGAATGAGCAGGAAATTGCGCAAAAGACCGTGTATGTGCAGGCGGGGAACTCGACAAACGTATCATTCTCTGTGCCCATTCAAACGGATCAAATAGTTCAAGGCCGATTGGAAATCGGCGACGATGCGTTGCTGCTGGATAATAAACGATATTTTGCGTGGAATCCTCGCCGGAAGAAAGAATTGCTATTGGCGGCGACGGAACGAACGGATCGGACCTGGACGGCGTCCTGGCTTCTCCGTCGCGCCCTGCACAACGATCCTCATCGACGGTGGACAATACGGCAGCATCCGATGGATGCGTTGGTAAGTGAATGGATGGCGCGGAACGAACGGCCCGATCTGGTTGTACTCTGCGATGTGGGAGACATTCCGTCGTCAATGCGTGCTCTGCTGCATGAGTATATGCGTGAGGGTGGGAAGGTTTTATTGATGCTGGGCGATAGGGCTGATCCCGACTCTCTCAATACTGATTTTTTTGATAATTATGGTTTGAAACTTGGCGGAGTTCGTTTTGCAGAAATGCGGGAAAGTCAATTTGAAATGCTGTCGTGGATTGATTTCGCGCATCCCGTGTTTTCTTCGTTTCAGACGTCGGAATTTAACGATTTTTCGCAGATTCGGTTTATGAACTATATGATCCTCGAAAGGATGGATGCCGCAACGGATGCGAAGGTGAAACCGCTGGCGCGATTTGAAAGGGATGAGAACGGCGCGGAGGCTCTCGCCATGGCCGAAATCGACGTGGGAAACGGGCGCATGATAGTGTGGCCGTTCTCGCCTGATTTGCTGTGGACCAATTTGCCCAGAAATACAAAATTCGTACCGTTATTGTTTGAAACGCTGCGTTATCTTGACGGCGCGGATGAGGAATCGCCCCGTTTTCAGGTGGGGGAACGCATCATCCATTGGCCGAATCGCCTGTCCACACATCAACGCGGGATTGTCCAACTTCCCGAAGAATCCGCGGAGACCATCGTAGAACGGGATCAGCTGCGTTTGCATCCGATCCTGTTGAAACAAGCGGGATTCCTTCGATGGCGGGGTGAGGAGGCGGACACGTGGGAAAGCGTATATGCGGTGAACATCGATGCGGACGAATCGGATCTGACCCGCATTCCTCTCGATGAATTTGAGCGAAAACTTTGTTCAACATCGTATCTCGAACGCGAGGCGTTTTTGCTTGCGCAGACGAATGCGGTCGATGCAAGTGATTCGATACAGAAAAATGAATTTGGATATCATTTCATCATTCTGTTGATGATCGGTTTTATGGTGGAAAGCGGGTATGCATCCTGGCTGGCGCGGAAAAAATCCGAAGCGACGCGTACGGAAGAGTAAGGAGCAGACGTCATGAATACCGACCTTCCTATATCCAAGGAATTGAATTACAAAATTCATTTGGTTGCCCATCAATATCAACGCGCTTTGTTGTTGCGCCGCTGGCTGCGGTTCGGTTTGATTTCATTGGGGTGCATTCTTCTGTTCACGCTGTTTTTGTTTCTGTTTCATGAATTCGGATGGCCGCGGGTTGGATTGTTACTGCTATTTCTATTGACGGAAAGCATCGCGTTTTGGTTTACGTTGATCGCGCCGTCTCGAAAATCCGTCACGTTGGAACAGATTGCTTTCTATATCGAAGAACATCATCCGGAATTGGAAAATCGCATTGTGACGGCGGTTTCGTTGAACGACGGACGCCGGGAGGGAACGTCCGCGGAAATCATCGAGCGCTTTTTTCAGGAATCCAAAGACCATATCCATCGATTCACGTTTTTTGAGTTGTTGGACACAGGTGTTATCTTTCGTATGTCGTGGATACTCGCTCTGTTTGTGCTGATTTCGTTGTCCGTTTTCATTTGGTTTCGTAACCTTTGGACGCCGGATTCGATGCGGTTCTCATGGCGGGAAAGCGTCGGCCCGGTGATCGGAGATTTTACCGTCAAGCCGGGCAATATACGTGTCCGTAAGGGATATCGGCAGGTGATTCTATGTGAATTCGGACGAATGGATGAAAAAGCGACGATTCATTGGCGGACGCAGGAGGGCAATTGGAATAGCGACGATATGAAAAAGAGTCTGTCAGACCATATATTCCATCATACGTTCGAAACCATTCAAAATACGATCCCGTATCGCGTCCATGTCGGTCGATGGCAATCGGAAACCTATACCATCACCGTCCGGATTCCACCGCGCGTCGATTCGATTGATGTAACGTATCATTATCCCGCCTATCTCGGTCTCGAGGCGAAAGAAACCCCGAATGGGGGAAACCTCACGGTGATCGAGGGAACTCGCGTCGTGTTGCACGTGTGGGTCAACAAAAAATTGGAGAAAGCCGAACTGAGGTTGGGAGAGGGGGAGAGGTTTCTGATGGACGAACGGGCGGACCATTTGTGGGAATTCTCCTTTATCCCCGTTTCTCATGATTCCTATTCCATTCATTTGACGGATTTGGAGGGAGAAGCCAGCGAATTCGATGCGAAATATGACATTCGCGTGCAGCCGGACAAACTGCCGGAAATCCAAATCGATTTCCCGCGGCAGGATTATGAAGTGACATTGTTGGAGGAAGTTCCTTTCGACTTTCGCGTGCGGGATGATTTCGGCGTGACGAAATTCGGCATTCAATATGAAATCGTGGGGAAAGAGCCTGTCCGATTGGCGATTTCTTCCCCGGGAGAAAACGAAACGGAAATTCATGGCGAGTATTTATTGTATTTGGAAGAGCAAGAACTCGAGGTGGGCGATGTGATCACCTGGTCGATCTGGGCGAATGACGGGAAGCCGGACCGATCCGAATATGAACAGCTGGGCGATCCATATTTTCTGGAAATTCGCCCGTTTCGTCGCATGTTTGAGGAAGCCATATCCAATGCCGGCGCGAACCGGCGGCAAAACGACGGAAGGCAGGGAGGGGAAGGAAGAGAGGCCGCCGATCAGAAAGATATCATTATCGCCATATGGAATTTGCGGCGTGAATTCAGGCAAATGGAAGTGGACAAATACGTCGAAACGCGTTCGAATATCATCGAGGCGCAGCAACAGGCGCTGACGAATATGTCCGAGTCCGGTTCGCTGACGGATGGTGAAAATCAGTTTTTGCTGGTGCAGATCAGGCAGGCAATGAAAGATACACTGGACGCACTGCGAGCATCGGAGCCGCCGGATCCGAGCGAGAAACTGACTGAGGCAAGTCGACATGCACAGAAGGCCTATCAGCTGATCCAAAAGCGAGAGCCGGATCGGTCGCAAATCCAGCAACAACGGGGGCAGAGGGGGCAGGCGGGAAATCAGGGGCGTCCGGAAATCAGCGAATTGGAACTCAATCGGCGGCGCAATTTTTATGAACAGGAACGCAATACACAATCGCAGCTGGAAGAAACCCACGAATCGTTGAATAAGATCAAAGAACTGGCGCAGCGACAAAAGAATATCAACGAGGAAATTTCCAAATTGATTTCGGAACTGCAGAAAGAGGAAGCGGAAGAGGAAAGGAAACGCCGTTTGGAGCAGTTGCAGGAAGAAGAACAACGTAATCTTGAAAATCTGGACGAACTCGAACGCGATCTGGCGATGGGAAATCTACAGGATCCGCAAATTCGCGAATCCTTGCGACGTTTGCAGGATGCGCGCGAACAGATGAATCGCAGTCTGGAAAATCTCGAAAAGCAGGAATTGCAACCGGCACGCATGTCCGGCGCGCGCGCGATGAATGCGCTGAACGACATGCAGGATCAGTTGCGGCAATATTCCCGCCATGCCGCCGCCCAACGCATGGCGGAATTGCAGCAGCGGATGAATGTGATGGTGGAAAAGCAACAATCGATCCGTGATCGAGTGACGGTATTGAAAGAGGAAGAAGATTTGCCTTCGATGACGTTGAATCCGGAAATGGATGCGGAAAAGGAAGCGATTCGAGAGGAGAAAAATGAATTGTCACAGGAGTTTCTCGATGCCATCACGATGGCGAACGACCTGGCGGAGCGTTCGGATCAAAGCCAAAACCTGTTATCGAGCAAGTTGAGTGATTGGGTGCGGCAGACCAGCCAAAAGGGAATCGTGGAGGATATCAATCAGGAAGAACGGCTTCCGTTGATTCATTATGGGATTTGGGAGCGAGCCATTGAGCAGGAAAACATTATTCTTGACAAAATAAGGGAAGCAGCGACGGATTTGAATCGACTCTCGAATTTCATGATCGAGAACGATTTGGAAGCCATGCGGATGGCGTTGGAGCAATTGCGGGAAGTGATTCCTGCCGATGCGGAGCGCGGACAAATCGCACGGGCGGACGTTGATTCCGCCAGTATTGCGCAAACATCGCGGCAGGCAGGATTGATGTCCGAACTTCGTGAGAATGCTACGGAACGCGAAGGAAATGCGTCTGTAGCTGAGGCGCAGGGAACGATCCGTGCGGGGAACCGTCCTTCGGAGCAAGAATCGCAGGATACCTCACGACAACAGGGCAATCCGGAGCGAGATGCCAATCCCCGATCGGCGCCGAGTTTACAGGCCGGTGAACGTGGGGAAGAATATCGAAACGGAGAGCGCTTTGAAGGGAGTGGCGGCCCCCCATCGATGCAACGCTTCATCGAATCGGATTATCGGGAATGGCTGGAGTCGCTGCGCAATGCGGAGCAACTGCTGCCGGGTGAAAGGCCTTATAGACAACATTTATCGGAAATACGCGAAGAGATCGAGGCCATGCGGCTGGGATTTCGCCAAACCCGGCAACCGCCCAAATATGATTTATTTTTGGAACACGTCGAGCGTCCCGCCGTGGCTATCGCAAGACAGTTGGAACAGGAAATCGAACGATTGGTATCCGAACAGGAATTCGTGTTGATGGACGAAGACCGCGTCCCTGTCAGTTATCAGAAATCCGTCGCCGATTATTTCAAATCGCTGACCGAAGATGAAACGTCGCATTGATGATGAACAATCATTTCAAAGAATGGATGGCGGGCAGCCGCATCGATGAACTGGTCGATACGCATTTCATCGTGAATGCGCCGTTGGGTATTTTTACGTATTTGATGGTTGTCGTGGTGGGCGGGTTGCTGTTATTTTTGTATTATCGTCCACGCTTGACCGGCTTGAAACCGGCGATGCGTGTTTGGCTGATGGTTTCTCGCGCCGCGATCTTTGGGATTCTTTTCCTGTTGCTGCTGGATGTTTGCCTTGTCGGCTATCGGATCGAGCCCGGCGACCGGTATGTGATTCTGCTATTTGATGATTCAAAGAGTATGCGCGTATTCGGCGACGACGGCCGCTCGCGGGGAGAACGGTTGCTCGATGTGTATGAAAATAGTAAATCTGCGTTTGAAGAACGATTGCAGAAAAAATTCAAACTGGCTCGCTATCGATTTGGGGAAAGTCTCGAAATTCTCGAGGCGATAACGAAATTGGATTTCTCACAAACCGAAACGGATTTGATTCATGCCGTGCGGGAATCCTTGCAAGAATTCGAAGGAATCGACCTAGCCGGTATCGTTTTGTTTTCGGATGGAATTCAACAAACAACGAGGCTGTCGCTTTCTCTCGATTCTGATTTGTTTAATAATGTTCCCACTTTTGTAGTAGGAACGGACAACGAATCGAATTGGCAGGATCTGCGCATCCATCGCATCGGCGTCAAACGTTCCCATTTCGATCGCAGTCCGGTTCTACTCGATGTGGAACTGCAGGCGGATGGTTTGAAGGGAGAATCCGCGATGATCGAAGTGATCGAACAGAATAAAATCGTTGTGTCGAAGATGCGGGAAATCACGGAAGATGCGCAACTCAGTCAAGTCCGTCTCGAGTTTGTACCGGAAAAAAGCGGTTGGATCGATTATGAAGTGCGCGTCCGTGTGGCGGAGCCTGGAAGCGATACCAATGAGGAATTGGTGAAAACCGACTTGAATCCGAACAAAGAACGAGTACTCGAAAATAATTGTAAATCCTTTCTGATCGATAACACGGAAAAAACATATCGTATTCTTTTTTACAGCGGCAGGCCGAATTGGGAACATAAATTTGTTCGGCGTTCGCTGCTGGAAGACAAGCAATTGGAGGTAAGAAGTTTGATTCTCCTGTCGCGCGCCGAGCGACAATTCGTCTATCGCGGCGCGCGCACGACGGTCACAAATCCTTTATATGATGGATTCGAGAGCGACCAGGAAAAATACGGACGGTATGACGAGCCCATCTTTTTACGATTGGGCGTTGAGGAAAGCGAATTGGTGAAGGGATACCCCAAACAGGCGGAGGAATTGTTTTCCTATCATCTCATTATCATGAACGAAATGGAGCCGCAGGATTTTACGACCGGTCAGTTGGAATTGACTCGCGATTTTGTGGACAAACGCGGAGGAGCGCTGTTGCTGCTTGGCGGGAAACGAGCATTCATCCAGGGACGCTTTGCCGGCAGCGTGTTCGAGTCAATGTTTCCCGTCCTGCTTTTGAGTTCATCCGGCAATACAAATTTCAACAGTTTACAGGAACTTTTTTCAGTCAGGCCGACAGTCGAAGGCGAAATTTCCGGCGCATGGACGCTTTCATCCGATCCGGCGGATGATCGAAATCTTTGGCAGGAAATGCCGGAATTATTTGGTTTGAATCGGTTCGCATTGACGCGGCCGGGCGCATCGGTTTGGGCGCGCGCGCGAATCGACGATTCGGATGGAGATGACGCTCCCGTGTTTATTCTGCAGCGGTATGGCAATGGCAAATGCGCGATCCTGGCTACAGGAGAAACCTGGCAGTGGCAAATGCAACGGGAGACAGAGGACAACGCGCACGAACGCTTGTGGCGGCAGATGGTTCGCAGTCTGGTTGCGGATGTTCCCGCGCCGATCATGTTGCGCGAACGAAAAGATGAATATCGTTTGGATGCGCGCGATACCATCAATTTGTATATCCGCGACCGCTTTTTCGATGAGGGGGAAGGAGCGCGGGTGGATGTGACGATTACAACGCCATCCGGGCAAAGACTTCCACTCGATGTGGAGGAATCCATTCAGGAAATCGGTGTGTTTGCAGCGGAGTGGAACCCAGCGGAAGTGGGAATGCATCAATTAACCATGCAAGCAATGGATGCGGAAGGCAATGAACTGGGTTCGCTGGAGGAAGCGTTTATGGTGAATCCCGATCATCGGGAGTTTGATAACGCTCGTTATGATCCGGCATTTTTACGAGAACTGGCTGAGAAATCCGGTGGGAAATTTTTTTCCTTGTCGCAGCTGGCTGACGTCGCCGATCAAATTCCCTTTTCGCCGGGACGGGAATCGGAAGTTGTTCGTCTACAGATTTGGCATAATCCTGCTTTTCTCATCCTGCTGTTCATTTTCATGACATCGGAATGGTATTTAAGGCGACGGCGAGGATTGCCATGAAACGATGGTTCGATTCATCAAGGTATTCAATGAGGCTTGTTGTTGTCATTTTGCTTTGTTTTGTCGCAATTGGGAACACATGTGCAGACTCCTATGCGTTAATCGTTGGCGGAAGCGGAGGAGACGCGGCGTATCAAAGTAAATTCGAGGATTGGGGAACTCGCCTGCAGCGAGCATTGATCGATATTGCGGAATTTCGTGAAACTCATGTTGTCAGGATGATGGAGAATATCAAGCATGGCACGCAAACTCATTGTGTAAGCACAATCGAGAATCTGAAAACCTATTTTGATCAAACAGCGCAAAAAATTACTAACGATGATATATTTTTTGTTTTTCTGATCGGTCATGGCAGTTATTTGCGTGAAATCTCGAAATTTCATCTTCCCGGACCGGATTTAACCGCCGCTGAATTGAATACGTTTCTTGCGAATGTGAATGCGAAGCTCATTGTAGTTGTGAACGCCTCGTCAAGCAGCGCCGGATTTATCAACGAACTCAGCGGTTTGCGACGAGTCATTTGTACCGCCACGCACAACGTCAACGAGATCAATGCGACCGAGTTTATGGAGTTTTTTCTGTGTGGATTGGAAGAGGGGAGTGCGGATCAAAATCGGGACGAACGCGTCTCGGTGCTGGAAGCGTGCCGCCAGGCGGCTCTCTTAACGGAACAATGGTATGGTGAGCAGGGGCTGCTTGCAACCGAACACGCGATTTTGGACGACAACGGCGACGGTCTTGGTACAAGGCTGTTCGTTCAGGAAGAAGACAGGGATCCGTCCGCGCTTGCAAGCCATTCCAATTTGAACGAGGATGGAGCGATTGCAGATCGATGTTTCATAAAAGAATTTTCCTTCCCGCCTGCCGTACCGCGTGAATTGATCGATACGTATCTTTCCCTGATGAATCAAATCGATGATTGGAAGCGGAAAAAGAGTTCGATGGAGGTCGATCCGTATTATCAGGAGTTGGAGACGTTGTTGATCGAGGCGGCCAAAACCAATCGTGCAATCAAGCGACATTTCGCGAATCATGAAACATCCGCCCAATAAAAAGTACGGCATCGATGATTTGATCACGTATAGACAGATACTTCGCTTGGATTCAATGGGATTCGGCGACCGTCAAACGAAAAGTCCGGATTTGCTGTTTTTCGAAATTGGCGGAGAGGCCGGCTGCATGAACCGGTTGTTTTTCTTCATCCGTTTCCAAATGTGTCACGGCATATGCGCTTTTTATGGGAAATGCATTCAGCTGAATTTCAGACGTCTGATTGGCGTCCGATACGTTCCATAATCGAGTGATCATTCCCGTATGGATTCCCTCTTCCGCGGGTTTGATCGCCCATAACAATAGATTTGGATTGGAAACGGAGATGAGCGAATACTTCGTTTGCGAAAGTCTGGGTTTATTGCCAGTCACCTTGCCGCAGAGAAGAGGATTTTGGTGTTCCAGGCTGAATTTCATGGCGGAAACCGGATCGTATTTTGTATGGGTGCGCAATGCGAATCGATGAAGAAAATGTTGATCCCCGCCTTGATCGTGAATTCCCAAATTTCTGCCGTCGATTTGCCCGCCGATCAACGCATACATGATGGGAGTATTGCCATCCAACAATTTCACTTTGCTGTTTCCCAGTTTGAAATAAAAACTATCCGCGTTGGAGAGAGTGACGCCGGCGTTTCTCTCGCCGGTCATATCGGCGAAATGATTCAGCGTCAGCCAATCGTAACGGGCGCTTCGCGTTGCATACTGCCCACCGTCCGTCGTCAGCCTTGCCTTTGCAATCGCTCCGACTTCTTCGTGATGCACGACGGGTGAATCAAGGTTGAAGGCGAATCCGTACGTATACACATCGCTGAAGTTTTGGATGATTTCGTTTTTAATGTCGATGCGGTCGCTGTCACGGAAAAGTGTGATGCTTGAAACACGTTGCAATGGGGCGGAGGATAGGGCTTTGATCGACGCGGAAACCGGTCCGGCGTGTTCGATCTGCAAAGCGCCGGTGGCGGAACCGATATCGTTGATCCAGCGATCATTGACCTGTCTGGCGTATTCTCGATTTGCCTGTCTTTTGTCGATGAGGCTGGTTATGGCGCCGCTCGGTGATAATTCGATGCGGTATACATCGTTTTCGATCCTATGGTTTTGTATTGTAATGGTGTCCTTGAATTCTTTTCCTTTCCCATTTCGTATTTCATAGATTTTATAACCAATCGGGGGAATGTCTTTGGCCAGGATCCGTAAATGGGTTTGTTTGTTGGCGGTAATGAGTTGTGAAGGAACCTCTTTGCCGTTATCCACATCCACCACATGAACGAATTTCGGTGATGAAAAGGAGAAATCCGCATAATCGGTGCGACTCCAGCTTAACGGATTGAAGACGAAAAAGCGTTCTTTCGCTTCGGGATTCGCAATCATTTCGCCAAATCGCCGCATTCCGTCGTTGTAGAGTGTATTGACATAGGAATGGATGCCGTCCGCAATTTTTCGTTGCCAGGCGGCGCGATCTTCCCGTGGAACCGGGCCGTCGCCGGTCCAACTATGTTCCACGTAAAGGCCGAGATTGATAAAGCACCGTTCCCTTTGTTCTTCGCGGCCATTCATGAAGGTCGGATCGTGGAGGCTGATGATGGCGGCCAACGCCTCGGCGGCGCGAAGGGTTTCGACGGAGCGTTTCACACTGGCCGAGACTTCCGCCATCGATGCCCATAACAGTTCCCATTCGTTTCCATAACTATAATCGACAGCAGGAAGCGTTTTTCCATAGTGCTGTTCGAAATCTTCAAAAAAATCGAGCATATTGCTGACAATGACGCGATGGTTGTCGTCGGAAAGATGTTGGGCGGCAAATACGAATTCATCGTTTCTCGTTTCCAGATCGTCCCATCCTTTGCCAAAACAGCCAATAATAGGGAAAGGGTACCTCTTTTGAAATTCGGGATCGAACGAAACGTAATTGACGATTCCCCAGGGATCGCGCGCTTCCGCGTAACCGCCCATGCTTTGGTTGTTTTTCAGCATGGAATTCCATTTGACCAGAATTTTTTGGCCGTCCGGACCGGTCCAGTCATAGATTTCGTGTTCGCGGTTTGCCGCATCGGGAATCCGCGACGCGCATTGGCAGATTCCTTTCCAACTGTATTTCGCTCCCGCCCCCGCGAAGAGTGATGCGAGTCCCCACGGCAGCGTCTGGTTTTCCATCGACTGCGCCATGCGAAAGCGGATACCGTAACGACGCTCCAACGAGCCTGCATAGTACAGGCTGCGCAGGATCGCTTCTGTCGGTAATCCGCCATAACAACAGCATAAGGTGTTCATCGGCGCAGAAATGTGTCCACTTTTAATCTGGCCAATGAGATGTGCGAATTCATCTTCTGATTTATATTGTTCATAAACCCATAGCCAATAGCTGCCGTCGCAGACAAAGCGGCTTTGGAAATCAGGAGGGTTGTCTTTTGTTTTTTCGGCCAGGTCCAAATAATAATCCTGCATGCGAACAAACGCGTCATGATAGGTTTTTTCATCCGCTGACCACAGCATGTCGGTGTGATCGTCGCAGGCGATGTAAATCCTTTTCGGTTGCGCATGCGCGAAAAGGGGCAGACATAAAATAAGCAAGAAGCAAAGTTTTTTCATAGGATGCCTCACAGCACGTTAGTGTTTGTGTATTGCGATTACAATACTGAAAAATGGGGGAAAAAGAAATGGGGGGAAAGAGGATTGTATTAATTAAATCGGTTCCGGAATTGTGGAATGAATAGGAAATGGATGGTCAAAGGAGCCTGTCACCATCTTGAAAACCACTCGTGGTAAATTTTGATATCAGGCATTTCGAAATCTTTCCATTTTCGAAACAGATGATCCCGTACCCGAATATATTCGTATTGTCGATTTTGTTTTTCTGCGAAGAGATTTCCTGCGCCCTTTCGCTTCCCGGCCAATAAAACGTGATACGATCGTCGTAGGCCATAAACTCATTCATCACCATTGTGTAGTTGGGGATGCTTGTGAACAGTTCCAATAATTTTGTTCGCAAGGATTCCCGCCCTACCAAAGATTCCTTTTGTTCCGAATCGGTGTAAATCCGGCAATCACCGCTCACAAATTCGGAGAGGCGCTCCACTTTTCCTTTTAACAAAATTTCACTGACGAAAAGATCAAATCGTTCTTTTGTTTCCCGCGCATGTTCACCGAAATATTGTTGCGTCTCGGGTTCCGTGGTTTCCATGCCGGTTATGATCAGAACGATGAACAGCATTGCGAGAATGCTCATCACGAGTAAGAGGATGAGTTCTTTCATTGGATGGACTCCTTTGCAATAGTACCGCGTTGGTTTGAGGATTTTTCCGGTCATTCAAAAAATCGAATGACAATAGGATCCCCATCGTATTACACGAAACAGAATGAAAACAAGAATCCTCCCAACAAAACTGCAACGTAGCCGTACCAAATCCGGTTATCCGTGGTTGATTAGGTTTGATGAGAATCGGCTATCGATTCAAGATTCAAATGATTCGAACGATTTCACTCCAATCAATCGGTTTTGATTTTACAATAGGAAAATAGGGAAAAATTGTCAACAAAAAATGATTTCGATTGAAAACTTCCACCCCGACAGGAACCGTGATATCGTGTAGTATCCGATTTTATCTGAGGTGAAAAGAATAATGACAAAATCAAAAATACAACGACGTGAGTTTTTAGGACGAGGGACTCTGGCCGCCGCCGGATTGTCGCTGGGCGCGGTAACCGCCGCGAATGCCGCGCAATCCGGAAAACAGGCGGATGCTTCCGGCATGAAAGTGGGGATTAACCTGCTTTTGTGGACGGCGAATCCGACTGTTGAAAACTTCGCTTTGTTGGATACGTTGAAAGCCTGGGGGTTCGACGGCGCGGAGTTCCCCATGTTTGACCCCAGCGGCCGGCATTGGGCAGAATTGGGAAAGCATTGTGACGAAGTGGGGTTGGGACGGACAGTTTGCCTATGTGTTCCCGCTGACGCCAATCCGGTCAGTCCGGATGCTGCCGTGCGGAAAGCGGCAATTGATTTTTTGAAGAAAGGAATCGATTGTGCGCACGAACTGGGCGCGAGATTGATATGCGGGCCGTTTTATGCGCCGGTCGGTCATCTGGTTGGGCGTGGACGAACGGATGACGAGTTCCACTATGCGGTTGAAGTAATTCGGGAAGCGGCCGAGTATGCGGCGAAGGCGAAGATCGATCTGGCGCACGAACCGCTCAATCGATTTGAAACGTATGTCATCAATAGCCAGGAAGACGGATGCAAACTGGTCGATGCGGTGGGAAAGCCGAATTTCGGTTTGCATTTCGATACCTTCCATTCGCATATCGAAGAAAAAAATATCGGAAAAGCGATTCGCAATGCAGGAAAACGCATTCTTCACGTGCATATTTCCGAAAACGACCGTAGTACCCCAGGTACGGGTCTGGTTCATTGGGCCGAAACGTTTTCGGCGTTGAAAGCAATCGGCTATAACCGCTGGATGACAATCGAAGCCTTCGGCCGCGCCTTGCCGGAAGTGGCCGCGGCGACTTGTATTTGGCGGAAAATGTTTGAAAACGAGGAACAATTGGCGAAAGACGGTTTAAAATTTATCCGCAAGAGTTGGGCGGAGTAAGGACAGCTCAATTGCGTTTCACAATTTCCTCGGCCAGTCGTTTGCGCAGCGTCGGCAGACATGCGGAATCCTGATTCCAGCTTCCCCATGTGGGTACGGCTTCACGAACAATCGCATTCACGATCTCGTTCCCGCCTTTTTGTTCTAGAATTGTAAAATATTCATAATCCTCCATCCCGTCGCGGAGATTCTTCAGGCGAATGCTGGCAATCGGTCCATCGATCCCCGCCTCGTTGCCCGGATAAAAGAGAAAACCGTCCCCGTTGAAGCGAATACGAAATCCCGGATCATCCCACGGATTGCGTTTGGGAGACAACCAAAATACGGTTGACCAATACAGCAATCCTGTGACGTTATAACGCCGGTTCAACCACGGCGCGATGCGATAGGCAGTGACGGGAAAGTCAATTTGCCAATACGGCGGATTGTCGTTTTTAACATTATCGTAATCGGGATGATAGCGCGGCGCGGATTGAACCAGGGCGGAATAACTCCATACCTCATCCCCCTGATCCTGTACTTGTTCGATGCTGGGTTGGTGGATGAATCCGAAAAGCGGGCACCAGATATCAATGGCGTCGTCCAGCGGTCCCCAATTCGGATCCTGCAGATAGGGTTGTTCGACGACGAGGCAGCGGATGCGCGCATCCGCTTCATGAACCATAGCGCCCAGCTGTCGCACCCGTTCGTAGGCGTCAGCGTCGTTCGGTTCATCAAGCATGTAAAGATAGGCTCGCTTTTCCCATCCTTTCTTTTGCAAATAGGCGTACCACGATCGATAATAGTGAATGGCTTTTTCACGATCGGCATTGATCACGTCGCGGAAAGGCGCGCGGGGAATTTCGATATTAGTCATGTGATACTTCTGCACGAATTCGCTGAGTTGGCGATCAAACGAGTCCGTGGCTTGAATGGAACCGTCTTCATCGATGGCGGGATGGAATCGCGAGGGCAGGGGAGGATTCAAACGATGAGCCGCCATCATCGCGATGTATTTTTCTTCCAGCGATTCGTACTCCTTCGAATCGGTTTTCAGATCATGATAACGCGCCACGTAACCGAAACCGCCGAAGTGATTTTCGTGCGTGGGGCCGTCGGGAAGAGTGAAATCCCAAACGGTGAGTCGGATCGGCATTTCCACCGGCCTGCTGTTTCTCGCCGAGACGCGAATAGAACCCTTATAAACGCCGGTTTTTGCATTTTCGGGAACATGAATATCGATCCAGAGCGGCTGATGATGATTTTCCCACAGATCGAATCCCCCTCCGCCGAATCGTCCGCCTTCCAAATTTCGTTCCGTCCAACGAGGACCTTTGACCGGTTCGCCGGTGTAGGGATTGAGGAAGGGAACGAGTGGATCCGGATACCATCCGGGTGGAAGAGTGGCGCGCGGGGAGGAATAACGCACCGGCACGAAGATTTCGCGAAACAGAGTGATATGGTTGGCTCCGATTTCACCTTGATCCGGGCCGATCAGGGGGAGGAATTCCGCATCGACTTGTTGCAGATTGCCGCCTTTTGCGGTGACGACGATTTGCATGGATTCAAATTCATTTTTCGCGCATTCCATTTCGACGATTTCCTTACCATCGAAAGGTTCTGTCGGTCCGATTCGAATGGTGGGAGAGATGGCGTTTAATTGAATCGACGACTCCACCCAACCGTTTTGCGAAATCATGACGAAAAAAAACAGATGGATCGCACTACTCCATTTTACGCGCATGATGATAGACCTCCATAGATTTATGATTTGTAGGTATTCGTGTACTGTATCCTACAACAAATTTTGCTGGTAAAACAGCGGAAATAGGATCAACCGCAGCGCCTCGATAGCAATGACGGATAAGGAGGATGCCGTGATGATTCATTTCCGATAAGAAAAAAAGTAATTTTGGGGTATAATGAAATCGTTTTTACATGAATCTGTTTGTGACTTTCTGTATGATTGACATGCGTGATTCAATGGAATGGAGTGTAATATGGGGAACCATTTTTTGTTGAGAATGATTGTTTTTCATGGCATTATGTTTTCTTGTTTGGTTGCCATTGCCGCGAATCCCGATCCACGGAACATTCGCAACAGCCATACCATTCCCGATCAAGGTTACTGTGACCAGCCGTACATTGTCATCACAAATGACGGCAATTGGCTTTGCACTTTAACCACCGGCAAGGGAAGGGAAGGCGATCCCGGTCAACACGTCGTCGCGACGATCAGTGCAGATCAAGGCAAGACATGGAGCGATTTGATCGACATCGAGCCAGAGGACGGACCGGAAGCGTCGTGGGTGGTCCCGCTGGTGGTTCCGTCCGGGCGGGTGTATGCGTTTTATGATTATAATGGAGATCGCATCGGCGGCAGGCGCGCCGATATGTTGGGGTGGTATGTTTATAAATTTTCCGATGACCACGGTCGGACGTGGTCGCAGGATCGATATCGATTGCCGGTGCGAAGGACGGCTTGTGATCGTGATAACGGACTGGATGGCGATATGCAGATTTTTTGGGGAATCGACAAGCCGATGATCCACGACGGCGTCGCCTATTTTGCCTTTACGAAATTGGGAAAATATATGCTCGATCTGGGGGAAGGATGGTTGTTTCGCTCGGACAACATCGTAGCGGAAACGGATCCTGCCGCCATTCGCTGGGAGATGCTGCCGGAGGGGGAACACGGCATTCGCCATGAACCATTCGGCTCAATTCAGGAAGAACACAACCTCGTGGCGTTGAGCGACGGTACGCTTTATTGCATGTATCGCACCACCACCGGCCATCCCTGTCATGCCTACAGCGTGGATGGCGGCCGGACCTGGTCAACTCCCGAATTTGCCACATATGCACCGGGTGGGAGACGCTTCAAACACAATCGCGCCTGTCCGGCGATTTGGAGAACGACAGACGGCAAGTTTCTATTCTGGTTCAACCATCATGGGGGAACCTCTTTTGAAGAACGCAATCCGGTTTGGATTAGCGGCGGAATCGAAAAAGACGGGAATATCCATTGGTCACAGCCGGAAATTCTGCTGTACGATCCGGATGAGAATATTCGTATCAGTTATCCCGATCTTATCGAAGCCAACGGACGTTTTTGGATATCCGAAACGCAAAAAACCATTGCCCGCGTACACGAAATCGATCCCGCGTTGTTGCAGGGATTGTGGACGCAGGGACAAAAACGCGAGAGAATCGAAAATGGATTGCTGCTCTCACGCGATGGGGAAAGAATTCAAAATGAGAAGCTAAAAATACCGGCATTGCCCAATCTTGCGGAGGGCGGAGGATTTACCATCGAATTGTTGCTGCGGTTCGATATGATTTCAACTGATCAATCGTTGTTGGATACTCGCGATGAAAATGGTAAAGGTATTAGGATACGCACCGCCGATAAGAATAATATTGAATTCATTATGAATGATGGCGCTCGTGAATTTGCATGGGATTGTGATGCGAATTTGCTGGTTCCCGAAACGTGGCATCATATTGCCGTCGTCGTCAATGGAGGACCGAAAATCGTATCGTACGTCATTGACGGAATCGTTGGTGATGGAGGCGAAGAACGGCAAAAAGGGTGGCAACGGTTTTCATCCGAATTTGCGGATATCAATGGCGGGAAGGATGCCCAGGTTGTTTTTTCCTTTCATGGTCAAATGAATCAATTGTATATCTACAATCGCTGTTTGCGAGTATCTGAAATTATTAGTAATTATAATTCGTTATTCCGTGAAAAATGAGGCGACGCATGAAAGGGGAATCGATCAGGGAAAAATTACACAATGGCGAGCGGGTGGTGGGAACCTGCATTACGCAGGAAGGCGGGACGGTGACAATGACGCGTTGTGCGGCGCTAGATTTGGATTTTGTGTTTATCGACACGGAGCACACCCCGCTGGACCGGTCAGAAGTGAGTAGGATGTGCCGTTTTCTGTCGGCCTATGGGATTTCGCCGATCGTGCGGATTTCGCATCCCTGCGGCCATCTGGCGCGCATGGCGATGGATGGCGGAGCAGATGGGATCGTCGCACCGTATGTCGAAACGGTCGAAGAAGTCAAGGAATTAACGGGCGCGGTTCTGTATCGGCCGATCAAAGGCAAATTTTTGCAGGAAATTTTGGATGGAAAACGGGAATTGAATCCAAAAATGCGGGATTACCTGCGCGAATTCAATCGGAATGCGTATTTGATAATCGGCATCGAAAGTGTGACCGCTTATGAACGTCTGGATTCGCTGGTCGCGGTAAACGGCGTGGACGGTGTGTTTATCGGACCGCACGATCTGACGCTTTCGATGGAGATTCCCGAAGAGTATTTTCATGCGGATTATTTGCGGGTGGTGACGGATATTATTCGCCGGTCGCGCATGGCGGGGAAGGGCGTGGGACTGCATCAATTCGAGAAAAATATCCAACCGGAAGTGACGCGAAGATTCATCGGCGCGGGAATGAATTGGATTTTGCACTCAACCGATTTAAATGTAATGACAACGGCGATGGCGCGGCAACTTTCCGAATTGCGAAGTCTGAAATTGGAGTAGGATTGGATTCCGCCATGCGCTGATTGTGTGCTGTTTTGGATCGTATGTGATGACAAGTTTTTGCAGGGACGTTGCTTACATGATTCGCATGAACGGATATACTTTTTGTGAGACGAATCATGGTGTCAGGTCAAATACAATTTTATATGATGGAGTTGTTTGATGAGAACAAGCGCTTTTACGTTGATTGAATTACTAATTGTCGTCGCCATCATCGGCATACTCGCCGCCATCGCCGTGCCGAATTTTATCAACGCGCAAATCAAAGCGAAAATCGCCGGCGCGCAGGCAGACATGCGCAATATAGGAACTGCGATTGAAAGTTATCGAATCGACAACAACAATCCGCCGCGCAGTTATACGGAAGGGTGTTATACCGGCCAATGCGTGGGAAGCCAGATGTCCCGCTATACCCGGTTATCGAAACTGACAACGCCGGTGTCCTATATGTCTTCCGTGCCCGTCGACAAATTCAACACGACAGAATTGCAAATGGCTACCTCTGATCCACATAATACCTATCCCTATTGGGAACCTGTTATGGCGGATGGCTATCGAACTCCCGCCGGACTGGGGAGGCATTTTCCCAATCAGGCGCGGCCGAATCGGCAGTGGGCGCTGATGAGTTTCGGCCCCGACGGCGATTTCGAAGCGGCGGGCGGCGGTGATCTGGCGCCGTACGAAGTATCGAATGGGCTGGTGTCGAATGGCGATATTATGCGGTTCGGATTTTGACCTCACTTCCCTTTTCTATTGATTTGGGCTTGGAAGTTGGGCGTTGACGTTTACGCGCCAAGCAATGAGCTGATCCTGTAATTCGTTCGCTTTGTCCGGCATGGTTTCCGCCAGATCGTTCTTCTCACCGAGATCGTTTTCGAGATCGAACAATTCCAACCGGTTGTCCTCGAAATGTTCCAATAATTTCCAATTCCCTTTACGGATGGCGCTGACCGGCGTGGTGGCGGGATAAAAGTAATAATGCGGATAATGCCAACACAACACGTCTCTGTCCCATTGGGCTTCGGCATTTCGCAAGAGCGGAGTCAAATTGACTCCATCCAAATCCGCATTGTGAACGGCATCCCCTTCCGCATTCGCCATCGATAAGATCGTTGGGTAGAAGTCGGTGGAACAGACCGGTTGCCGACAAATACTTCCCGCCGTGGTGACGCCCGGCCAACGAATCATGAGTGGCGCTCGAATTCCACCTTCGTATAACGACCCTTTGCCGGATCGGAGCGGATGGTTGCTGGTGACCGGCGCGGGATCGTCGCGGTAGCGATTGATGTAGCCTCCGTTGTCGGAAAAAAAGAAAATGACGGTGTTTTCGGCTACTCCAAGTTCTTCGATTTTTGATAGAATTCGTCCAACATTCTCGTCCAAGCTGTGCACCATGGCGGCAAACCCGGCGTTTTGGTGGTTCATCCCCGGTTGTATTTTGTTTTTGTAATAACGAACCAATTCGGGTTTTCCTTCAATGGGGGTATGGACAGTGTGATAAGCAAGATGGAGAAAAAATGGTCTGTCGTGAACCCGGTTCAGGATGCGTATCGCTTCATCGGTAAGTCGATCGGTCAAATATTCGCCGGGTTGTCCGAATTCCAGATGGGGAACGTAGCGAAATTCGTCGGGAGTTCTCCAGCCGCTGTATGGGTGGAAGAATGAATAGGGCGCGCCCCATAACGTCCCGCCGATATTGACGTCGAATCCCTGGGTTTCGGGATAATGTTCGGCGCCACCGAGATGCCATTTGCCGACGTGCGCGGTAAAGTATCCCGCTTGTTTCAACGCTTCGGCAATCGTGAACTGATCATGCGGCAGGTTGTTTTGTGTGACGGGAGGGATCAGTTGGCGATCCCGCGGAGGATCCAGCGAATTTTCTCGCCAGACGGTCATGTGCAGGCGCGCCGGGTGTTTGCCGGTCATGATCGAAGCGCGCGTGGGCGTACAGACCGGGCTGGCGGCGTAGGCGTCGGTGAACTTCATGCTTTGCCGGGCCAAACGGTCGATGTTGGGGGTTTCGTGCAAGTCCGCGCCATAACACCCCAAATCGCTCCACCCCAGATCGTCGACCAGAATAAAAATGATATTGAGTTTTTGATCGGACGTTGCGCCTGCGGGGTACAATATGCCTGGCGCGCTGATACAGGCGGAACCGAGACCGATTGTTTGTAGAAAATTACGGCGTTTCATTTTTGGGTCATTCATGGTTCACCTCCGGATCACTATTCTGCATGGCTGTCATAAGATAATCGATGGTCAACGGCAGGCAGTAACGGTCGTCCATCCAGGCGGGATTGAGCGCTTCGTTGTTTGCCAATCCATGACGATGACGGGCGAGCAAATCCCATTGCTCGAATGCAAAAAAACCGTAGGGGTAGAAATACTGCGTCTTGCGACTGGTTTGATGGTAATCGTAAGTTCCATTTTCACGAATTTTATCGTCGAGAAAGCGAAACGCGCAGAAGGCGGCATCTCGCACGCGATGATTTTGTGTCAACCGCGCATAACGAGCCAGATAGGAAAGATTGATGGTGAGATAACCAATGTCATACCCGCCATATTCTTCAAAATACCCGTCCGGCGACTGATGGGAAAGCAGGCATTGCATCTTCTCCGCGGCTTTTTGCAGCCATTGTTCCTCCTGCAGGACCGCACCGCAGGTTGCCAGCGCCAGCGACGCTCCCGCCATTTGATTCAGGACGAGTGTATTGTCATGAAGAGATAACCACTGGCAAGCCTTCTGCATGGCGTCAACCGGTGGAGGGCAGGAGAGCAACCGGCATGTTTCCGCCACGGCGGCAAGCGAGAACGCGGTCGCAACAAAAGAACGTTCGAAGGGCCAGTATTCGTCAAAACTGCCGTCTTTTCGTTGAAGCTGTTCCCAAAATTGCATGGCCGCAATGGCCCACTCGCGAATGCAGTTATTTTTATAAAATTGGTTTTCCGGACAATGGTATTGATAAAGACAGGCGAGAAAATGGCAGACTTCCTGAAAACGAGCGTTGACGAAATCCGTTTGTCGATAATGCCAGTAATAACGATCAAAGCAGCCATATGTTTTCGAGTCGGATTCACGGTCGCCGAATCCCAGCAGACGATGCGCCTGCGAAAGTGCGATTTTTCCATAGAGGGAGGTATCGAAAGTAGGATGCGTATTCACGTTTTACGTACCTTTTTATATGAAAATGTCCCCCTCCCCAACCCTTTCCGTCAACGGGGCGGGAGCCCATTTCTCCCCGTTGACGGGGGGATTAAGGAGGGAAAGGAGCGTATATTTTCATACTTCGTTGTGACCAAGCAGTCATGACGGTTTATATGAAGATAAACGCGGGTAGAGCCGGCGTCCCCGCCTGCGTCGTTTGGCAAGCGAGGACGCTTGCTTTACCCACGTGTGAACGAACGGTGTTTCCCTGTTTTTTTCATCCATATGCGTCTGATTTTCGCCATCAGGATTTCGTGAATGAATGTCGGAATCCAATGCATGACCGCGCGAAACCAGCGGGTTCTTCCCATTCTCATCACGGCTTCGATCAGGCGTTCTTTATGCCATTGCCATCGGGTGTACGACGGAGAGGGAACGTTATAGTCAGGAACGGCGATCCCTCGTTGATTGCGTTGCTCCATGCGAATGTAAGCGCCTTTTTTCTTGTTGTCCAGATGATGCGAATGCATGTCGGCGGCGGTTTCATAATCGATTTCATGGCCGGTGATCACGCCGGCGTCGAAACCCGATTGCATTACACTTTCACCGATTTCGGTGCGCGAGATCACCACCGACCATCCGTTGCCTCGGTCGCGATCTTCATAATACCAACCGTCGCCGACGGCGAGATCCGCGAATTCGGCGGTGTAATCGGTGCAGGTGAAACAGCGATCGACGGTATAGAGAAAGGAGAGATAATTCGAACCTTCTTTGGAAATGGAACGCGCGTCGCCGTTTATCCCCCGCACTTCGATTTTTCCCGGCCATGCGCCGGCGCGGTATTGGATTTCCTGAATGGCGTCGAGGTCTTTGAATCCCAGTTTTTTGATGATGGCGGTGGTGGCTTCCGGCTCCCACAAATTGCCACAATAAAGGCCGATCATTAATTTGATATTCTTCATGAGGCGAGGCCGCTCGATTTGCATCTTGCGCAACGCATGGGCCTGGCAGGGAAGCACCGCGAGCGCGTATTTTTTCTTTTCTTTGACGATGTCCCAAAGCGGCGTCAGGATAGGATTGGCGATGTATTTGCTTTGCCGCGCGGCGATGACGACTTCCGGATCGTCGGTAAGGATGGGAAGCGCCTGATAGGGTTTTTGCGGATCCATTCCCAACACGAGCACGCCGTCCACCCAGCCGCTCTCCAACAGATGCACGAAGAGTGATGTAATTACCCCGCCACTGGCGCTGTTATCGCGAATGCGGGGATTGGTGGAGTGCGCCAGACGAATCTTGCGGGTGTATCCCAGAATGGAATCCTGCGCTTTTTTTTCTTCGGCGGGATAGAGAAATTTCCATAACTCCGGATAATCGACCCGTTCGCCGGGACAGGTTTCCACACACAGATTGCAGTCCGTACATCCCGGACCGAGCGTCGGCAGACCGATTTCCTTGTCCCAGCCGATACAGTCGTGCGGACAGAAGCCGACACAGGCGCCACAACGTGTACACAGCCCTCTATCGACGATGTCGCGAAAAAGGTCATCGATGATCATGGTTTTCCTTTTCCTGCAGATGATCGTACAACGGTTTTCATCTCAACAAAATGTGATCACACATTATCACGCCGTATTACTCATCATTTTATCGGTAGACGTGATGAGGATTACACCCCCAGGAGCGAAGGAGAGTAAATCCGGTCTGGCTCGTTGGGGCGGAATCAACTTCCATACAGGTTTCGTGTTGGAAACGACTGCCGTGTTATTCTAGCCGCGTATTTTCCGAATCACAAAGAAGGTACGCTGGATAGGGAAGATTCAGCGCGTAGAAGGGGACGATAAAAACAATACCAATACGCCATCCGCACCATCGTATTGTGAAGCCCCAGCAATTGTTTGCGTAAAATGTGCCGCCCTTGATAAGGACGGATGATGGCTTTGACGTCGCCGTTCGGGAACGTGTGATCGTGCAGGATTTTTGTGATGCGTGATGTTTGTGCGCCGGGAAAACAGAGGTAGGAACGGATGTGATGGGCGTACATCCAATCTCGCAGGATCTGGCGGGTTTCCAGCATGGTTTTGCCTTCGCGTTCGAGATGAAATACGTCCGCATCGGGAATTCCGGCTTTTCGCAAATCTTCGCGAATGAAGTGATAGGGAAATATGGGCTTGTCGATATGTTTATAGGATTCCGGAACGGCTTGCGTGATGAGAATCGCTTTCGCATACCCGTTCCGATAATACTCGACAGCGGTATCCAACGCGCCGCCCGTTCCTCCCAAAAGCACGACATCCGCCGGCTCCAGCGGCGTTTCATAATAGAAAAGCAGATGCAAAAGCCACGGCAGCGTTATGGCGTAGAAAAACGTGATTCCGGCGACCAGCAAAATCGTGGCAACCGACACAATTCGAATTCGGGTCCGGATTTTTCCAGGCCGGGATTTCTTTGTTTCATCGGATTGATGGGAAATGGTGGTTGCCATATCGTTTTTTATGGAATGATTCAAAAATAGATTGTTTTGCGTTCAAAGTGTAATGGTAGCGCAGGTCTGATCCGAGTGGTATGTGCATCGACGGAATGAATCATTTCCATGTTGGAACGATGGTATCGCTGTGGGGATAAAGAACGGACAAATAAGATGAAAAATGAATTTTCTTCCGACTTTTTAATCAGGAAGTTCGTAATAATGATTGTACGATCAAACGAAAATTGGATTCCGCGATGCTTTTGACGGACGAAATGTTAATGATGGAAACCTGCAATGGCTCGCTGCCCGCATTTGAACTGCTGGTTCAGCGTTGGGATAAGCGAATGCTGAATTATTTGTATCGATGCGTCGGCGACCGCGCCGAAGCGGAAGATTTGCGGCAGGAATTGTTTTTAAAACTGTATAACAACCGCAAATCCTTCGATGGAAAACGAAATTTTCAACCCTGGCTGTATCGCATCGCCGCCAACCTGGTGATCGATAAGATTGCCAGAAAAAAAAAGCCGGTGATGGAAGCGATTCATGAACAAAACGGCGATTCCGTGCCAGTCTTGCAGGAAACGCAGGAAAAACATTCCCGAGGACGCGCGATGATGAATGAAATTGCCGATCGGATCAAAACGGCGCTGGAAACAATTCCCGGCGAGGAACGGATTGTCTTGATCATGCGGCATTATGAAAATTTAACCTTTAAAGAAATTGCACAAGTTCTTGATACGCCGGAAAGCACGGTTAAAACGCGTTTGTATCACGGACTACGTCTCCTGCGGGATCAATTGAAGCGGATGGGAATCGTTGGGATGGAATGTATGCAACCGAATTAAGTCGGAATGGAGAATACGATGAAACGAGAAGAATTTGAAGAACTCGTCGTTGCCATGTTATATGCGGAAATCTCCGAGGGCGAACGCAATCGATTGGAGGAGTGGTTGAAGGATCATCCCCACGACCGCAACGAGTTTGAGGAACTGAAAAAAACTCACAAACTCATGCATTGCTTGAATGAGATGGAAATTGCCTCGACCGATCAACCGTTGCAGTTGCCTGTCGGATATTCTCCGAATCGTTTGCGAAAGCGTTGGCGGCGCTGGTTCGGAGCGGCGGCGGCTTGCCTTGCCTTTGTTTTGCTGGCATCGACGCAAGGAGTGGAAGTACAAATCGGAAAGGTTCGAATGGCGCTGGGGGCGGTCAACAATTTGGCAATCGACCGAGATGAAATCAAAAAGGAATTGATTACAACCTATTTACCGGTGATGGAACAACTGGTGAAAGCGGTTGAAAAAGTGCAAACGGCGGGCGAATTGTCGGTGGAACGCCTGGATTCGTTGGAACGATCGATGCAATACCTGACATATTATCGCCAGGCGAACCAGAAACTCAACGATCAGAAAATCGAGAAATATGTGGTGGGTTTGGCGCGGGAAGTGGATAAGCGATTGAATCATCTGTACAACATTTCTTACAATCCGGCGCTCAAAAATCAAATGGATCAATCCCAGAACGATGGCTGAGGATTCTCAACCTTGCAGTCATGACTGATTTCTTACCGGAGAGAATGAAAATGAACATGGTTTGTTCATCCGTGGGTAAAGCAAGCGTCCTCGCTTGCATGTTCTATGCAGGTGAGACATGTACTCTACCCACGTGTATTTTCAAAAAACATTGCAAACTCGAATCAGTGATTTATATAAATTCAAAGGCGAAAACAAATCCCGGAGTTGAAAATCTCCGGCTGCATTAAAAAAGAAAGGACAATGATCATGAAAAAGTATGGTCGCATTACCGCAACACTGGTTTGGATTGGAATTGCTGGTTGGCTGGGATTTTACGCATGGGCGCAAGACGATTATCACATGGGGCTGCTTGAATTCGCACAGGCTGCCGATCTTCCCGGCGGACAGGGATCTCTTCTTGCTCAATTTGCAGCGGAATCTCAACCGCCTGCTGAAAAAAGTGATAAGCAGCAATGGATTCAAGAAACCCAAAAATCCATCGCCATTTTCTGCAGGATCGTCGATGAACTGCTTGCGGAAAAATTTGGCGAGGGACGGCAATTTCTGGGATTCGATCCCTATGGCGGCTCTCAGGATTTGTTTGTGGGGGAGAAACAGGAATGCCTTGGTTTTTGGATTCCGGATACGGGATTGCTGTTTACGTTGCCAACCAAATTATCTCTATCGAGTAAAATCGAGAAGAAAGTCGAAAAAGAGGGAGATCGCGAGAACAAAGATTTGTGGGAACAATACGAAAATCAGATGAATGAAAAAGTTTCTCCGAAACCGGATTCGATGATGTTAGGAGGATTTCCACACGGAGTTTATTTTGGCGTCAATAAAAAACGAATGGATTTGAATGAGAAAAATGTAAAACTTTTACGCGAAACCATATTGGAAGCAATCGCGAAATATGGGTGGCGGATAAAAGGTTTTAAAAATGATGAAAAAATAACTTTTCTCATCACGGGAACGTCAGGGGACGAGATGTTTGTAGCCGGAATGGGAGGAATGGGCATGATGGGAAGTATGGGTATGGGGGGATATGGAGGCGCTTCTATGCCGTCGCAGGAAAAACAGGAAGCCGGAAAGGCGCTGAATGAAGCAAAAAAGAATCTGGATCGGGTACAGAAAAAATTAAAAGAATCCGAAGACGGATTCGGCGATGACGAATCACCACAACCCGGCGCCCGAAAATCTTCCGGCGTCAATAGCAAAATGATGGGAGGCATGGGCATGATGGGGGGTATGGGAGGAGGTATGGGTGGAATGATGGGAATGGCAGGAATGGGCGGCGGCGGCATGATGAGCGGAATGGGGATAGGGATGGGTCCCTTCGGCAACGCGCAACAGATTTTAGGAGAAAAATTGCCTGGTTCGACGATGGTGATCCAAATCGCCTTTAAAGATATTCCGGCGCGGGAAGGAACGATGGAAGATATCGAGAGTAAGGTAAATATAATTACTTATTAACTCACTCTATGCAGAAGTTTCAAAACGAACCGGAATTTCCCTTCCCCAATCCTCCCCGTCAACGGGGAGGGCGTGTTTATCCACCCGTTGACGGGGGGATGCGTAAAGCGAGTTATTAAATAAACTTTGTAGCGGCGGATCACTATTTCCGCCCCTTTATGAATTCTGTCAGGTGCTATTCACTTTCTCCTGCGCACATCCATATAAACCGCCGCTAAGATCACGAATCCTTTCACAATATCCTGAATGGAGAAGTGTACTCCCGCCTGATTGAGGCCTTTGTCTAAAATTCCGATGATGATCGCGCCGATCAGCGTGCCGTTCATCGTGCCAATGCCGCCGGTAAAACTGGTTCCGCCCACCACGGCGGCGGCGATGGCGTCCAACTCGAAGCCAATACCCGCCGCCGGTTCGGCGGAATAGAGTTGGGATACGTTGATCATCCCTGCGATTCCCGTAAACACTGCGCACAGGATATAGACGATAATCTGCGTCCGCGCCAGCGGAATGCCGGTGAAGCGCGCCGCCTCGCGATTCCCTCCGATCGCGTACAAATGTTGTCCGAAACGGGTTCGATGCAGAAGAATGCCGGCGACGGCGAACAAAACGAGCATGATAAGAACCGGAATGGGAATGACGCCAAACAACCGGCCATTGCCGATGGTCAGAAAAACGGTTTGATGATCCGCGATGGGAATCGGTCTGGCCTGATTGAAGCAATAGGCGGAGCCGCGGGCGATCATCATCGTCGCCAGCGTGATGATGAAGGGCGGCATTTTCGTTTTGGCGGCGCAAACGCCGTTAAACGCGCCGAACGCACCCGCGACGCCCAATCCGGTGAGTATCGCCAGGACAAAATGTAAAAGACTTTGTGTTTCCGCGTCACCGAATGAGAGAACATAAATCGTCGATGTGCCCACCAGCGCCAACACCGCACCCACGGAAAGATCGATGCCGCCGATCATGATGGTGAGGGTCATGCCGAAAGCGATAATCGCGTTGACGGAAATCTGCTGCAACAGGTCGAGCAGGTTTTCCCGCGTCAAAAAATTTGGAACCATAACGCCGAATAAAATCAGCAAAATGATCATGGCCGCGAACAGCGGCCCCAATCCTTTAATCCGTCTCATGAATTCGTGCTCCTGTCAGCTGTTCCATGATGGTTTCCAGTGAAATCGCGTCGGGTGTGACGGTTTTGAGGATGTGACCGTCGCGATACAACGCGACGTGGTGGCAGACGTTGATCACTTCGGCCAGGTCGGAGGAGATGAACAGAATTGCCACTCCCTGTTCCACCAGATCGCTGATGAAATTGAACATCTCTTCTCGCGCACCGACGTCGATCCCGCGCGTGGGCTCGTCCAGAATCAATATTTTGGGAAGATGCTCCATCCAACGACCAACCAACACTTTTTGTTGATTGCCGCCGGACAATCCGTCGATGCATTGATTGATATGATCCAGTTTGATTTCAAAATTATTCACTGCATGATCGATGATTTCAATGCGTTTTCTCTCGTTTGGCGTACAGAATGAAATCCATTCCGCCGTCCAGGGCAGCGAAATATTGAATCCGACGGACTGAATCATCACCAATCCCTCTTTGCGTCGATCTTCGGGCACAAGCACGATGCCCGCGTCGAGCGCCGCGCGCGGCGACGTAAGAACAATCGGTTTGCCGTCAATACGAATCTCCCCCGCCGTGAAGGGGTCGATGCCGAAAATGGCTCGCGCCAGCTCGGAGCGGCCGGAACCGACCAAACCCGCCAGCCCGAGAATTTCGCCGTAATGGAGTTGAAAACTGACGTCGTGAATTTTTGAACTCACGAGTCCGTTCACTTCCAACGCGACGTTGCCCGGTTTGTGCGGCGGGCGATGGAAGTGATCGACGATATCGCGCCCGACCATCCATTTGATGAGTTCCCGTTGATGAATATGGGCGGTGGTTTGCGTTCCCATCGAACGTCCATCGCGCAGAACGGTGATACGATCGGCGAGACGGGTGATTTCTTCGAGTCGATGCGAGATATAAATGATCCCCACGCTCTGCGAACGCAACCGTTTTAACGTGGAAAACAACGCTTCCGTTTCCGCCTCGGCCAGGGAGGATGTCGGTTCGTCAAGAACGAGGATTTTTGCCTGACATGATAATGCGCGAGCGATCTCAACCAATTGCCGCTGTGCGACGCTCAAATCCGAAACGGTTGCGCCGACGTCTCGAATCTCACTCATCCCCAATTGCTCGATGAGAATTTGCGCATCTTCATCCATCTTTCGCCGATCAAGCCACCCGCAGCGAGTCGGCTCACGCCCGAGATAGATATTTTCCGCCGCGGACAGATTCGGCGCCAGCGATAATTCCTGGTGAATCACGCGAATGCCGAACCGGTCCGCATCTGCCACATCGCGAATGTGCACAATCTGATCGTCGATGCGAATGATTCCGGCGTCCGGTGTATACACGCCGGCGAGAATTTTGATTAACGTGGATTTCCCCGCGCCGTTCTCTCCCAGCAGAGCATGGATTTCGCCTTGCCGCAGATCAAACGCCACGTTATCCAGCGCCGTGACGCCGCCGAATCGTTTGGTGATGCGCTCCAATACAAGCAAGGATGTGTGGGAACCGGTTGGTTTGATCATGATGTCAAATCACACAGGATGAAAAGAGAAATATCGTTCATTCTTTTTTGAGAAACTGCGCGGCGTTTTCCGCAGTGATCAGTGCGACGCGCACTTTGATATCCGGCTCAACCGTCTCTCCGTCAAAATGGTTGAAAATCGTTTCCGCCGCGATTTTACCGATTTCGAAGGGAAATTGCGCGGAAGTGGAATGCAACTTGCCGCTTTGAATGGCGGCAATCGCTTCCTGTGAACCATCCACCGAGACGATTTTGACGTTATCCAGCTTCCCGGCGGATTCCAGCGCGGAGATGACGCCGAACGCAGAAGGATCGTTGATGGGGAAAACGGCGTTGATGTCCGGAAATCGCCCGATCATATCGCGCATGACCGGTCGGGCGCTTTCGGTATTGCCTTTCACTTCCTGCACGTCCACGATTTCCATGGTGAGATATTGTTCGATGATTTCACGAAAACCGGCGACGCGGTCAATGCAGGCCTTGTTGACCGACATTTGCAATATCCCAATTTTCGCGGAACTGCATGCGGCAACCAATGCTTTGCCTGCCAGACGTCCGGCTTCGACGTTGTCGGACGCTACCGTGCTGAGCGCCAGCTCCTTATCCTTCACCGGCACGTCGACGATGATGCAGGGAATCCCTTTCTTTTTGGCTTCCAGCAGGCTGCCGCGAATGCCTTCCCAATTCACGGGATTGATGAAAATCGCCGACGCGCCTTGCAAAATCAAATCGGAAATGTCGTTTTTCTGTTTCAAACTGTTCCATTGCGCATCCATTGTAACCAGTTCGTAGCCCTTCGTTTCGATCACGGAACGCAGCCCTTGATCGAGATCGACGAAGAACGGATTGTTCATGGTTTGAAAACTGACGCCCATGATTTTTTTATCGCTCTTGCCGCAGCCGGTGAGGAAACCGCATAGAAGGAACGCAATGAGTAATGTCGATTTGGTTTTCATGGCTGACCTCCGTCTCCAAAATTTTCATCCGCGAAGAAGATCGACGCGTACTTTTAAAACTACTTTTTTCACAGTCTCCGCAACATCCCCCACCCGCAATTGCGGCATATGGGCGTCCTGCGGATAGAGCAATGCGAAATTCCCTGCAACCAGTTCCACCCGGGCCGATGATGGAACCGAGTGTTGATAAAACTCAACGTCTTTCACCGCGTCATATGATGTTTTCACTTCGAGTCTGTTGACCGGATACCAATCGATGTACTCGTGTCCGCGCACAATGGCCTGGATATCCACGTAATTGCGGTGCGCTTCCAGCACGGCCTCCTCCATCGATTTGGTTTGATAACTCATCACGCGCGCGAATATGTCCTCTCCCCGCAACGGATATTTCTTCTCTTCCGCATCCTCATCGAGAGAGGCCAGAAATTCGAAGGCGCAATGGCAAACAGCCGGAAACGCGTAGAACGTCCAATGATCAATGAGATCGACAATCATTATTTTCCTCATTTCTTTCATAATACGGATTGTGTGAAAATCCATATAATTATAATTCTGTTTTCCTGATTCCACACCCGACGGCGTAAAATCCAACCGGTTCATTGCTGAAAACGCCTTCGAATAAAGGGATTTTAAAAAACGAATTTCCTTGGTTTCCCAACCGATTGCTACTTGCATGATTATTTTGACTCTCTCTCGTTGACAATTCACTTTTCTTTCCAAATAATGCCTAAATACGGATGAGAATGTGTTGATGACAATGCCGGAGCGCGGGCATCCTGCCCGCATTGTACAACGCGCGTCGGGCGGCAAGGGCAGCGTTGTTCCTTTACTTGTTGGAATCTTGTTCGAGCATAAATTTGAGATATCGGGAGTGAATGCACATGCAATTAAATGGAATGGACTGGAGCATTATCGTACTGTATTTCATCGTAGTCCTGACGATTGGATTGATTTATGCGCGCCGGGCGGGGAAGAGCATCGACGAATACTTCGCTTCCGGCCGTTCGTTGCCGTGGTGGATCGTAGGAACCTCGATGGTGGCGACGACGTTCTCCACCGACACCCCCAATCTTGTCACCGACATCGTCCGCACCGGCGGCGTGAGTGGAAACTGGGTATGGTGGGCGTTCCTTCTCACCGGGATGTTTACGGTGTTTCTCTACGCCAAACTGTGGCGGCGTTCCGGCGCACTCACCGATATCGGATTTTACGAATTGCGGTATTCCGGCAAAGAGGCGGCCTTTCTTCGCGGCTTTCGCTCGCTGTATTTGGGCGTTTTTTTCAACGTGATCGTCATGGCGTCGGTCACGTTGGCGGCGATTAAAATCGGCCATATTCTGTTGGGTGTGGATAAATACGTCACCGTCATGACCTGCGGTTTGATCACCGTGATTTATTCCTGCACCTCCGGTTTGTGGGGAGTGGTGGTCACCGATTTGTTGCTGTTTATCATTGCAATGGTCGGTTCGATCGGCGCCGCTTATTTTTCGTTGTCTCTGCCGCAAGTCGGTGGGCTCTCCGGCCTGTTGAGCCATCCCGAGTTACAGGGGAAATTGAGTATCCTGCCCGATTTTTCCAATATGAGCAACGCCATGTACGTCTTTATCGTGCCCTTCGCGGTGCAATGGTGGAGCGTATGGTATCCGGGCGCGGAGCCGGGCGGCGGCGGGTATATTGCCCAGCGAATGCTCTCGTCGAAAGACGAAAAAAATTCGCTCTTGGCAACTCTTTGGTTCAATGTCGCCCATTATGCCATTCGGCCTTGGCCATGGATTATTGTCGCTCTCTGTTCGATGGTTGTTTATCCCGAACTGGCTGATCTGAAACAAAAATTCCCGAACGTCGACGATGCGCTCATTAAAAACGACATGGGCTATCCTGCCATGTTGGTTTTTCTCCCGCATGGGTTTTTGGGATTGGTGATTGCCTCGCTGGCCGCGGCGTATATGTCCACGATCAGCACCCATTTGAATTGGGGCGCGTCATACGTCATCGACGATTTTTATAAACGATTCCTGAATAAAAACGCAACGGATCATCATTACGTCACCGCGGCGCGGGTCGTAACATTTTCCTTGATGGTTCTGGCCTGCCTGTTGTCGTTGTGGTTGGAAAATGCGCTGCAGGCCTTCAACATCCTCCTGCAAATCGGCGCCGGGACCGGTTTGATCTTTCTCCTGCGCTGGTTCTGGTGGCGGATCAACGCCTGGAGCGAAATTTCCGCCATGATCATTTCGTTTTGCGTCGCGCTTTATTTTGAATTCTTGCACGTGAAATTTTTCGGATTCGAGCCGTTTGGTCAGCTCGAATCGTGGAAACCGCTGGTGATCGGCGTCTTCATCACGACCGTCACGTGGCTGCTCGTTACCTTCCTGACCGCGCCCACGGATCGCAAGGTATTGCAGCGATTTTACGATAAAATTCAACCAATGGGCAAAGGCTGGGCGAAAGTAGTCCAAACGGGTGATGAAGTCGGAAAAGAAAACCTCTCCGCTTCTTTTCTCTGCATCTTTCTCGGCTGCCTGGCCGTGTACAGCGCCTTGTTCAGCACCGGATTTTTCCTGTACGGAAATATGCTGCCGGCAATCGTTTTGGCCATAACCTGCATCGTCTCCACCACCGCCATTGTCAAACTTCTCCCCCAAATTCAATGGCGAGGATAAAATAAGAGAAATTTTCTCGGAGGTTTCCATCATGAGTTTGTTAGGCATCGACGTCGGCACCACCGGCTGCAAAGCCGTGGCTTTTAATAAAGAAGGCAAAATTCTATCGTCCGATTACCGCGAGTATCCTCTTCACAGCCCGCAGCCCGGCTGGGCCGAGCTCGACGGCAATCGCGTATGGAACGATATCAAGGCGTGTCTCGGAAAAGTGGCGGCGGAAACGAAAAACGATCCCATCACCGCTCTCGCCGTCTCCTGCCAGGGCGAGGCGGTTTCCCCCCTCGACGAAAACGGCGAAATCCTGCACAACGCCCTCGTCAGTTTCGACAACCGCACCGAATCCTACGTCCCGCAATGGGAGGAACGCTTCGGCCGCAAAAAAGTATTCGAAGTGACCGGCCAGCCGCTGGCGGCGCTCTTTACCGCACAAAAATTGCAGTGGATCAGGGACAACCGACCGCAGGTTTTACAAAAAGCAAAAGCGATTTTGGGCTTCGAAGATCTGGTGATGTTCCGTTTGGGAATGCCGCCCACCACCGATTACACCCTCGCTGCGCGCACATTGCTTTTTGACGTGCGTAAAGCGGATTGGTGCGACGAGTTTCTGGAATTCGTCGGCATCGATCGCGCCGTGATGCCCGTACCCAAACCTTCGGGAACGGTGGTTGGAACGATTCCCGACAAAATCGCGGACGAAATCGGCCTGCCCCGTGGCGTGCAGGTCGTGACCGGCGGACATGACCAGCCCTGCCAGACCCTCGGCGCGGGCGTCACCGAAGCCAACGAAGCGTCCTATGGCATCGGCACCGTCGAGTGCATCGCTCCCGCCTTTGAAGAACTCCTGCTCAACGACGTGATGCTGTCGAACAATATTTGCTGCTATCATCACACCTGCCCCGGCTTTTACATCGCGCTGACCTATAATTTAACCGGCGGCAGCCTCTTTCGCTGGTATCGCGATAACTTCGCGCAGGACGAAAACCGCCGCGCGCGGGAAACCGGCCGCGATGTGTACGATATTCTGACCAGCGAAGCGGCGCAGCAGCCGACCAAGCTGCTCGTCCTGCCCCACTTCACCACCACCGGCGTTCCCCATTTCGACACCCATTCGCGCGGCGCGATTCTCGGGCTCACGTTGGGAACCACCAAAGCGGAAGTCACGCGGGCATTATTGGAAGGATTGACATACGAAATGCGCATGTGTATTGATTTGCTTTATAAAGCCGGCGGCCGAGTGAACAATCTGCGCGCGACCGGCGGCGGCGCGAAATCTCCCTACTGGCTGCAAATCAAAGCCGATATCATGGGCCTTCCCATCTCCGTTCCCGCCGTTTCCGAAGCCGGCTGCCTCGGCTGCGCCATCCTCGCCGGCTCCGCCACCGGCGTATATGCCTCCATCCGCGAAGCCGCCCGCCAACTGGCCCGGATTGAACGCACGTATGAACCACAACCCGAAAATCATAAAATCTACAATGACCGCTTCGTGTTGTATAAAGAAATCTATCCCAAACTGAACGATCTGTTTCACCGAATGCCCTGATTGGTTTTTATTTCCTTACAAAATGTCCCCTCATCGTCAACGGGGAGGAACCTATTTCCACCCGTTGACGGGGGGATTAAGGGGGGAGTGAAGCGCACATTTACATTCTTCGTTGTGACCAATTGGTCATGTGGGGAAATAAGTTAACGGAGGACGCATGATTTGTGAGTTTTGTGGCGGTAATACCTTTAAAAAGAAAGTTAAAAAACAGCATTGGCTTCGTGGAGAACTTTATATCGTGGAAAATGTCGAGGCCGAAGTTTGCGCGGAATGTGGAGAACGCTACTTTCATGCATCAATTCTTGACGAACTGGATGGCTATCTTTCAGCCGAACATGACGTCAAAGAAAAGATTCAAGTGGAGATTGTGAATTTGTAACGTGGAAAACCGTTATGACAGTTTCCTTTTTAATGTTTGTAGCGCATTCAAAGCCCGATGACGCGCGAAACTGTGATCCACAATCGGAAAAGGGTAATCCTTCCCCAAATTAATTCCCGCGTGCGTCAATACGTCAGCGGAAGCAGTCCAAGGCTCGTGAATCCATTTGTTCGGCAGCTCGGAAAGTTCCGGAATCCAGCGACGAATATACGATCCATTCGCATCGAATTTCCTGCTTTGTAAAACCGGATTGAAAATACGAAAGAAAGGTGCGGCGTCCGCGCCACAGCCTGCCGACCATTGCCATCCCATCGTGTTGTTGGCCAAATCCGCATCCACCAGTGTGTCCCAAAACCAGGCGGCGCCTTCCTGCCACGGGATTAACAAATCTTTGACTAAAAAAGAGGCGACGATCATGCGTACGCGATTGTGCATCCATCCCGTATGCCACAATTCCCTCATTCCCGCATCGACGATGGGGTAGCCGGTCAATCCTTTTTGCCATGCCCGTAGGTTTTGGGTTTCATTTTTCCACGGAAACCGCTCGAAATCGGTGCGCAGTGGTTTGTCGGGAGTATGGGGAAAATGAAAGAGAAGATGATGGGCAAATTCCCGCCAACCGATTTCGCGTAAATACGCCCATATCTCGTTTGAACGCTGCGCCGCTGAATGCAAACGCTCGGATTCTCGCAATGCATACCAGATTTGCCGCGGGCTGATTTCCCCTGCATGAAGATGCGGGGACAAACGCGAAGTTCCGATGACCGCGGGGAAATCACGATCTTTCGAATAAGCATCGATGGCGGAGGATATAAACCGTTGTAGATGTGTTTGTGCTCCTTTTTCTCCTGGTTGCCAGGTCTCCCGAATCCCATCCGTCCAATCCACTTTTGGCAACAGTCTCAATTCATGAACATCCAATGAATGCGGCCATTGTAATGGGGGAGGCAGGATTTTTGGAACGGGCAACGGCTTGGACGGTTCGGGAAACAATTTGCAGGCTTCCCAAAAGCGAGTGAACACTTGAAAAGGAGTTCCCGATTTGGTTTTGACCTCCCACGGCTCGTAAAGTAAGGAGCCATTAAAGGTTTTGACTTCGATTCCGGTTTCGCGCAGAGCCGTTTTTATGGCTGTATCGTGTTGGATAGAGTCCGGCTCATATCGTCGGTTCCAATAAACGGAGTCGGCGTTGGTTTCCTCGATCAGTTGTTTCAGGACGGACAGCGCCTGGCCGCGACGTATGATCAGTTGTGATTTTTTTGCGGCAAGTTCCTTTTGCATTTGGATGAGGGAGTGATGAAGCCAAACGCGGCTTGCCGCGCCGGGATTCCAAACTCCCTTTTTTTCCACTTCCCAAATAAAGACGGGAATAATGGATTTCCCGCGTTCGATGGCGTGATGGAGGGGAGGATGATCCTCTAACCGCATATCCTGACGGAACCAAACGAGCGTTGTATGATGATTATCCATTGCTTTCCTGTTGTTCGTTTTCCGGAAGTGTACTTTTTGTTTGGAGAAACAACAGGGAATACAGAAATTGGACGGAAATCCATCATTCGAAATGCAAGCGGGATGCTTGCTCAACCTTTATTTTTTAATGTGGAGACGGTTTTTATGAGCACGATCAGTTGGAACGATTTTGAACAAGTGGAAATACGCGTGGGCACAATAGTCAAAGTCGAGGAATTTTCCAAGGCGCGAAAGCCTGCCTATAAAATTTGGGTGGATTTCGGTGAAATCGGTGTAAAACAATCGAGCGCGCAGATAACGAAATTATATACAAAAGAGGAATTGTTTGATCGGCAGGTGATTTGCGTCGTCAACTTCCCGCCGAAAAAGGTTGCCGATTTTGTTTCGGAGATATTAATCACCGGTTTTGTGTTGGAAAATGAGGAAGTTGTGTTGGCGCAGCCGGAACGTCGGGTTCCGAATGGGCTGCGATTGGCTTGAGCGGAATTGTAACGCCGGCATCCTGCCGGCTTTACCTAACAAACACCGCCGAGACGGCGGCGTTACCTTCTCATCCTTCGTTATGCTCTTTTGATCATGTCGGTTTTAAGAAAAACAGTCTTTCCCCAACCCTCGAGGAAAGACCGTTTTGATCGAATGTGGATTGTCGGCAATTATTCCGACTCTGATGCAACCTTCAAATTCTTGATCTCGTCGGGCAATTCCACGAATTGATCCACCAATCCCAGGCTTTGAATGACGTGGCCGGCGAGTTGTATGAGTCCGCGCGGCAGGCATACATCCACTTCATGGCCCTGTTCTTGCCCTTCCTTGACATGGACTTTGAAGAAATCCAGATCTTCCACATTTTCGGGTTTGGCTTCTTCGATCCAGATTCGTACGTTGTCCCGACCCGACACCCGAACCAGATCCTTGCCTTCCATTTTTTTCAGTTCGGCGAGAATCTGTTCCGGTTTCAACTTCAGTTCCTTGCACAATTCCTTGATTTCTTTCGGCATCACGTTGTACAACGTGTCCAGCAGTGTGAGCGGCGCGGTGACTTGCACGTGTTCTCCATGTTCGGTTTTGACTTCCACCCGCAGAAAACTGTTCTCTGCGACGGGCTCCGCCGACACATCGTACATTACGATACAAATCAGAAACGCCAATAGTCCCAATAATACTCCTGCCTTTGTGATTTTCATCATCTTACGATCCTCCATCGATTTGATTGAATCCGGATTCCTGATCTTCTGTTGTTACCTATACGGAAAGCAGGGGGAAAAATTTCAAAAAAAAGCGAGAGATTATTTTGGGAGAATGAGACGGGATGCGATGTCAGAATTCGGATAACGTTTTTTTAAGGCTTTCAACGATTCCCTTTTGAACTTGTTTCCACTGTGAGGATTGATCGAGAACATGCTTTTGATTGATTTCCAACTCAATGCCGACGTACTGCTTAGCGGAGAATATTTCTCGTAAATGGCTGGAAAAACCATCCGCTACGCCGAGATAAGGATAATTCCGCCGAATAGTCCAACTGGGGTACATCGTCTCCAGCACGCTTTTCCACATGTGGCAGAATTGTTTTTCGAGAGGGCGGCGGGGAGAGTAAAGGATTCCGATATCGGCTTTTCGCGTGCTTTTGTTCAAAATGGGAGTGAAGGAATGCACGCCGATGTGCAGCGCCGGTTTTTGTGATTCAACCAGTTTGTGAATGGTGGATTCTACCTGCTGGCGTTGCGGATAATAATACGTATGCAGGATTTTAAATCGTTCGGCGGAGGAAATATCTCTCGTGATGAAGGAAAAAATATCCGGATGGGTGATGGAGCGATTCAAATCGATCAGCAAACGACTGATGGTGGAGTGGATGAACGGGGCGTGAAATTCCTTGGCCAGTTTTTTCGCCAATTCGAGTGCGCCGGCGTCGTAACCCAGATGGCTTTGTAACTCCTCTTCATGTCCGGCGAAATAGGAGGAATAGGGCTCGGGAATTTGATTGCCGCCGTGTTCACAAGTGAAAATGAGTTGATAACGTTCAGTCAAGGTACATTCTTCCTTCTGCCAGGCATGCGCTGAGTTCATCAAGCAGGGCAAACAGTGAAGATTTATTGATTTCACCGTTTACGCGGCGGAGAATTCGGCGAGATAATGATCCATGCCGTAAAATGATTTGTAAGGGTTGGGCGAAATGACGAACTTCATTGGGCCGCAACTGCTCCATTTTCTCATAAAGATGATACCACAATTCCGCAGCGGTGCACGATTTTTTTTCGTGGTATCCGAACAGGTTTAAATAGCGATCGTCCCGTACGACCGCAGCGTCCGCGAGTTGAATGGTTTCCGCCAGAATCGGCTCCAACGATTCGGTCGGCCATGCCTGTTGATCTTTTGTTGAAGTCCATCGCTCTTCGCATAGCGCCTGCAGTGTGGAGGTAATGAGCCAGAGGATCGCCAAATCCGCCTGTGGACATTCCTGAATATCCAACACTCGAATTTCAATCGCATGACGGTCGAATCGGGCAATGGCTCCGCGCGCGTTCAGCCATTCGTGCTGTAAAATCCCGTCCGGATCGAACGGCGCGATATCCGCATACATTCGCTGAAAAATTTCCCGCTCATAATCGCGGAATTGAAAGACGGGTTCGGGAATAACCTTGCCGGTGATGGAAGGAATGCGACTGGAGTTGGCGCGATAATAATGCATCCGGTTGTTGTATATGCCGGTCGCGCGGGATTCCACGATGGGACTGCTTGCCGCCAGCGCGGGCATGATGGGGAGCAGTACGCGAATCGCGGCGTGAAGCCGTCCGAATTCATCCTCGCCGGCAAAGGGGAGATTCAAATGAACGCTTTGCAGATTCGACCACCCGTGGCCGCGGCAATTGAATATTTTGTTATACATCTCATAAACGATGTTGTAATCGTGTGGCCACAAACGGGTTTCCGTGTCGGGATTCATCCACGGGTGCATGGCGGTGGGGAGAAGAAGACCGCCGAGTGGTTTCAAAATGGCGTTGATTTCACGGACATGATTGTGGAAGATGTCGGAAAGTCCGATAAAGGATGTTGCCGGGCCGTTGGTTTTCAACTCGACAACATGCAAAACCAATTCATTGGACCAACAGAGTTTGCCTCGTTCGATTTCTGATTCGTATGCGCCCGCCACGGCATGGATGAGCCGGTCCGCAATCGGTAGAATGGCAAACGTGTCTCGATCGACAATCATATATTCCAATTCGACGCCGAATCCTTTGAAAAGATGCAGGGATGGCGGCGTCTCCATCAGAATGATTTCCTCTCTTTGCGTTGTTCGATGCGCTTCAGGAAGACGGTCATGATTTTCATATAGAGTTCATCTTTCAGCATGGCGTCTTCAAAACCGGCGTCGATGCTGGGATTGTCGTTGATTTCAATGACGAAGACTTTGCGTCCAACCTGTTTGAGGTCCACGCCATACAATCCATCGCCGATCGCATTGGCCGCTTTCAACGCGGTTTTCACGACGGCTTCGGGGGCGGCTTCGACGCGCAGGGTGTCCACATGGCCATATTCCGTATCTCCGTTCGATTCGTGTTTCATGATTTGCCAATGCTCTTTGGCCATATGATATTTGCAGACGTAAAGCGGATAGCGATCAAAAATGCCGACGCGCCAGTCGAACGGAGTCGGCAAGAATTCCTGGGCAATGATCAGATCGGATTTATCCAATAGTTTTTCCACGTATTCGTTCAAATCGGCTTCATTTTCAGCTTTGTAGACGCCTTGTGAAAAATAACTGTCGGGTTTTTTCACGATACAGGGCAAGCCGATCCGCTGCAGGATTTGATTGATATTGTCGCGGTGAACAATCAGCGTTTTGGGGCCGGGGATGTGATACCGTTCCATCAATTCGGCCAGAAACACTTTGTTCGTACATTTTTCGATGGAGTTTGGATCGTCGACAACGACCAGTCCTTCCGCCGCCGCTCGCCGCGAAAAGCGATAGGTGTGATGGTTGACGTTGGTGGTTTCTCGAATAAATAACGCGTCGAACTGTGGCAGACGCCCAAAATCCTCCTTTTTGATCAGCTCCACTCCCATTTCCAGCCGGCGGGCGGCTTTCATGAATTTCTGCAGAGCTTTTTCATTGGATGGTGGATTCTCGTCCTGTGGATTATACAGGATGGCCATGTCATACCGAGGGATGAATCGTTTGGGGACGTGAAATCGATTGGAAGCGAAGTATTCTTCGGCTACCTGGATCACAAAAAGATAATGCTCTTCCGGAATCTCCTTTGCGGATATGGGATTGATGGTTTGCAATCGCCACTGCTCGTCGGAATAGCGGAATTCGGCGCGCAGAAAAGGCACCTGAAACAAATTGAAAAGATGGCCGGAAAGGCGATCATAACGTTTGGCGAGATTCTTGCCGAAATAAATGCTGAGAGTGAAACTTTCGGATTGAATGGGCTTCATACTTTTTTGAATCAGTTCATCCAATTCGTCCGAAACCAGCCGGATGATCACATTGGATTTCATATCTTGAATGTTTTCAACGCTGGGAATCGGTTTGTGGCCTCTCGCCGAAGCCAGGAGCGACACATAATAGCCGATGCTTTGATAACGGTATGAACGGCAGAGATTGAAAACCCGCACGTTGCGCATGTCGCTGTATTGCGGATCGGTTAAGTAGGAACGGGCGGAAACCACTTTGACGTCGGCAATATATAAAGGCCAGTATTTGGGTTGGTTGACAACAATTAACGTGGGCATGAGATCGACCTTTTTCGAGAAGGGGGGGTAAGTATCAACAAATTCGCGTCGTATGTCAGCACGCCCAACAGGATGGCGCTGATCAGGCGGTCGAACATGACTTCGTAATTATGATCTTCTTTCATGGGGTTGGGATACAGCGGGTCGGCGACCATGACTTTGCGCGTTTCCTTGTTATAGCCGCAGATGACGACGAAATGTCCGCTGGGTTCGCCGCGCAAGTCGTCATAATCGCTTTTCGGGCCATATTCGCGGGGTGTTCGATAGAGATAAGTGGAACTCAAACCGGTCAGGATGGGAACCGAACGTTTGAGATATTTTTGCAGCAAACGGCTGGTCAAATCCTTAAAACGGTATTGGCCGCCCAACTCCAAAAATTGCAGATGGCTTTCGATAGTGAAACGCAGTTTTTCGGATTCTTTGTATAATAGTTGCTTATGCAATCGTTCTGTGAGATCGATTTGCTCGGAATCAAACCATGTTGGATCGAACACCCGCATATTGTACGTGTATATCGTGGCGGAATAGCCTCGTTTCAAAGCATGGCAGGCCAACAGCACCGCGAGCGTACCGCCGTGTTCCAGTTGCGGCACCTCTTCGATGATTTGTGATAATCGAATGGCGTCATTGTAATATTTGTAAATGGCGTGCAGACAGGTCGGACCACATGCCACATCGTTCGGTTGCGGTTGAATTTCGAAATGAAATTTGTTGTCCATCAAGAATATGAAAATTCCGATTTTGCAGTCACATGCGTTAGGAAGTGTAACAGAAATTCAATTGGCTAGGAAGTGATTTTCAACAGGAATTGCTCAATTTTCATCGGCGGAAGGAAAAGAAGGCGGCGCCACGGGATCGATGTCGTCTTTATCGATCGATCTTTCTTTTCATGACCATGCGGCTGGGTTTTTTCTTGTCAATGTGACTGGAGAACGTTCGCGTTTTATTCGGATCGATTTTTGCGCGGGATTTCAGATCGTCCTCCAGTTTTTGATATTGAGATTCGTTTTTCTGATAACGCTTGATCGCTTCTCCGACGAGCGAATGTTGTACGTCGACGAGTTTTTCCTGGCTGCGGACGATATCGAGTTTGCGGCGATGCTTTTCCAATTGCGCCTGAATTTTGGCTTTTTTCTGTAACATTTCTTCATATTCGGGAGAATCGGGTTGCAAGGTTTCACAGGACAGTTCGATTTCTTTCATGGCGGCTTCGAATTCTTTTTTCACCGCGCGAAATTCCTGCTCGAACAACGTTCCGGTATATTCCAGGACGTCTTTATGTAAATTCAAAATGATGCTATGCCGTAACCGGACGCCATGTTGATAGGAAGGTAGCCGATTGAAATCGAAAGCCACCGCGCTTCTCGCCCTGGCATAGTCCCCCAATGTGGGATAAATGCGTTTGAGAATTTCGGGAGTTCGATTTTTGTCAAGCAAACCTAATTTGATTTGAATAAGTCCTCGCAGAAGTTTGGGCAGTTCCAACAGAACCGGCCGGTCGCGAAGATGACCGTTGATGATCCGTTCCATATCGCGCAACTCATTGATGGCGTTCTTGAGCGAGAGTTCGGAGCGTTCATGCCGTTCCTTAAATTCCGCGGTTTTTGATGTGGCGCCGTAACCGTTAACTTCCAGTTTGTGAAGAAAGTAACGGGTCATTTCCAAAAGCAAATATCCCGTCAATTCATTGTATTGAACCACATCATACGCTTGATCGAGAACCATCGAGAAAAAGGGGTAGAGCGGATCCTCTTCATTCATTTCCGGCAGGCGGACGCGGATCGCTTTCACTTCCTCGGGAGTGAAGATAAGGCTGATTTCCTGTTGCAGTTCGGGACGTGGGGACCCGGACGCATTGCTGGTTTTAAAAAAATGATGCAAGCGAGTTCGAATGGTGATCACGCCGTCCGTTTTTTGCATGCACAATTGGCTTTGTATATTCAAGAGAGAGCTGAACGTCGCCGCCACTTCGCCCATGCTTTTGCCTTTTAGCGTCGTGTCCAGATTTTCGAGCAGCTCGTACAGCTCCTTCTTTTTGCCCTTGATTATTTTCGTGGTTTCCTGGGAAGATTCTTCGACCTCCGCGAGGATGAATTGGCCGTCTTCGTCGAAAATATCTTTCACCGAGTCGAAAACCACGTCTCGTACCGCTTCGGAAACGTACGTTCCCGATTCGATTTTGTGGATCAAGTCTGCCAGAGCACTCTCTTTATCCTCAACCGCATCCTCCTCTTCCCGCAGGGATGCCTCTTGCGTAACCTGATTCAATTCCAGCAGATCTTCGATGTCGAGGTCTTCGCCAAAATCATCATCGAAATCAAACGAAAAATCATCTTTTGGCATGGGAATCACTCCGAATTTCAGGTTCATATATTTTTATATTAGGCGGTTTATCCTATTTCCCTATCGATTGAGAATCAAGAGCGTTCGTATTCAATTGGAATGATGAATAAGGATACGCGCGATTTGTTTGCGGGCAGTACAAAATTTCAAGTTTATTGTAATCAAAATTGATTACATTGTCTCCTAATAATTCCATTAAGGAATTTAAAATCCCCGCCGATCCAAAACCGCCATGCGTTTGTGTTTTTTTGCTTTCTTCCGGTCGCTGATTGAGATTTGCGTCTTGAATTCCAATTCGTCCGGTTGAACGGCTTCTCCGCGAATCAATTGCTCGATTTCTTCGTCGGTGAGCGCTTTTGAAGCGTCTTCCACAGTTACGGTAGCCATGAGGTTTGCCGTCTTGCTTTCGGCTTCTTCCGCCACACTCAGCGCGTGGACTCCCGCTTCACTTTCTCCCAGCTCCTCTTCCCGCGACCGGACAAAATTGGAATAGCCTTCCCGCTCGATGGAGGCCATTTTCGCTTGATCCCGATAACCGACAGGGGGATTCCCCATCAGCGCGAACGCCAGTTCCCATCGGCTTACGCGGGAAAGTTGGGTGGATTCTCCCCGGCGCAGGTTATCTTGCAGGCGATTGTTGGCTACCTGCATTTGCTTGCGATACTGCGGCAATTTTTCACGGCAACGGCGGTCGAGAATAACTTGCACTTTTTTTAATGTCTCCAGCGAGTAGCCCAACTCCTGTTCGCTCACAAACCCTCGTTCGATCATTTCCTGCGTGATTTGTGTGCGTTCCATCATGACATTGCTGTCATACAGCGCGTAGGTCAACTGGTTGCCGTTACGTTGAATTTCATCTGCCAGATCGTTCACAATTCGATGGGAATGCAGAAATTCGCGATGCATCAAGGTGTGATGAGTTCCCAGCGGTTCCTTCAAACTGGTCAAAAGAGTCGTATCGTGCGCGATCGCAAGCGTCAAGTATTTTAAATTTTGCACATGCGATTCGAACAATTCCGCCGTCGTGAGACGCCATACCGGCATCGGCCCTCCATCTTTTAATTGATCCACCTGTTTTTGTAAGGTGAAGAGAAATTGCTCCGTTTCCTGGTGCGTCAACCATAATCCGCCCTGACTCGATACGACGAACGTGATCTCATGGTTCGGAAACGAGGAGCGAAGGCCGGATTCGATACTGTTGAGCGTTTTCCGTATTCGCTCGAATCGTTTCAGATCCACTTCCCATGCCAGAGAGGTACCGGCGACATCTTCGAAGGCAACCGAATGAAGGGCTTTCTCTTGAAAGGTACCAATCAGATCATCCGACATGAGTATGGCAGGTTGTTTTGACATGGCTTCTGATCAATTCTTGTTTATGTTGAGAAACAAAGACAACCGTTCCAAATCATAGGACAAGATAGAATCGCATTACACCTATGCTTATAGCAAAAATTGGACCGAAATTCAGGAATACGGTTTCTTTCTCATAAAAAAGTACATTGGAATTTTTTAGTGATAAAAGGGTATTTCTATTATAGAAATAAATTACGAAAATTGGCGATTATAATACATGATTCTGTAATAAAGTGTAGCGTTTTTTGCGGTCAATGTCTATTGTAGTGATATTCTTGTTGCGAATGAAAAAAATGCGATCAAACAGGTGACGATGCTTGAAAAATCGGTTGATAAGACCGGTAAAATAGGGGAAATGGATCCATCGCTCCCACATTTGGAAAGAAGATGAATCAATTTGCAATATCGAACCCCGTTTTTTATCATTTTGAAAGCATCTCTGCTTGTTTGCTCACATTTTGAGAATTTAGGCTCTGTTTTTGCCATTATTCTCGTGGCGGATTACGGGCGAACGATGGTTCCGTCTCGGCGTCGAGTATTTCCCCAAAATTGATCGAAACTGGGGGATTCGGGAAACGGATATCGTTTGGCTTTCTCTTCATCCACTTCGATGCCCCAGCCGGGCGTCTCGTTGGCGAAGATGTACCCGTTTTCAATTTTCAGGCAACCGGGAAACACTTCCTGCGCTGCGTCCCGAAAGACATGCCGTTCTTGAATGCCGAAATTGTAACAGGCCAGATCCAACGCCACATTGGCGGCGTGTCCGATGGGGGAACAGTCGCCGGGACCATGCCATGCGGTTTTGACGCCGAAAAATTCACAAAACGCGGCGAGTTTTCGCCCCACATTCAATCCGCCGATTTGCGAAAGGTGCACGCGAATAAAGTCGATCAAGCGTTCCGACACCAAATCAATCCATTCATGCGGATTATTGAACAACTCGCCCATCGCGAGCGGCGTCGAACATTGCTGCCGAATGCGGCGAAAATGATCGATTTCTTCCGGCGGCACAGGATCTTCCAGGAAAAAAAGCCGGTATGGTTCCAAATCCTTGGCCAATTGCACCGCTTGTACGCACGATATGCGTTCGTGAGTATCATGCAACAGTTCAACTTCCTCACCGATATTGTTGCGTAAATGATCAAATAGCTTTGGAACGATGCGTACGTAGGCGGAAGGTTCAAAAACAGAGGTTCCTTTTGGCAGATATTCCGGTGAATCTTTCTGTGCGGAGCCCGCTCCATACGCCGAGTAACCCGGCACCGCGACCTGCACGCGCACGTGGCGATAACCTTCTTCCATAAAGCGGCGAACGCGGTCTTCCACTTCCTGGAAATCTCGACCCGATGCATGGGCGTACAAGTCGGCGGCGAACCGGCATTTTCCGCCCAACAATTGGTAAACCGGCATCCCCGCCCGCTTGCCTTTGATATCCCATAGCGCCATTTCCACTCCGCTCAGCGCATTGTTGAGCACCGGCCCATTGCGCCAATAACTGCTGACGAAGCAGGATTGCCAGATATCCTCGATGTTGTCCGGATTTTTTCCGATCAAAAACGGCCGCAGATATTCCTCCACCGCCGTTTTCACGGTAAGCGGACGTTGCGTAAACGTGGCGCAGCCATACCCATAAAGTCCCGGTTCGCTGGTTTCCACTTTTACGATCACCATTCGGATACGCTCAGGCGCGGTCAAAATCACTTTGACGTCAGTGATTTTCACCGGCGAGGAATCCATCGAACGCTCGGATTCGGAACTGGCATAAGCTGAAAACGCGGATAAACCGGGCAAGCCCAGTCCCATTCCTCCGGCGGCAAATATCGACATCACATCCCGTCGTTTCATTTCTGCATTCTCCCTTCTTCAATCAAAATCAATAGCCCATCATACCATATTTCCGTTCCATATCTTCCGGCATGGAGTTGTAAAGAATGGATCCCCCCATTTCCTTCCGGTTTGATCCGGAGAAACACGAAGACAAAAGAAAAGCGGTTTCCATCTTATTTTTTCACTTTTTTGTCTTGACAACGGGGGCCACTTTAATTAGTCTGCCGCTGTGTTTTTCTGTAGAATAAAATAGTTTCCCCAACAATTGATCTGTGCAGCCAAAATGGAATGAGTGAAAAAATATTACGATTGAAAGAGGAAATCGAATGACTGACTTTGAAGAAATATCCCTAAAGGCCATGGCTTTGCCCGTCGAAAGCAGAGCCGAACTTGCCGAGATCCTGATTCAGAGTCTTGACGAAGACGAAAACGAAGATCACAAATCCGCCTGGCTTGAGGAAATCCACCGAAGAGATCAAGAAATTAGAGTGGGCGCATCCATCACCAAAACGGCAGACCAGGTTCTCCGGGAAGCTCGTGAAACACTTCGATGCCTGAAATAGAATTCCATCACGCCGCCGACGAAGAAATGAAAGCGGCCGCTGTATATTATGATGATCAGGTGGTGGGGCTTGGGAGTGATTTTCTTGACGAAATAGAGTCCGGACTGAATCGGATTCGGCGATTTCCATTGCTCTCGCCAATCTACGATGGGGAATACCGGCGGTATCTCTTGAAACGATTCCCTTATGGATTGATCTATCGAATCGAGGCTCAAAAGATATTCATCATTGCGGTTACTCACCATCAGCGTAAACCAAAATACTGGATAGATAGGACATAATCCGTTTTATTGTACTGTTTTTTATATATAACATTCTCACCGGAGACCCAGTCATGTTTCTCTTAAACAAAATCGAAAAAGAGCCCCAAATCGTTACATTATCAAATCCGATTTACTTTGTGGGATTATCGGTGCACACCGGCATGAAAACGATATATACAGATGCGGCTAAATTGGGGAAGGACTATACCCTTTTTAAAGAAACGCATCCGATCCCCGATCTCAAACAGCCTTGGGCGTTCGTGGCATATAGCAAGGATTTCAATGAAGATACAAAAACGTGGGAATATATCATGGGAGATGTGGTAACGAATTTGGATTCCATCCCGCCCGAATTAAAGGGATACGAAATTCCTTCCGGGACATACGCTATTTTTCCGATTAAAGCAAAATTTAAATTTCTATGGGGATTGGAAATCGGCAGAATGAAACGATATGTTTTCACACAATGGCTTCCCCACTCGCCGTATCAATCGACAGGATGTGATTTTGAATATCATGATGCAAGAAGCGTCGGCAGGAATCCGAGTATTGATTTATATGTTGGGATTCAGGAAAAAAAATGAAAATGGTCTGACTTGTAGACTGGCTGACTTTTTTTTGTCCTTCCCGCCTGGTCAGTTGGCCTATGTGACGTACTATACATTATTCATCCACCTTGAAATTCCACATCGTCGCACATAAACTTTGCTTATGAAAAATATAACTCTAAGCATTGATGAAGAAGTACTTACCGCTGTGCGACGTTACGCGAGCGAGCATAATTCCTCGGGGAATGCTCTCGTACGCGTGTATCTTACTCCCATCGCCGCGCGTGAAAATCGCGCTCGGAAAGCCCGGCAAAAAATCCGGGACTTGAGCGATCAATCGAGTGCATGGATCGGTTCACGCAGCTGGACTCACGATGATCTCCATGAACGTTGATAGTATGATTGACACAAATATCCTGGTTTACGCTACTATTTCAGACAAGAACGAAGAAGTAAAACGAGCTCTTGAATGGATCGAACAATACGAGCCGTTTCCCTATGTCTCGGTGGATGCGGATAGGGTAAAAATCGCAGTGGAAATCAGTGTTCGTTACCGTATCTTTTATTGGGATGGCGCGATCATAGCCGCCGCGGAATGCGCCGGAGCGATGAGATGGCGCCGCGAAAATCGCAATGAGAGGCAAATGGATGGCGCGGTTCAAGTCATTCAATCCGTTCAAGACTGTATTGAAAACCGAAACCTCTCGTGGTTTATCGTGATCGGAAAGTGAAGCCATGAAATTTGTGCGAATCCTGGTGCTGCTTGTTGTTCTCGGCGGGGTGCTATTCGTTTATGCAAATAAGAAGAAGTCCATTCCGCTCGCCGAAACGGAAATAGAAATCGATCTGCCCGCGCCGACATTGCCGCCGCAAACGCCCCACCCCACCCCCATTCCCAGCGGATCGGTGATCGCCGGACGCGCTACGTATAATTATCTCTGTTTTTTGCCGTATGAATACGACAAAAAAGAAAAATCATGGCCGCTGATTCTTTTTCTGCACGGCCAGCGCGATAAAGAAGATTTGAACATGCTGGTGAATTTCGGACCGATCGCGTTCGCGCTGAGTCAGGAAAAATTTCCTTTCATCATCGTCGCGCCGACGACGGGAAGGGGATGGAACATGCGGCAACTGAACGGATTGCTGAACGTCATCGAAAGACGCTATACCATTGATTCAAATCGCGTGTATCTGACCGGTATGAGCATGGGGGGGCATGCGACCTGGCTCCTGGCCGGCGCCTATCCCGATCGCTTTGCGGCCATAGCGCCTGTCTGCGGCGCGGGGGAACCGCGACGAATCGGCCGCCGCATGAGGCGTATCGCCGTGTGGATGTTCCACGGCGATCGGGATGAAGTTGTGCCGGTCGATCGGGGGCTGGAAATGGCGTACGCCATGGAAAAAATCGGAGCGGAAGTGAGCACCACCATTTATCCGAATACCGGCCACGATTCCTGGTCGAAGACCTACGCCAATCCCCATCTGTACATGTGGTTTCTCAAACATCAACTCGGTCACTCGCAAGCAGAGGAGAATCCTGCCATGAATTCTACACCGATCCCGTAAACTCACTTGAAAACTATCTGAAATATAATTATTGTAAAGGATCGATACTTTTTACTCTGGGAGCTGGCAATGGGATTGAAATCGCCGCATATCTTGCTTGCCGCATCGAATACCTTGCAAATGCTTGAGAATATTAAGCAGATTTTAAATCAAGATGCGTTGAATGCGGTTCAGGTTGAGATTGATAAAAATGTGATCGAATTGTTTTCTCTTGGAGAAGCGCATTACCTATTTGCCAAACAGACGGATAAACGATACTGGCGTCAACGAATTTCCCGCTTTTATTACGGTGTTTACAATATCCGGCGTTCCATTCAACTTCATTTCAGCGGAGTGTATACTACGGACATATCCGATCACAAAAAAATCGATGTTTTACCGGATCAATTTCCCAATGCAAGCCAATATCGACAACGTTTAAAAGACTTAAGAGAAGATAGAAATTTAGCAGACTATGATCATACGGCATCGGAAAATGACCTTTTATTCACCCAGGACAAATGGGAATTTCTTGTATCTGCTTTTCTTGCAGATGCACGTGATTTTCTCAAAGGCCGAGGAATAACGTTATGATAACAATGAATGATCACAATATATATATGAGAGTGGAAAATAGGGAATTGATCGAGCGATTTAAGAGTGAAGTGATCGATTATTTTAAGAAATATTCCCGATTTCAAAAAGTTGATCATGAAATTAAAGAACGGATGGAAAATCCCTATCTTATCTTTTATTTAATGAATCCAACAGAACGCTTTTTTAAAATTTTGGAAGATACCTGTGAGGTGCTTTCCAACGACAACGTTTTTCGTGATCGGACGACTCTCATCCCCAGACGAAAATCGGTGAAAGATCGTATGCATCTTCCGGAAGTTCAACTCCTGCGGACAGTTTTATCGGAGAGTCTGACTGTAACCCGACACAGTTTCGAAGACGATTTTTTTTCCCGCTACATCCCGTCCGTATTCGATGCGGAGCCGGATATGGAAGCGCATGGAAATCATATCGTTTACGGTCGACGGGGCGCGGGTAAATCGAGTCTCCTTCTTTATTGTATGCATAAACTGAAAAAAGACCATAAACCTTTCGCGTGGGTGGATATGCAGACGTATAACGGCCGGTCGGACTTTCGGACGGTTGTGGATGTTCTCTCCGAAATGATTGACCAGCTTTCCGATTATAATGATGAGTTCAAAGAAAAAGAGATTATTGAACATTGTTTCGCATCATTGGATAATCATAATGATGATAATTTGGAAAACCGTTTAAATCGCAATATTCCCAAGATTAAGAAATTTTTTTCATCGATTTCAAAAAATTATGGAAGTCTCTTTCTATTTTTGGATGATATTCATGTAGTTCATTCCGATTTGCAACCCAAATTATTAAGTATACTTTATTCGCTTTCTCATGGAAATCGCACATTTATGAAGATTTCCGGCATCGAGCAATTCACAAAAACATGGAATCCATCCACTCGCGTGGGGCTTGAAACGCCCCATGATGCGAGAATCATAAAACTTGATTATAATTTGACCATGCTCGATAAGGCTAAAAAACATATTCATGATATTCTGGATGCCCATGCCATATATTGTGGTTTACCCGATATCAATTATCTGTGCGGTAAAGGTGTGTTGGATCGAATTGTCTGGGTAGCCGCAGGTGTTCCTCGTGATGCAATCAATATTTTCACCCAATCCATGTCTCGGGCATCCGTGAAAAACCAAAAACTCGTATCCATGACTAGCGTGAATACTTCCGCTTCGGAAATGGCTGATGAAAAACTGAAGGACATCCAAAAGGACGCATCCGGAGAATGTGAGGGAGTGAGAAGAATTCTTGACCGGATTCGGGATTTTTGTATAAAAGAAAAAAGAAAGAATGCTTTTCTGGTCGAAATCCAAAATGAAAATCCTGATTTTCAACAAATCGGAAAACTCATCGCGTTGAGACTCTTACATGTGCTTAGCGAAGGAATCACCCCGGGAGAAGCCGGACGCCGTCACTTGGCTCTCATGTTGGATTATGGTTTCTATGTGGGGATCCGAGCGGCAAGAAGCGTCGATCTTTTTCATAAGGAACCGACGGAACCAATCCGTTCAAAAGAATTGCGAAAATTGCCGATCTTTCGTCTTGTTGATGCAAATCCGGAGAAATAACCGCCAGAATTGCGAGGGACGTGCGCATGTCCTCCGGTTAATCCCCTCATGATCCGTTCGGCTTTCACTTTTCCCATGGCGCGGATAAAATCCCTCATTCATGCGATAAAGTTCAACTCTTTTTTACTGCACCGACGGACGTGAGTTGGAGTGAATCTAATTTAATTGAAAATATAAGGAGTGTAGCCATGAAGGGCAATGATCTGCGCAAGGGCCGAGTGATCATGTATAAAGGCGCCCCGCACCAGGTAATGGATTATCAACATCGCACGCCGGGAAACCTGCGGGCGTTCGTGCAAACCACGCTGCGCAATGTGCTCACCGGTTCGCAATGTGAAGCGCGCTTCAGTTCCACCGAAGAACTCGACGTGGCCGATATGTACACGTTTAAAGGCACTTTTTTATATGCCGACGGTTTCGGCTATCATTTTATGAATTCGCAAAACTATGAAGAAGTCATGGTTACCGACGCAGTGATCGGCGACAAGAAATATTTTCTGCTGGATGGAATGGAAGTGGAACTCTCCACGTTTGAAGGCACGCCGATTTCCGTTTCCCTTCCGAAAACCGCCGTGGTCACCATCGCGGACGCCCCTCCCGAATTCAAAGGCGCCACCGCCACCAACGCCCCCAAACCGGCCGTCACCGAAAGCGGCTGGAAACTGTCCATTCCCAATTTCGTTAACATCGGCGACAAGGTCGTTGTGGACACGGACACCGGCGAGTACCTCAACCGTGCTTAACGATTCTCCTTTATAGAACATTTCATAACCCAATACTCGACGCGGCCGATCCTTGTTTGTATTTTTCAATCGATAGCGCCCATCCCCATGCATGGATACGGTTGATTGGATGTGGACACGCTGTTGTGTCATGAGGGATAGAGACGCCGTTTTTTTTATGGTAAACTGATTTTTTCTGAAATGGAGGTGTTCGTACATGCAAGAGGAAAAGAACCGAGCGGATATCCACGTCGGTTTGGGAGAACGGAGTTATACCATTTCCGTGGGATCGGAATTGATGGATGAAATCGGAGACATCGCCAAAAGACTGAATTTCGATTCGCCGATTGTGATCATCACGGACGATCATGTGGAAACACTCTATGCGCAACGTGTCAAGTTGTCGCTTGAACAACAGGGATTCAATACGGCGGTGTGTTCGTTCGCCGCGGGAGAAACCTCAAAACATTTGCAAACGGTTGCTCGTCTGTACGATCAATTGGTGGCCTTGAAACCGGAACGCAAGAGCGGCATTATCGCTCTCGGAGGTGGCGTGCCGGGTGATATCGCCGGATTCGTCGCCGCGACCTATTTGCGCGGGATTCGTTTCGTGCAGGTTCCGACGACATTGCTGGCGCAAGTGGATTCCTCCGTCGGCGGAAAAGTCGGCGTGGACCATGCGGGGGGAAAAAATTTGATCGGCGCTTTTCATCAACCCGCGGCGGTCGTGATCGATACGGATACGTTGAAAACTCTCGACGAGCGGCAACTGAAAGCGGGTTTGGCGGAAGTGATCAAACACGGTGTGATTGCCGATGCGATCCTGTTCAAACAGATTTCTGAAAAAATAGATCGATTGCTGGCCGTGGAGGAAACATTTTATCGCAAAATCATTCCGTGGAACTGCAAGATCAAGGCGCGAGTGGTGGAACAGGATGAAAAAGAAGAGGGATTGCGCGCGATTTTGAATTACGGGCACACGATCGGGCACGCCATCGAATCCGTTACCGGTTATGAGCGTTATCTGCACGGTGAAGCGGTGGCGATCGGGATGATCATCGAAGCCCAGCTGGGAGAACGGTTGGGCGTCACACCGCCGAATGTGACGGCGGAAATCCTGGATTTGATTCGTCGCATCGGCTATCCGCTGGATAAACCCGACATCAATGCGCATGTCTTGATCAACAGCATGACGCGGGATAAAAAGGTACAGCAAGGCACGATCCGATTCATTTTCCCGATTCAAATCGGGCAGGTAACGATTAAATCGGTGCAGGAGCTTGCGTTGATTCGTGATGTATGGGATTCTTATACGCCGTAACTTGCCGGATTTGGTAAGATTTGTGTTGACAGCGAAAGCAGAAACGGCTGTAATATACGTGTTAACATGGAGATATGTTAATGGTCCGGTTTATTATCATATTGGTGTTATTTTGGTTGGTTGAGGGATGTCATACGACCGTCGTTCGCGTCGATTCGATTCCCCCGGGTTCTACGGTCCATTTTGATTTCAAACCGATCGGCGAAACGCCGGCAGAAATCGAAGTGGATTGGTACGGGAAACATAAAATTACGTTGGATCATCCCGAACATGGACGGCGGGAAGAAATCGTGAACGTGAAGTCGCCCGCGTATTTATATTTCCCGCTCGACTTTTTCGTTGCCCTCCTGCCATTCAAAATAACGGACCGGCATGAATTTTCATTTGACATGACCGAAAATCCTATGTCCGGAACGGAGGCGGTGAATCATGAGTCAACGGCCGAGCAGGAGAACTAGTTACCATCAGGAATCCTCCAGCAGCAACTTCCTTTTTACGTTAGGTCTGATCAGCGTGGTCATACTGCTAATTGTGGGCTGGGTGATGACGCAGGGCGGCGTGAACGCCTTGACGGAAACATCGCGCAAGGATTTGACCACCATTCAAGTCGGTCCGACGTCGGTTCCCACGAGCCCTCCGCCAATTCAAATCGGAGATTCGGGGAAACTCGAACAGGTGCGCGCGGAATATGAAGCAAAATTACGCGAGATGCAGGGAACCGTTCGCAAAACTCAGGAAGAGGCGGATAAGCGCATTGAAAAGTTGAAACTGCAGTATACGACGCAACTCAACGATTTAAACGTGAAGGTGCTCATGCTGGAAGAAGACAATAAACGTTTGCGGGGGGAGAAATAGGAATGCCTTACGTTTTCGGAATCGACGGCGGCGGATCCACCTCTCGCGCGATCCTGATTACCGACGCCGGCCGGGTGGTGCATTTGGCCAAAGGTCCCGGCGTTAATTATCACGAAGTGGGGGCCGGCAGCGTATCAACGACCATTTCCCGCTTGTTCAAGGAAACGTTACTTGCCGCTCATGCGCGGCAGGATGAATGCCGCGGCGTCTGTTTGGGGCTGGCCGGCGTTGGTCGCGAGCAGGATCGAGCGATTTTGAAACCACTTTTCGATGAAGTGTTTGGCAAAAACGCCTATTTGCTTGTCAGCGATGCGGAAATCGCCCTTACGAGCGGAAACCTGTCCGAAAGCGGCATCGTAATCATTGCCGGAACCGGCACGATTTTGTTCGGACGGAACGAGCAGGGAAGGGAAGGGCGCGTCGGCGGACACGGTCCCTTGCTTTCCGACGAGGGCAGCGGGTATTGCATTGCCTTGCAGGGGTTGCGCGCCATCGTTCGCAGCCACGATGGTTTTGAAGGCGCGACCCTGATCACGAAATCCGTGTTGGAACATTTGAAAATGAAAACGGTGGATGAGTTGATCCCTTGGGTCTATGCGCAATCAACCAATCGGAGAAAAATAGCCGCTCTCGCCTCCTTCGTGATACAGGCGGCCAATGAAGATGATCCACTCGCCGACGAGATCATCAATCAGGAAGCCGATGCGTTGGCGTTGGGGGTGGAAGTGCTGAAGAAAAAACTAGAAATGCCGGATTGTTTCGATGTGGTGTTGAGCGGTGGTTTGTTCAGCGCATCTTCCTATTACCGCCAAATCGTGCGCCGTAAATTGCTCTATCTTTTGCCCGGCGCGAATGTCGTGTCGCCGCAGCTGGAACCTGTGATCGGCGCGGGGTTGTACGCCATGCATCAGGCGGGCGTGAGAATTGACAACGACCTGCTGGATGCCATACGCCGCACCTACCGCGAACTGATGCAGGCTAACAGCGCGCAGCCCGTCGTGAAAGAGGAAGCCGCCGTGGAGACGGCTCCAACCTCGTAATACCTACTTTTCTCGCTTTAACCAACTATCAATCGGTCTCGCATCGTTGGAAAAATAAGGAAGCGCTATGGCTTGGCCGGCCGCGGCGGAAGCGTAGGCGGCGAAGATGATTTCAAGGACGGATCTGCCGTCTTCGCCGGTGATTTGAGGCGGCGTATCGTTGCGGACGCAATCGACAAAATGTTGCAGTTCCTGCGGAAAACCATAATTCCATGCTTCCTCATAGATGGTGAAGGTCCAGCCTTGCGACGAGGCCGCCTTTTCCACTGCGTAGCCATAACCGCATTCGCTGTAGGTGAGGATGGCGTTGCCCTGCAGGAGATTGGCGTAGGCGATGCCTTTCGTACCGTGAATTTCGGCGCGGTCGTCCATGCCTCCTTTCTTTACCCAGCTTTCCTCTGCCAGCGCGGTGACGCCGTTCTCGAATTTGAGAATGAAAAGAATGTTGTCGTCGCCTTTGGTTTTTTCGTGATGAACGTACGTGCCCATATCTGCATACACCGACTTCACTTTCACGTCACGGCCGACGATCCAACGGAAAAACTCGATGGCATGGCAGCCCATGTCCATCATCACGCCGCCGCCCGATTGCTCCACGTTCCAAAAATGGGGCGCGTGGGGACCGTCATGTTTTTCGGATTGTTTGACGAGGATCACATCGCCCAGCGCTCCTTCGTTCAATAGTTCCTTCATCCGTACGTATTTGGGCGCGAAGCAGAGTTCTTCGGCGTACATCAATTGGACCTGATTACTCTTGCAGGCGGCGATCATCTCGTCGGCCTCGGCCAGATTGAGACAGAATGGTTTCTCCACGATGACGTGCTTTCCCGCTTCGGCAGCGTCGCACACCATGCGGCAATGAAGATGATTGGGAGCGCCGACAAGGATCAAATCGAGTTCCTTCATGTCGAGGAGTTTTCGATAATCCGTAAAAGCATTCGGAATATCGAATTTTTTAACAAATGCATCGATATGTGAAGGAGTAGGAGACGCGGCGGCCACGATTTCCGCGCCCCGCACGTGCCGTTTGATCGAATCGGCATGAATGGAAGCAATGAATTGAGAACCGATGATGCCTATGCGAACCGTGTTCATCAAGATATTCCTTTGGCAAAATTGGGGGATATCATTTTAGGGTAACGATAAATCAATTTGGCGCTAAAATCCAGCGCCGGGTCCATGATACGAGATGTCGCCGGGGCTGAGCAAACCGTTGGACGCATCATAAGCAAGGGAATAGTCGCCCTGGCCATTCGGCCCCATCGCGCGAATTTGATAGAAATGAAAAATCTGCGGAGGGGACGCGGTGGGATCCTTCATGATCCCCTTGCGAAACAGATAGTCGCGGCTGATGGCCGGATTCAGGGAATCGTTGATATCGCGCGCCCATAAATAGACGTAAAATGGGAGAACTTCCGGAAACCAGCCATAACCGGCGGGAACGGCGCTCGCGTTGGGATCGGTTGGGGCAAAGGGATCCGGCGGGACCGAGGCCATATAGGCGACTGGAGAAGTCAGTTTATCCAATCCGAATCGGGCCCAGGTGGCGCGCCCTTCCGGATAATCCCCTTTGTCGGTGTTGTACATTTCGAGAGCGGTGGAGATGGAGCGGATATCGGACATGGTGCGGGCGACCTTCGCGCGGATTTGTGCGTTAATGAAATTGGGAACGGCGATGGCGGCCAGGATGCCGATGATCGCAACGACGATGAGCAATTCGATCAGCGTGAATCCATGGTTTGTATGCGGCATAGAAGGCTTTCCTGTATTTGATTTTTTTTAGAACTTCCATTTTGGAAAGGTTCCTGGTTATAATAGCACGTATACATATTTTAGAAGGGCGATTTTCTCACGATGCGGAATCAAGAAGATGCCGAAAGGCGCAGAGAAGAAATGGAAAACGATTGGGAAGAGAAATATCTTCCTTTCGATTGGGATGAGACGTTGTATCAACCCTCCTTGTCCTCGGCCAACCGTTTGAGTATTGATCGGCGAGTCTTTAATCCGATTTTTTTGCCGTATATTGGTTTCTTTCTGCCGTTATTACTCTGGTTACCCGCTTGTTTTAACTTTTACCAATTCCGGCAATGGAAATGGATGGCCGGATCGATCGTGTTGACCATCGTGGGATTTGATCTGGTCCTGCTTTTTTCTTCGCATTTGCAACGAATGTTTCATGTGTCCTTCAAAACGGGTGGATTTTACGGATTTCACATCCTGTTTACGCTGCTGGGGCTTCTCTTTTACCAATTGCAGAAGCGCAATTTTAACTGGTTCATCTTATCGGACGGCCGTCCGCACAATGCAATGGCCGTATTGGTGTTGTTGATTGTTGGAAATATCCTTTTTTACGATAAAATTGTATATGCTCTCGCCTTGTTCAGTGTGTTCTGTGGAGTAAAGGTTCAATAAGGAGATGATGAATATGCACGAAGTGCGATTCGAGCGTCATCGAGATCATTTCGAACGTGCTCAAATTTTGCTTGATATGGGGCAAACGCGGGGGGCGATCGAGGAATTACAGGCGGATCTGGCCGAAAATCCGGATTCTCCCGATGCGGAAACCCTGCTCGCGTTGGCCCTCGCGATGCAGGAGGATTATCAGCCGGCGGAATTTCATGTGCGTAATGCGCTGTCCAACGAACCGTATAACGGATTCAGCCATTATGTGTTTGGCTTGATTTTGATGGAAACCAAACGCGACGAGGCGGCGGAACGGGAATTTCTGGAAGCCATCAGGATCATGCCGATCTATCCCGACTTTCACGCGATTTATGCATGGTTGTTGTATCGAAACGGCCAGGTGCGGAAGGCGGAGAAAATCGCGCGCAATGCCTTGAAACTGGATCCGGAAAATGTCGAGGCGCTTCGCATTCTTGGCCATTTGAACATCGACGATTGGCGCGTCGACGTGGCGCAGGACACGTTCCGCCGTGCGTTGGCGGTGAATCCCGAATCGTCCGCTTCTCACGCGGGGATGGGACTCTCGTATCTTCATCAGAACGATAAGGAAAATGCGCATCGTGAATTGCGGGAATCCCTGCGACTCGATCCCACCAACGAATACAGCCAGAATTTATATTTGAACGCCGTCAAAGCGCGCCATCCGCTGTATGCGGTGTTCTGGCGCTGGTCGTTGATGACGCGAAAAATGGGACAGACACGGGCGATTGTAATGATTTTAGGATTTTGGTTTCTTTATACCGTCACCCTGCAATTTCGCTCGGCCAATTTCGAGTATCTGCAGCAACATCCGTTTGCGAACTATGGCATTAACTTATTGATTTATTTTTATATTCTTTTCGCCATTTATACCTGGATCGCCGATCCGCTGTTTTCGTTTCTTGCGCGGCGAGGATGGATTAAATAACTTGTCTTATGCACACTCCCCTTTGATCCCTCCATCAATGAGGGATGAGCGCTCTCGTCCTGTTGACGGGGAGGGGAAATTTGTACTGCTTTCAAATCTGCCGCGTAAGGGGAGTAAATGAAAGGAAACCATGAGCGAAAATAAACAAGAACGATTGAACGCCTTGATCGAGGCGCTCAAATTCAGTCCGGACAACGTTCCGTTACGTAAGGAAGTGGCGGCGATCTGCGAGGAATTGCTTCGCTGGGACGAGGCGTATGAGCATTATTCGATTCTCTGCGCGGAAGATTCGTCCCATATCGATTCGTTTTTAGGATTGGGACGTTCCGCCATCGCCCTGGCGCGTTGGGAACGAGCCGTCGCCGCTTTCAAGGCGGCTTTGGATAAAAACCGCCGCCATCCGCAAGCCAATTATTGGTTATCCAAAGCGTTGCGGGAAAAAGGCGACATCGAATCGGCGCGCAAGCATTACGAAATCGCCGTCAGCGAACAACCGGAGTTGGAAAATGCGGAGGAGCGCAACGAATTGTATCCCGACGGCGCGTCTCCCAAAAATATTCTGCGTATTCATCGAACCACGGAAGAGGAGCCCGGCGAATTCGGTTTGGAAAAACCCACGATCACGTTCAGCGACGTCGGCGGATTGGAAGAACTGAAGGAAACCATTCGCCGGAAAATCATTCTGCCGTTCGAGCGACCGGACATTTTCAAAGCGTACGGAAAAAAAGCGGGCGGCGGCGTGTTATTGTATGGTCCTCCGGGCTGCGGAAAAACGCATATCGCGCGAGCGACGGCGGGGGAATGCCGCGCGAATTTTTTCTGCGTGGAAATCAACGACATTTTGGACATGTGGTTCGGCGAGAGTGAGAAGCGTTTGAACGCGCTGTTCGAAAAAGCGCGACAAATGGCCCCCTCGATCATTTTTTTCGACGAAGTCGACGCCATCGGCGGAGTGCGAAATCGCATGCGCGAAAGCCCGGGAAAAACGCTGGTCAGCCAATTGCTGGCGGAAATGGACGGATATCAAACCCAGAATCAAAAACTATTGGTGATCGGCGCCACCAACGCGCCCTGGCATGTCGATCCCGCGTTGCGGCGACCGGGCCGCTTCGATCAGGTGATTTTCGTCGCCCCGCCCGATCTGCAGGCGCGGGCGGAGATCATGACCATTCACTGCAAAGGACGCCCGATCGAAAACGTCGATTTCGTCAAATTGGCAAAAAAATGCAACGGCTTTTCCGGCGCGGATTTGAAGGCGTTGGTGGAAAATTCCTGCGAGGAAGCGATGATGCGCAGTTTGGCGTCGGGAACGATCGAGCCGGTGACCATGAAGGAATTTACGCAATCTCTCGCGAAATTAAAACCGACCACGCGTGAGTGGTTGAGCGTCGCAAAAAATTATGCCACCTACGCCAACGAAGGAGGCATGTATGACGAAGTGATCGATTATTTGAAAAAGAAATAAACGAATAGCCTACTTGTTTTCCCTCTTCTCGGATTCGTTGATTCTGAATCGCCCATGATCGATTTTTAGCAAATTGTGGTATTATTGATGCATTATGCACACCTTTTTTCACTTTTTAGTTATAATTCTGTTACTTTCTGATAAAATTATGGTACACATGGATTCTGCTTGAGAACAAAAATGAAGGCTATTGACAGAGTTTTCTTGCAAGTATTATATTTCGTTATAAACTGCAGTATTTACGTCTGCCATCTTTCAGGAATTTGGGGACATGAACTACCTTCTTCTCCAGATATAAACACCTCAATCCCGATTTGGCGCATCGAAGTGTTGACGGATGATCTGCAATTGCGCGATCGGAACATCTTCTATATTGATTTCGAACCGGATGGCGTCGCGTGGATCGCGACATCCGTGGGATTGTATCGTTATGACGGTTATCGTTGGAAATGCTTTACGGAAACCGATGGCCTTCCCAGTTCGTTTGTTCGTTGCGTCCACTTCGATCGCTCCGGTCGATTATGGGTGGGTACGAATCAAGGAGCAGGTGTATTTGATGGGCAGACCTTTTCCACGCTTGGCTCCGAAAACGGATTGGCCGGTCCCAGTGTACGGCGGATTCGTGAAGAGGAAGACGGAACATTGTGGTTTTGTTCGGATCGCTGGATGAATGCCGCCAAACCAGGAGGATTGGCGTCTCTGCAAGATGGAATTTGGACACAATATGGCCCAAACGATGGCATCCTGATTGATTCTATCTATGATTTCTTGAAAGATACAAAAGGAGATCGGTATGCATTGACCAATCGGACTCTCTATCGACAGGACGGAGAGCGTTGGATCGAAGCGTTGCAAGAGCAAGGGATCTCTCTGCATCTGGGAACATTAGGTTTCTGGTCGATTTGCGAATCGGAGAATCAGGAAATCCTGCTGTCGACAAATTCTCCCCTATATATTTTGCATCAAAATCAATGGCGAAGACATGATCTGCACAATCCCCAAAGTTATCGGCTTTTTGCCACGCGAAAAGGTGAAATCATCACGTTGGGTTATACTCCGGATAAACAATATGGATTTCTAAAATGGGATGGAAGTGATTTTCAACTCGTCAGCCAGAGTTTTGAGCCGTCTCCCGGAACGATTGAATCCATAAACGAGGCGCCGGATGGTTCGATCTGGTGCACCGCTTATAGCTATTTGGTTCGCTGGGATCGCAGCGAGAATGGCTGGATGCAAATGCCCGACGACCTCCCTTTGCCCCAACTCGTCGATCATAAAAACCGGATATGGTTTACGAACGGACAAAAAATCTGTAGATGGGATCAAGGAACGATTCACGAAATCCAGCCGCCGGTAACCTCCGTCAAGGAAGATAGTCAAAACCGGATTTGGGGTCTGACGAACCGGGAAATTATATGCTGGAACGAAGATCTGCCACAAATTTACTCTCCCGCGGATTCAGGATTTGCACTACCGCTTTTTGGGGAAGAGGATAAGAAAGGGAATCTGTGGTTTGTAGGGCAAAACAAGGATTTGCAAATCGTTCTTTCTCGATTTCAGAATGATACATGGACGCCGCTGCAACTCGATTCTTCTACCCATTGGGAGTTGATCCAGTGCGTAACGGATCCGATTTCCGGACTTTGGTTGATGTTCCGCGATGCTATAAACGGCGTCAGCCATTTGTATTATGCTGCAGAGGATGGGTCTCCGCGTGAAATTGAATTAATTCCGGAAATCCCTCCCTTTGCGAGAATTAAATTTTTTATGGATTCCCACCGCCGGGTTTGGATGTACGGCGTGATTGGCTTGTTTTGTAAAACCGATATTTCCTTGCCTTGGGAGCAATTACAGATTGTTCCCGGCCAGAGAGTTCGCGCAATCGGTGAACATCAAAATGTTCTGTGGATTGGGTATACCGGGGATTTGGGCGGACAAGCCGGGTGGTCTCAATGCATCGATGGCGCATGGACGCATGTCATTGATGATTTTCAGGAATTTTTTGCCAACACATACGATGGAACATCGTTTTTAGGGGGGCGAAATCGGTTATACATCGCTTATCCAAACGAGGAATCACTCCCTTGTCCATTATTTTTACCCGATTCCGGGGTAATCCGTAGCGTTGTTAAAGATAGAAATGGTATTCTTTGGATCGGTATCGGTAATAGGGTGTATCGTTATGTTCCTCAACCTTTTCTACCGGACTGTGAAATTATATCCGGGAAACATGTGGTTCGTAAAAAAGAAGTTGCTGAAGTTCTTTTGCGAGGAATCGCGCGATTCCATAGCATGAATAATCCTAGTCTGGTGTTTCAATTTTCTCATCGCCTGGATCAAGGTTCATGGTCGAAATTTGCGACTGCAAACTCGATTCAAATACCCGCTGACCATCTCGCGATCGGTCCTCATCGCTTGGAGATTCTCGCCAGAGATCCACACTTGAATCTCAGTATGACTCCGGCTGTCTTTGATTTTGAAGTGAAATCCATTCCCCTGCAGGATCATTGGTGGTTTCCACCTTTGGTGTTGTTTGTTTTTGGCATGATCGCTTTTCTAGCTTTGTTTCTATTCATCGCACGGCAAAAACTGTCACGCTATGCCCATCGTTTGGAAGAGATGGTTGCCGATCGCACGGCTTCCTTGAAAGAAAGCGAGGAGCATTTTCGCACTGTGATTGAATCCAGCACCGATGCGATCATCGAAATTGATGCGGAAGGATTGATTATCCTGTTCAATCCGGCGGCGGAACTGATCTTCGGATATAGGCAAGAAGAAATGATCGGTAACCCGTTGGATAGTTTGATGACGGAAGATTTATGTCGCCTCCACGGGGAATATGTCAAAAGTTTTTTTGAAACCGGCTCTCCCAATCAAGCAATCAATCGAAGTGTGGAATTGACAGCCGTTCGGAAAAATGGAGAGACCTTTCCTATCGATTTATCCCTTTCGGCCGGACATCGAAGTGATGGACCGTTTGTTTTGGCGATTATTCGTGACGTGCAGGAGCGTAAAAAAATTGATGAACGCCTTCGACAAACACAAAAAATGGAAGCGGTCGGGATGCTGGCGGGAGGAATCGCCCATGATTTCAACAATCTGTTGACCGGAATTCTCGGCTATAGCGACATTCTTCTGTCGCGTATTGATCAGAACCACGCCAACTACAATGCGCTGAGTTCGATTCGAAAAGCCGGGGAAAGCGCCGCTGCGCTTACCCGGCAATTGTTGGCGTTCAGCCGAAAACAGATTCTTGATATGAAAGTGATCAATCTCAATGATTTGGTCAAGGACATGGAGAAATTGATTCGCCGCCTGATCGGCGAAGATATCGAATTCAAGATCATCACCAAAGCCGTCTCGGCGACGATCAAGGCGGATCCGAATCAAATCGAGCAAATCCTGATGAATTTGGTCGTAAACGCCAGAGATGCAATGCCGTATGGGGGAAAAATCACTATCGAGACCGACGATGAATGTATCGTTGACGGATTTAAAAATCAAAAAGTCTCCGTGGAACCGGGTCCCTATGTCAAGTTGGCTGTCAGCGATACGGGATGCGGCATGGACAAGAATACCCAGGAGCGTATTTTCGAACCATTTTTCACGACCAAAGAAAAAGGCAAAGGAACCGGCCTTGGCCTTTCGACGGTGTATGGCAATGTGAAACAAAGCGAAGGGTATGTTTTTGTTTACAGTGAAATCGGGAAAGGAACAACGCTGCAAATCTATTTTCCGCAAGTGAATGAAATGCCGATGCACAAGAAGCCGGTTGAAGTGGCAATACGATCATTGAAAGGCGCCGGTTCCATCCTCATCGTGGAAGATGAAGAGATTGTTCGCAGGATGATTACGGATGTGTTGCAGAGCGCCGGATATACCGTGTATGTGACCGGGTGTTTCGAAGAGGCGCGAGAACGATTCCTTTCCCATATCGAGACCATTCAGCTCCTCATTACCGATGTGGTGTTGCCGCGAATCAGCGGGCGGGTGTTGGCAGATCAGTTTCAATCGATGAAAGAAGAATTGCAGGTGATCTACATTTCCGGTTATACCGAAAATGCGATTGTCCACCACGGCGTCCTGGAAGAAGGCATCAATTTTTTGCAGAAGCCATTTACTCCCTATATCCTGTTGCGAAAAATCGAAGAAGTAATGGAACGGATCTGAAGCGCCCTGGTTGGCCAATTTCTATGGCTGTTTGGCGCAAAAAGAAATAGTTCTTTAACGCCGGTGATCCGGGATTTCAACGTGCAGTTCATGTGTACTGTTTTATTTGGGATTGGATTCCAATGCGAATTTCTTCTTCAGACGAAGATCAAGCAAGTCGGTATAATCATTCGGACAAGCAGGATTAAACAGTTCATCGGAAAACGGACCGTTGAATTCCGCTTTCTGCACGATCAACGTCATGCGATCCACAATGGGCGAGTTTGATAAATCGTCGAGATTGCCTCCGGAATAACGGGTTACAACCGTTCGCCGGGGAAAAATCGTTTCCTTCTCGTAGGCCGTCAACTCGGTTGCCTCGATGATCACTCGTTCCCCAAAAGCCGGATTGATAAATTTGATCGAGGAAAAAATATTTCCATGCTGGTCGTCCGCAACGAATTCCGCCACGGTCAGCGTCCCGGCGGGAAATGTGCCCACCACTACAATTTTATTCTTATCTTTTTCATCAAGCGTAACGGATACGGTTCCGGTTTGTCCGTTGATCCCTTTGATGTTCCGAACAAGTCGCATCACGTCATCCACGCCGTATCCGCACGCGCGGGGCGGCGTATAAAATGTGGCGAAGTGATTCTCGCGGAAGGATGCGGGCCAGGATTCGCGATACATGTTTTTCAAGTCCCGATCCATGAACGCAATCGCAACGCCGTTGTAAGCAATGACGCGATCACAAACGACCGGACAAATATCCCCCGCTTCCGAATAACATTCAAAGCGAAGATAATCCCCTTGAAACAGGCAACGGATCTGAAACGTCTGTTTGCGCGGACCGTCGAACTTTTTTACCCACGCCTCGAAAGCATCGCGCGATAGACCGACAAGCATTTTGTCCGCGGACGGAGGAGCAACCGGTTGCATACTTTCAAATTCCGCCGTCCACAGGACATCCCCTGAATAGAGCTGAATATCCGCATCACGAAAGGGCCCCAATACCTGCCCACAAACAGGGATCGCACAACAAATGATAAATAAAACAATCTCCAATAATTTCATGGCTCTTTCCTCCCATCCTATTATTCGCCGCAATCACGGCATGTGTTGCTTTCCGCGAGAAGCGGGCCGGTCGGCGTGCAATTGTTGGAGGAGGCAATGATGATATCCCCCGGACAGGAGGAGCCGGTTCCTCCGGCGCATCTCCACGCGCCGGAACAGGTTCCATAAGTCGATTTTTTATAAAACGTACAATCTCCCAGGTTTCGGGCGCTATCGCAATTCGTTTCGCCGCTGCCCGAACAACAGACCGAATTGGCTACCGTATAATAGGAGCCGCAGCTTTGCCCGCTTCCGAGCCCTCCGCACATCTGAATCACCGGGGGAGCGTATAGTAATTGGCAGTATTCACAATTCGTCCATACGTCCGAACTCAATGCGATGAGCAGAACAGAATACGTGAATACGATACTTGTCCTTTTTATACGACCATGTTTCATGAACGACCTGCCTGACTTACCAGATATGATGAAAGGTGGATACGCCATTCGAATCCACCCAAAAACCACCAATGCTAAAAATACCGTTTGTAGGAGAATACCAATGTTTATGGTGATAACCGGTAATCGGAGATGCCGGCCCTCCGGAGGTGATACTCCACACCGATAAGTGATCCGACTGGTACAGGCCGTATAGAAGATCCTGATAATAATGCGCTGTCGACACCCGGTAATTCGACTGCTTGATCTCTTCTTCTATCAATTGTCCGGAAAGATTTCGTGTTATCGTATATCTCCTGCCACGCCACGGCGAAATGGGGATTTTACCCAGATAATTGATGGGAGTCGTCAATTCCGAAATGGAATCAATTTCTTTTTCTTTAGTGAATGCGGTCACATAGGTTGATGGATACCCCATGGAATCCGCAAAATACGCCATCAACGAAAAAGCAATGCCGTTCATGTCCGTTTGAACTTGTGTAATCTGCGAACGGATATACGCCGAACGCGCGGAAGGAAAAACGAGTATCCCCAATATCGACAGAATCGCCATGACCACCACTAACTCGATCAGGGTGATTCCACAACGTTGTTTATCGCACTTCCGACCGAACACTACAGGCTCTCCCAACCAAGTATGCCATTATCGAGAGATTGGAAATCGGTTACCTTGAAAATGGAAAATCCATCATTCAATAAAATCATAAAGTCCCCCACGCGAACTCCACTCATACAGAAATGCTCCCAATACGACAACAATGTGAATCCATTCATTGTCGGCTGCAAAACCGCTGCTCCCATAGGAAGTATGGGAAGCAAAATCAGATTTTGTATCGAATTATTCAGGGGATAAACCGAATTGACGGCATAAGCCATATCGAAGATATCCGTCCGGATTGTGGATATGACAGTATGGTTGTATATGTTGTCGGCATTCAACGTAACGCGGATCAATACAAACTCGCCCCGAGCCCCCAGCGAAGAATTCCAATCGCTGTTCTCGACATCCCGAAGACCGGTGAGAACAAGAGCGCCATCCTCAAGAACCGCCAATTGGATGAGAGTGGCGGAAAACTCATATTCCGCTTGTTTAACCAATGAATGGAAATCCTCATAGGCGATCATCCGGTTCCCCACCAGCGCCAACATTTTCGCATTGACGGCGGACCATTGAATATCCGCCGGGTAATAAGGAAGCAGAGTGGAATGAAGAAATCGGGGGGATGCGGGAGTATGGATCGAGTGGAGTTCGATCGAACCATTGAAAAACGTATCGCCAGATCCGCCGATCCAAAGCACATCGTCAATAATGCGCAAAAGGCGAGGATGATTATGCGAGAGAATCCCGACTTTCACGATATTTTGCGGATCAGTGATTTGCAGGATTTCCACACGCCCGTAATTGAAAAACACTTCGTCGGCGTCAGCGACGGCCAGAAACAGATAATCACCGTAGAAGGCCAGATCGTTCACACGCACCAGTCCTTCCTCCAATCCCTCGATTTGGTTGGAGTAGGACGATACGAATTTCGGCTCTACCTTATCCTCCAATTGATAACAATAAACGCCGCTGATCGGATCCATGACCCATAAGCGATCCTGATGATGTTTGAGAATCGAGTTCGGCAAATGACGAATCGGCGTTTCATGGCGCTGAACGGGATGGGGAAATGCGAAAACCGTGTTCTCACTGCTGATATAAATAATGGAATCGATATGCAAGGATGCAAACAGAGTGATATTGCAAAAGAACAACAGACCGAACAATGCAACACCGACATATTCCTTCAATCCGGGAACGGGAATCGCTCCATATCGTTTCGTAAACTTCTTCAAATAAACCACCCGCTTCACGAACATGTGGGAACTATCGAGGAACGCGTACGAAAAGGGATTTCCCTTGAGGCGTTCCGCGCCCGCCAGATAAATTCCTGTCATCGCTTTCACGTACTTGATGCCGGGAATATTCAAAACACGAATGGCCTCCAGATCACAGCAGATTTCTTTGTATTGATGCACGTAAAAATCCGCGATTACCCGCAAGGGGTGAATATGAAAAAGGGATATGCAAACCGTTCGGATCATGTGCAAAAGTTTACTCTCTTGCTTGATGTGAGCCAATTCATGGCAAAAAATGATTTCCAACGTGGCGGCGTCGTTCTCTGTCACATAATGTTGCGGAACGGCGACAGCCAGGGAGCGTTTGAGAAATCCAAACGAAAATGGCGACGGATAATCCCGTTCGACGAGATACAATTTCGGCGTCGCTGACATGTGAAATCGTTTCACACACGACACAAAAAGTTCGTACAAGGGTCCATAACCGATTTCTTGCCAATTCCGCATCGCCAGGCGGAGTTTTACATAGGATCGAAGTCTCCAACAAATTACAATCAACGAGAGGGAAAACCAGGCAATAAAAAAATAGCGGACAATTTGTTCTTTTGATACGGTCCGAGATACGGTTTTGTTCCTGTGCGGAGGAGCGACTACGCCGGCGTCCGTAACGGGATTGCGCGGAGGGGCCGATGGCGGGAGGAGTTTTGGATTCAGTGCTTCCCGCGGCAACGCGGAAAGATGAAAATCGCTGGTCGCGTTTTTTTCATAAAGAGGGGAGCCAATCGTAACCGTCGGCGTCATTTCGGGATTGTAAGGAATGGGCAGGCGCATCAATCCGAAAGGACAAAGAAATTTAATCAGAACCAGACTCCATAACAAGAAACAGAAACGAGGCATTCTTCGATTGATCAGCGTCGTAATCACAAACACGACGCCGAAAAACCATACAGGTTGCATCGAGAACAAATAATCAATCATGAGTCGATCCGCATACGCATCAATTTGTCAAAAACCAACATCCCCCAACCAAAAACAACGGATTTGAATTACCGATGATCCGTGCCTAACTCACTCTTCCGTTCCATTCAGTGGTTCCCTCCCAATAACCGATGTCCATTATATCACGATGAAAAAAGTGTTTTCAAGATGCCCCGGCAAAAAGTCAAAAATTGTGGTGCGGACATCCTGTCTGCATAATATATATTAGTTGATTGTTGATTGATACCACAATATGTGCCGGTTTCAAAATTGAATCCGACTTTTTACCAGCGCGTCTTTCACGAGTCATTCTTGAGCCCGGACACTTTTTTCAGGGGAGTTTCACCGACAAAATTAGTAAAAAGAGAATAGGTTTGCATCATGAACTCCGAATTCACGATTGGGGGTACCATGATTGAAATTATTTTCGCTCTGCCAATATTGTTTCATAAAGGGAGATTACCTGGGGAATATGATCTTCCATATAGACATTTTGGGGCGTTACGTTTTTTTCTTTCCTCATGAGGTCTTCAATTGCCGCGAGCAATTCTTTTCCGGAATGGATCACTCGTCCTACATCATGTTCCTTGACAAAACGCGCCGAGGCGCGGCTATCTGTGGTAATCACGGGGAGTCCCACTCCCACCATTTCCAACAAACGATTGGAAAGATGACCGTGAGTTTTGTTATCATCCTTCTTTTCCGGCGGAATGTGCCAAGGGGTGAATCCCATGTCGTATTGGGTCAATTCAATGAGGAAGTCTTGATGCGGCAGTTGTTCGTGGATGCATAGAAATTTGCATTGACGCGCCAGGTTCAGGTAGGGTTCGATATCTCTATTTTTATACGGGTAAAGATGAACATATATCCCCTGCTGGACGAGAAATTGGACGCCCGGAAGAAAAAAGGCCGGGCTTTTCGCGGACGTGGTTATCCCACCCGGCGCCGCCAAATGAGGAATTCCATCCGTTTCCGATAATTTTCTCAACCGTGTTTGGGGAACCATATCCCGATTCATATAATTGGCCAGGAGCACACTTCGGTTTACGTCGATTCCGTATAGCTGAATCGCGCCATCCATTTCCACTTGAGATACATAGATCCGTCCATCGGAGCCTCGACTGGCCATGGCTTCGAAAAATTTGTTGTTATTCCCCCGAAAGGAGAGAAAATCATGCGTATCGTGCACCATCGGCGGTTCGCAAGACAAGGCAACGGTGGCGAAAAGATCCGGTTCATTGTGGCAATGCACAATATCGAACTCGCGGGAAATATCCCAAATTTTTCGAAAAATTTGCAGAGCGGGTGGGGATTCATAAAAACGAAGATGTTCTCGCGGCGCGTTTAAATCGATTACCGCTTCAAAGATGGACATATCCATCGACGGATATCGTTGGTTTAACGGTGTGCCTTGAAAACAAAGTGTGACCTTGAGCCCGAGGTTTTTAAGCGCGCGCGCTTCTTTGTACATGCGGATACAAGGTTCCTGCTGTAAAAAGAGAATATGGAGAGGAGAATGGGTGTGTGGCATGATTGTTTGATTTGAAATCGGAAGTTCCCTTCGGAAAACAGAATCGAAAATGATTGACGGACTTTTGGTCCCGCCGTCCCTGCGGATTGGATTGCTATCACAACGGCGGCGGTGCAAATGGATCACGTCGCAAGCCGTCACACCATATTTCACAACACAATAGTTTCCACAACCGGTCACTGTGATCTTTTTCCCCGCTTCGATGCGCGCCCAGAAGTTGTTCGATTTCGGTGCGAGGATGAAGATTGCGAGAAAAAGCGTTCGGCGCAAGCAGCATCGTTCGTGTTTCCTCGTACAATTCGTTTCTCAGCCATTCTGCCTGAGGCGTGGTGTAACCCAGTTTGTCCGATCTCCAGACGATTTCACGGGGAAGCATTGGCTCAATGACTTTCCGTAAAATATATTTGCTCCACCCATCTTTGAGTATTAAATCAGTGGAAATTCCAAATCCCAATTCCACCAGGCGGTGATCGAGCAATGGCAGACGCGACTCAATGGAGAAGGCCATACTCATGCGGTCCTCGTTACGTAACAAGTCGAGGAAACCTCCACACAGCGTATTGTATTGAATATCTTTCACCAAGTCCTGCGAAAAAACGTTCGGCCGGTTTTGTACTTGTCCCATTCGATATTGTCCCATTTGGATCATTCGTTGCGCTTGCTCTGGCGACAGAATTCTCGCCAGACATTCCGCTTCGCGTCGGATTCCTTGTTGATCGCCGTTTAAAATCATCTGCGTGATTTTATAATGGCGAAAAATGTCATATCCGGCCCACACCTCATCTCCGCCTTGCCCATCGAGAACGACTTTGACGCGTTCCGCCGATCCTTCCATTACCTTATACATCGCTAGAATCGACATCCCACGCATGGGTTCATCCAAATAATACAGAATACGGGACATGGTGGGGAAAAAATGATCCGCGGTGATTTGATGCTCGCTGGCGTGGGTATGGTATCGTTCGTTCACCTGCCGGGAAAATCGGCGCTCGTCGTATTGTGGTCCAAGTTCAAAGAATCCGCTGAAGGTGTTGACGGTATCGGTAAAATTCGATGCGCAGGCCACAACGGTGCTCGAATCGATTCCTCCACTTAAACACACGCCCACCGGTACGTCGCTGCGCATATGTATCCGCACGGCGTCCAGCAGCGTATCCCGAACGATTTCCATGATTTCGCATTCCGATTTTCCCGCGAGCCGCTCGCGAATCTCATGCGCCCGTGCAGGCAAATCCCAGAACGGGTAGGCATGGTCGTGCGTCCCCTCCCACACACGATTCCAATTGCGGGGAAAACGTTGAATTCCATGAAAAAAAGTTTCCGTGCGTTTCTCCAGCAATCCATCTTGAAAAAAATTCTTTACCGTTTCCGGCCTCATCTGCAACGGACACTTTTTTTCCGCCAGGAACAGACGCAAGGCTTTGATTTCCGAGGCGAATACCACGACATCGCGGTGATCGATGAGATAGAGTGGTTTTATGCCGAATCGGTCGCGGGAAAGAAAAAGAATATCGCGTTGTATGTCAAAAATAGCGAACGCCCACATGCCGATAAAGCGTTCGGTGCACCGTTCTCCCCATTCCTGGTAGGCATGAAGAATGACTTCCGTATCGGTTTCGCTGCGAAACGTATACCCGGCCGCGACCAATTCTTCCCGTAATTCCACGTAATTATAGATTTCACCGTTAAATACGACGGCCACACGTTGATCATGGGTGAACATGGGTTGATGACCGCATGCGGAAAGGTCGATGATACTCAGACGCACATGACCAAGACCACAATGGGAGAATAACGCAAGTCCGCGATCATCCGGGCCGCGGTGCTGAAGAATATCCAGCATTTTATTTAATAGTATGCCATCATGTTCCGTTAATGGCTCAGCGTTTTTATAATAAATTCCGACGATTCCGCACAAAGTATCCTATTCTCCCATTTTTTATGACCAATCGCATTATCAATGTTCCGTCTCACGGCTGTCTGTCATGTTGTGAACGATGATTTAAAAATACTGTTTTGTGTGGAGAGCAAATGGGCGCCATAGAAAATCTTTATTAGCAAATCCGCATAATTTAAAACAGGTGGAAGCGCGCCTGGAGGGATTCGAACCCCCGACACCAGGAACCGGAATCCTGTGCTCTATCCAGCTGAGCTACAGGCGCTTGTTGAAGATTATTTTATATACTCTTCCCTGCTTACACAACGGCTTCGTTCTCCTCATCGTCGTCATAGAAAAGATATTTTCGCCAGACATCCCTTTTTTTGCCGATGACCCGCACCAGATGCAGGAACGTGGGAAGCGTCGGACGGCGGGGGCGGGAGAGGACGTTCATGCCGAGTTCTTCGAGCAGATTGTTTCCTTTCTTGTGGTTGCAGTGTTTGCAGGCTGTCACCACGTTCGACCAGCTGTCATGGCCGCCGCGCGAAATGGGAATCACGTGATCCAACGTCAGCTCGTCCGGCGAAAACTGCTCGCCGCAATATTGGCAGATGAATCCATCCCGCAGCATAATGTTTTTGCGGCAATACGGAATCGGGCGATAAGGCAGGGATATATAACGGCGCAAACGGATCACCTCGGGCAGCGTCATGCGAAACGTGGGAGAACGCACCTCTTCACCGGCGTTTTCCACCAAATCCGCTTTTCCGGACAAGAGCATGAGTATCGCCCGTTTGGCGGTGCAGATGTTGATCGCCTCGTAGCTGGAGTTCAGAACCAGGACGCGGTGTTGCGTCAACACGATTGAACTCTCCGTCAGCGCACAGTTCGTAACTGTACGGAATTTAAGTGGTTACGTAATGTAACCATATTGTCAACCCGTTGGTGACGGGAACTTTTTTTGAGAAAAAATCACATTTTGTTTATGTCCAATAATGAAAGTGGTGATCGACGGACAGAATACGGAATCCGTTCTTTTCGTAGAAGCGAATCGCCTGCAAATTATCAGCCATGGTTCGCAATTCCACGAGATCCACTCGATCCTGAAACCATTTCATTGATGTTTGTAATAATGCCTTGCCGATCCCCTTTCCTTGAACGTGTTTATCGACCACGATAAAATCAACCACTCCGATTCGTTTCTGTATATAAGACGAAAGCGAGTTCGACGTTAACAATATTGAAAAACCAATCACACTTCCCGCCTGCTCCGCCGTGAAGATTTGCTGCGCAATCCCGTCGGCGCATTGGCGAATCCATTCGGCAAACAAATCCTGCGTTCGTTCTCGCGGAAAGCGAATTTCGCGGAAAAAGTGGCTGTACCTGTGACTCTCCCTTGCGATTTCCTGCAAGAACGGTAAATCGCGGGAGCCATAATTGCGAATAATGAAAGTATCATAAGTACAGGTATTAGAATTGTCAACATATGGAATGCCTTGCGGAGAAGCCGACAAACGCACGGAAACGCCGACGTCGGCGAAACCATGACGACCGAAAATATGGGGCAAAATCGGTTCCCGCGCTTCGATGCGTGTGGTGTAGAGCGCATCCGGCCGGTTGCACAGGGATGCAACCATTTGAGTCACAACCGCGTTAACCGTCGTAGCGTCCTCGGTAAACAGGAAAAGCGGTTGAATTTTGAAATAGGGGATGTTGTAATGATTCGTATGCCAGGCCGACGGCTGGATTCCGACAAGAGCGGCCAAAATCCCCTTTTCAATGAATAAGGTGATCGGATTTGAAGAGGATCGAATGGCGTGAACGATACGATCACAATGAAAATCGGCGATTGACGGCAACGCCAAATAATCCACATAATCCATCGCCCGCCGTTCCCGCAGCTGGGCGAACGCTTCACGGATTTGGTGGATATGGGATTCGTTGGCTATAATGGTTTCCATGGATTTTCACGTTATCGATTCTTATTGTATTAGCATAACTGAAATTCAGGATCGTACGAAGACATAAACGGATTTCTAACACAGATGAGTATTGAATGCCGAGAAAATGAATCGTTCCGATACACTGCGTTTCACCATTCAGCGTTTGCCGAAAGCGGAAATCCATTTTCATTTCGAGGGTGCGATCCCAGCGCATACAATATTTCAACTCGGCCAAAAATACAGAATTCCCGAGATTCGCGCCATCGCCGATGCCGAACAGTGTTTAATATTTGCCGACGCCCACGAATTTTTTCGGCAATTTTTGTTTGTTTCCTCGCTCTTGCGATGCCCTTCTGATTTTTATCTGGCGGCGCGGGATATCGGCGTTTATCTGACCGGCGAGAATATTCGTTACGTTGAGATAACGATTGCGCCGCATAAATTCGTTCGCGCGGGTGTGCCCTATGCGGATTTATTGTCCGCGGTGGATTGCGGATTGCGGGAATCGGAGGGAGGAGAACGGCGGGACCATCGTTTTGTCATCGATATCGTGCGGGATTTGGGGGCGGAGGCGGGAATGGAAATGATGCGGATGGTGGAGCGCTTTCCCCATCCTCGCGTCGTTGGGATCGGATTGGGAGGAAGCGAAGCGTTCCCGCCGAAAGATTCGGCAAAGGTCTTTGCCTATGCGGCGGCGCTGGGATTGAGAAAAACCGCACATGCGGGGGAGGGAATGGGAGCGGATTCCGTTTGGGGCGCGCTGCAAACGCTGGGCGTGGATCGAATCGATCACGGCGTGCGGGCTTTTGAAGATGAAGAACTCGTTTCCTATCTGAGCCGAAATCGGATTCCGCTGAATCTGTGTCCGACCAGCAACGTCAGGTTGGGCGTGGTTCCTTCGATTTCGGAGCACCCGTTTCGAATGTTTTATGAAGCGGGGATCCCCGTGAATGTGGGAACGGATGATCCCTCGTTTTTTCAGACGACTCTGAGTGAGGAATTCGAAAACCTCATTTGTCTTCAGAATTTTTCCCTACACGATATTCCTGAACTGATCGAAAATGCGATCCATGCCTCCTTTCTCGATGAGAACGAGAAAAACAAATTACTGTGCGAATTTCGCGTAGAAACGCGAAAATGGATGGTAAAATGAACGCAATCACCCCGTTCCTTTTTTGATGTCGAGGATGATTTTCTCTTTCTCGACATCATACGTGATGGTACAACGTTTCAACGGAACCGCCACCTTATATTGTGAGTTTCGTATTCGGATGCCGACGCCGGGCATGACGCCGAGCGAGGCGTGAATGTTCGGCGAATCGGTTGTGTACAGCTGGGTTGCAAGTTCTTTATATTTTCCTGACAGGTTGCTGATCATATGCTGCAACTCCTGCTGTTTTTGTTGGGCGGTTCGAATCAGTTTTTGTTGTGGTTCATTGGCGGAAAAGGGATCGATGCCGATATTTTTGGATTTGAAAAATTCGTTCAAAACGGTCAGTTGTTTAGCGAGATTGATTTTTTTAGTTTCAATCGTACTCATTTGCTGCAATACGCGAAAATCCGTTCCCACGTCGATGCGTGTGATGGTTCCATATTCGGTTCCGATGGTGCGTGCGATGATTTCGTGGCCGGCAAAGGTGATGCCGCCGATGATGCTGCCTTTGCCTGTTTTTACTTCGATTTTCCTGACGGCTTGCACGACGCTGTTGAGAATCTGATTGCTAACGATAACATTTCTTCCCGCTTCCACATCGGCGTTTTGGAGAAAGGAAGAAATGACATCCTCTTCCGCGCGAACCTTCCCTTTTTCTTTTCCAAAAATCCCTTGCCGGACTTCCACGTTTTTTCCGGCGCAAACCTGAGCGGCTTCGATTGTGCCTCCGACGCTGATGTGGCCGGTCGCGCGAACATCGAAACCATCCAGGATATTACCCCGGATGATGACGTCGCCTATAAAATCGATGTTCCCGACGGAAAAATCAACATCTCCATCGACGTAAAAAAGCGGCAGGACATTCAGCGCATCATTGTCGAGGGTGTATTTTCCGCTGCATGTCGCGTACCATTCTTTTCCCTCTTCGCGTTCTTCCACGTTTTCACCGGCATGGATGGATAAAGGCTTCCCTTTTTTCCCTTCGATTCGGATTCCTTGCACGGTATATCCCGCTTTTCCGATCGTTGGCGGTGTATAGGTGGCCAGATGGGTATCCGCCGTGACTGTTGTTATGGTATTGGCATCATAAAAATTGATCGAGCCGTCCGCATCGATGGTGTACCGTTTGGTTGGCTGGTTGGGTGGAATATGCCAGTGAATTACGGCGTCTTTCCCGAATCGCGGAGGTTTTCCTTTCGCGACAACCCAATCCGAAATGGGAAGCGCTTTTAATTCGACCTGCATGATGGCTTGCCGAATTGCCTGTTCGTCGATTCCCGCGCAAACCTGTTCGCGAGATAGAGATAAGCGAACATCATGATAACTGATGTGGCGCCCTTTTCCCATCGCCGGCTCGATGTCGATCATCGCTGTCATGAAATCAGCGCTCAGTTTGACCGTGCAGATGGCGTCCCGCGTGATTTCACGAACGCGGATGATATTGTTGTCCAATTTAACCACACCCGCGCAGGAAGCGTAAAATTCACCTTGCACGTTCGTGTAGATATTTTCACCCGCAATATACGTTTTATTTTCAACGGCGGGGGGAGGGATTTCCTCGCCAAAAATGGTTTTGCCGGAAATGCCGGCCGTTGCCGGTTCGATGCGCAAAAGAAGGTCGTTTTTGCGAGCATAAATTTCAATCTTGTCTTTTGCATAGGATTCGTTTCCGATCCAATAGGAAATTCGTGAAGGAGTTCCCGATTTCGGAAGCAGACCGACAGCGGCAACCACTTCAAGTTCGGCTTGTGGATTGCTTTTTATGAGGGCAATTGCTTTTTGGATATTTTTCTCCAGAAGCCCGTATACGATTCCGGTTTCTTTTAAGCGATTCAGAAGTTCGCCGGCTTTGATATCCGGCGTTTTATCCGCAACGGGTGGGAGATAGCGGCAAAAAGATTTTGTTTTTTGAGCGTTAATGATCAATTGAAAACGATCGGACAATGGCAGAATCGTTTGATTTTTAGAATCCGGCTCTTCTTTTTGATCCTGGATTTCCTCTACGGAAATTTGTTGTTCTTCGTCGAGTTCCGCGTCAATTGCCTTGAGGATATTTTCCAGTTTTAAACTATCCTCTTTTGTGATATGATCCGCCATGATTTTTTGATCGGGGATTTGAATCGTGTGGATTCAATCGTTGCCCTTATCCCCTCTGCCATATCCTTTGTTTGATCGTTAGCGCCTGGGATTTCGATAATTTTTATTCTTGTGACTCATTATAACATTTTTTGGCTTATTTGTAATAATTCTGCTGGAATCGATGAAGAAATACTTCCTTGCGCTGTTTCATGACAAATTCGTGGGGATGGATTCGGATGTGATCCCATTTTCAGGCTTCATTGAATGAGTTAAAATGATTTCTCTGTGGTAATATGAGAACTCAAATGGAGCGCGGGCATCCTGCCCGCATGTGCAGACCAGAGGTCCGCGCCACAACAGGTTTCGTTCGATTCACTGGGATCAATCGACCAGGACCATGTATTGCGAGAATAATGAACATGATGTATCGATTTAATTTTTTCTTGTTGGGAATAGAATATGACCGTAATGACCTCTCCTCAACCGCCTTCAGGACATGAAGTCAAGGAATACGTTTTGGAAAATGGCTCTGAAATACTTCCTTTGAATTTGGATGACGAAATTCGAGAAATTATTGCCAAAGCGTTGCATGAAGACAAAGGAGACGGGGATATCACTACCATCGCCACGATTCCTCCCAATCGCAAAGGCGCGGCTCGGGTTTTTGCCAAAGCGACGGGCGTCTTGTGCGGAACTCAAATTTTCATGGAAGTCTATCGCCAGGTCAATCAAAGCGTCGAAGTGAAATGTTGGGCGCGGGAAGGTCAAACCATTTCGCCCGGGCGGACGATTTTCACCTTGGATGGACCGATGGGCGCAATTTTGACGGGAGAAAGGGTCGCATTGAATTTTCTTGGGATTCTTTCAGGCGTTTCCACCACCACTTCCGAGCACGTCAAAGCGGTTCGACACACAAAAGCGCGAATTACGGACACGAGGAAGACGACGCCGCTGTATCGCCGATTACAAAAATATGCGGTGCGCGTCGGTGGGGGAGTGAATCACCGTCATGGTCTCTACGATATGATGGTTATTAAAGATAATCATATCGACAGCTGCGGTGGAATCCTCATGGCGGTGAATGCCGCAAAAAAACGTTGGGGAAACACGTTTAAAATCGAGGTCGAAACTCGCGACATGGACGAAGTCCGCGAAGCGATCCAGGCCGGCGTGGATCGCATCATGCTGGATAATATGGATGTCGACGCCATGACGGAAGCGGTTCGGATCATCGACGGCCGCGCGGAAACGGAAGCGTCCGGCGGAATCAATCTCAATATGGTTTCGTTCGTGGCGGAAACGGGAGTGGATTATATTTCCATCGGCGCGTTGACTCATTCGACGAAATGCATCGATTTTTCGCTTGTGCTCGACAGGCAAAGAACAAAATCCCAAAATCAATCTTCCTGAGTTTTTTCCCCTTCTTATTTTATTGATAATTCAATCCGATTTTCTGACAGTGAATCAAAATTGTGATATACCTCTATACAGATGGAAATGTAAATCTGGTTGTTTTATCACGGAATGTATATGAGAATGGGGTACAAATAAGAATAGGAGTCGTGCAATGATTGCCCCACGTGAAAGTGTATTGCATATTTTATCGATCGGACTGCAGCCGCAGGAACGGGAAATGTTACAAAATTTTGCGAAGGAATCCGGTGATGATTTGATCTTCGCGAAAAATGATCTGGATTTGTGGAATCATGCGCGGAACGGCAATTTCGATCTGTGTGTTCTGGCGCAAACAGAGGAAATTCCCGATCCCAGCTATTTAATCTGGTTATTGAAAGGATTGGCGAATCATTCGAAAGTCGTATTGATTTTTACCACCCTCACGCCGGAATTGGAGGAGCGACTACAACGGTTTCACGCTTCTCGGGCATTGGAACGCCCGATCGATTCTCAACAACTGACGCGAGCCATCAAGAACGTTTTGAATACGAGAGAAGAAAAAAGCGATTGGTTCTGGTCTTCGATTTCCCGCCTGTTTCATTCTCGCCGACGCGCGAAGGTTCATTGATCCATTTTTTTTCATAATGGCAAATGCCCTGGCGCTTGCGGAAATCCCCTTATTATGCTACAAACCTAAAAAGTATGCGGCAGATTTGTGCATCCGGATGTCGTAATAGGTGGAAATCATGGATATCGATATTCCATGCAAAAGCGCTATCGGGTTGCTGACCTTGCGGGAATTCAACCACTTTACCCTGGCTCGGCAATGGGAACTGGCAAATCGATTCGAACGCATTGAAGACGTTCGCAAGGCGGGACTCGATCATTCAAATTCGGACCGGCATCGAATGAAATCGGATGAGGATGCCGCATGGCTGCTTGCCTATGAAACCGCCCTGATGATTCAAAACGAGGCGAAACGGCGAAACGTGCAAATCGTGACGGTTTTCGACGCGGAGTATCCTCCCCTGCTTCGTCTGGCGCCCGGCGCGCCTCTACTTCTGTATGTCCGCGGACGTCTGCCTGGCGGGATGAAAAATGTTGCCTGTATCGGCACGCGTTCTCCATCGCATTTCGGCAGAGAAATTACAATAAAAACCGTTGAAAAACTGGTCCACAACGGTTGGTGCGCCATCAGCGGGCTTGCACTTGGCGTCGATACGTTGGCCCATCGCGCGGCATTGGATGCGGGGGGGCAGACAGCGGCGGTGCTGGGGAACGGCCTGGATTCGATTTATCCCAAACGAAATGAGTCATTGGCGCAGCGGATTCTCGATTCCGGCGGCGCGCTCATCAGCGAATTGCCGTTCGACGAAAAGGCGATTCCCCAAAATTTAGTGGCGCGGAACCGCATCCAGAGCGGCATGTCGATCGCTGTGATCGTAATGGAAACCGACTTTCCCGGTGGTTCCTTTCACACAGTGCGATTTTCCCTTTTGCAAAACCGACCGGTTTTTACTCCCATTCCTCCGAAAGGCCAAAAAGATACTGCAATAAATGCAGGATTTCAAATGCTGACGCAAATGGCGGGAAGGGAACTGGTCGAACCGCTGAATGCAAAAGGAAATTTTGCCAAATTGTTGACCACGACGTTTTCTTATCGTCCGATTGCGTCCTCGTTTTCTCCGAACGCAATTGATGAATTGGTACATCAGCTTGACCGGTGTTATGAAAAAATTCAACCTGAGTCTATCGGATGAACAAGAATGATTGTTTTAAAATCCATTCCTGATAAAGTGTACGAAAATCTGATCCTGTGGGAGAGTCGAAATGCGAAAAATAAACTGGTTTTCAACGATATTATTCATCATGATTAGTCTATATGGCGAGGTAGGAGCGGCAGGCGAAAGCAACGTTGACCTGCTGCGCTATCCGTCCATCAGCCCCGACGGCGCTTGTATTGTGTTTTCCTGGCGCGGCGATCTTTGGAAAGTCAATGCAAATGGCGGCATGGCTCTACGCCTCACCGCCCATCCCGGCAATGAGTTAAGGTCCGCATGGCATCGCGATGGAAAACGCATCGCCTTCGAATCCGACCGTAACGGTTTTCAGAATCTTTATATCATGAACAACGACGGCACGGGCATTCGGCAGATCACCGACACGGACCAGGCCTGTTCGCTGACCGGATTCGGGATTGACGAAAACGGGAACGAAGTCCTGACGTTTTCGTCAAATGGGGAAGGGGATTTGTACCGTTCGCCGCGGCCATTTATGATATCCGTCAACGGCGGCGACATACGCCGCGTTCATGACGCATTCGGCGACCATCCGGTCGTGAGTCCGGATGGGAAACGAGTGGCTTTCACACGCGGCGGATCTCGCTGGTCGCGCCGAGGGTATCGCGGCTCGGACAATCGTAACGTCTGGCTTTATGATCGAACGGATCAGTTGTTTAAACAGCTGACCGATTGGGAAGGCAACGATGGGAAAGCGAAGTGGAAAGACAACGAAACGCTCTTTTTTCTCTCGGATCGCAATTCCAATTGTGTGAACCTATTTTGCATAGACTTGATCCAGCCGCTAAAAGAACCAACGCCATGTACATTCTTTACGGAACACGATATTCAGGATTTTGATATCTCCGCCGACGGCAAGACCGCCGTTCTTTTAATGTGGAATACCTTATATACTATAAATCTCTATTCTCCGGATGCCGCGCCGGCTCCGATTTCCATCCACGCCAGTGACGACGACAGCGATAAGTATCAAATCAAGACGATCAATCGCGAAGTGACGGAAGCGGCTCTCAGTCCGGACGGAAAAGTGATGGCGTTCGTGGCATACGGCGAAATTTACGTGCGAAATATCGAAGAAAAAAGCCCGACGCGCCGCGTCACCAACTCCCATGCCCGCGAAAAACAAATCGCCTGGTCGCCCGACGGCCTGAAATTGTACTTCGTCAGCGACCAAACCGGTTCCGACTCGATCTTCTGTGCCACTGTCGCTTTATCTCGCGGTGAAGTAAAAAAGGAATTTGACGTGCTGATAAATCCGTCGTCGGAAGAAAAAATAGAAGTGGAAAAGGAAAGCGATTCTAAGAAAGAAGAGAAATCGGATCAAGACAACGATACGGAGAAGAAGGATAAGGATGAAGCCGATGAGGAAGAAGAGGATGCGGATTTGCCAAAAGAATTGAATCACAAACGCTGGCATGACGCAGTCCAATTCCATATTACGCCGGTGATCGATGAAGAAACGAACGACCGGATGCCCCGGCCGTCTCCCGATAGAAAATCGCTGGCGTTTCGTCGCGGGCGAGGAGATTTGATGATCCTCGATCTGGAAAACGGAAAAATCCGCGCGCTGATTTCCGGCTGGGATACGGAAATCGATTGGCGCTGGAGTCCGGACAGCCGCTTTATCGCCTATCATCAGAATGACCGCAATTTCAATTCGGATATCTGGATTGTACCGGCGGATGGATCGGAAAAACCGGTCAACATCAGCCGCCATCCCAACAACGACCTGAATCCGCGCTGGTCCGCCGATGGCAAAATATTGAGTTTTATTTCCGAGCGGATCAATGACGAATTCGATGTATGGATGGTGTATCTCGATAAGCATCTCGAATCGCTGACGCCGATAGAATTGGAAGCCTATTATAAAGATGCCGCCGAATCAGCCAAAAAGCGCAAGCCGCTTAAAATCAACCCGGCGAATCAGGAAACGGATGAAGAGAAAAACAAATCGGAGGAAAAAGAGACCATTGAAAAATCGGCTAAACTCGATCTCGACGACGCGTATTTACGCTTGCGGCGAGTCACAACCCTGCTCGGAAACGAATGGAACAACGAGATGACGCCGGCGGGGGATCGCCTGGTCTTCACCGGGCGTTCAGGCGAATCCGGATTGTTCTCAATCAAATGGGATGGCGAGGATTTGAAACGCCTGACTGATTCCGCCGAGGTTCAACATCTGACTCTTTCCGGCGATAAAATTATTTTTGTTGCGAACGGAAGAGCCGGCATGGTGGGGCCGACAGAAACCAAAACGGAATCTATCGATATCGAAGATCAAATCCAAATCGATTTGGAACAACAAACCAGCCAGAAATTCCACGAAGCGGCGCGAATTCTCGGCGAAGTGTTTTATCATCCGACCATAAAGGATCTTGACTGGAAAGCCGTGACCGAAAACTACTATACCCTCGTGAAAAATACCCGCTCCGCCGATGAATTCAATTACGTCGCGGCGCTGTTATTGGGCGAATTGAACGCTTCCCATCTCGGAATCAACGCGCCCGATCCGCGGGAATCGAGTTCCCAACCGCAGGGACGGTTGGGAATCCTTCATCGGCGGATGGAAAATGGATTCGAAATACTGGAAGTGATTCCTGAGTCGCCCGCAGCGAAAAAACCAATGAATTTACAGGTCGGCGATGTGATTATGGCGATGGACGGACGTTCGTTTGGACCTTTCGATACAATCGAATCGTCTCTGGAAGGCCGCATCGGCAAAGAAACGCTTCTCACCGTTCAGCGGAAAATCGAAAGCGGAGAGAGAAAAACCATCCAACTCTTGCTGACGCCGATCCGCTGGAGTGATGAACGTCAATTGAAATATGAAGCGTGGCGACAGAACAACGCCAGGCAGGTGGAAGAATGGTCGAACGGGCGCATCGGCTACATTCACATCCAGGCCATGAATCAATCGTCGCTGGATGTGTTCGAACGTGATCTCTATGCGGTCGCCGGTGACAAGGAAGGGCTTCTCATCGATGTGCGCAACAACGGCGGCGGCTCGACGACCGACCGTGTCCTGGCCTCGATCATGGTTCAGCCGCATGCGTACACCGTTCCGCGCGGCGCGGATCCGAATTTCAAAACCGGCTACCCGCAGGATCGCCTCTTCATTCAACGCTATTCGCTGCCGATCAACATGCTCTGCAATGAGAAAAGTTTCTCCAACGCCGAAATCATTTCTCATGCGTTCAAAACATTGAAGCGAGGTACATTGGTGGGCCAGGAAACGCATGGCGCGGTGATCACCACCGGCGCAACCCGCCTCATCGATGGAACTACCGTTCGCCTGCCGTATCGCGGATGGTACCTTCTCGATGATACCGACATGGAAAATCACGGCGCTGTCCCGGACATCCTCGTTCCGCAAACGCCCGAAGCGGAATCGCGCAACCTCGACGAACAGCTGCGCGCCGCCGTCGACGATCTGTTGAAACGATTGCCTTGAAAAGTGTAACGCCGGCATCCTTGCCGGCTCGATTTTGAGAACGGCAGCCGCTATGATCAATGTATTAAAACGTTAGGATGAAAAGGAAAAGACCGACGAGTTCGCTGTTGAAGGGTAAAGCAAGCGTCCCCGCTTGCACAAGCGACGCCAGGCGCCGGATCGGCGGAAACCTCGCTTTCCCACAATATTTTCCGAATCAGGAGGAGAGAAATGAAAATGAAATTCTTAGTTGGTCTGATTTTATCCATGACTGTTTGTCTTACCGCCATCCCCCAGGAAACCATCACCGTCCGCCCGGCGGAAATCGATGATGTCCTGATCAATCCCGGCATCGGTTTCATGACCTTTCAGCGTTTCAACGGCGACAAGTTGAACGACGGCAAAGGCTGGACGGAAGGATTTCCCATCGTGTATCAGGACTTCGACGGGAATCTGGAAAACGAGAACCACCCGATGACGTCGCTTGCCTATTTTCGCGTCTATTGGAAATTCGTCGAACCGGCGAAAGATGTCTACGCGTGGGATCTGATCGATCTCGCCCTGCAGACGGCAAAAGAACGCGGCCAGACCATGCTGTTGCGCATCGCTCCTTACGGAACCGGGCCGGAACGCGATGTGCCGGATTGGTATCGGGAAATGATGGGCGAGGAAAAAAATCTTCCAATCGACAAATGGCAGACCAATCCCGAATATCCGCGTTATGTCGAACATTTCGGCGGCATGATCCGCGATCTCGGCCAACGCTACAGCGGCCACCCGGTTCTGGAAAGCGTGGATGTCTCCATCGTCGGCGCGTGGGGCGAAGGCGCGGGTTCGGAACGACTCACCCAAAAAACACGCGAGGCGCTCGTCGATTGTTACCTTGAATCCTTTCCCGATACCGACCTCATCATGCTGTTGACCGATGAAAAAACCAATAAATACGGTTTGTCGAAGCGAAACGTGGGCTGGCGGGTGGACTGCCTCGGCGACATGGGCGGCTTCAGCAAAACCTGGTGTCACATGCTCGATTACTACCCGCAGGCGATTATCGAATGCGGTATGAAAGACGCCTGGAAAACCGCGCCGGTGAGTCTGGAAGTGTGCTGGGTCATGCAGCATTGGAAAGATATGGGCTGGGACGTGGATTACATCATCGACCAGTCCCTCAAATGGCACATCTCGTCCTTCAACGGCAAATCCTCGCCGACGCCCAAAGAATGGGAGCCTAACGTCGAACGCTGGCTCAAAAAAATGGGTTATCGCCTGGCGCTCCGTAAATTTACCTATCCATCAAAAGTAAAAGCGGGAGAAACACTGACGTTCACCTCGTGGTGGGAAAACAAAGGCGTTGCTCCCTGTTACAAACCATTCCCGCTGGCGTTGCGCCTCAAAAACGATGAAAGACAAACCATTGTAAAAACCAAAGCGGATATCCGCGAGTGGCTGCCGGGCGACAGTCTCTACGACGATTCGATTCTCATCCCGAAAGATGTCCCCGCGGGCGAATACACTCTCGAAATCGCAATCCTCGATCTCCATTCGGAGCAGCCGAAAGTGAAACTGGCGATTGATGGAATACAGGACGATGGGTGGTATCTATTGGGTAAGTTGTTACTTCAGTAATATGGATCATGGATGCTTTTTTTTCACGCAGAAGGATCATAATCTATGATTATAAATATAATAGAATATTCACTAAATTTAAGAATTACTAGTTATTTTCTTCTTATTGACACATTTTTTTTGTTGTTTTCCTATTGACAATATGTTATAGTTGTGTATATTTTCTCTCAACTCAAGGGAGAGAAAAATTTGTAAAAACATCCTGGGAATAGTGTTTCTCTAAGGCAACTTTAAAAAATGTATTAGCAGCGGAGAGAAAACGAGATGCGAATGAGGTGATTATTCCAAGTAATCGACCCCATATTCCGCACATCTCGGAAAAAATCGTGATCTTGTCTCCCTCGTAGACTTCATATCGTTCGATGCCTGTAAAGAAACGGACGATGTCGAACATCGTGGGTGTCTTGCAGGGTGCAGGGTCGGTTCTCGGGATAAATGGGAAGAGAGGTGATCAGGGGAAAAACGCCATCGGTCTTTTCCGCTTCGCGCAAGGCGTCCTGGTTGATCCCGAATGAGAGCGAGAAGATCGGTTTCCAAGTGACCTGCGTAGTCGCCCCCGGAGTGGGACGGACTTTTTGGGGCTGGAGGTGCTGGTATTCTCGCGTCGTGTGAATTTCGTACGTGATAAGCGTTTGGCAGTGTCGGTTCTTCAGGATTTCTTGAATTCGCTGCTGGATTTGTTGCCGTTGTTTGAGCTTATACCGATTGAGTTTCGGTTGAAGCGCGCGGAGTTCTTCCAGCGCTTGTTCGAGGCGTCGGATCCGGGTCGAAAACAAAACGGAAAAATGGATCAATTTCCGGCCGGAATTTTCAGAGGAGAATCAACCGATACTTTTCTCAGCCAAATTTGACGTCATTGTCTCTTGCGGTATACTAAAGCGTGTCCGCCCGTAGGGGAGTGATTTTGATCGGTAACAACCGAAGCGAGAATACGACTTTCAGTTTTGCAAAACAATGAACCAAAAGGAAATTGTTCGATGACCTTAACCGCTGAAGTGACAGAGCAAGGAGTGTTGCGCGTGAAATCGCCGGCGCTCAAACCAGGGGATGAGGTAATTCTGGAGACAAATGAAACGGAAATTCGCAATACCGGCAAGGGGAAGTGGTCTGAAATCAAAAAAGCGCTTGCGAAAGCCAACACGCTGGATTTTCTGCGGCGCACTCACGAGGAGATTCTACGCGACCTTCACGAGTTGAGAGGGTAATCGGATGAAGATCGCTTATATGGATTCCGCTGTATGGATTGCCCAATGCGAAGGTACGGAAGCGTACCAACAAATCATTGACGAGAAACTCACCTCGTTAGAGAATGAGGGGTGGATATTTGCGTTCTCTGACTTGGTTACTCTTGAGGTTCTCCTGAAACCGCATCGCCAAAAACAGGCGGACCTTATAGAAGCTTATGACGAGGCATTCGCACAAGCATTGCCGCTTCCGACCTTTGGAGCCGTTTTTAAGAATGCGCTCGGTATCGCCCAGACAGACAATCTCAAAGCCATAGATGCAACCCATGTTGCTTTTGCCGTGAAATACAAGTGCGAACTCTTCATCACCACAAATCCGGACTTTCGCACACTCGAAAGTCTCCCTCTCCACCGGATTGACTTGAGTCAGGCAGCCCCGCAGTAGATTTTCATATTCTATAGGGAAGACAAAACATCTTAATCTTTAGGTAAGTAGGGATACCAGAAAATAGATAAAAGTAGAAATCCTGTAAAAAAGATGCCTGACAAAATATAGACGGCCGTCCAGGCATGAATCACCGCGTAGACAGGCAGCAGATACAAACTGGTGATGGCGACCATCGCAATGCCGGCATTGAGCAGGTCGCGGAAAAAGATCCGGTTCGGTTCCACATCGAGTGGAGTTTCCAGCGCGCGGCGCACCGGCCCCCAAAATCCACCCGGCTGGACGGTAATGTAAAATTGTTGCAGGATTTTTAGGTTCGTCGGTGGTGTGGCGAGAGTGGCGACAATCGCCGCTAGCAGCGAGCCGCCCACGATGATATATAATGTAACGTAAAACGGGGCGTCCGGGTGGAAATTGGTTAAATAAAAGCAAAGCAGCATTCCCGTCAGCAGCGAGGCAACCACTCCCCATGCGTTGAAACGCCACCAATACCATCGCAGCAGGTTGGGAACCAGAAAACCGGCGCCGAATACCATCATCAGCCAGTTCCAAATTTCGGCGATGGATTTGGTGCGCAATCCCATCAGCACGCCGCACATCACGATCAGTAACGAGGCGAGATAGGATGCGGCGGCCAGTTCCCGTTGTGACGCCCGCTGACGCAGAAAGGCTTGATAGATATCCTTGACCAAATACGACGCGCCGGTGTTGATGGTGGAATCGAACGTCGACATGAACGCGGCGAAGAAACCTGCCAGCACGATGCCTTTCAATCCGATTGGCAGATAAGTGTTCAGCACGTGCGGAAGCACTTTTTCGGCGTCGGTAATGCCTTCGATTCCGATCATGGCGAGGGCGGTGATGCCCATGCACATGCCCCAGCGACTGATGAGAAAGAAACACCAGGCCGCGCCGACCTTGCAACTGTCCCGCGCGGTGCGGGTGGAGAGGAAACGCTGAAAATCGGTCAATTGGCCCGGCCCGCCGGCATTGAGCAGGAATCCCTTCAGCACCCAGGCGATACATAACATACCGAAGAACTGATATTCCGTGTCGGCCAGATACTCCGGTTGCCAGGATGGCATGAGATCAAGCCATCCGTCCGGTACGGCGGCAGCGAGCGCGTCGTAGGAAATGCGGTTATAACAGATTACTGCCACGATGATGGCGGCGATAGTTAAAATAATGGTTTGCACCACATCAGTAAAAATCACGCTGTAAAAACCGCCTAAAATAACGTAAAGGGAAGTCACGCCGATGATCAACGTCGCGCCGGTGGTTTCCGAAACCGGCAGATAAACCGAGCTGAATTTGCCGATGCCTTGAAACGCGTAGCCGATCATTCCCACCGTGAAAATAAGGGAAAGAATGGCGTACATCACTCGCGCGATGCGTCCGTCCGTTCCTTCGCCGAAGCGGGTGCAGAGCCATTGCGCGCCGGTGATCACGTTCGATCGCCGCACCCATTTTCCCGCGTAGGTCATGAAAAAGGCGGGCATGAGAAATCCCCAGAACCAATGAATCCACATGCCTTTCATGCCCATCGTGTAAAACATGGCCACGATCCACATGGTGCCGGTGATGTCGAAAGTGGAGACGCTGCCCGAAAGAGAGATGTAAAGCCAATGCAGGCGGCGGCCGGCGAGAAAGTATTCGTCGAGGCTTTCCGATGCGCGCCGCCTCATGCAAAATCCGAAAATTACAATTCCACCCAAATACAAAATCAGAATCGACAAATCAATCGGATGCAGGTTCATTGCGGTTCATCCCTTTTCATTGCAAAATAAGAAAGATCGAGCATACCCGATTCCCGCCTCGATAAGCAAGATGAAGATTTATAAAAAAATGCGAATCGGGAAAGATAAATTATGGAAAATTCCACATATCAAATCGAAGCAGGGAATCCGAATAACGTTATTTTTGAGTCGCCGCATCAAAACAGATTGATTCCCGATGCGTTTCAGTGCTATCAGCAATTATCTACAACGGCGGAACAGCGTATCGATACGCACGTCGATACGGCGGCGGCTTATTTATTGCGGGAAGTGGGGGGAGCGTTGCTTACCAACATCGTCTCGCGTTTGATTGTCGATTTGAACCGCGGCGCGGATCGTGTGGATTCGCGCGTCTGTCCCACCTGGCCGAGCGCAAAAGTATATCGGGATGGAGGAGTGATTCCACCTTTTGTGCGATTGGAGGGTGAGTGGATCAAATTGTACGACTATCCGCTCGATGCGGATGAAATCGAAGAACGCCTCCGCCGGTTTTGGTATCCGTATCATGAGCGTTTACAGCAATTGATTGATGAAATCCTGCAAAAACACGAGCAGGTGATCTTGATCAGCTTGCATAGCACATTTCCAAAACGCCGACACAAACATGGCGATCGCCCGGTGATTTATTTGGGAACGCGAAACGGTGAAACCTGCGATTCCGCGTTACTTTTTTCGTGCAAGAAACGCCTGGAAGAGAAAGGAATTACCGCAATCACGGAAGAATACTATCAAGGCGCTTATACCACGCAGGCGTATGGCAAGGATGAGCGGGTGAACGCCATCCAAATTGAATTGGACCGACGCTTTCTCGATCCGGGTTCGGAGTCTGGGCGAGTGAACAAGATTCTGAATCCTCTGATTTCCGCAATTCAGGGAATAGCGGTCGGCGAAACTCGTCCAATACGGTCGGCGGGCAGACGTAAAATCTCGATGCGAAGTTATTTTGATCCGTTCACAGGGGAAATTCAGTTTTTTTTATAAAACCATATCCACGCGAATCCGTTTAATCTGACAAGATGCAAACGATATTGATGGAAAGCCTCATCGACCACTGTGAGAAACCGGCGTCCGTCGCGGACGAGGAGCTGATGCTGCGTTACGCGAACGGCGACATGGACGCATTCGACGATCTGTTTCAACGGCACAAACAATCGGTTTATGCGTTTATTCATCAGTTTCTCAAGCAATCGGATTTTTCGGACGATTTGTTTCAGGAAGTGTTCTTGCGGATTATTCGCCATCGTGAGCGGTATCGTCCGACAGCGAAATTTTCGACGTGGCTTTTTACCATCGCCCGTTCGGTTTGCATCGACGCCATTCGCAAAGGAGGCCAGGCCAACGTGATCTCTCTCTTTCCCGATTCGGAAAGCCGGGATGGGATTTCGACGATTCAAAGCCTTACCGCACACGAAAAAAATCCGCGCGAGGCGACGGCGCAAAGAGAAATCCAAACGGTGGTGCGGGAAATCATGCGGGCGTTGCCGGAAAAACAACGGGAAATCCTTTTGTTACGAGAAAAAACCGAACTTACGTTCGAAGAAATCGGCCGGGTGCTCGGTTGTTCGGCGAATACGGCGAAAAGTCGGATGCATTATGCGTTGCTTGCATTGAGAAAAGGGCTACAAGAGCGAGGATTCCATCCAAACGAGGAAGTTGGTTCACGATAAAGGGTAAAAACATGAGATGCCAAAAAGCGCACAGATTGATGATGGAGAAATTATACGGAGAAATCTCCGCGGACAACTCGCATCGGTTGGCCAAACACATTCTCGGCTGCGAGGCATGTTTTCGTGAGTGGAAAGATGTTCAATATTGCCACGATATGATGTCGTCGCTGGCGGACGATCCGCTTCCGCCTCATCTCGAACAATCCGTATTGCGGGCAGCGCGAACGGAAGCGGCTTACCCGCCGCAATCTGCACGCCGCTATTGGAAACCATTGGCTGCGGCGGCTGCGGTTTTAGCGATTTTAGGGGGAAGTTATTCCTATTATTCTTCAAATCAACCGGGATTTATAGGCGAAAGACTCACGATCACTGATTCCCGTTTTCCTGATAGCGACAAGATAGATTTAGGAACCACACGCTTTGCCGTACCGCCTGATTCTGATTCCGTGTCGGTGGAAAAAGTATCAAGAACCGTAAGGGGGATCGAACCAAGACTCGAAATCAAAAAAGCCTTACCACAAAATACAGAGACCTTGGAAATCGCATTGGCGAAGCCAACGAAAACCGACCCCATCGTCGAGCACATAAGCGAGGATCAATCCGTCGGCGCATACGGATTCAAGCCAAAAGACGAGAAGGCCGCCGTCATCCTCACAGCGAATACGACTCGTGAAGATGAAAACGTGGTGGAAGAGCTGTTTCGCACAGGTTTAACGCTCTACAACAAGGCATTTACCAAAATCGGCGAAGACCGGCGGACTATTTTGAAGAGCGCCATCATTTTCTTTCGCGATTTCGAGACGCAGCATCCCTCCATGCATCGCTGGATCGCGTACGGCAAATTTCTGATTGCCGATTCGTATCGCGAGTTGGGAGAGATCGACGCGGCGATCGCGAATTATCGGCAAGTGATTCGCGATTATGCGGATCTGGAATCCTGCGGCAAACATGCACGTTTGTCCATCGTCAAATTGCTGCTGGATGAAACAACCGAATATCAACAGGTGGAAAACGAATTGCAGGAATTTGAGAGCCTGTATCCATCCTCTCCCGAATTTGCGCGTTTTGCTCTGACCTTCGCCGATAAAATCGGGAAAACCAGTCCGGAAAAAAGTGTAATCTGGTGTCGGGAAGTGATGACGCAGTGGCCGGAAATTCACCCGACCTGGCAGAAAGCGCAACAGCTGGCCGGTGAAATGCAAAAGCATCTGATCGACAAGCAAAAAATCAGGGATTGGCTGCTAATCGGGCCATTGAACCGAGAGGCGATGCTTGACGAACTTCCTTCCGAACCATCCGATCAATGGCGCAGGCCGAAGGTTGCCGAAAACGGGGAGGTGAATGTGATGGAAGCGCTCGATGCCTCTTCTGAAACCAGTTGCGCGTATGCCGTCACGCACATTTATTCCCCCAAAAGCCAGTCCGTGGTGTTGACATGTGAAGGAACGGACGGTTTGCGGATCTGGGTGAATGATGATCCGATTTTAGGCGTTACCTTTCCGGGACAATATCACCGGAATGCCATTGATATTTATCTTAAGGAAGGGTGGAACAAACTGGCGATGAAAACCTATCACAGCGAATCGGACGATTGGCGGTTTTCGGTTCGTTTGATTGATCATAATGGATTGGTGATTCCTGATTTGAGAATTGCAGCGGATATGAAGAATGTTGAATCACAGTAAATATTAAAAAAATAGGGGCGGTTCGCGAACCGCCTCTACCATGCGAATTTTCATAGAAACCGGCGTGACCGGTTGGTCACAACGAACGATGAAAACAGACATTATTCGTTCATACGTGGGTATAGCAAACGTTCTCGCTTGCACGAACAACACAGGCGAGACGCCTGCTCTACCCACATTTATAAATAGTTTCACATTAAACATATTTTGTAAGAGGTGTTATCATGAATACTAGAAAATCCTTGCTGATTGCAGTTTTCGTTCTTTCCTGCATTGGTTATTTTATCGACCAGGATCAAGTTTTCGCGCAGCGGGAAGCGAGCGGGGATGCGATTCCGAATATCTCCATCGATCGCAATGAAATCAAAACGGAGCGAGGCGAAAAAACGCTTTCCATTACGATTCCGTTGCAAAATCTGGAAGATCAACAGGTGGTGGGTGACCTGAAAGTATCTCTGCTGGATGGGAACTACCGTTCCCTGGCCAAAGTGGAAAAGAAAGTGTTTTTGTTGAACGGGAAACAGGAAGAAACCATTGCGCTGCCGGTCAGCGCGGGAAGCCTGAATATGCAGGAATGCGTTCTGCGCATCGATTTTATGGAGCATATTTGGCTGAAGCGTTTTTTGGAAAGCAAAAACGATCAGGAACTGCACGTGGTCGGGCAAAACCGTTGGATCAGCGGCAGCCGGGTGGCCTTGCGGGTGGTGGTCTCGCAAAGCATTGGTGGAGAAGCGATCGCCAATGCGCAAATCCGAATATCAGCGACTACCCAGAATTCGGCGGAAACGATTTTACTGGCGCAGGCGAACTCGGATGCGAATGGAACTGCTGATCTTACTTTCGACGTGCCGGATTCCCTATCCGGCCAATGCGCGATCAGCGTAGCGGTCGAATCCGAATTCGGCTCGGATACGTTGCAATCCTCCGTCAACGTCACGACAGGGACAAAGATTCTTTTGACCACCGACAAACCGGTATATCAGCCCAACCAGTTGATCCGAATTCGCGCGCTGGCGGCGCACAAGGCGACCGACGCGCCGATTGCGGATCGCCAGATCACGCTTGAAGCCTATGACGGCAAGGGAAACAAGGTTTTCAAGCAAATCGAAACCACCTCTGAATTCGGTATCGCTTCCGCCGATTTTCAACTCGCGGATGAGGTGAATCAGGGCGATTACAAAATCAAGGCGATCATGGACGAGGATGTCAGCGAAAAGACGGTGAACGTGTTTGAATATGTGTTGCCCAAATTTAAAGTCACGATCGAAAACGAGAAAAAATTTTATGCGCCCGGTGAGGAAGTGAAGGGGCATGTGGAAGCGCGGTACTTCTTCGGCAAGGCGGTGGAGAAGGCTAAGGTCAAGATCGTCGCCAATTGTTTCGATGTTGGATTCAACGAATTTGCAACGGTCGAAAAAACGGCGGATGCAGAGGGAAAATGCGACTATGCGTTCACCATCCCCGAGCATCTCGTCGGCCAGCCGTTATTCAAAGGCAACACCATCGTGCAGATGGACGTGCGAGTATTGGACACGGCGGATCATGAAGAGCAGAAATATCACACATTTCACGTTGCGACCGATCCCATACAAGTCGACGTGGTTCCGGAAAGCGGATCACTGGTCGACGGCGTCGAAAACGAGGTGTATCTCGTCGCCTCCCGTCCCGACGGCAGCGTGGCAAAACCGAAACTGGCGGTCAGTTCGAAATATCTTGATAAGGATGTCGATTTGACTTGCGATGAGAATGGAATCGCGACAGTTACACTCAAGCCGAATCCCTCCGCGCCGGCTCATCCCGATTTGCCGATAGTACGAATCGTTGCGGACGATGAAGGGAAGACTTTCACCATCGATAAAGAGTTACCGCAGAGTTCGGATTTGGAACGCATTCTCCTGCGGCCGGATAAGGGCGTTTATACCGTCGGCCATACAATGCAATTGATGATTCTCTCGCCGTTGCGGAACGAAACCGTTTTTCTTGACGTAATCAAGAATGATCAGACCGTTCTGACGCGCACGATTCGCCTGCGCGACGGACAATCCTCGCTTTCCTTGCCGCTGGATAATCTTCTTGCCGGAACGTTGGCGTTGAATGCTTATATCATTCGCTCCGACGGCAACATGATACGCGACACGCGGCAGGTGATTGTCACCCGCAGCGACGATTTGCAGATCGAGATCACGCCGAATCAGCTGCAATACGCTCCGGGTGAACCGGCGACGCTGCAAATTGCCGTTCGCGGCGGCGACGGACAGCCGGTGCGCGCCGCTCTCGGCCTGCATGTGGTCGATGAGAGTGTGTATGCGTTATCGGAAAAGGAGCCAGGTCTGGCGAAGGTCTTTTTTGCCATCGAGCGGGAGCTGCTGGAGCCGAAAGTGGAGATTCACGGGTACCAGCTGGATCAAGTGGTGCGACTCTCAACAAAACAATATGAAGAAAATGCGACATTGTCGAAAACGCTCCTGTCCAAACTGGACGCGAAATCCGAATTTACACTGAATCTGGACACGCTATCGGAAAAACGTGAGAAAGTGCAACGTGAACTGGAGCAAATTCGCGCGGTTCTCGGCAATCAAACGTTGGCGGTCAATCCCGCGATTCCCCGTAGCGTGGAGGAAGCGCTGCTTTCCATCGGCGCCGATCCGAGCAGCCTGCCTTTGCGCGATCCGTGGGGGAACGCATACGAGATCGTCATGGCGGAAAACAACGTCATGCTCATCAGTATGGGACGGGATGGAAAGACCGGAACAATGGATGATATCGAGATTCCTAATTATGTGTATGGATTACGTTTTAAAGATTTTCAAGGAGGATTTGTCAATTTTCAACCGGTCGAGAATAGAACTCAGACAGGAAACACTGTTGTCGTGGATGCAAGTTTAATGAATCCGGCGGGCCAAATCAATTTTTTGTTTTTTGATAATAGCAAACATAATTCGAATTGGTTTTACGCCGAACCACAGCAACCGGCCATGCGAAGGTTGGGGATAGGTGGAATGGATGAATTTCGCCGAGTTCCCATGATGGTTAGAGCAAGAGGCGTGCGTGGGGAAGATCTCGCATTTGGGAAAAAGGGAGTGGGAGTAATTGAAGAGAAACTTGCCGAGGCGGAATGGGCAGGTCAAGGAATTGTCGGGGGAGGAATGATGGGGGGAATGGGGATGATGGCCAATGGTCCCGAATCAGGAAAAATGGGGGATATGGGAGGCATGGGGGGAATGGGAATGATGGGGGGAATGGGGGCGATGCCGGGACAACCGCCAATGCCGGGTAAGCCGAAGGATGTCAAAGCGACATTTAATGTCAATGGCGTTAATGATACAGTAATGTCATTAGGTATTCCAACCGATGATTTTCAGGTATTAAGCGAAGCGCAAAGTGCGCCGGAAACCAGATTATTCTATAATAGTATTAGAAATGATAGTAGTGAACCAACGAATAAATCCAGTGTAATGGGCAGATCGGTAATCGCTAACATCGAAACGTATGATTTTAACCATTTAACTCCGACTCGCTCGCATGAAAAAATTGATCAAGACATTAATCTTGATGAATACACGCAGCTGGCTTCAAAAGAACCTTTGATGATTGGCGGATTGCTTGACAAAAAAGAGGTGGAACGGGCTGCGAAAGAAGCATTGAAGGATCTGAAACTCGAGGTGGACGTCATCACACAGGCAATCGAAAAAGAATTAAAACCGGCTGAACCTCAAGCAACAGGTCTTGCGGCAAAAAAAGCGGAAGAACGAGCGGTGCGCGTGCGGCGCTTTTTCCCGGAAACACTGTTTTACACGCCGGAAGTGATTACCAACAACAACGGCGTGATTGCGCTGAACCTGCCGGCGGCGGATTCAATCACAATCTGGCGCATGTCGGCAATGGCGAATACGAAAAACGGGGCGATCGGCGACGCCACCGCGGCGATGAAGGTATTCAAGCCTTTTTTTATCGATTTGGACCTGCCAATTGCTTTGATTCAAAACGATGAAGTGACCATCCCCGTCGCGGTTTACAACTACCTGGCCAAACCACAGGAGGTGGAGGTATCGCTGGAGCAGGCGCCGTGGTTCGAACTGTTGGAAGGGGATTTTAAGCGCCATGTTCAAATCGCTGCAAACGAAGTGACGTCGGTTTCTTACCGCATCTGCGCGAAAAGTCTGGGCAAACAGCCGCTGACGGTGTATGGGTGGGGATCGGAAGACAGCGACGCCATCGGCCGCGATATCGAGGTGCGCCCGAACGGCGAGGCGCGCTTCATCAACCGCAACGGGCGTTTACGCGGGATGATTTCCGAACAGTTGACGTTTCCGGCGGAGCGTATCGCCGGCGCGGACAAACTGTTCGTGAAAATCTATCCCGGCGTCTTCAGCCAGGTGGTGGAAGGATTGGATGCGATACTGCAAATGCCGTATGGATGCTTCGAGCAGACCAGTTCCACGACGTACCCGAATATTCTGGCGCTGAAATACATGCAGGACACGGATCGCGTCACGCCGGCGATTGAAATGAAGGCGCGGGAGTATATCAATCTTGGGTATCAACGATTATTGACGTTTGAAATCGCCGGCGGCGGTTTTCAGGTATTCGGCAGCCCGCCCGCGACGCGCATTCTTTCCGCATATGGGTTGATGGAATTTTTGGACATGAACCACGTGTATCCGATCGATCAAAACGTGATCGAGCGAACTAAAAATTGGCTGCTGGGGCAGATGAACGCCGACGGCAGCTGGGATCCCGATGAGCATTACGCTCATGCGGAAATGTGGCGCAACATTCAGGACAATAAAGTGCTCGCTACCGCATACATTGCGTTGGCGCTGGCGAAAAGCGACGCAAAAAGCGCTTTGCAAAAAACGGATGAGTATTTGCGCGCGAATGCGGGGAAAGCGAAAGACGCCTACACGCTGTCCATTCTCTGCAACGCGTTGCTGGCGCTGTCGCCCGAACACGCCACGACGAAACGTTGCGTCAGCCGCCTGGTGGATATGGGAACGCTCGAAGGCAAGAATATGTATTGGAAATCCGACGCCAGCATGAGTTTCGCGCGCGGCGACAACGCCTCGATCGAAACCACCGCCTGGGCCATCCTCGCCTTGATCGACGACGGACGCTTCAGCGCGGAAATGGGCAAGGCGCTGAATTGGCTGATCGAGAAAAAGGATCCGAACGGGACGTGGGGAACCACGCACGGAACGGTTTTGGCGCTGAAAGCGATGGTGGAATCGCTCGGCAAACGCACGGAAAAGATCGCCGCCGCCGTCGTGATTTCCGTCAACGGCGAAGAAGCGGAGCGAATCAGGATCACGCCGGAATATTCCGATATCTTTCGACAAGTGGACGCGACGAAATTTCTTCGGGAAGGCGAAAATCGCGTTGACGTGACGCTGGACGGCGAAGGCAGTCTGCTTTATCAGGTTGTGGGAAAGTATTTTACTCCGTGGAAAGAGGGGAAACGCAAGGATACACCCGGCGGATTCGACATCAACGTCGAGTACGACCGTTCCGAATTACGATGTAATGACACCGTCATCTGTCAGGTCAAAGCGAAGAACGTTCGCCGGCAACGGGTGGAGATGGTGATGATCGATGTGGGGATTCCGCCCGGTTTTCGTGCGGACCAGCCGGCGCTCGACGATTACGTCACAAAAGGCAAAATCGCCAAATTCACCATCATGAGCCGCCAGCTGCTCATCTACATCGAATCGATGGAGGGCGGGCAGGAAATTTCACTGGATATTCCGATGAAGGCGACGCTGCCGATGGTTGCAAAAGCGCCGGAATCGAAAGTTTATGAATATTATAATCCCGACGTGCAGAAGGTTTCGGTTCCGCAGGAATTGAAAGTGAATTAGGGGAAAGGTTTTTATTTTTTTCGTTTCCTGGTATCCGTTGAAAAAAGAAATACTATTTTTATATGGATGCAGCCGATTTACGGATCTCTGGTTGCGAATTCGTATTACCATAGAATTAGTCGTATTCTTGCAGTCACGGGATGTTTCGTACAAACGAGGATCCCAGAAGGGTTCAAACAACACATACAGGATACCCGCGCACATGCCTCCCTATCCTATTTCTGATTTCGATAATATCCTGAAAAAACGTAGACAGCAGCGCCATTGCCGCACAATGCGTGGATTCAGGATTGCAGAGAATGAGATGTTATGTTTTTTTACACTCATGTGGATTTTGAAGTGTAAATGCGTAAAAAATATGGCAAAACCATTTAGTAGGATTGAAAATCACCACCCAATTGTTTTATGATAGACTAAAACTGATTACGCACAAATCTCTCATACCGTTTTTGGACTATAAAATTTTGTTACAGCTGTACGTCAGTCCTGAAGAGTGCAAGGTGTATTCGTGTTTTTTCGAACCGATCACATTCTTCGACGGTAGAAAGGATAAATACCCATGATTGCACAGCGATGGAATCCGATACTTTTTTACGTGATGGTATTTACCGTATTTCCTTTTTTTAACGTACAAGTAAATGGGGATAGCAGTATGCCCAGTTCAACCAGAATTCCTACGCCGGTTCCTACTATTACCCCTACTCCCCGTCAGGAAAGTGGCAAGGTGACAAGCGGCGACAGTAAGACAGCGGTGAAAAATCGCGATCCCATCAACATGGCCACGGGCGAATACTTTTTCATTCTGGATTTTCTCAATCTGGGCGGAACGTTTCCACTGAAATTTCAGTTGTATTATGGCTCGCAGGTTGACGAGAAACGCTTTCCGGATGGTCTGGCGCCCCGATTTGCAGCCAACCATCGCATCACATTGACGCGCGATCAATCGGCCGCTTTGCCGTCTCCGCAAATCCACATCGAAACCGGCCTGGGAAACGAAATCGGTTTTCATCAAACAAACGGAGAATGGGAAGTGTTTGCCATCGAGCGCATTCGTTATCAATTGAAGGAAACGGACGACTATTACTATATGCTCGATCCGATCCGACAGTGGATTTACGTTTTTAAAAAAGTGCGAAATGACGCGGAGATTGCCAACGCATTTTTAGTCTATATCGAAGATCGAAACGGGAATCGTCTGCGGTTCGAAAATCCGACCGACGGGTCCCTGGAAAATCGTGGTCCCGACCGTATCCACGATGGATGGGGACGGGAATTGCGATTTACCTATCAGAATTATACGTATGAGGATTCCGGCAATCCGACGACGCTTCCCTTTCTGACAAAAATTGAAGATCAAAACGGACGAACGGTCACGTTGACGTATGAGAGCAATCCAGCGGACAATACGGATGGCATCGTTCTGCGCTCCATCACCGACCCTCTGGGAAATACCACTCGTTTTGCCTACTCCGGAAAGGAACGCATTACGTCCAAAACCCTGCCGAACGGGAATGTCCCCTACACCCAGGAATACAACAACAATTACCCGACGCATGGAGTGGTGTATACGCAAACCGATGCGTACGGCAATCGAACGACGCTTTTTGCCAATCAATATGAAGCCTATCAGGAAACCAGTCAGTTCACCATGACTCTTCCCGACAACACGCGTCGAACGTTCCAACACGACCATCAAACGAGAGTGGTAAGCGAGATCAAGGATGCCAACGCCCAAAGCATCGATTTCCTCAGCGATTCCGAGCGGGAACAAATCACCGGCGTTGTTGACCGATTGGGCGGAACGACGGCTGTGACCTATCATGAACCAACCGGACTTTTTGCATCGGTTACCAACGCGAAGGGGGATAGCAATCGGTACACCTATACGGAGCGGAATCGTACCCTTACCAATATGGAAAATCAGGAACAAGTGCTTTTTACCGTTTATGATCTGACGCGAATGGATTACCCCGATGGAACCAACGAACGATTCGCATACACCGACAACGGGAATCCTCAGATCTGGTACGATCTGGCGGGCAATCAGTGGTTTTATACCTACAACGAGCAGGGGCGGATGCTCACGGAAGTGAATCCGGCGGGAGGCGCCGTCACCTATACCTATCATCCGGATATGACGTTGGCGACTCGGTATGATTCCGACTTGGGACAGGTTCGATATGAATATGATGTTTATAAACGAGTCACGCGGATCACGAATCCCGATGGTTCCTTCTTGCAATTCACATACGATGGGAACGATCGGATGATCGCAACGACGAATGAGCTGGGACAAACCTATACCTTCACCTATGACGCCAACGGAAACGTCATCGCGGAAACCGATCCAATCGGAAAACAAACGTTGTACGCATACGATTGGATGGATCGTCTCGTGCAAATCACGGACCGCCTGGGCAACAAAACCACTTTTGCGTATGACGGCATGGAACGTGTGGCGAGCATCACCAACGCGGCGGGGATTGCCACGAATTATGGCTATGACAATCAGGGACGTTTGAGTCAAATGAGGCAAGGCGATCAAACCTGGTCCATGAGTTACGATGGGGAAGGCAACTTGATTACAAAAACGTCTCCACTCGGTTCCCGAATTACAATGCAGAGAGATGCGCTGGGATTTGTGACGGCCTCGACCAATCCCCTTGGCAATACCTATTCGTTTTCACGGGATCGTTTGAACCGGCTGGTCGAAATCACGAATCCCAAATCTCAGACCAACTCGTTTTCGTATGACAGTCGCGGCCTGTTGACCGGTGTGGAAATTTCGGGAATCGGAAGTGCGGAATTTACGCGCGATGGACTTGGTAACATTACTCATATTACCGATTTGAATGGGCAACAGTGGACTCTCGGCTATACCTCGATGGGACGATTGAAAAGTATGACGGATCCGCGGGGAAATTATTGGCAGATGAATTATGACAATCGCGGTCGACGAAACCATATCGATTATCCGGGCGGCGTGACGTTAAATACGACGTATGACATCGTCGGCAATGCCAGCCGTAGCGTCTGGTCGGATGGAACGGATTTCCGGTATACGTATGACGCATTGGGTCGATTGCTCACGACCGATAACCTGACGTTGGTTCGCGACGCGGAAGGCAATATAACAAGCACAAAATCAAACACTTCTTTGTTCCACGCCTCCTACAATCCCGATGGACAACTCGCATCCGTATCGTACAACGACGCCGCATTCACCGTCGCCTATTCCTATGATTCAACCACCGGACTGCTCAATCGGATTACGGACAGCCTCACCGGCGCGCAAATCGATTTTACTTACGATCGTGACCGGCAGCTCACGCAGCTGTCCCGTTCGAATGGAATCCCTACTCTCTATTCATGGGATGCGGCCGGTCGGCTGGTTCGCATTCAGAGCGGCTCGTTCCTGGATTTGCAGTATACGTGGGACGACGCCGGGACGATTACGCAGACATCCGTCGCGTCGCCCATCGATCCCGGATTGGCCCTGCGAAGCCGCAACGATTCGTTTGCGTTCGACTCCTCGTCCCAAATCGATCGCGACAATTATCAATACGATGCAATCGGCCGCCTCACCTCCGCGCCGGATTATTCGTTCCGCTGGGATGGCCCGGGGCGGCTGATCGGGATCAACGACGTCACGCTTCAATACAATGGAATGGACGATTTGATCCGTCGAACGGAAGACAACCAGTCAATTGTCTATGAATATAACTATGGCATTCCACTCAATCCGATCGTGGCTGAGAAAGACGAAACCACCGGCGCGTATTTGCGCTATTATGTTTGGACTCCGCGCGGAGAATTGGTATACATGATCGACGCCGCCGACGGCAATCGGGTCTATTTTTATCACTTCGATCATTTGGGATCGACCATGGCCCTGACCGATCCAAACGGCGCGGTAACGGATTCATACGCGTACAGTGAGTATGGGCTCTTATTGCAACACGCGGGAACGTCTCTTCAGCCCTTTACATATGTCGGAAAATGGGGCGTTCGACAGGAAGGCGTCGATGGCGTTCTCTATCACATGAGGGCTCGCTATTACGACGCCGTCGCCGGGCGTTTCCTTTCGCGAGATCCCGTCTGGCCGCAGATTCACGATCCCATGCAGCTCAATCCCTATCAATATGGAGTGGGAAATCCGGTTTTGAATATCGATCCCATGGGAACGAATCTACTCAAAGAAATAGCAAAAGAGTTAGGCGGGGAGGTGATTGAGGAATTTTTAGGCATCCCTTTGCCTGAAACCTGTTTGCCGTTGCTTCTCCTGAAAGGAACGACTCCGCTAGGATTTCAGGAAGGCGATCCGGAATGGGGACCGAAAGGCGCGCCGTGGGGAGTTCGTCAGGGATTGTGGGAAACCTGGAAGAGAGGAGGCAATACAAGCTGGTATGGCAAATGGGAATGGATGTACGTCAATCAGGTCGAACGGGCCTGGCAGGCTTTTGTGGAAAAGAAACGGCAGGAACGGTTGCGCCATATGAAGGACGCGCAGGAACGAGCGATGCAACGGGCGAGAACCATCCACAAAAAATTCCTGGAGAGCAACCTGGAAACCGCCAATAAAGTGAAAGGATTGTGGGTGCACGCGGAAGGGAAATGGCTGTTCTTCCCTCTGGCGGAAATCTTATATCGAGGGGAAGGACGGGTTTTGCTTGACGTTCCGACCTCGCTTCACGGACTGGGCAGCGTGGGAGTATGGGTGAAAAATGTCGACGAAGTCGCGGAAGGCATGGGTTTGTAAGCCTCGATGGATTCCCCAAGGTGTAAATAACGGCGTCAATCCATTTTATTAATCCTTCCTGACGTTCTCTTTTTCCGGTTGTGAAGGTATCCAAATCTTATGCCATTCCCGAATTTCCTTGTCTGCATCCAAGTGGTTGATTCGTCGCAGCAATTCAGAACGAACTTCATGCTTTTCGGCAAGAGAAGCCAGGGTGTCGCCCTTTTTGACAATATAAGGAACGAAAAATTGCGGACCATAGAGTCCTTCAACATAGAAAGTCCATTCCTTCGCCTTTGTCTCAAATTTGAGTGTGTACTTTCCTTTCCCCAGTTCAAACTGATTTTCCGTCAAATCCTTCGTGATCAAACTCATAAACGTTTTGATTGGTTTTCCCTGGCCCTCTTCAACCAAAGCGAATTTGATGATGGAATCGACCGGCTCTTCGGCTTTCCAACGCAAGCGGACAACATCCCCATCCGCTTCCAATACATCCGACTTCCAATTTCCCGATCCCACATAAATCAGAAGTCTGTCCTCTTTTTCTTTCAGGAGAACGGCTTTTTCCGTATCCGATTTCCCGATGACTTTGTGCGCCGCCTCTTGAACGTATTGCCAGGTTCCATCATCTTTTAGTAAAACCTTGCGCCCGTCTTCCGTCGTCGCGAATTGATCCGCCAACGTGTCTGATGAAAACGGGTGTAGTGAAAATAGAACCAACGAGAGAGTGAACAGAACGTTCGTATTCATTTGACTATGTCCTTTTTCACGATTGGATTTCTTTTGAAAACAATTCCGCATTTACGCTTCTCTTTTCATATTAGCACAAATCATGAGCCAGAGCGCGAGGATTTACACGCCGGAGAATTGAAATGATGCGGACAGGAAATTCGCGCTCCGATTCTCATAACCGCGACTTGACATGCCTTCCAATCCTCTCGTAAGGTATCTCATCCATGTCTGAGTTTTTCTGTTCGAAAGGAAGAGTGTATTATGAAAAAAATAAATCTTGCAATTTTACTACTTGTCACATTTGCTTCCATTTGTCTGGCGCAGGAAGAAAAGGGATTTATACAAGCGCGGCCCATCTGGCCGAATGGATTGGAGGGGGAACGAAATCTTTTTGTTGGTTTTCGCACGGTTTTTGAAGCGCCTGAAGACGCGGAGGTGACGTTACAACTTGCCGGCTCTTCACTGTATCGTATTTTTTTGAACGGAGTATTTGTCGGGCACGGTCCCGCGCGCGGTCCGCATGGCTATTATCGCGTGGATCATTTGGATTTGAGCGGAAACGTGACTGCCGGCCAGAATCTTTTGGCCATCGAAGTCGCCGGTTATAACGTCAATAGTTTTTATCTGCTTGATCAACCTGCTTTTTTACAGGCGGAGATCGTTGTCGATGGTCGTGTGGTCGCTTCTACTGCTGGCGATCATTCTTATTTTCAGGTGGGGATTTTAAAAGAGCGGGTACGGAAGGTGCAACGGTATAGTTTTCAGCGACCGTTTACGGAAGTGTATCGCCTTGCGCCGAATGATGACGCCTGGCGTAAAGATCGTTCCGCTCCGTTTGAAACCATTGACTGTTCCGTACAGGACGAGAAGAAATTGTTGCCCCGGCGGATTCCGTTTGCCGACTTTTTCAAGCGGCCGGCGGTGTGGCAAATCTCCTCCGGTGAGATACAAACAGGTTTCGAACCGGAACGGTTGTGGAAAGACCGCGCTTTGACGGGCATTGGCCCGAATTTAGGCGGATTTCAGGAAGACGAACTCGCTGTGATACCCTCTATCGAGTTGCAGAAGATCAAATCGGTTCCTACAAATGAATTCAATGAGCTATTGGAAAGAACAAGTCTTTCCCTAACGAGCCATTCGTATCGAATTTTGGATTTCGGAACCAACCTGACCGGTTTTTTGGGCGCTGCCGTTTCCTGCGCACAACCAACGAAACTCTATTTTACGTTCGATGAAGTGTTGTCGGACGGCGACGTCGATTTCAAGCGTTTATCCTGCGTGAACATCATCGCATATGAACTGGAACCCGGAACCTATGCGCTGGAATCGTTTGAACCCTACACTCTGCGGTATTTGAAAATCATCGTGATAGAGGGGGAATGCAAGGTCGGGGATATCTATCTGCGCGAATACGTCAATCCGGACGTCTGGCAGGCGCATTTCAGCAGCAGCGACCGCCGTTTGAATCAACTCTTCGTGGCGGGAAGGGAAACGTTTCGTCAAAATGCGGTGGACATTTTTATGGACTGCCCTTCACGCGAACGGGCCGGGTGGCTGTGCGACAGTTTTTTCACATCCCGCGTTGCGTTCGATTTCAGCGGCGATGCGACGATCGAGAAGAATTTTTATGAGAATTATCTGCTGCCCGATCGTTTTGCGTATTTGCCGGATGAGATGCTGTCGATGTGCTATCCCGCCGATCACAACGACGGCGTGTTCATCCCCAATTGGGCGTTGTGGTTTGTGGTGGAGTTGGAGGAATATGCGGCGCGTAGCGGCGACCACGATATGATCGATGACTTGAAAGCGAAGGTATACCGCCTCTTTGATTATTTTAAAAAATTTAAAAATAGCGATGGACTATTGGAAAAATTGGAAAGTTGGGTGTTTGTGGAATGGTCGGCGGCAAACCAATTCGTGCAGGACGTCAATTATCCGTCCAACATGCTATATGCGGCGACGCTGGCGGCTGCAGGTCGTATATATGGAGATTCGCACCTGCTCGAACAGGCGGATTGCATTCGGGAAACGATCCGCAAACAATCGTTCGACGGCGAATTTTTTGTGGATAATGCCGTACGCGAGAAAGGCGAGCTGAAACCGACGCGCAACCGTACGGAAGTCTGCCAATATTTCGCCTTTTTCTTCGACATCGCCAATCCCACCACCCACGAAACATTGTGGAACAATCTCGCCACCCAATTCGGGCCGAAACGGAAGCAAACGAAGGCGTTTACGGAAATTCACGAAGCCAACGCGTTCATAGGAAACGTTTTGCGGTTGGAAATTCTTTCTCGTTATGGCCGTTGCCAGCAAATATTGGACGAATCCATCGATTACAATTTGTATATGGCTGAACGAACCGGAACGTTGTGGGAAAATGTTGGCGCGTACGCCAGCTGCAATCATGGTTTCGCTTCGCACATCGTGCATACATTGTATCGCGACGTGTTGGGTTTGTATCGCATCGATTCGGTTCATAAAAAAATCAAAATAAGGCTCACGGATTTGGCGATGGATTGGTGTGAAGGCAGCCTGCCGATCGGCGATGGAAGGATTTCCATGCAATGGTGGAAAGAAGAAGGGAAGTTTGTGTATCGCATGGATGTTCCGGCGGATTATCAAATCGAAGTCGAAAATTTATGCAATGGCGAGGTGGTTCGTAAACCTTGAATTCCAGTCCCGTCGTGTCGTTTCACGTTCCCCACGGTGGAATCCGGCTGTTTCCCGGCCCCCACAATAATATGTTTCCCCAACTCACCAATCCATTCGTTGCGTCATAATCAAGCGATTGCCAAAGGGAAGGATCCCGATCCGGTCCATACCCCATCAGATTCCACGAATAGCGTCTCCACCAGCTGATGTGCGGCGTATTGCGGCTGTCATTGCTGGTGGTGTAATGATAAGTCGCATAGGGAATTGGCGGCTCGGGAAAACTCGGAGAATCCGAGATTTGATTGAAGGGATCGCCGGGGATGCTCGACATATAACCGATCGGAGTCGTCAACCGTACCAGTTTGGTGAAATTCCGCACTTCATTTCCCTGAAAATCTTCCGGTGGATAAGCGCCGATATCCAAATGATACATCTCCAACGCCGTAGACAAGGCCTGCTCGTCCGCATACGTCCGCGACACCTTCGCTCGAATCTGCGCATTCAGGAAATTCGGAACGGCGATGGCCGCCAGGATGCCGATGATGGCGACGACGATGAGTAACTCGATCAATGTGAAAGCGTATTGTTTATTACTATTCATTTGTTATCCAAGTCATGATTGAGAGTGATATCCCATTCGGTGCGTTCCTGCTGTTCTTCTTTCCATTTTTGGGGATATTTGTGGAGTCTGGCATAGGCTTGATTTGCTGATTCCAAAAATGCTGTTCGCCGATACTCTTCAATGGTTTTGGAAAGCAAAAATTGCATGGATTCTCCGGATTTTTCAGATAATTCCCGCAGCGTTTTGTGGGTAGTTTCTTCTATGCGCACCGTGAGAGTCGCCATATTGTTATCATCCTTATCGGTATTCGTTTATGTATACATTTAAGTATACATAACTATGATGTCAATATGTTTCCTGTTTTATCTTTATGATAAAATAAGGAAAAGTGAAAGAATTGCTCAAGAACCTGGAGGTACTCGATACAAGAATGGATGGCATTCATCTCGGTAGAAGCTGCCTGATGTGAGAGGCAATCAAGGACATTACAGAGGCAATCGAAATTGGAACGGATAAAAAAGCCCTCACATGTTGTGATGGCCTTTTCTCTTATCCGACTTGGATGGATGAACAGAAGTAGATCGAAATCAGAACACTTCCCAATTCGAAACCACCACATCATCATCCACGAACGGGCCGGCGTTATAATTTTGCGACACTTCCTGAGCGCTAAGCGCGCGGTTATACAAGGCAACCAAATGAAGTTGTCCCAGCCAGCCGCGGTCGGCGGAGACTTCGTTGGCCAAGCCGAACTTGAACGTGTCATCCCACGACGCGAAACTGCCGTTCACGACCGGGTCGGCGTTCAATCCCACCAATTCGTTGTTGACGTAGGCGTACAATTCCCATAAATCGTTGCGAACAAAAACGACATGGGTAAGGGCTTCGGTCAACGTTCCCTCATTGGACCATAAGGATGTGACCAATTTGAGATTGTTCGGATCGATATCCGTACGGAGGCGGATTTCGAAGCGGTCGCCGGTTGAGCCGTAGTGGCCTTGTCCGAGCGTGAAATTCCGGTCCACCGCGTCGATCGAACAGGTGATCACGCGGGCGGTCCCATTTTGACGAATATCGGAAGTTTTCAGCCATGCTTCGATGGTGATCTCATCGGACGCCTTGCAGGCATTGATGAGTTTGGTTGCCGGGCCGCTTGATTCGATGTGATTCACGCCCGTGGTTTCCAAATAGCCGGGTCCCCATTCGATTCGGGTCGGATCGGCGATCGTCAGATTCATCGGTTCGCCGAAGCCGGAAGTGTCGTGGACCGTGAGTCCCTCTCCTTCGTTGAAGGTGTAATACAAGACCAGGCCGTCCATGAGCCGGTCGCCGCCGGTCAAGTCAAGAAACGGCAAGGTTGTGGGGCCGAGAATGTTTACGCTTTCCTGGACATTTCCCGACCAGATGGCGAAATCGGCCGGCGCGGCGGGAGCGGTGGTTTTGTATGTGACTACGGTTTCGCCGACCGGGAGATTGCTTAACCTCCATTGGATCGAACCGTTGGCGATGGTTCCGCCGTTGCTGATCTCACTTGCAGTCCAGCCTGATGGAGGCGTTTCCAACACGGTGGCGGTGGAGCGGTCCTGGCCGGAAACGTAGACTTTAACCGCCACGTCGAGTGTTTCTCCACCTTTATAGGATTGTTGGGAGATAACGCGCAGCGCAACCGGCGGTGTGGAGACGAACGCGACGCTGCTGACTTCCACTTCGCCCAACGCATCATTGTCGCCGCCGCTGCCCACGGCGATTCCAAACGCCGCCGTGTCCGATGGCCAGCGGATCACGCGGCTGTCGGCGATGAACCAGTTTTGCCCGTCGGGAGAATATTCCCCGAAAAACACGTCAACCGGTTCGACGCGCGTCACGCGAAACCACAATCCATCGCCTTCATCCTGGATCGGATTGCCTTCTGCGTCAAAGATCTGGATACGGACATTGCCGCTGGCGCCGGCTCGTGTGCGATACAGCGCGCTGGCGGATTCGCCGACATTCTCCATTTCCACCGAATAGAAATTGGCGGTCGGATCGTCGCCGGTTTCGCGGATCATTAATGCGCATTGGCCGTAAAAGGGATACAATCGTCCTTGCATGGACCAACTGCCGGTTTTATCGGTATAGACGAAAAATCCTTCGTCGCCCGCGAGACCGTATCCGTAGTCGGTCTCGATGCGAACTCCGAATTCACCGTTTCCTTTGACCAGATAGAGCGTATTCGCGCCGGATCCGGTTACGACGACGCTGCCTTCCACATGCGCGCTGCCGATAATCGGCCAGTCCACGGTTTTGTCGAAAACACCTTGCGCATGAACGGGAATCGTACCCAACAAAATCGCTCCAAATAATACCCCGATACCAAATACTGCTTTCTGCATTTTTTTACTCCTTCATCATTGCGATTTGTGCACAATCTTAGTGCACTAAGATCATCTCATGGAAATATGGGGCTTGTCAAGCTTAAAAATCCATTTGAACATAATTATCATTCGATCGGCCTGCCCCGTGTGGCGATAATATCTCCATTCGAATTTAAACCGTTGGAGGCGTTATACACATATTGCAAACCTGCCGTAGTATGTCTACCCAGATCGCGAATAGATTGATCACTCCGCGGAAATTCTCGCGAACTTGGCCCGCACCTGCACGTTGAGAAAATTCGGCACGGCGATCGCGACCACAATCAACAACTCGATTAACGTAAACGCGGATTTGATCATTTGATCTTCTCAAGATTGTTTTTTTCCCCGTTTTCCATTAAGCTGATCCATCACGACCTTTTTATAAAGGAATGGAGAGATTTTTTCAATATATTTTTACCAAATTGATGAATAAAGAAAGGAAAAACGATGAAAAACATGAAACGGCGTACATTTTTACGATCGGCGGCCGCCGGTTCCATTGCCATAAGCCATCTTGCCCATTCCGCTGAAAATGACAAGAAATTGAAATTCGGTCTGATCGGCTGCGGATGGTATGGTATGGTTGATCTGAAAGCGGCGTTGAAGATCGGCGGTGTGGAAGCAATTGCATTATGCGATGTGGACAGCGAGCATTTGCAGAAGAACGCCGACGAAACCGAGAAACTGCAGGGACGCCGTCCGAAAACCTTTAAAGATTATCGCGAACTGTTGGAAACCCCAGGTTTGGACTTCGTGATCATCTCCACTCCGCCGCAGTGGCACGCGCTGCCTTTCATCGCCGCTTGCGAAAAAGGTCTCGATATGTATTGCGAAAAACCACTGGCTTATGACATCCGCGAAGGCCAGGCGATGGTGGACGCGGCGCAGAAATGCGGCCGCATCATTCAAATCGGCTTTCAGAGAAGGCAAAGCGGAGCGGTTCAGGCCGCGAAACAGTACATCCAGGCAGGCAACGCCGGCAAAATCATTCAAGTCGACGCGCAAATCCATTACAAATCCAATATACTGGATACCACCGTGCAAGAGCCGCCTTCATCACTCGATTGGAATCTGTGGTGCGGTCCCGCTCCCCGACTCGGTTATTGCCCGCAGATCAGCCATTTCGCCTGGCGGCTGGAAAAAGAATACGGCAACGGTCATATGGTCGATTGGGGAATCCACTGGATCGATGCGATTCGTACGATTTTAGGGGAATCCATGCCTTACAACGTGCAGGCAGCCGGCGGGATCTATTATTTTAAGGATCAGATCACCACGCCCGATATTCTCACCGCGCATTTCGATTTCGATCAGTGTCCGGTGGTTTGGCGGCACCGCATGTTCGGCGCGACCGAATTCGCGCCCGAAATCAATAACGGGATCCTTTTTTATGGCGAGAAAGAAACCATTTTTGTTTCGGACAATAAATGGGTGGTCATCCCGAAGGAACGAAATCAGGAACGCCGCGAAATGGAAGCCCAAACCGACGCCGGCGCTTTGCACATGGCCGATTTCCTGCAGGCTGTGCGCCGGCGAATTCAGCCTTTATGCACGCCGGAAGACGCATTCCAATCCACCGCCGCCGTGCAGTTGGGGATGATTGCCTATTCAACGGGGGCGAAAGTGGTCTGGGATCGAAAAACCAAGCAGATCACGAATTGTGAAAAAGCAGCCGCTCTTCTCAAACGTCCCTATCGCGAACCTTGGATTCACCCATACAAAGGATAAACTCCGTCACATGATATAACATTAATTTCGGATAAATTCCAGCTGAAAAAATACTGACTACTGACTACTGACTACTGGATTCTTTCCCATGAAAATTCAAACCTACACTGTTGGGCAGAAAAATATTTATCAATATATCGTTTTTACCAGTTCTTTCCGCAACATACAAATTCCCGACGTTGATCTGCAATCCCACATTCAGGAAGCCGTTGCAGCGGATATTTTTCTAGGAAAAGTGGATGAAATCCTTCCTCTCGTGAAGGGAAACAAGGTTGGCGTTCTGGTCGGATTAGGAAATGAACCGGAAGCGATCTCCACTCGAAAATTGGGTGAACTCACCAAATCCGCATTACAGACAAAACCACTTTCTTTAAAAAAGACTGTGGAAATCATCCCCTTTACGGACAGTGAATTCACTGTGATGGCGATTGTGAATGGGATCAAGTTGGGATTGTACAAATGGACGAAATATATGACGAACACCGACGATGTTCCCGATCCATCCGAGTTCGATTTTGTGATTCAAACCCGACATGGTGATGTGGTTCGTTCCACTTCCACCGTCTGCGACGGCGTCAACCTTGCGCGGGATTTGGCCAATGAAAACGCGGACATCGCCGATTCGGATTTTCTCGAAAACAAGATTCGTGAGGTGATCGAAGGAGATTCCCGCTGCGCCATCGAAACCCTCAATCGCAAGGAACTTGAAAAGAAAGGCCTGCGCCTTCATCTCGCCGTCAATCAAGGCAGCGCCAGGGAACCGAAATTGGTGATCGTAACGTATCGCGGCGGCAAGGAAGGGGAACCGTTTACGGCCTTGATCGGCAAAGGCCTCACGTTCGACAGCGGCGGTTTGAATTTGAAATCGACCGGTTCGATCGAAAACATGCGCATGGACATGTGTGGAGCCGCCGCCGTCATCGGGACGTTATATAATACCATCCACCTGAACTTGAAATGCAACGCCTATTTCGTTTGCGGTTTTGCGGAAAACGCCATCGGCTCGAAATCCTATAAACCCGGCGACGTCATTGTCAGCTATTGCGGCAAGACCGTCGAAATCGGCAATACCGACGCGGAAGGGCGGTTGGTTCTGGCCGATGCCAACAGCTATATTGCGGAGCAGTATCAACCGGACGCCATCATCAATATCGCTACACTGACCGGCGCAGTGGTGTTCGCGTTGGGATATGAATACACCGGATTGATGGCGAATAACGTCGAACTCGCCCGGTCGCTCCTGCACGCGGCGGACCGCACCGACGATCGCGTATGGGAATTGCCCATTTATGCGGAATTACAGGACCATGTGAAAAGTCAGATCGCCGATATCAAAAATGTGGGAGAAGAAAAGTGCGCAGGAACCATTTCCGCCGGGGAATTTCTGCGACAATTTGCCGAATGGAAATCCAGAGAGCAGAAATGGGCGCATCTGGATATCGCCGGAACCGCCAAACCGAAAAAGAATATCAGCTATTTCGAAACCGGAGCGACCGGCGCGGGAGTACGGCTTCTGACCCGGTATCTGATCCAGCGGGAAAAGGAATAATTCCCAACATGAATGCAACCATACTAATTTCAATTTTTTTAATATAACACAACGAAGCGTTTGTATCTCCATTTTTTGTAATAATCAATGTGGCCTCTGTTCCACGAGATGCTTGAAAACAACCTCTTTGCCTTCTGCCAGTCCTTCTCGCACGTCCGTTTCCAACGAAAAGGTAGCGTATTCGACACAAATGCCAGCGTCGATTGGAAAAGAATCACAAAGTGATTTGTATGCTTTATAGTAAAAACGATCGTCGCGGATGATTCAGAATAAATAAAAAAGAAATTCCCTTGATCACGTTACTGATTTGTGATATATTCCGTACAATAAAATAGAATTCACTTATTTACATAATTTTAACGCGATGCGATGCGGTTTTTCTTCTCTTGGGGGAAACACGGATATTTATATTACATAATTCGAGAAATACCATGTTTGTGGGAGAATCTCCGGATATCATAAAAATTCGCGAAACCGTGAATCGGATCACCTTCATTCAGGCAAGTTCGGTGCCTGTTCTCATCCTTGGGGAAACGGGAAGTGGGAAGGAAGAAGTCGCCAAACTCATCCATACAAACTCGAATCATCAGGTTCGCGGAAATTTTATTCCCGTGAATTGCGCCTCTTTTCCCCACGACTTGATTGAGAGTGGTTTATTCGGATACTGTAAAGGCGCATTTACCGGCGCGGAGACCACACACGACGGCTTCTTTCACTTGGCGCACGGCGGCACGCTTTTTCTGGACGAGATCGGCGACCTGCCCCTGCCTCTTCAATCGAAATTACTGCGGGCATTGGAAAATTCCATCATTAATCGTGTGGGTTCGACAAAACCCGAATCGATCCATATCAATCGATTTATTTTTGCAACAAATCAACCAATTCAACAACTGGTCGATTCCAACCGTTTTCGTAAAGATTTATTCTATCGAATCAATGCGTTCGTCATCGATATCCCCCCATTGCGAGAACGCACGGAAGATATTCCTCGATTGGTGGATCATTTGTTGCAGGAACTGGATCCTGCCGGGTTGACTCAAATTTCCCGTGCAACCATCGACGCCTTAACACAGTATCCTTGGCCGGGAAATGTTCGCGAACTGAAAAACTTTCTGCTGCGATGCACGGCTTGCAAACCGGGAAAAACGATCACACCCGACGATTTGGAGCCGTTGCTGGGAATCCGGAAA